>CANRCT010000021.1 GCA_947629175.1 uncultured Muribaculaceae bacterium | reverse complement strand
AAGGGCTGACTCCTGCAATAGGTGCCAGCCCTTATTTCGTACCTGTCTCAAAAAGTTTTATCGGACAGCAATAATTCCGTAATGATTATTCTTCCTTCTCCCGATACGTTCGGGCCATCTGGCTGCGTGCCACATCAAGCTGTCGTTCCAGCCTGGCCTTTTCGAGTTGAGCTAACTTTAATTTTCCTACGATCTTCGAAGCGGCGTAAACATTGCCCAGCGCTTCCGCCTGATCTTTCGGAAGTGTCATCCTGTAGTTCTTGTCGCCAAGAAATGTCACAGCTATCTCATCACCGCCATGTCTGCCGGCAAAAACTCCGAGCGTATCGCATTCGCCAGGCATGAAATTGATGATCTCTACGCCACGGCTTCTGTCGTTGCGTTCGCCGTCATGGGCCACCCGGCCGGAAACGGCTTCATCCTGTCCGGATCTGAGGCTGACAGCTGTGCTCCCGGTCCCTTTCGGACAGCTTGACACTACGTTGAAAACCCCGTCGGCGCTCATTCTCGCATAAAGGCCCGGCTTGTCGGCCGGGATTTTTCCTTTGAGAGAGACTGTGGTATAGTATCCTTCAAATGAATCCTCCACAAAGGCCATGACATCCTTCACGGCATTAGCCTCGATCGTAAGCTGGGCTATGAGACTGTCGGCTGCCGACAGTTCTTTCAACGTCATGAGCTCCATAATGTGTGGCCGCAAGTTCATAGCTTCCCTGCGGACTTCGATTTCGGCCGCATACCGGCTGTCGACTGAATCAAGCAAGGCGAGAGCCGCCTTATAGTCACCTGAGTCGGACAGCGACTGAGCCTGTCCTATCATCTTTTTGGCTGCCTTGGAGTCACCGGAACATCCCGAAAACAACATTAACGAGATACTGCCTGCAAGCAGGCCTTTACATAATGCGTTCAACATCTTTCACTCCTTTTACTGTTTTTATCTTTTTTATCAGGTTGCCTAACGAAGCTATGTCGGCCACTCCCACAGTCATCGTGCCCTTGAACAGTCCGTCGTTGGAATCAATGGCGATGCTTCGCAGGCTCGTGTCCTTTTCCTTATTGATGATCGACGAGATATTGGTGACTATGCCGATGTCGTCATAGCCTACCACATGAAGCGTGCATGCAAACTGATGGCCGTTTTTCCCCGACCATCTGACGGGGATGATACGGTAAGGATACCGCGAGCGTATGTTCGCCGCGTTCGGACAGTCGTCGCGATGAATTTTTATGACTCCCTCGGATGATACGAATCCGAACACCCTGTCGCCATAAATAGGATTACAGCACTTCGACATGCGGTAGCTTACACCCTTTATATCATTTCCAATAACAAGCACATCGCCCGAGGAGCTTTCGTCATCGCCGCTCTGCTGAAGAGAAAATTCCTCGGCCGAGCGGGCTTCGGGCGCGGTTTCCTGCCGGCTGTCGAGAGTCTCGAAGCAAGCTATCACTTCACCCGGATCAAGCTCTTCTTCCGAAATGCTGCAATAGAAGTCGGTCGCTGTTTTGTAGCCGAGTTTCTTGATCACCTTGGTGAGCTCCGACTCATCAACATCCATTTTACGGTTTTTGAACCGGCGCTGCAATATCTCCTTGCCAAGCTCGGCCGAACGCTGGCGCCGCTCGTTGAGGCTCTGGCGGATCTTGTTTCTTGCCTTCGACGTGACCACGAAATTGAGCCAGTCGGCTTTAGGAGTCTGGTTGCTTGAGGTGATGATTTCCACCGTGTCGCCGCTGCGGAGCTTGTGGTTGATGCGACATGTGCGTCCGTTGATCTTGGCGCCTGTGCACGTGCATCCTATCTTGGAATGGATATTGAATGCGAAGTCGAGCACTGTAGCGCCCAGCGGCAGTTTGAAAAGGTCGCCGCGAGGCGTGAAAACGAACACCTCCTCCTGATAAAGATCCATCTTGAAATCCTTCATCAGTTCCAGAGGGCCTCCCTGCGGATTCTCCATCGCCTCTCTCACCTGATTCATCCAGGTGTCGAGATTGTTTTCGCTTTTGATACCCTTGTATTTCCAGTGGGCCGCCACGCCTTTTTCGGCTATCTCGTCCATCCTCCGTGAACGGATCTGCACTTCCACCCAACGGCCTCCCGGGCCCATCACGGTGATATGCAGGGATTCATATCCGTTGCTCTTGGGGATGCTCAGCCAGTCTTTCAGACGGGCAGGATTGGGCTGATACATATCGGTGATTATGGAGTATACCAGCCAGCACTCGCTGCGTTCCCGCTCGGGAGCCACATCGAGTATCACACGGATAGCGAACAGATCATATATGTGTTCAAGATCGTTGTGCTGCTTCTGAATCTTGTTCCAGATCGATGAGATGGATTTGGTGCGCCCTTTTATGTCGAATTTCAGTCCATGACGTTCGAGCGCCTCTCTGACAGGAGCTATGAATGATGAGATGTATGCGTCGCGGCTTGCCTTGGTCTCATTAAGTTTGCGCGCTATGCGGGTATATATCTCCCGGTTGGAATATTTGAGCGACATGTCCTCCAGCTCGCTCTTCATCTTGTACAATCCAAGACGATGGGCAAGCGGCGCATAAAGATATTTGGCCTCGGAGGCCACCGCCATCACTTTTTCCGTGTCGGGATGATGGTTGATTGACCGCATGAGCACCGTACGCTCGGCAATCATTATTATGATGACCCGGATATCTTCTGCAAAAGTGAGCAGAAGCTTTCCGAAATTTTCGTTGTCGACAGCCGTGCGGCGCGAATACAGCTCGGATACTTTCTGAAGTCCGCGAAGCATATGGCCGACGTCCTCTCCCCATCGGCGCTCAATGTCGTGCTCTTTCAGATATCCTGCCCGGTGGAGCGGAGAAAGGATCACTGCCAGTGAAATCACACGGTCGGGGCTCAGCCCCTCACACAGCAGAATGGCTGTGTCAAGACTATGAATTATTGCATTGATGCCGAACTCGTCGTTGAAATTTACTCCGTCGGCTACTGCGGCATCGTAGGCCGACCGTATGTCTCTGTAATCGTTATCGTCCGATACGCTTCCCGACAGCTTCAAGAAACATCTGGTCTTTTCCAAAAGCTGACGGCTTAATTCCCCGGCCGGCATATCCTGAATTTTTATAGTCGTTTGATCCACCATTGTTTCTTAGGTTAGGTTAAAATGCAAAATTACGACAAAATTCGAGATTATTCCCAAGTAGGTGTAAAAAACACGTTTTTTATCGCGTCAATGCGATAATCACGATTTTTATATTAAATTTGCAGCATCATAATACTCATAATCCGACAACCAAAATACGTTACCCATGATATTCACATTCAGGTTAGTGTCAGACGAGGTCGACAACTTCAAGCGTGAGATCAGCATCGATTCCGATGCCACATTCCTTGATTTACGCAATGCTATCTGTGACTCAGTCAATTACGACAAGGGCCAGATGAACTCATTCTTTATCTGCGATGACAATTGGGAAAAAGGCAAGGAGATAACTCTCGAGGACATGGGCGCCGACTCGGCCGACGATGTTTACCTCATGGAGGAGACTCCCCTCTCCGATTTTCTGGAGGATGAGGGACAGCGGCTCATTTTTGTGTTTGACTATCTGACCGACCGCTGTTTCTTCATGGAATTGAAGAAAACCCAGCCGGGAAGATCGCTCAAGGATCCCGTTTGCTCTCTCGCTCTCGGCAATCCGCCTGCGCAGTTTGTGGATCTTGATGATTTCGAGGCCAAAATCGACGAAAAAGCCGACAAGGCGGCCGCTGACCCTGATCTTGATGAAAATTTCTACGGCTCCGACGAGTTCAACGATGACGAGTTCGATGCTGCAGGTTTTGATGAAGTCAATCCCTACGAATAATCAACAATCCGTTTATATATAGCCGGAAGAGTTTACCTGACTGCCGGGCAGAGAGGCTTATGGCCTGTAGCTGCCCGGTTTCTCTCTTTGGCATTAATCTGACACATATATGAAAATCGCCATTGTGGTCGCCATGCAGAAGGAACTTGATCTTCTGCTTCCCCATATTTCAGATGA
This sequence comes from uncultured Muribaculaceae bacterium, assembly GCA_947629175.1. Taxonomy (GTDB): domain Bacteria; phylum Bacteroidota; class Bacteroidia; order Bacteroidales; family Muribaculaceae; genus Paramuribaculum. Next base: position 51,234 of record CANRCT010000021.1, on the reverse strand, counting down.
CACTATCATTGAGAATGGCCGGATGCCAGTCCATACCGGTTACATGGCAGGCTGTGAGGTTATAGCCATGCAGAGCGGCATCGGCAAAGTCAACTCAGCTCTGGCTCTCCAGTGGATTCTGAATGATCAGAATCCCGATCTTGTGATCAATACCGGAGTAGCCGGAGGCACAGGACGTGCCGGAATACTTGATGTCGTGGTAGGAGAAAGAGTGGCCTACCATGACGTATGGTGTGGCCCTGGTACAGTTCCCGGTCAGGCTTCGGGCTGCCCGGCATTTTTCCAGCCCCCTCATGAAATACTCTCGTTGCCTGCTCTGGATGCTACTGCCGGTGTTATCAAGGGACTGATCGCCTCGGGCGACATGTTTATTACTTCACCGGAAGAGACCGAGCGCATCCGCGGCCTGTATCCCGATGTGGCGGCGGTCGACATGGAGTCGGCTTCAATGGCCCAGACATGCTGGCTTCAGGGAGTGCCGTTTTTATCAGTAAGAGTTGTCAGTGACACACCGGGGGCTGCCGACAATATTTCCCAGTATGAGAATTTCTGGCACGACGCACCGATGCGGACATTCTCTGTGCTGATGCCACTTGTCTCACAGATATCGCAATTATGGAAAAAATAGCAAGTTTCACTGTCGATCATGAGCGTCTGCTTCGCGGCATATATGTGTCGCGACGTGATCTGACACCTTCGGGCGACGTCCTTACTACATTCGATGTGCGCATGACCGAGCCTAACCGGCAGCCTGCTCTCTCGGGCGCGGCGCTTCATACGATCGAACATCTGGCTGCTACGTATCTGCGCAACCGGTCCGACTGGAAAGACCGTGTGGTCTATTGGGGGCCAATGGGGTGCCGGACAGGCAACTATCTCATCCTTTCGGGCGATCTGAAGCCCTGCGACATTGTGGAGCTTATCAGGGACACGTTCCGCTTCATTGCAGAATATGAAGGGGATGTGCCCGGAGCCTCGCCCCGCGATTGCGGCAACTATACATACATGGATCTCAATGAGGCCAAAGTGCAGGCCCGGCGTTTTCTCGACGAGGTGTTGCTTCGGCTTAAGCGGGAAAACATTGAATACCCGGAGTGAACTTTCACGTGCCGCCGACCGTTGTTGAAAGCAAATACGTTTCAACTCATGAAAAGACTCGTCAATGCAATTTCATCACTTGCGGCACTGATGGCCCTCGCATGGCCGGCAGCTCTGTCGGCGCAGACCACTGACTATACTTTCAGGGAGTGCCTCGGAAGCTCGATGCCATATCCTGATGTAAGTGTCACTCCGGAAACGCCGGATTCTCTGACGCCCATAATGATAAACCACGTAGGGCGGCACGGTTCAAGATATATGTCGTCGGGGAAAGCGGCCTCCAATGTGTCGAGGGCGCTAAAGAATGCTGTCAAACTCCGCACTATAACCCCGCGCGGACGCAATCTGCTCAGGCTTACGGAGCAGATTATCGAGCGTACGGCAGGCCGGTGGGGAATCCTCGATACTCTCGGCAAAGCCGAGCAGATGGGCATAGGCATGAGGATGTACAGCGATTTTCCCATGCTGATGCGCGATGGCCGTATAAATGCTATAAGCAGTTATGTGCCGCGGTGCATCATGAGTATGTATGAGTTTACCCATCAGATAGCCCGTCTTGACGATAAGGTGGAGATCTATACCTCATCGGGCCGTCAGAATAATCCTCTGCTCCGTTTCTTCAATGATGATCCCGAGCTTGAAGAACTGTTTCTCTCCCCTGCCTACCGCCGCACTCTGAAAGAGGCTGCCGACTCGATGGTACCCCTGACGGTTTTGCGCAAGATGCTTGGAGCGAATTATCCTGTGGATGATATACTTGACCCTACGTCGCTGACAATGGACATATATTCCTGTCTGGCTGCTACGGCCGCAATGGAACTGCCCTGCGATATATCGAAATATGTCACACGCGAAGAATTCAATGCCATGTGGTCGTTCAAGAACTACAAGCAGCATCTGACGCACTCCGCCTCAGCACTGTCTGACGCGCCGGCCAAGGCTGCACGCGCACTGCTCGGCGATATGATCTCTTCTACCGACCGGTTCCTCGAAGGTGATACGGCTGTGGCGCCGGTACAGTTGCGGTTCGGCCATGCCGAGACACTCATGCCTCTCCTTGCGTTGATCAGAATTCCCGGATGCTATCTTGATTCCGATAATCCCGGGGAGGTCAGCCGTGATTGGCTTGATTTCCGCATCGTGCCCATGGCAGCAAATTTCCGTCTGGTGATTTTCCGCGGTCCCCGCGGCACTGTATATGCGCGAGCCGATCTCAATGAGCAGGCGGTCAACCTCATCGAAGGCGATCCCCGCATTTATATCCCATGGGACGAAGCCAAAGCATATCTGCTCCTGCGCTCAATGTGATAGCGCAATGGTATGCTGAAGTCGCTTGGACTTCTGACAAAAAAGCATTAACTTTGCAGACGCAGCCGGGCGTTCCGTCGCGGGCCGGCAAGTAGCCGGCATGAGGAAAGTCCGGGCAACAGAGAGCGCCATGTTTCCTAACGGGAAGCCGGCGGCGACGCCGGAGCGAGTGTGACAGAAAATGACCGCTCCGTATCCTTTGGATATGGAGTAAGGGTGAAAAGGCGGGGTAAGAGCCCACCGGGCTTCATGGCGACATGAGGCGCCGCACATCTCATGGGTTGCAAGGCCAAGTATACCGGCATTCAAGGATTGCTCGTCCATTGCCGGGGGGTAGGCTGCTTGAGCCATGTGGCGACACATGGCGTAGATAAATGACGGAACGGCCCTGATGGCCCTCTTTGGAGGAAGCTTCAGGCCGACATAACCCGGCTTACAGTCCGGCTGCGTATCTTACGACAGCGCCGACGTACCTTCCGATGGGTATGCCGGCGCTGTTCGATGTATGAAGCTAACGTGTATGGGTGCCTGCTGCGGCGATCATCTGTTCATACGCTTGAGAAGATTGTATGACGGCATGACTCCCAACTCCCCTGCCTTGCTGACGTCGGCTGATCCCTTGCTGCGGTCGCCAAGCATGTAATATACAAAACCACGATTGTAGTATGCTTCCCCGAAGTCGGGCTTAAGTTCCAGTGCGCGGTTGAGTGACTTAAGAGCCGAGGTATAGTCCTGCATCTGAAGCAATATGACTCCTTTGTTGTAGAAAGCGACCGGCATTTCAGGCGAAAGTTCTATCACCTTGTCGATATCCGCCAGGATCTCGGTCATGTTTGCCTTCCGTTCCAGCATGGAAGATCCGGGGATTGATGGCGCAGGATTATTCCGGCGTTGTGCAGCCGTCGGTTTCGCGTTTTCATTGTCTGCACCGGATTCATATTTGCGGAGCCTTGCGATTGCTCTCATGAAATATGCCATAGTGAAGTCAGGCGTCAGTTCCAGTGCTCTGTTGAAATCTGAGATCGAGGCATCATAGTCGCGGAGCGTCAGGAGATCCATCGCTCTGCCGAAATAATCTATAGCTCTGGGTTTATGTGTGGAAAGATAGGAATTATAATAATTCACCGAGTCGAAGTGCCGTTTTATCTGGTCTTCGTCGTCAAGACGCGGTTCGGCATTTGTCACCTGAAGCACGAAGCGCAAGGCCCGTGTCCGGTTGATGTCATCGACTTCCTTGATATATTCCGGATTCGGACGCAGCTCGGTAGGAGAATTATAATATGATGCTGTGAAAACCGGTTCGTAGGAGATGTTTACGTTACGGTCCTGCACGCGTCCTCTTATACTTTTATTGATGAATTCCTGTTCGATATTGGTATTGTCGTTGACCGTAAGAAGTGATGTCAGACGTGCCATTACTTTATCGGGAGAATCGTCGCCTCCGCGCATGATGTCTTCAAAATCTTTGTCAAACGGAGCTTTTTTATCTTCTTCCTTTTTATTCGATTCAGATTTTTCGGACTGACTGTCGGTGGAGGAATATGTCGTATCGCTGCCCGTCCCAGATGACGGAGGGGTTGAAGGGGCGATATTCGCCGGCTTCTGGCTTCGGGCGAGAGCCAGCGAGTGATCAAAATCTTCTTTCGCATTCATATCGCCCATGTCACGTCTTATCTCCGAGCGCAGGAAGTAGCCGGCGGCCAGATTAGGATAGGCCGCGATAATGGCATTTATATCGGCCATGGCTCCCTTGAAATCACGCTTCTCTTTCAGGACGAGCGCACGGTTATATAAAGCTCTGTAATCTGTGCCGCGCAGAGCGAGCACCTTATTGAGATCCACGAGAGCCTTGTCGAAATCCCTTACTTCGCACAGCAGCAGAGCACGGTTGAAATAACCTGTATAGTCATCCGGATCAAGTTGGATGGCATACTCATAATCGCTCAGCGCTCCGTAATAGTCATCGAGGTTGTGTCTGAGGAAGGCTCGGTTGATATAAAATCCGGGATACTTAGGCTGTAGCCTGATAGCCTCGTTCATATCCTCCAGCGCCGCGGCATAGTCACGTCGCGAGTTAATGGCTACGTCGGCTCTTATCAGATAGGCGTTGACCGACCGTCGGTTGAGGTCAAGCGCTTTGTCGACATCCTCAAGCGCCCCGACCGTATCCCCCCGCTCAAGTCTGAGTCGGGCGCGTCCGACGTATCCTCCATCAAAACCGCTATGCAGGCGCAGGAGATTGTCGAAAGTAGCCGCGGATTCATCATATCTTTTGAGCTCTTCATACGCAAGAGCCTTGTTGAAGAGTATCACTCTGTTCTCGGGAAGAGTCTCCAGCACTTTGTCATAGTCGTCGAGAGCTTTCTCGGCGTTGCCGGTGTTCTGACGTGCCACAGCCCTCAGTTCATAGGCATCGATCAGGAACGGATTACGCTCAATAGCTTTCGATGCGTCATCTATAGCTCCCTGGAAATCTTCAAGATTGTATTTTGCGATAGCTCTGAAAAAATATGGCTGGGCGAGATAGGGCTTAGCAGAAATGACCTGATTGAAATACAGGATAGACAGCATATAGTCCTCGAAATAAAGAGCATTGCGTCCGACCTGTATTACCTGATCGGTGTTTATCTGGGCATTGAGCGACATCGTTCCCGATAATAATGCCGCTATAAACGATATCTTGGTTAATAAGCGTGATAACATTGGTCGATATTTCTCTGAACTGCAAAGATAATTCATTAGAATGAGCAATATCAAACAGTAAGGGTAAAAAAAACGTAATTCCCGCCGTTTTTCCATCGTTTCTCCATCAATGAATCATCAGAGTGCCGAACCGAGCACCAGCAGTCCGAGACTGATCAGCAGTATGCAGAGATCGGCCGCTTTAGCCTTGAAATTCTTTTCATGCAGCACTACTGCTCCGAATATGAACGGGATCACCACGCTTCCGCGTCGTATCATGGATACGATGGATATCATGGCGCCTTCAAGCGACAGCGAATAGAAATAAGCAAGGTCAGCAACCGTAAGGGAAACGGAAATCAACGGTATTGTCCACCTCCATGAAAAACGGTGAGGTCGTGATGACGACAACTTTCTGACAATCGCAAGCGCACACGACATGATTATGCACTGATAGAAGGAATACCAGGCCTGAACGTCGAGAGGGCGGAAATGACGGAGAAGGAACTTGTCGTACAGCGCACTCGCCGCCCCCAGCACCGCCGCTCCGACGGCCATCCAGAGCCATCGGCTGTTGCGGAGAGTAATGCCTTCGCCGGCGCTGATGCGGGATATCATATACAGAGAGAAGAAACCGATCGATATGCCGCACCATTGCAGCAGATTCAGGTGTTCGCCATAGATCGCTACCGCTCCGACAAGCACCATGACTGGCCTCGACGCATTGATGGGGCCCTGGATAGTCATTGGCAGATGTTTTATGGCAAAATATCCTAAGATCCATGAACCGAGCACGATGAATGATTTCACTACAATCATGGCATGATCTGAAGCCGTCATTATCGAGCAATCCCCTGCTGTCATAGTGCCGACAAGTACCGGCGACATGAGCAGTGCGCCGAAAACGGTATTGAGCATAAGCACTGTCAGCACGTCGTTGTCACGTACCGACAGTTTCTTCATCACGTCATAGAATCCCAGGCATGCAGCCGATATCAGAGCCAGAGCAACCCACATGATGCGACATCGTCAGGAGAACAGCATGCGGAAAGCTTCCTCCACCTTGCTGACTTCAGTGATCTTTATGCTGAGCGACCCGAGATCCATGCCTTTCACATTGCTGCGGGGAATGATGATCTGCTCCATTCCGAGCTTCTCGGCCTCCTGAATACGCTGCTCCACTCTGGTGACGGGACGTATCTCGCCTGTCAGCCCTACCTCTCCGGCCATGCATATGGTGCGCGGCACGACCATATCTACGTTGCTCGACAATATGGCGCTTATCACGGCAAGATCCAGGGCCGGATCGTTGACTTTCATGCCTCCGGCGATGTTCAGGAACACGTCCTTTTGCGCGAGTTTGAATCCGACACGCTTCTCAAGCACAGCCAGGAGCATGTTCATACGCTTGGCATCGAAGCCTGTGACCGACCGCTGCGGGGTGCCGTAGGCAGCTGTGCTGACCAGCGCCTGCACTTCGATCATCAGAGGCCGTATGCCCTCCATCGTCACTCCTATTGCTGTGCCCGAAAGATGGTCGTCGGTCTGTGACAGCAATATTTCCGACGGATTCGTGACCTCCCGCAGGCCTGTGCGCACCATTTCGTAGATACCGAGCTCCGATGTGCTTCCGAAACGGTTTTTGATTGATCTCAGCAGGCGGTAGAGATAATGCCTGTCGCCTTCAAACTGGAGCACCGTGTCGACGATATGTTCCAGCACTTTCGGGCCGGCAATATTCCCCTCTTTGGTGATATGGCCTATCACAATTACCGGCACGCCGCTCTCCTTTGCATAACGCAGCAGTCGGGCAGAACATTCACGCACCTGCCCGACACTTCCGGCCGGCGATTCAAGTTCCTCGGATGCGATGGTCTGAATGGAATCAATGACAATGAGACCGGGATCCACATTCTCGATGTGCTCAAAAATGTTTTCAAGCGATGTATCGCATACGATATATACCGTTTCGCTCTGACGTCCGAGCCTCTCTGCACGCATCTTGATCTGCATGGCGCTCTCCTCTCCCGATACATACAGCACTTTTCGCGACTGTATGGAAAGAGTGTTCTGCAGCACGAGTGTGGATTTGCCTATTCCGGGTTCGCCGCCTATAAGCACCATTGATCCGGGCACGAGGCCCCCTCCGAGCACCCGGTTGAGTTCTTTGCTCGGCATGCGGATGCGTGGTGCGTCGGAAGTCTCTATCTCCGACACACGCAGAGGTTTCGCTTTCTGACGCGATGACAATCCTCCTTTTGATCTGGAAGCGTTTTCTACTGCCACTTTCTCCTCTACCAGAGTATTCCAGGCGCCGCATGCGCTGCAGCGCCCTTCCCATTTGGGAAAATCGTTGCCGCATGCGCTGCATACCCATACTGTCTTGATCTTTGCCATATCAACGGATTTAACTCATCTGACGGCGGCGGAATTCCGCCAGGATAATAGCTGTGGCCATGCCGACATTCAGAGATTCGGCGCCATGTCGAGTGGGAGGAAAGGGAGGTATTTTAAGCCGCATGTCGACCAGCGAGCTGATCTCCTCAGATATGCCGTGGCCCTCGCTGCCCATAACAATGATACCAGTGCTTGGCACGCTGCTGCTGAAGATGTCGGCTCCGTCAAGAAACGTCCCGCAGATTGTTGCTCCTGATGACCGCAATAGAGCTGCGAGATCGGTTCTTACCGGTCTGACCCTTGAGATTGATCCCATGCTTGCCATTATCGCTTTCGGTGAATATGGATCGGCCGAGTCTGTCGAGCATACTACCGTATCTATTCCGAACCAGTCAGCCAGACGCACTATCGTTCCCATATTGCCCGGATCCTGAATGCTGTCGAGAGCGAGGGCGAGACCTTCGCGTCCGATATTTTCAGGCAGCCGTTCCTCAGGCATTTCATAGACGGCTATTACCTGCGGGGGAGTGGAGAGATGGCTCATCCGTTCGAGGTCGCGGCGTGTGACTGCCGCCAGTGACTCTCCGGCTCGTGATGACAATTCCCGGTGCTCTTCAATCCATGCCGAAGTGGCATAGAGGCTATGTAGCGGGAAATAACCGAATGTGTCAGCCACGCACTTCTGCCCTTCGGCTTTGAAGAGACCGGAATCACGTCGCACACGGGCATCGTCGAGCGTCGCGACGAACTTCCTCATCTGGTTGGTAAGTTGCATATAGGGTATCTTTATTCCGCAAAATTACTGCAAAATCACGAAAAACTCCGTAACTTTGCACTCCGAAAAAGCAAAAATCCATTAATCAATGTCACAACTGACCGACGAAATAAGTCGCCGACGCACGTTTGCGATCATATCCCACCCCGATGCGGGCAAGACTACTCTCACTGAGAAACTGCTTCTCTTCGGAGGTGCTATACATATAGCCGGAGCCGTTAAATCCAACAAGATCAAAAAGACGGCCACGAGCGACTGGATGGAGATCGAAAAACAGAGGGGTATCTCTGTGGCCACTTCCGTGATGGGTTTTGAATACGACGGCTACAAGATCAATATTCTCGATACCCCGGGCCACCAGGATTTTGCCGAAGACACTTATCGCACTCTCACGGCAGTAGACAGTGTGATCATAGTTGTAGACGTAGCCAAGGGTGTCGAGCAGCAGACACGCAAACTGATGGAAGTGTGCCGTATGCGCAACACCCCGGTGATCATTTTTGTCAACAAGCTTGACCGTGAGGGACGCGATCCGTTTGATATTCTCGATGAACTTGAGCAGGAGCTGCATATCGCCGTCCGTCCCCTTAGCTGGCCGATAAATATTGGCGCGAAGTTCAAGGGAGTATACAACATCCACGAGCATTCTCTTGATCTTTTCACACCCGACAAACAGAAAGTGACCGAGCGTGTGGAGATCGACAGTGTCGACGACCCGCGCATTGACGGTGCTGTCGGTGAGACTGACGCATCAAAACTGCGCGAGGATCTTGAACTTATCGAGGGCGTTTATCCTGAATTCGATCCAAAGGAATATCTCGCAGGGAAAGTCGCTCCGGTGTTTTTCGGATCTGCCCTTAACACATTTGGAGTCAAGGAGCTGCTCGACTGTTTTGTGAAAATCGCTCCTTCGCCCCGCCCCATCGAGGCCGTTGAACGTAAGGTCAGCCCTGAGGAAGAGGCCTTTTCAGGATTCGTATTCAAGATCCATGCAAATATGGATCCCAACCACCGTTCATGTATAGCTTTTGTAAAGGTCTGCTCCGGAAAGTTTGAGCGCAACGCTCCATACCGTCATGTCCGGTCGGGCAAAACTCTGAAGTTTGCCGCTCCCACTGCCTTTATGGCCCAGAAAAAGAGTATCGTAGATGAAGCCTATCCCGGCGATATTGTGGGCATTCCGGATACCGGCAATTTCAAGATCGGTGATACGCTTACTACATCGGAAGAACTGCATTTCAAAGGGTTGCCGAGTTTCTCGCCCGAAATGTTCAAGTATATCGAGAACACTGATCCCATGAAGTCGAAGCAACTCGACAAGGGCATACAGCAGCTCATGGACGAGGGTGTGGCTCAGCTGTTTACCAACCAGTTCAATGGACGCAAGATCATCGGTACTGTCGGTCAGCTTCAGTTTGAGGTAATACAATACCGTCTTCTCCATGAATATGGCGCACAATGCCGCTGGGAACCGATATCGCTATATAAGGCGTGCTGGATCAAGAGCGACGATCAGGATGCTCTGGAAGCGTTCAAACGTCGCAAGCACCAGTTCATGGCCACAGACCGGGAGGGACGCGACGTGTTTCTTGCCGATTCATCCTACGTCCTCCAGATGGCACAGAATGATTTCCCGAAGATTCAGTTCTTCTTCTCGTCTGAATTCTGATACCGCAGCTACGGATTCTCATATGACAAATCACGGCGGCATAACATCCATTATGCCGCCGTAAATATTGTATGAAGTATTTACCGACTGTTTTACCTGTCGGATTCTTCGATAGTGATGACGTCAGGGGCCCCTTCTTCAGGCGCCTGAAAGCCGGAATAGAATAAACGGAGCTGCTGTTCGCTGACGATCTGGTCATCGGGGCCGATCCCCTTGCGTTCGCCCATGCGTCGGATAATGCTATCAAGAGGAGTCTTGAGATATACAAACAATGGTTCGACGCCTTTAGCCCGGCATATGTTCCGGAAAGCTTCGCGTCTCTGTCGCTTGCACATGGTAGAGTCTACGACTATCCGCTCGCCGTTTGAGATAAGAGCGGCAGTGAGTTTGTCTATCTCTTCGGCCGCCCACTTAAACGCCTGCTGACGGATTTCCGGGTCAAGAGCGGGGAATTCATCGCCATATCTCTGCCATATGATTTCATCCGACGAAAGGCGCATGAATCCCTGACTGACAAGCTGACGCGCGCAATAGGTTTTCCCTGATCCGCTCACGCCACACATCGCAACCACACGATACCTCAGGGCTATTTCGTCAAGCTTCCGGCTCGTCATCTATTCTTATTAGCTCATAGTCCTGACATCCGAGTCCAAGCTCCTCCGCGTAATCAAGCAGATGCGTGGCCTGTTGCTGTTCAATGCGTTCTATCAGATGCGCTTTACCTTCGTCATCGGCATTATATACCATGTCGACGCAGGCTCTGTCGAGAGCAACGGGATCGAGCGACGCCAATATGCCGAGATCTCTCATCTCTATGGGCGCCGGTTCGGCCACACAGTCGCAGTCGACCGACAGATTGTTGGCCACACTGATGAAAAGGATGTTTTCGCCGGCCTTTTCAAACACCGATTCACAAGCTTCGGCCATTGATTCAAGAAAGTCGGTCTGAGGCGGCACATTGGCCCAGTCAACCGGGATATCTCTGGAACTTCCAGCGGTATGTATCCATGCTTTGCCTGCCGACGATGCCATGCCGATGGCGACGTTTTTCAGCGCTCCGCCGAAACCGGCCATAGGATGTCCTTTGAAGTGCGAGAGCACCATTGTGAAATCATAGTTCTCCCAATTCTTGCCGACAAAATTCTCTTTGAGATGACGTCCGTGCTTCACCGGAAGTGATATTTCACCTTCGGCATCCATGATATCCACCGGAGCAATGGCTGTGAATCCATGCTCGGCGGCTGTCTGAAGGTGTTCGGCAGTAGTGTTCCGCGAGCCGTCGTAAGCGGTGTTGCACTCCACGATAGTGCCGTCGACGAGTCCCACAAGCTTCTTGATCACGTCGACACTCAGGTGATTCGGATTTCCACCTTCGCCGGTTGACAGCTTTATGGCTACATTGCCATGCGCCTTGCGTCCGAGCATTTCATATATTCTCACGAGATTCTCGGCATTGATCCTTTTGCAAAAATATACTTTTGGCTTATTCATATTTCCAGATATAGTGCAAATTAAGGTTTATAACAGTTTCAGTCATTTTCTCTTCTGCCGACCCATTCAGTCTCCATCAGATAAAAATCTGGCTTGGGAGCGCCGCGGAGCTCGGAGTCGAAAAATGCTTTCCAGCGCTGATAATACAGTTCGCGCAGCAGTCCGCTCCATTCTCTATGGCTGTAGTCATGCAGTCCGCCGAGGTTGGAAGCCACGCTGTCGCCCCACACTGTAATGAGCTGGGCTGCATTGCGCCTGTAGAGTTTTCTCGCATTGGCATCTTCACCAGCGAGATTGCCTGCCGCATCAAGCCATGTGTCGACACACATATCGGGTTGAACGGATAATGTTGAATCCTGTATCAGTATGAGCCTGAGGAAACGATCGGATGCAGCCGTAAGGCTGTCGGTCAGTCCACGCTCTTTAAGATCAGCCATATGCCGTATCAGGCGGTTGCCTTCGTCGGCATTCGCCTGTCGCCGGATATCCGCAAGGTCAAAGGCGAAATTGGCGTTGCCGGCATAGGAGGGAGCGGCTTTAAGCATGAGTCGGGCTGCCTTTGCAGTGGAGTCGGGAGAATAAAACATTTCCGAGCTGCCCCAGGTCGATGCGCTGCGGGGCGTCCACGACGGTCGCGCACAGAAAAGTGATTCGAGGGTGCCCTGTCCTTTCATGTCGACCGGAGCGTTGTATACGGTGTTTCGCAGTGCATCCCATGCCTCGATGACTTCAGGCGTGGCCTCGCGGCCGTAGCGCGCCGACAGATAATCTTTAAGCCATTCGCGTGTGTCGAAACGCTCGCTCCGCCATGGAAGTTCCATCGCCAGTTCATACATCACGGGATTGTTTTCTATCCCTTCGGGAGTCAGTCCCACTCCGGTCAGGCGGTGAAGCGAATCTGCAGCCATGGCGTCATAGAATCCCTCGACAAACATGTCCATGCGTCCGTGAAGGCCTACATTGCCGCCGAAATTCAGAAGCATGCAGTAGATCCATTCATGATCGCCATACACATTCGGGCGACGCCACTTGGCGTCCTTGTCGCTGTAAAGATCCAGCACCTTCATGTCGCCCCTCACCACTGTGTCGATCATGTCGCGGCGCGGATTGCCTCCCCAGCTCTGTATCACCCATTCCGACTCCGGATTAGCTCGTTTCATGGCCTCTTTCAGTCTCCTTCCGGCAAGCGGAATGTCGACCTTCTCAGCAGGGCCGCCCTCATGGAAGGGATCCATGGAATAGTATCTGGCCTTTCCGTAAAGGCTGTCGAGCTCTTTATAATACATGTCGGCCAAGCGTGGAAATTCATCCGTGTCGGGCGAAAGGAAAGCCGGACGCACAAACCCGCACCATTTGCCGGTGTCGGTAACCTTAAACCCGAGTTTGTCGTGGATATCATGTGGCACCATGCCGGCATAACCCGGATATACCGGTTCTATGCCCAGTGAGCGCATGCGTGCGACGATCTTATGTTGCAGATCGGTCTGGCGCTCATACCATTTGTCAGGCAGCGGGCCTCCCCACCCTTCGAGATTGTTCATCTGCCACCAGGCAAAGAATGCCGGGCCGCTTATAAAGCGTCCGATCTCTTCATCGGTATAACCGAGGTTTTTTAGCATATTTCGCCAAACGGTCTCGATACCGGTCATCGTGAGCGGCATATTGATGCCATGCAGCGCCATCCAGTCGATCTCTTTCATCCATCGGTCCTCGTCCCAGAAAGGCATCGAGTAGGAATAAGTGCAGTAATTAAGATAATACCGATCGGGGACCGAGGCTGTTTTCCTTATGGTTTCTTCAGGCAAAGGAAGCTGTTCGGGCAATGGTTGCGTCAGATTATTCCATGAAATATGGATGCCGGCAACGTATTTCAGATACCAGTTGAGTCCGGTGGCAAGTGCAACCCTGCTGTTCCCTTCAATCTTTACACGACCTGAATCGGCGCTGATTTCAAAGAATTCCGGCCCTTCGGCAGGAATTTCATGGAATATTATTCGTCCGGCCGAAGTCCCCTGGGTCACTCTCATTGCAAGAGAATCCACCGGAGTTGCGCTTCTGGCCGCGAAAGCAGTGGAAAGCAATGTGATAATGAAAAATACGTTGCGGAGTTTCATGAATCGTTTTTGTTTACAAAGTAACATAAAAAACATGACAAAGCCAAACAAAAATTGACGGACTCCCCTGCGAGGGGGGGGTCCGTCAAACTCATCTTAGGGTGAACAGTGGGACTCGAACCCACGACCTTCGGAACCACAATCCGACATTCTAACCAGCTGAACTATGCTCACCATGGTCGCGTCTTCGCCGATGTTTCGGTTTCGACGGTGCAAAGGTATGACTTATTTTTGACTCAGGCAATAGTTGCCGCTGATTTTTTTATACGAGCAGCAAAATTTTGGCAGCAATTCCTTTCTTCCTCTCACATCAGCGGAGTTCTGATATTGTCGTCTGACAATACAAAACCGGCCTGTTTCTCCGCCGGCAGCGGATATCAGGCCGGTATGCTGATGCGGTTTAATTGTTGCCGTGATGATTGTTGTTAAGCTCCTTCGTCGCTTCCTTTACAAGCTCTTTGTCGACTTTATCGTCAAGTCCACGGTCGGTTGCGAGTCCGGGATACTCCATGACCTCCTTATCGGTAGCCTTAACATCCTTGTTGCAGCGGCAGCCGCATTTCGTTCCTTTCTCTTTCATGACTTTGTTGGTTATGCTTGTTTGTATTACAATATTTACAACAATCGCTGCCGCTTTTTGGTTTATGGCTGAGCGTTTTCGAGGGGAAGTTTGTTGAGCTCCTCAATGTAAGCGAGCAGCTCTTCCTTCCCCCTGCCGTCCTCACTTGATGTCACAAATATCGGTGGAAGAGATTCCCAAGTTTCAAGAAGACTTTCGCAATATTTTTCAATATTTTTCCTCGCGCCCTCTTTGCTGAGCTTGTCAGTCTTTGTGAATACGATACTGAACGGCACCCCGTTTTCGGCAAGCCATTCCATGAATTCGGTGTCGATCTTCTGAGGGGCATGACGCGAGTCGACAAGCAGGAACAGATTGGTCATCTGAGCCCGGTTGAGAATATATCCCTCGATGATTTTCTGAAGCTGACGGCGGCTCTCTTTGCCTCTCTGAGCGTATCCGTAACCCGGCAGATCTACGATATACCAGCTGTCATTGATCTTAAAGTGGTTTATCAGCATCGTCTTGCCTGGGGTGGATGACGTGAGAGCAAGATTCTTGCGCCCGGTCAACATGTTGATAAGCGATGATTTACCGACGTTGGAACGTCCGATAAACGCGTATTCGTGCATATTGCCCGACGGACACTTGCGGTAATCGCTGTTGCTTATCTCGAAGATGGCAGATTTGATATCCATTATGTTTCAAACTTTTTGAGTGTAAAGTTAATCATTTGTTTCGGGATTTGCTTAATTTTGCATCACAATGAGCAGCAACCCTTATAGAGAAAACATTTTTCGGTTCAGGCAGTTCGCAGTATGCAATCGCGAGTGTGCCATGAAAGTGAGCACTGACAGTGTACTGCTGGGTTCTTGGGTGTCGGTCAAGGGAGTCAGCTCGGCCATTGACCTCGGAGCCGGGTGCGGAATTCTGTCGCTTATGCTTTGCCAGAGAGGCGTAGGCCGCGTGACAGCGGTGGAAATCGATGCTCCGGCTGCCGTAGAGGCAATCGGCAATATAGCTCTTTCGCCATGGACGGGAGATGTTGAGATGATTGTAGGCGACGCCACGGCGTGTCGTTTGCGTCAGGCCGATCTGGTGATCACCAATCCCCCTTTTTTCGCCAGCGAGCTGATCTCTCCCGATGCTTCGAGAGCTATGGCACGACATCAGGGCAAAATGAATTACGGATGGATATTGTCGGCTGCGCCCTCTTTGCTCTCTCCCGGCGGACGTCTGGCACTTGTATCTCCTGCTGAATCCGTGCCGGAGATCGAATGGCTTTGCTCTCTTAACCGAATGGCGGTCGTGCGTAAATGCACTGTCCATACGTCGCCACGCCGCAGGCCTAAAAGAATATTGTGGGAGATCGCGAAAGAATGTGATTTCTCCGCTCGTCCAAAAGAAGAAAGTATTTATATTAGAAATAATTCAAACGAACTAACCGAAAAATATGTCAGCCTTACCTCGGATTTCTACATCAAATGAGCGCGGACCGCTCTCTTTTAATATTGACGAAGGGCGCCGTTTGCTCTTCTTTATCTGTGTGACGGCCTTGTGTCTCGTAATAGCCAGCGTAATAATCGCCATAGTCCTTCGCGATCCCACTACTCCGCGGCTGAGAATATCGACGATCATCCAGGATCTGATGATGTTCATTGTGCCGGCTACCGCTACGGCCGTGATTGTAACACGCCGACCGGCTCAGTTGCTTTTGATCGACTCGCGGCCTACATCAATGGGAGTGGTCCTGACCGTTCTGGCGATTTTGGTGATGATCCCTTTCATGAATCAGGTTGTCGCATGGAATGAATCGTTGCATCTGCCTGAATCTATGGCCGGCATTGAAGAGTGGATGAGGACTGCCGAGGAAAATGCCGGTGCGATGACTCAGAAACTTATAGGCACCGATTCTGTAGGAAGCATTATAATTTCAGTGCTGATCATCGGTCTGCTGGCCGGATTCAGTGAGGAGATTTTTTTCCGTGGCGCTCTCCAGCGTCTGTTGTCTACGGCCGGAATGAACATTCATGTGGCTGTATGGCTCGCGGCGTTTATATTCAGCGCCGTGCACATGCAGTTCTACGGCTTTGTGCCGAGAATGCTCCTCGGCGCGATGTTCGGATACCTGACCGCGTGGAGCGGATGTCTTTGGCTCGCCGTAATAGCCCACGTCACAAACAATTCTCTGGTGATAATAGCCCAGGCGGTTTCCGCCTCAGGAGGATTTGACGTCAACCAGGTCGCGGCTGACCATACTCCCCTCTCCGCTGCGATGGCTGCTGCGAGCCTCATCGCCACTCTCGCGATAATGACATTGATCAGGAAATGCGGCGTTGAAACGCGTTCCTGACCGTCCGGCGACCATATTCAATCAAACTTCTTGCGGTTGAACACGAATCCTCGTCCGAGGTATTTCTCCCTTACCACGGGGTTCTCCGCCAGCTCTTCTGATGTTCCCTGAAACAATATCTTGCCTTCAAACAGCAGATAAGCCCTGTCGGTGATGCTCAGGGTCTCCGGAGCGTTATGGTCGGTAATCAGAATGCCGATGTTCTTTTCCTTCAGCTTATAGACTATATACTGGATATCCTCCACAGCGATGGGATCAACTCCGGCAAAGGGCTCGTCGAGCATGATGAATTTCGGGTTGATGGCCAGACACCGCGCTATCTCAGTGCGTCGTCGCTCGCCTCCCGAAAGCTGGTCGCCGAGATTCTTTCTCACTTTCTGGAGGCGGAACTCGGATATGAGGCTCTCAAGCTTGTCACGCTGATATTCCGGAGTGGTGTCGGTCATCTCCAATACAGCTCTGATATTGTTTTCCACACTGAGCTTGCGGAACACCGAAGGCTCCTGAGCAAGATATCCTATACCGTTCTGAGCTCTCTTATATACCGGAAATTTCGTGATATTCAAATCGTTGAGGAATATCTCGCCTTCATTCGGAGTGATCAGGCCTACGGTCATGTAGAATGTGGTGGTCTTTCCGGCGCCGTTAGGGCCGAGAAGTCCTACGATCTCACCCTGGGTCACATTGATCGACACATGGTTGACGACTGTACGCTGCCTGTATTTCTTTACGAGATTTTCGGTGCGCAACACAATCTTTCCGTCGTCCGTCTTCTCTTTTGCAGCAGGCTCATCTGCCGCCAGATGCTCGGCCGAAGAGAAATCCACCTCCTTGGCCTCACTGTCGGTTTTGCGTAAGTCGTTTAATTTTATGCTTATACCCATATTTATGTAGGTGTGAGATCAGAAACCAGAGGCTGCAAAATTACATATATTCTATGTAAATGCCCAACGAAATCAGAGGAAATTGATTACCTTTGCAGCATTGTTGTAAAAAATCACATAAAGCCGGAATAAACTTTATTCAAGATGAAAGTTCTGAAGTTTGGCGGTACGTCCGTCGGAACTGTAGAGAGTCTGAGCTCGGTCAAAAAGATAGTCGAAGGACGTCGCAAGCCCGTCATTATAGTGGTTTCGGCGCTCGGAGGGGTCACCGATATGCTCATTTCCACCGCCAGAGCGGCAGCAGCGGGCGAAGAAGATGAATATAAGAAAACTTATACCAACATCATCCGCCGTCATCACGATGTCATCGACGGCATGGTGCCTGAACACCTGAAGGATGACACCCGGAATGAGGTCGACAGGATGCTCGAAGAGCTTGGAAATATATTCAAGGGTGTTAGTCTGCTGAAGGACCTCTCTTCGCGCTCTCTTGATACGATAGTAAGTTATGGAGAACGGCTGTCGAGCTTTATTATCAGCCGGATTATCAAGGGCGCGCGTCTTTTTGACTCGCGCCGGATCATAAAGACTGTCGACCAGTTTGGCAAACATGTGCTTGATAATGAAGCCACATTGCCGCTGGTCATAGATACACTCGGTTCAAAGGATTATGAGGTGGCCGTGGTGCCAGGATTCATATCGTCCGATTCGGCGACAGGCGATGTCACCAATCTCGGGCGTGGCGGCAGCGATTATACGGCTGCCATCATAGCGGCAGCACTCGACGCTGAATCGCTTGAGATATGGACCGATGTAGATGGCTTCATGACGGCAGATCCCCGGATTATCAGCAATACCTACGTCATAGACCATCTGACATTTGTCGAGGCAATGGAGCTCTGCAATTTCGGAGCCAAGGTGATATATCCGCCTACCATATATCCCGTATTTCACAAAAACATACCGATACATCTCAAAAATACGTTCAATCCCGAAGCACCCGGCACGCTGATTTCGTCCAACAGCAGCGACGGTGAATCGGGGACGGAAGGGAAAGCCATCAAGGGAATTTCGTCGATCAGCGATACATGCCTGATCACGGTATCCGGACTCGGCATGGTCGGCATTGTCGGCATCAATGCCCGAATTTTCAATGCTCTTGCGCGCGAAGGCGTAAGCGTGTTTATGGTATCGCAGGCATCAAGCGAAAACACGACGTCGTTTGCTGTCAGGAATGAGGACGCTGCCCGTGCGGTTGAGGCTCTCGAAAAAGAATACGCCGCCGAACTGGCTTCAGGAGAACTCAATCCCATTCATGCCGAGCACAATCTTGCCACTGTGGCTATAGTGGGCGAGAATATGAGGAATGCCGCAGGTGTGGCAGGCCGACTGTTCAATACTTTAGGCCGCAACGGCATCAATGTGATATCATGTGCCCAAGGCGCATCTGAGACCAATATCTCGTTTGTCATCAAAATCAAAGATCAGAAAAAGGCGCTCAACGTCATCCACGACAGTTTTTTTCTCTCTGACACCCAAGTACTCAATCTCTTTATAGTCGGAATTGGCAACATTGGGCGTCACCTGCTTCAGCAGCTTGCCCTGCAGCAGGAGAAACTTCTCCGCGAAAAGGCTCTGAAGCTAAAGGTAGTGGGCATCGCCAATTCCACCAAAGTTTACTTCGACCGTGAAGGCATCAATCTTGACGGCTGTATCGACCTGCTAAAAACCAAGGGCTCGCCCTCATCGCCTGAACTCATACGCGACGAAGTGATAGGGATGAACATCTTCAATTCAGTATTTGTCGACTGCACTTCGAGCCCGCAGATCGCCGCCCTGTATCCCGACATGCTCAGCCATAATGTCAACGTGGTTGCGGCTAACAAGATCGCGGCATCAGGCAGTTTCGAAACATACCGCGACCTTAAGGCCATAGCGCGCCGACGCGACGTGAAATATCTGTTTGAGACTAATGTGGGAGCCGGTCTGCCGATCATCAACACTATAAACTCGCTTATCAATTCGGGCGACAAGATCATCCGAATCGAAGCGGTATTGTCAGGCACTCTCAATTTTATATTCAACACTATCTCCGAAACCGTGCCGTTTTCCGAAGCGATAGTCCGTGCTAAAGCCGAAGGGTACAGTGAGCCTGATCCAAGGGTGGATCTGAGCGGCACTGACGTAATGAGGAAGCTCGTGATATTGGCGCGCGAAAGCGGCTACGGGGTGAGCCTGTCGGATGTCAAGGCTACTCCCCTCCTCCCTGACTCGATGTTTGAGGGTTCGGTTGATGAATTCCTGGAAAAAGTGAGATCGCTTGATGATGATTTTGAAGCAAGACGTCGTAAGGCAAAAGTTGACGGAAAGCGTTTCAGATTCGTGGCCCGTCTCGACAATGGCGCTACATCCGTAGGCCTTGAGCTCGTGGCGTCGGATCATCCTTTCTACAATCTCGAAGGCAGCAATAACGTGATACTGCTTACCACCGAACGTTACCACGACTATCCGATGGTCATCAAAGGTTATGGAGCGGGGGCGGATGTTACGGCAGCTGGTGTGTTTGCCGACATAATCAGTATTGCCAATATCCGTTGACCTCAATGGAGGCGGCCTCCTGACGGATGAAAACCATTATTGTAATCATTGACGGAGCTGCCGATCTTCCTGACGAATCTTTCGGCGGACTAACGCCGCTGCAGGCCGCCGATATGCCTGTCGCCGCAGATATAGCCGCGATGTCGGTCACCGGTCGGCTCGTGACATCTCCCGACGGACGTCCGCCTGGGAGC
This sequence comes from uncultured Muribaculaceae bacterium, assembly GCA_947629175.1. Lineage (GTDB taxonomy): Bacteria > Bacteroidota > Bacteroidia > Bacteroidales > Muribaculaceae > Paramuribaculum. The sequence continues at coordinate 31,112 of CANRCT010000021.1, read as the reverse complement.
GAGACGGCGATCATGTCGATTTTAGGCTATGGCAAAGATGCGCCTCTCAAAGGGAGGGCATGGTTTGAAGCACTTGGTTTAGGCCTGCCCCTCAGACTCGGATCTACCGTATGGCGATGCAATGTGGTGAGGTCTGATGATGCGGGCCGTGTGTCGGATCCGATGCCGGCAGACATAGATGATGCTATGGCAAGAGATATGATAGAGTCATCGGTCACTATCCGGCAGATTAAGGCAGCGAGGCATATAAGTGCTCTCACCGGACTGGTGGTTACCGATTCATCTTTCACCGCGGGTGATTTTCTCTCGCCGTATGATGCTTTTATATCGGGTGACAAAAACCGGCCATTTCCTCAATTCCCTTCCTGGATGTGGTTGTGGTCGCCCGGCAGCCCTATCCGTATGAGTCCGTATCCGCTGAAAGGTTATGTAATAGCCGGAACACCGCTCGTAAGGGGTATAGGGAAAGCCTTGGGAATGAATGTTTGTCAGTCCAGTCTTTTGACCGGCGATTTCCGGACTTCACTTGAGGCGAAAGCTCAAGCGGCTGTCAGAGCGATAGCTGATCCTGACACCGACCTGGTGGTAGTGCATGTGGAGGCGTCGGATACGGCAGCTCACGGCGGCATGCCGGATCTGAAAAAAGCTTTTCTTGAGCAAATTGATTCAAGACTTCTATCGCCTGTATGGAATAGGGTCAGAACGGCCGGAGTGGCTTTGGTTCTTCTGCCCGATCATGTGACGTCGTGGCGTCGGCGAAGTCACACGTCCGATCCGGTTCCTGTCTGTTTATACGTCCCGGGGATGCATGGCGATTCAGTCAGGCGGTTCGACGAGATATCAGTATCTGAAGGATCACTCGGACTGATTCCGGCTTGCAGTCTCCCGCGGATTCTTGATGACTTGCGCAAATGTCAGAAATATGTGCATTAATGAGGGCGCTAAACGATTTATTAGTTATTTTTGTTGATATTATATTAAACGTAAAGAAATGGCTAACAAAAGAACTCTTAAAAAGCAGATCCGTTATATCTGCGGCGACTGCGCCGCGGAGTGTGCTATGGCAAGCGAGGTCATTCCGGGAATAGATTGCGATAAGCTTACTGATGCGATATGCAGTCTTGCAGCCCTGCAGACTGACTCACTGTCTAAAGTAAGTTTCAGCTTTGACAAATCGCGTTCGGAATTTGACAACGCTGGCGCCTACCGTAAGGCACGTTCAGCCTACTACGCAGCTGCTTACAGGAAACTTCGTGAGAATTTCAACGAGGCATTGCTTGCTATCGTGAAGGAAATGAATTCCGCTCTCCCCTCCAGAAACGAGACAGGGAAAGTAGAGACGAAATGAATCTGAGCGGCCTCATTCTTAAACTGGCCGGTTGGAAAGTCGACATCACCCAGCCTGATTACCCCAAGTGTATTGTATGTGTGGCTCCGCACACATCCAACTGGGACTTCGTGCTGGGCAAGCTGGCATACGCCTCCGTCAGTCGTAAAGCCGGATTTCTGATGAAGGAATCATGGTTTTTCTTTCCGCTCGGATCCATTCTGCGTGCCATAGGCGGAATACCTGTACCCCGCAGCAAAAAAAGTGAAAAAGGGTCGCTTGTCGAAGCGATTGTAGAAAAATACAATGATTCGGAACGTCTGACTCTTGCAATAACTCCTGAAGGTACAAGAAGCCGAAACTGCCATTGGCATAGCGGATTTTTACGCATAGCCATGGGCGCTCACATCCCCGTGCTTTTAGGGGCCATCGACTATCCGTCGCGACATATCTATATCACCCGTAGATTTGATCCCACCGGCGATATAGAGGCTGATCTGCTTGAGATCAAACGTTATTACAGTCAGTTCACCGGACTGTATAAAGACAAATTCTGTACTACAGATGCCTGAAAACAATCTCAAGATCGCCATTATTCCACACGACATCATAGAGAATGATGCTGCCGCTAACCTTGCAGCCGTCGAAAAACGTTTGTCAGCGGTCGACAGCGACACCGATCTGATCGTATTGCCTGAAATGTTCAACACCGGATATGCCAACAGCAGGCAACAATTGCTTCAGAATGCCGAGACCGACGACGGGGTGACTATGCAGACAGTGAGGACATGGGCCATGACAGGCAATATGGCCATATGGGGAGGATTTACAGCAGTCGACGAACGTGAAAATCTATATAACCGCGGATTCATGGTGTCGCACGACGGAGCGACGGTGTTCTACGACAAGCGTCATCTTTTCCGCGCGGGAGGGGAACACAAGCTGCTCACTCCCGGCGACCGACGATCGCCCATAGTAAGTTTCAGAGGATGGCGATTGAAGATGTCGATATGCTATGATATCCGTTTCCCGGTGTGGAACCGGAGCGTCGCCAATGAATATGACGCGCTTATAGTTCCTGCCAACTGGGCTCATTCACGTGTATTCGCGTGGAAGCATATGCTGCTGGCAAGAGCGATCGAAAATCAGGCATACATCATAGGCTGTAACCGTGAGGGGTCAGACAGATTCGGAGAATATCCGGCTGGCGATTCATTCGCATTCAATCACTGGGGCGACGATATCGCCGACCGCAGGACCGACGGTCTGATATATGCTCTCCTTGACGGTCAGCAGCTTGATGCAGACCGCAAGCGGTTCTCTCCATGGATGGACGCCGACCGGTTCGAGATCATGCTCTGAACGCAGCCGTTACCCGGCGGATAGAAGCGAAAGTATCTGTGGTATGACGGCTTCAATTCCGTCGTTGACAATCATCTTGACGTCAGGGTGAGCTGACACGGCTTCATATGAAGCCTGAGCGGCCATTCTTGACCGTGCATCACTTTCATCCATTCCCCTCCCTACGGCTCTCTGGAGCCGCAGCTGTGGAGGAGCCGTGACTTCCCACACGTCATCGACCATTCTGTCAATGCCACTCTGATAAAGGATGGCGGTCTCTATAAAAGCGTGTGGTTTCCGGCGCATAGGCGCCCAGCGGGATATATCATCTCTGACCGCGCCATGAACTATGCGGTTTAACTTTTCAAGCGCTGCCTCATCTGCAAAAACCTTTTCCGCCAGCCGACGGCGATTGATCCTTCCGCATTCGACAGCATCGCTGCATACCTCGCAGGCTATGCGCTGGCGCAGCCTGTCGTCATTATCCATTATTTCCCTGGCTCTGACATCGCAGTCATATACATCATAGCCCATAGCCCTCAAAACGCGTGCCACAACACTCTTCCCGCTTCCGATACCCCCGGAAATAGCTGTCAGTATCATTGTCTGGCGTTTTTTTCGATTATATATTCCACACTGTCAGGCTCAACCATGACATTGCGGTACAGTTCAGGCATAGGGGTCAGATGCAGTTTAGCCCGCTGCCTGCGGTTGTCGATAGAATTGAAATCAACGAATGCGCTTACCGGGTAATCATCATTGTAAAAACTCATCGGTACAAGATATGATACTTCAGCAACAGAGGGGAACGTGATCAGCCCTGCGCCTTCCGGTATGCCTGTCACTTCGATCTTCACTTTCTTTTTCTTCACTATCAGAGGCTCCACCGGCACGGTCACGATCACACGGTCGGGGATTATCCGCATTCCGTCCATTGGCGTCACCGCTACCTCAAATCGCGATGTGTCCCTGAGTCCCGACTTGATAAGAGGCTCGGTAGTTACAGCAGTGACGGTCGAAGGCAGCCCATTGGGCGCGAACACTCTGACCGAATCGACATTGGCCGTTATGGGGCCGCTCAGTACATATTGGAGATCTGTGCGGATGTCGGCGTCGACATCAAGCCTGACCATCACTCCCGGTACTGTCGTGTATCGCAACCGGAGAGAATCCGGACGCATCGACATGATCTGCACACCCTGGCCGAAATAGTCACGCAGACGGCTTTCAAGTTTAGGACGCGGAAGAGCAAAAACGTTGCCTTCCGTGACGTGCTCAACGAATTTTACGCGCATGACGGGCATCTTGCCCCACATGAACCGTATCAGCTGATATCCCTTGCCATGAACCGAAACGTTGATTTCCGAAGGCACTATGCCAAGCATCGTAACGCTGTCGGGCACATTCTCGATCTCGACAGGCACGTCGTAGTCGCGCTGCAGCTCGGAATCCAGCGAAAGGAAAAACCAGAACACGAAAGCGACACACACAAACATAAGATAAAGGAGCAGGTCACGCCCTTTTGAGGAGTGAACGGCTCCTTTAGCCTTTTCGATAATTCGTCTGCAGTCGACCATCGTGTTGACTATCTGGATTTCTGCCGGACAGTCCGGAAGAAGGTTATGATGTCGTTACTGCTTGGCTGCTTCGTCGGCCTTGTTCTGATCCTGCGAAGCGTCGGCTGCCGAAGGATATACCGAACCCTTGTCGACACGGATCACTACATCCTTCGCGATCTGAAGGCTGACGATATTGTCGTTGATCGAACGTATTTTGCCATAGATGCCGCCGGCAGTCACCACACGGTCACCCTCACCGATCGATTCACGGAATTTTCTGATCTCTTTCTGTTTTTTCTGTTGCGGACGAATCATGAAAAAATAGAATATCGCGATCAGGAGTACGATCATGATCAGATTCATCGCTCCGGCGCCTTGTCCGCCGTCGGCCTGAAGTGTCAGGAGGTTAAAAATCATTGCTGTATGGTTAAGTTGGTTGGATAATGCAAATATACAAATAATTTTTCAAATTGCGTCAGATAGCCTCTGAAATCAGTTTTTCTTTAGCTTGCCCTGTTCATGAAGATAATTTATCACGGAGTAAAGTATGCCGTTGACGAACTGGCCGCTTCTGGGAGTGCTGTATGCATTGGCTATCTCGATGTATTCGTTGAGAGTCACGGGAATAGGTATCAGCGGATAGTTGAGAAGTTCAGCAATTGCCGTCACCATGACTACCAGATCCATGAAAGCCATCCGGTCGGGATCCCATGACGTGGAATTGATGAATTTTTCTACGTATGAACGATATTCGTCAAAATTGTTCACCGCATCCATGAACAGTTCCGAACCGAATCTGGCGTCCTCGTCATCCTTATACTTCGGAAGCAGTTCGACGCATCCTTCGGGCGTGGATGCCAGCCGTTTCAAGGTCTTCAGCACGAAGGTCCCCATGATCTCCAGATCATCGTTCCAGTACACCGACTTAGATTCAAGCACCTCGGCGAGATCGTCCGACGGCAGTATGATATTCTTCATGACCAGCCTCCAGAATTCGCAGTCGGTCTTGTAATCCGTGGAGGGTGCATCCATATAGTCCTGATAGATTTTGGATTCCATGATGCGGTCAAGCAGACGTTGAATCAGATCAAAATCGCCCTCCCAGCTGAAAGGATTCGATTTCAGATATCCCGTCATGGCGTCGCATTCAGCGATCCTTGCCGGGACGGTGTTGTCGATCATCCTCGTGTTGGGGTTCAGATCTTCAGCTGTGGCAAGAAACTTGTGGCGCGCGTTGTCGATACGCTGCCTCCGGAGTTCCGTGATTTCGGCAGGCAGGAGCAACAATGCGTGATAAAGTTCGTAAGCCTTGTCGAGTGAGGCGGTCAGTGCCTTAGAGGCATCGCGAAGCATGTAGCGGTTGTCGCTGAAACTTTCGAGAGTATTGACTGCCATTTCAATCCCTTTTTCCATGCCGGTGATGCTGAAATCAGGGTTACGGCGTGCGCATTCCACGAATTTTGCGTTTTTCAGTATGACGGTAGGCAATACTGCAGCCCAGAATCTCACATCGTCGGCCAGCTCATGATTTTTGGTCTTGATATAATTCTTATAAATCGAAGAGTCGGTGAGCGACAGATATACCGGTTCGGTCGCCTCGGCCATATCATCGGCCTGATCGCCCTTCTTCAGTATGATGCTCTTTATCTGATCGTCATCGCGGAGGGCACGGGCCAGTTTGCTCGATGAAAGAGCCTGATGGACAGCATGCCCCGCCAGAGGTGACGTCTGCCGCTGGGGATTCGTGTTCTGACCCGACAGACGCAGTATCATGAGCAGCGTGTCGATATAAACCGTGTAAGCAAATCTTCTATCTCTTGTGGCCGATTCCGGAGCCGGTTCAATCCTGAACTCGCTTTTAGTGAGCAGATATGAATACAGCATCTGCACGACTTTGATTCTGATCAATACACGATTTATCATGACTATGAATGTACTTGTTCGTTTTTTGCGCTGCAAAGTTAGAAAATAATTGCCGCCCGAGCCTAATATTATTGATGAAATAACTTTGCCGGGCAGCAATTTTTCTAAAAACGCCTGCCTCTTATCCTTCGAGATGGTTGAAGCCCTGGGCTCTGAGAGGCATTTCGGCGCCGTCGCGGGTCACCAACTCGCACCCGAGGGATTCTGAAGTGATGTGCCCTATAACTTTCACGCCATTGATTTCCTTAATCTTTTCATGGCAGTGAAGAGGCACAGTGAACAGCAGTTCATAATCCTCTCCGCCGTTGAGAGCTGCGGTCACCAGATTCATGTTCAGTTCCTCTGCCATGATCGCGGTCTGGTAATCAATAGGGATGCGGTCCTCGTAGACTCTGCAGCCTGTTTTCGATGCATGGCAGATGTGAAGCAGTTCCGACGACAGTCCGTCGCTTATATCGATCATCGAAGTGGGCTTAATACCGGCCTCGGCAAGCATTGCCACAATATCTTTACGGGCCTCCGGCTTGAGTTGGCGCTCCACAAGGTATTCCTTGCCTTCGAATCTCGGCATGAAATCCTTTACGCCTGCAGAGGCTGCTTTCTCGCGTTCGAGAAGCTGCAGACCCATATAGGCAGCTCCGAGATCACCTGAAACACATATCAGATCTGTATCCTTGGCTCCATCACGGCCAACAGCCTCCTCTTTTGCGACATCGCCTATACATGTGATGCTGATCACCAGTCCGGCACGCGAAGCAGTCGTATCACCGCCTACCAGATCAACGCCATAGATGTCACACGCCAGACGTATGCCGGCATAAAGTTCATCAATATGTTCTACTGTGAATCTTTTCGAGATCCCAAGGCTGACGGTGATCTGACGCGGAGTGCCGTTCATGGCGTAGATATCGGAAAAATTCACTACGGCTGCCTTATATCCAAGATGTTTCAGGGGCATGTAAGTCAGATCGAAATGCACGCCTTCCAGCAGCATGTCAGAGCTTACGAGAACGTCAGTGTCGGGATACGTCAGGACAGCAGCGTCATCGCCTACTGATTTTACTGTCGAAGAGTTTCGGGCAGTGAGATCGCTCGTCACGCGATCGATCAGGCCGAATTCGCCAAGGCTTGATATTTCGGTTTCCATCCTCTCAGCCCTCCCGCTCTATCAGTTCGCGCATTATCTCCATCATATTGGGCTGGGCTGCCTCGGCGGCTTTCTGCACCTCCTCATGAGTAGGAACATCAGTGACATCCTTGCCTCCGAGATCAGTGATAACCGATACGCCGAACACTCTCATGCCCGCATGATTCGCCACAATGACTTCCGGCACGGTCGACATGCCGACAGCGTCGCCACCTATGATACGGAAAAACTCATACTCGGCCGGAGTCTCGAAAGTCGGCCCCTGAGTGCCTACATATACGCCCTTCATCACGCGGATCCCCTTGCTGCGGGCTATATCTTCAGCGGCTGCGATGAGCTTCTTGTCGTAGGCCTCGGTCATTGCCGGGAAACGTGGCCCGAGGGCTTCGTAATTCTTGCCCCGAAGCGGGTTTTCAGGAAACAGATTGATGTGGTCGGTTATGATCATTATGTCACCGACACGAAACTCCTTGTTCATGCCTCCGGCTGCGTTGCTGACAAAAAGAGTTTTTACGCCAAGCTCTTTCATCACTCTCACAGGGAAGGTGACTTGTTTCATGTCATACCCCTCATAGTAATGGAAGCGTCCCTGCATAGCTATGACCTGACGGCTGCCGAGACGGCCGAAAATAAGGTTGCCGCTATGTCCTTCGACGGTGGATACCGGGAAATTAGGAATCTCCTTATAAGGAAGGTATTTTTTGTCGGTTATATGGTCGACGAGAGCTCCGAGACCGGTCCCGAGGATTATGGCTGTCTCCGGCACCTCGCCTGCTTTGCTTCTGATGTAGTCAGCTGTCTGTTTGATCTTCTCTATCATAATTGAATAATGGTTGATGTTGGCGTAATGATATTGATATAATGACTGGCGGCTGGTCAAAGTTCAGTATCTACCGGATACTCCCCTGATTGCGCAAAAGCTGCCGAAGAATGCTTTCGAGAGGTGGATCGCCTGAAGGGATCTGCTCTACTGCAATAGGGATGTAATAGGAGAATCCTCTCAGTTGAGGAGGAAAATATGGATTGTTGGCAAGTCTTACGGCATCTTTTTCGGTCGTGACTACAAATTTATGCCTGCCTTCCATTGTCTTGAATTTGCGAAGTATCGACTGCATGTCGGAATTCGTGAAATTGTGATGATCCTCAAACCGCAGTATTTTCACTTTTGCACAATAATGTTTGCGCAGATAGCGTATGAATGGTCTCGGATTAGCCACACCCGTCACTGCCAGCAGAGTGTCTTCACGCGTAAGGGTATCAAGCTTGAGGATCGCCCCTTCAGCGATATTTTCCGGGAAAAGGGCTTTGGGAGGAAGGTATTTATAGCGTGTGAAGAGGAGTTTCTGAAATGGAAAAAGGTTGAATGTCTCCTTGAAGATACGGAAATCTACAGGTTTCATATCGTCAGGACACTTCGTCATCACCACTACATCGGCACGGTCTATGGCGCGGGCCGGCTCGCGGAGGCGACCATATGGGAGCAACGCATCGTTGTAGACAGGACGGCTGTGCTCAGTAAGCAATACTGAAATAGAAGGTTTCACGTATCGGTGCTGGAATGCATCGTCGAGTACAATCAGATTGAGAGCCGGATTGAGTTCAAGCATGGTCTCTATCCCTTTGACGCGGCTTTCGCAAACAGCTACCATCACGCCATCATGCCCGAATTTCCGGTACATCTGATATGGTTCGTCGCCGATATCCTGCGGACGTGAATTATCCCCGGCCAGTACAAAGCCTTTGGTGTTGCGTTTGTATCCGCGGCTCAACAGACCGATGCGATAATCGCTTTTGAGCATACGGATGATATGTTCGGCGTGAGGGGTCTTGCCGGCTCCACCGACAGTGAGGTTGCCGACGGCTATGACAGGTATGCTGAACTTATGCTGTTTGAGGATCCCCTTGTCAAACATCATATTACGCACAGCCACCCCCAGCCCGTAAAGCAACGAGAGGGGATAAAGAAACAGAAACGGTATCAGTCCTTTTCTTTTGGCCATGGCGTATTATCGGGAATTCTTGTTCAGTGGATCATTATGTAGTCCATCCGGCATTGTAAGGCCGACATGTCAGCGCATCCGCGTGCCATTCGGTAAAGCGGTGCGAACTCGCCGAGCTCTTTCTCCACCATCGAAGTTTTGAGATTATTGCTCATGTCAAGCACCTCTTCCCACCATTTGAGCTTCAGATCAGGATATTCCTTTACTTTATAGCTGTCGGCGGCATCGAGTTCGGCGGCCATGTCTGTCAAAGCCATGTCAAGTCCGCCAAGCTTGTCGACGAGGCCTATCCTGGATGCTGCAAGGCCATCCCATACACGGCCTTCAGCAATGGCTTTGATGGAATCGACTGAGATGCCGCGACCTTCCGCACACCTCTTTACAAACAGTTCATAGCCACGGTCGACATAGCTCTGCATGGCGTTGCGCTGATCAGGAGTCATGGCATTGAAGAGACCGGGAAACTGTCCTTTGTTTGTGGCGACAGTGGATGTGTGGATGCCGATCTTGTCGTTGAGGAGTTTATGAGCGTCGGGGATCAGGCCGAATATGCCGATGGAGCCCGTGAGTGTGACCGGTTCGGCATATATGCGGTCGGCACCGCAAGATATGTAATATCCGCCGGAAGCTGCTACATCGCCCATTGATACATAATATGGCTTGCCCGTGATGGATTTGAACTGTTCAAGAGCCTCCCATATCTGCTCGGATGCATAAGCGCTGCCGCCGCCTGAATTTACTCGCAGGATAAGGCCGTCGATATCTGATTCTTCAGCGAGATCAAGGATCTGAGGCACAAGATTGTCGGATTCGATGCCCCCGCTGCCTGACTCGGTTATGTCGCCGACGGCATACAGCACAGCTATGGTCTTGTCGCCTTTCTGATTTTCAGAAGCTTTGGCGGCAGCGTAATCCAAAGCATCGATAAGGCGAGGGTCGTCATCTGACTCAATGCCCGTGACGTCTGTAAGCATCTGTTTCATCTCATGACGGTACAGCGAGCGGTCTACTATCCGGCGCTCGATCAGAGCGTTTGTCTCAAGCGAGAATGTATAGCTGTCGGCCCACGAGTTGACTGTCGCGATATCCACTCCGCGCCCTTCGGCGATTTTTCCTGCCACTTCGTTCCAGATGTTGCCGAGATATGCCTGTTGCTGTCTGGTATTGGCCTCGCTGCTCTGATTGAGGATGAAAGGTTCGACGGCACTCTTGTAAGTGCCGACTTTCACAACCTGAACGTCAACTCCAATCTTGTCAAGGAGATCTTTGAAATACATAGTCGTGGCGGAGAGTCCGTGTATGTCGGCCATGCCGATAGGATTTATAAACAGGCTGTCGGCCGCTGTGGCTACGAAATAATCTCCCTGGGAATATGAATCGGCGTAGGCATAAATCCATTTGCCGCTCTCCTTGAATTTCACAAGTGCCTGACGGACTGCCTGAAGCTGTGCCATGCCTGCCGATACGCCTGAACAATCGAGATAGATGCCCTCGATGTCGTCGTCGGCCGCTGCTTTTTCTATCGCCGCCACCAATGCGTTAAGTGCGCTGCGTTTGGGCGTATCGCCGGTAATCTCGTCCATGAAATTGACAGGCTGCTTGCGGTCGGTGATCTCACCGGACAGACTGACTTTCAGAATGCTGTGTTTTTCGACCTGTACCACAGCCTTGTCACTGGCCGAGGAAGCTGCGATAACACCGATAGTTATTATGCCAAGCAATCCTAACAGGAATATGGATATCCAGATTCCTGCCAATGCTCCGAGCATGCTTATGAAGAACTGCTTCATCAGATTGAAGATTAATATGGTTGTTTAAGAATTATCTACAAAAGTATAAAAATACTTCCGCAAAGAAAAATTATTTTGTGATGCGACGCAACAATTTGCCCGTTTCAGTCCGCGGAAGAGACTTTTTCAAGATATATGCTTTCGGTTTATGCCTGTGGTCGATGTTGAGCGAAATCGCTCTGTCGAGAGCGTCGGTATCCAGATCCTCAGCTTCGACTACCATTACGAGCTCTTCACCCCAGCGTTCGGATGGACGGGAGGTGACGAAGAAATCATGTCCGGTGACATAAGGCGCGATCTCCCGCTCTATCTCTTCGGGGAAAAGCTTGATGCCCCCGGAAATGATCACATTGTCGAACCGGCCCTTCCACTGAAAATGACGGTCGTCAATAAGCCTGACAATGTCATTGGTGACCAGACGTCTGAACGACATCGTTTCCGACTCTATGACAAGACATCCACGCTTATCGGCCGTGAATCTGAAACCGGGGAGTGCCTCGAACGCTGTCCCTCCCGCTTTACGCAGGGCTACATGGCTACAGGTCTCTGTCATGCCGTATGTGGCATAAAAACCGATGCCTGAACCGACCATGGTACGCTCCTGCGATTCGGTGACCGGAGCGCCTCCGACTATGACCGACCCGAGGATCCCTCCAGCGTTGTCAAGCAATCCGTCGATCTGCGACGGCACTATGGCTGTGAGATCAGGGCGACCGTATCGCCATTGCCTTAGAGGAGAATTGGACGGAGATTCGACAACGAGCCGCGCCCCGGAAACCACCGCTCTTACAATCATCATTTTGCCCGCGATATATTCTGGCGACAGCGGGCATGCGAGGATGGAACTGCCGTTTATTCCGAAATACCGGCAGGTAGCACGCGCGGATATCTCCATGTCTGACTTCAAGAGGCGGATAGCTTTGGGCTCGCCTGTCGAGCCGGAAGTTCTCGCTATGATATAATCCTTGCGTCCGTCGAACCATTCCTCAATGAAATCTTTACAGATTCCATCGGGATCAGTGATGAAACATTGCTTTCTCATATTTCTGGACGCGCCGGAGTTACGTTCGGATTATAGTAAAGCATCGGCCCCCTGCGTTCCACTGCTGACCGGAAGTTGTTGGTATACAGCTGTCCTGTCCCAAGCCCTGATGGCATATCGTTATGTAGCGTGGCCACCCACTGTGCAAGAGCATTGAGGCCTATGTTGGATTCGAGAGCTGACGTAACCCACCATTTCACACCCGCTTCGGCGGCTGCTTTAATCCAGCTTTCACTGCCTGAAAAGCCGCCGCAAAGGGCCGGTTTGAGAATGATGTATGCCGGGCGAATAGCCTCAAGCATCCGTTGGCGTCCGGCGTCGTCAACGATTCCTATAAGTTCTTCGTCAAGCGCGATGTCGACAGGAGATTCCTCGCAGATCATGCGCATCGCATCCCACTGATGTGCGGCCACCGGCTGTTCAATGGAATGTATGTCAAACACTGCGAGTCGGCGGAGCCTGTCTAAGGCCTCATCAGCTTTGAATGCTCCGTTTGCATCAAGCCGGATCTCAAGTTTTTCGGGGCCGAATCGTCGTCTCAAGCGGTCAAGTATTTGGAGTTCGCTTTTGAAATCGCATCCGCCTATCTTGAGCTTAACACATCCGAACCCTTCATCAATCTTCTCTGCAGCCCGCCGCTCCATCTCTTCAGCGGTGCCCATCCATACCAGACCGTTTATCGGCAGTCCGCTACGGCCATCGGTCCAGTCTGAAGGGAACGGAAGCATGTGTCCGCCGTTATCCAGATCGGCAAGAGCTGTCTCGACTCCGAATACGATTGAGGGATAATCCTTAAGCGCCTCATAATTGAATACATGGATTTCCTCGCACACCCTTGACAGGACGGAAGTATAATCCGCCCTGTCATCGGAGCTGAGGCCGCGGAACAGAGCGCACTCTCCCACACCTGACACCTCCGGATGCTCGTCGTCCCATACTTTTAGAAAATATGTCGGTTTGGCCAACATGTGTTCGCGCGAGGTTATCGCTTCAAAAGCGAAACGCAAAGTATATGGGATGTATGATGCTTTAAGCATTCTTATCCGGGGAATTTGGGAAATTGTCCGAAGTCTGGCTCGCGTTTCTCAAGAAAAGCGTTTTTTCCCTCCTGAGCCTCTTCCATAAGATAGTAGAGCAACGTGGCATCCCCGGCAAATTCCATCAGTCCCCTCTGTCCGTCGAGTTCGGCGTTGAGAGCCCGTTTGATCATGCGGATAGCCATGGGGCTTCGTTTCAGAATAGTCTCGCACCACTCCACTGTTTCATCCTCAAGGCGTTCGAATGGCACCACCTTGTTGACCATGCCCATTTCTTCTGCTTCTTTTGCGGTGTACTGCCTGCAGAGAAACCATATTTCCCTCGCTTTTTTCTGGCCGACGCACCGTGCGAGATACGAAGATCCGAAGCCGGCGTCGAAGCTGCCTACTTTCGGGCCCGTCTGACCGAACCGGGCATTTTCTGAAGCTATAGTCAGGTCACAGACCACCTGAAGCACATTGCCTCCGCCGATCGCATAGCCGTTGACCATGGCTATCACGGGCTTGGGGATAGAACGGATCGCCTTGTGAAGGTCAAGCACATTCAGTCGCGGAACTCCGTTGGCATCGATATAACCTCCGGTCCCCTTGACATTTTGGTCGCCGCCGGAGCAAAATGCCTTGTCGCCGGCGCCAGTGAGGATGATCACTCCTATTTCGGGGCATTCCCGGCAGTAGGCCATGGCATCGAGCATCTCCATGTTGGTCTGCGGCCGGAATGCATTGTAGACTCTCGGACGGTTGATCGTAATTTTGGCTATGCCGCCAAGCTGTTCGAAGAGTATGTCCTCATATTTTTTTATCGTTTTCCAGTCTCTCATATCTATTGGTGTTTAATGTTTGAATACTTGGATTTCCGGTTGAAATAACCGCGAAGCACTGCCGCGCTTTCCTCGGCAGGAGTGTCTACGGCAAGCAGTGCGGCCCGCGGCGATTCCATGAATTTGCCGAATACGGCCCGCAGCGCCGTTTCATTAGCAGCCTCGAAATAGTCGAGGCCGTAGGCTTTGGCGATATCCCGTGCCGGAAATTGTCGTGGATGCGTGAAATACTGTTCGAGGATGTCGAGGTTTCGTGTCGACTCTACAAATCTGAATATGGCTCCGCCTCCGTTGCGCATCATGATTATGCGCAGACGTGGGGCAAGTGACGCATAGGCTAATGCCCCTACGTCGTATTGGGCCGACATGTCACCGGTCACCAATACGGTATGGCCGGGATAGGCCAAAGCGGCTCCTATTGCAGTGGATGTGCATCCGTCGATTCCGCTCACTCCACGGTTGCAGTCGCAACGGTGATAGTTGCGTGTGGCAAACAGCTGCGCATATCTGACAGGCGTGCCGTTTGACAGCTGCAGATTGGCCTCGCGCGGTATCATCGGCATGAATGTGGCGAATGCTTTCATGTCGCTCCATGGCGATGCGGCCACGTAGGCCTGATGGGTCGCTTCCGCTTTGCGTGCCAGAAGTTCCCACCGCCGTGAATAATCGCACGACGCCTGGTGAGGCTGCATTGCCGATGCCAGTTGCGCAAAAAACACTTCCGGACGCATTTCTATGCGGAGCGACAGATGACAAAAACAGTCGACCGTCGTGTGGGTATGCCCTACGCTCCAATGCTCCACATTGTCTAAAGAACGGATATATTCCTTGATGTGGCGGCTTACAAGCGCTCCTCCGAGAGTGATGACTACGTCGGGCCGGAGTTCACGGCGCTCATCATCCGACATCTGACTCAATGTCGTGTCAATACGGTTGATGAACAGCTGACTGTGAAGATTGGCTATGGTTTCGGTAAGCACAACGAAATTGGGCAGTCGAGCCAATCGTGCAAGAGCCTGATTGAGGCGGCTGGAAGGCGCGAGAAATCCGGCGATGATCATTACTCTGCGAGGCGAGGCAAGGCGGCGGCCGTATTCACGGGCATCGCTTACTGTTAGATCCTCACGCGGGCAGAGCGTGGCGATCTTGCGCGGTGCCGGATGGGCCGCGTCCGACATCCGTCCAAGCGGGGCGTCAAGTCTGACATTGATATGGACAGGCCCACGGCGACCGCTGACAGCGAGGGTGAGCGCATCGTTGATCATCCTGTTGGCATACCATCGGTCGGCATCGGTAGCAGATTCATCGACATCATAGCTTCCCTTTACAAAATTGTTCAGTACACCATGCTGATGTATTGTCTGAGAATCATCCTGATCAATCCATTCATATGGTCGGTCGGCAGATATGACAATCAGCGGCAACGCTCTGTAAAAGGCTTCGGCGACAGCCGGTCCGTAGTTCAGAACAGCAGTGCCCGATGTGCACACTACAGGCACCGGGGTGTCACTGACCGATGCCAGGCCAAGAGCGACGAAAGCCGCCGAACGTTCATCTGCAACAGGAACTAATCTGAAGCATTCTTCTTTCGCTGCGGCCACAAGGAGCGGCGCATTGCGCGATCCGGGGGATACGACAATGGCAGTCACTCCGAATTCCTTCAGAAGCGACATGATTTCCCGACATATCCATTTGTCTGTTGTCTCAGCCATTTCATTCTTGCTTGGTCTGGCAAAATTAATAAATTTTGATGAGATTATACCTCATTATTGATAGTAGAACAAAAGCATCTGTTGTAATGATGTATGAGACCGGACAATACGGCAGAAAAGAGGTGTCGCCTGACAACAGTGTTGAAAGATCGTCTCACAGCGAGAAAGCATCGATGAGACATAATTGCAAACATCAATAGCCGAAACTTCTGAAAAGTTATCCAAAACTCATTTGTAATATATTGATAATACGCGATTTGAAATTTTAGTCAACATGAAAAGTTATCCAAAACAGAATATTGTTGGAAAATATCGCGGTCAAATATTGTCCGGTTTGTGAAGAATGAATAATTTTGCGACATCAACTAACACCAAAATCGAAAAACAGATGATACAGATCGTGATCAAACGCGACGGCCGTGTCGTAGGCTACAACGAAGAAAAAATCAAAGCAGCCATCCGTAAGGCTATGCTGCAGACTGAAATGGGGGAAGACGAAACTCTCATCCATAAAATCGTTGACCGTATCGGAGTGACCGGTAATGAGCGTATGACCGTCGAGGAGATACAGGACCGTGTGGAGATCGAACTGATGAAAAGCCCCCGCAAGGAGGTGGCCAAGCGCTATATCGCCTATCGCGACCAGCGTAGCATAGCCCGCCGCGCGAAGACCCGCGACATGTTTCTTGAGATAATTGAGGCCAAGAGCAACGACATCACCCGCGAGAACGCCAACATGAATACCGACTCCCCTGCCGGTATGATGATGAAGTTTGCCAGTGAGACAACCAAACCGTTTGTCGATGACTATCTTCTGTCGCAGGAAGCCCGTGAGGCGGTGAAGAACGGATATCTGCACATCCATGACAAGGATTATTATCCCACAAAAAGCCTAACTTGCGTACAGCACCCCCTCGACCGGATACTGAAATATGGATTCTGCGCCGGTCATGGCGAATCCCGACCAGCCAAACGGATAGAGACCGCAAGCATCATAGCATGCATCTCGTTGGAGACAGCCCAGAACGAAATGCATGGCGGCCAGGCTATTCCAGCATTTGACTTTTATCTTGCTCCATATGTGCGCAGCTCGTATATCGAAGAGCTCAAGACTCTCGAGAGCCTGACCGGAAATGATCTCAGCCATTTATATAACGCGGAGATCGATGATTTCCTGACAAAGTCTCTCGACGGGCTTGATGGCGACGAAAGGCTCAAACAGCACGCTATCAACCGCACGGTAGAGCGTGTACATCAGGCAATGGAAGCGTTCATACACAATATGAACACCATCCACTCACGCGGTGGCAACCAGGTGGTATTCAGCTCCATCAACTATGGCACGGATACTTCGGCCGAAGGACGCTGTGTGATCCGCGAACTGCTCATATCCACTTACGAAGGTGTCGGCAACGGAGCCACGGCGATCTTCCCGATACAGATCTGGAAGAAAAAGCGTGGTGTAAGCTATCTTCCGGGCGACCGCAACTATGATCTCTACAAACTCGCCTGCAAGGTGACTGCCCGACGGTTCTTCCCCAACTTCGTGAATCTCGATGCCACTTACAATCATCACGAAAAATGGGATGCCAACGATCCCGAGCGCTATAAATACGAGGTTGCCACGATGGGATGCCGCACGCGTGTATTTGAAAACCGTTATGGCGAGAAGACTTCAATCGGACGTGGCAATCTGAGTTTCTCCACTATCAATATCGTCCGCATAGCCATCGAATGCATGATGATCAAGGACAAAGAGGAGCGCATCGACCGGTTCATGCAGAAGCTTGACGACGTGCTTGATATCACCGCCCGTCAGCTATGCGACCGTTTCGACTTCCAGAAGACCGCTCTGGCCAAGCAGTTCCCTCTGCTGATGTCGCGGCTGTGGAACGGCAGCGAGAATCTTTCCTCCGGCCAGACGATTGAGAGCGTCATCAATCAAGGTACGCTCGGCATCGGATTCATCGGCCTCGCCGAATGTCTCGTAGCACTGATAGGCAAGCATCATGGCGAGAGCGAAGAGGCGCAGGCACTCGGTCTGCGGATCGTCAGCCATATGCGGAGCCGCGTCAATGAATTTTCGGAGAAATATCAGCACAATTTCTCCGTGCTCGCAACGCCGGCTGAGGGGCTTTCAGGAAAATTCACTTCCAAGGACCGCAAGAGCTTCGGCATAATCCCCGGTGTGACAGACAAAATCTACTACACCAACTCCAATCACGTGCCGGTGTACTATAAATGCTCGCCGCGCCACAAGGCTCAGATAGAAGCTCCCTATCACGAACTTACCGGAGGTGGTCATATCTTCTATGTGGAGATCGACGGCGACGCGACACATAATCCCCAGGCGATCTCCGACATAGTGGATCTGATGGATCGTTACAATATTGGCTACTGCTCGGTCAACCACAACCGCAACCGGTGCATGGAATGCGGTTATGAGGACGCTCAGGACGGTCTGACGACATGTCCGAAATGCGGAAGCAAGAATATCGACAAGCTTCAGCGCATCACCGGCTACCTCGTCGGTACGACCGACCGCTGGAACAATGCCAAGCTCGCCGAACTTAACGATCGAGTGGTGCACAAATGATGGTCATCGACATAATCGAAGGAACATCGGTGGACGGTCCGGGACTCCGGACCGCCATCTATTTTGCCGGATGCCGCCATGAATGTCCCGGATGCCACAATCCTCAGTCATGGCCCATGGATGCCGGAAGAGACATGTCGGCCGAAGAACTGCTCGACATTGTTGACAGTGCCGACGCCGATGTCACCCTTACTGGCGGCGATCCAGTCTATCAGGCCAAGGATGTAGCGCCTTTCTGCCGGGAACTGAAGCGTCGCGGACGTAATATATGGCTTTACACAGGGTTCCGTTACGAAGAATTAATGGAGAACCCCGCGGCAAAAGATCTCGTACAGACGGTTGATGTAGTTGTCGACGGCCCCTTCATCGAGAGTCAGCGCGACATATCCCTTCTTTTCAGAGGATCCGCCAACCAGCGCCTGATCGATGTCGCCCTCTCCCGCCCCGACAGGATTGTGGAGTGGCATTCCGATTTCTGAATGTAAGCGGTCAGTACTGCAGGTAAACGAACGGAACTATATCGGAGCCTCTGACCTGTATGATGATCAGAATGACTATCGCCAATACTATCGTCTGAACAACAAGAGGCATACGGGCATATAGTCCTTTCAGCGAACGAGTCCAGCTTTCAGGAGCGAAATGCATCAGGAACGCTCCCGCCATAATAAGCACTATCGCGAGATATCCGCTGATAAAGGCGGGGGCTACCGACAGATGGAAATCTCCGAATATCTGGCCAAGCATATCGCCTACCGACTCCATGGATCGCGCACGGAAAAACATGAATGCGAACGCCACGAGGTTGAATGTCAGGAACACGTTGAACGCCCTGCGCCACCAGGTCGGGCGCCGCGGAGGCAATGCTTTCTTGATCTCTTTGTGGGCTATAAGAAACGATCCGTGCAATCCGCCCCATATCACATACATCCATGACGCTCCATGCCACAGGCCGCCGAGCACCATAGTGGTCATCAGATTGGCATTTTTCCTGAAGCGGGAGCACCGGTTGCCTCCCAAAGGTATGTAGAGGTAATCGCGGAGCCACGACGACAGCGATATATGCCACCGGCGCCAGAATTCCGAAGGATTCTGTGATTTGAACGGTGAACGGAAGTTGTCGAGGAAATTATATCCGAGCAGCAGAGCTATGCCGATGGCCATGTCGCTGTAGCCTGAAAAGTCGCAATACAGCTGGATAGAGAATCCGTAGACAGCGAGCATATTCTCGAAACCGCTGAAAAGAGCCGGACTGTCGAACACACGGTCGACGAAGTTCTGACTCAAATAGTCGGCAACGACAATCTTCTTCACGAGGCCGCACATTATCAGATACAGACCTTCGGCCATCATGGCCCGTGTGGCCCTCGGATTGGCATGCACCTGCGGCAGCATCTCCTTCGCCCTGACCACAGGGCCGGCCAGCAGCGGAGGAAAAAAGGTCAGATAGAAAGTGTAGGCAAGAAAATCACGGCAGGGCTCGATCTGACGACGATAGATGTCGACAATATAGCTGATCGACCTGAACGTGAAGAATGAAATTCCTGCGGGCAGAATGATATCGAGAGCGTCAAACTCCTTGTCGGCGAAATCGGCCACAGTCTGTGCGAGAAGATTGAAATACTTGAAATATGCAAGCATCCCGAGATTGACCAGCACATTGATCAGCACGCACGTTTTTCGTATCCATCCTTTCTTCGCCGATCCGAGTCCGATGCCCAGAATATAGTCGAATACGCACACTCCGAGCAATATGAAACAGCATTCGGCCGACGATTTATAATAGAAATACAGCGAGAACAGTATTACAAAGATCATCTTCACATACTTGAAGCGGCTAAGCAAAGCGTATATGCCGATAAAAGCAGTGAAAAGAATCATAAACAGTCCGGTATTGAACAGCAACGGATTGCCGGCGTCAAAGCGCAAGACTTCAGTCAGTCTGTCGGGATCTATGACAGGCAGATACTGACCTATATCAGGTAAGTGAAGAAAAACGTTCGACATATCAGTCAGAGGATTACTGTTTTAATTCAAATAAATTTAACAGCGCTTCATAAAGGAGCATCCCTTGGAGTCTGTAGCCCGATGCAGTAAGATGCACCCTGTCCTTACCCATCAGACCGGCAGCAAGCCACTGGTTTGAGGCTCCGTTTCCGCCAGCGATATCATACAGATCATAAACGGCTATATTGTGTTGCCGTCCGAAGTTTAGGATCTCGTTGCGATAGGCTGCTATATTGGAGTTGACGGAATATGATGCGCGGCGGCGACGTCCTTTACGCCTTGCATATCCGCGGCGCTGGCACTCCATCGGCGTTACAAGTATTATCGGCACCTCGGGAGTATTCTTACGGATATTTTCGATCATAGCTCCAAGTGAGGCACGTAATGAGGAACGGTCGAGACGCCCGAATGCTTCGTTAGTGCCGAGCGACACTATTACCAGATCAGGTGATAGAGCAGCGACTCCGGAAGAGAAAGAGGCGATGGAGTTGTAGGTGGAAAAAGTCGCTCCATTATTGCCTATCACACTATATGTCAACCCCGGTCTCTGCCCCGAAAGATACGCGCCCGAAAACGTATAACCTCCTAATGTGGAGAATCTCACTGTGGCTGAATTGACGCTTCGCGCAAGGATGATCCGAGTGGTGTTGCCGTCGGAAACATATTCAAACGGTATCGTATTATTGTCGGAATCCGTAACTCCGGATATGTCGATCTTTCCTTTGCCAAGCATCATTATTTCAGAGAATGGATCGAATGTCTCCTCATCGTCGCGAGTGGTAAATGTAAGATTTCCGCTTGATCCACGCAGTTTCAGAGCAAGTCCGTTGAATCCCATGTCGTTTCCGGAACCTGATTTTATCACTCTTGAGGCTGTCCACGAAGATGTGCTCTCCACTCTGTAGTCCGACGGAGGATTGGTTGAGGCGAGTTTAAGCGGCGAAACCAGTCCGCGGCCGCCGTCGCCATATACAAACTGCAACATGTCGCGTGTCACCTGTGTAGAGAATTCGGCCTGGACATGGCTGTCGCCGATATGCAGAATATCTACGCGGCTCCCCGGAGATTTCAGTTTATGTCGCAATGAGGAGAAATCCTCGCCATTGGTAGTAATGATATTTCGCGCACGGTGAATGAACGACGGTATACGTCCGGCATAAGGAGCATCCAGTTGCTGATCCTCAATCGTGGGATTCTCCCTCATTTCAGTCTGGAGGTCGATGATATCCTCAGCGAAGGTGTCGGTTTCAGTCGCTATCTGTGCTGCCGTCTCCACCGGTGATGTCATCATCAGCAAAAGTAAAAATATTATATGTGTGTATTTCATTGCAGCAATAACATAAGAGCATTATAAAATTCCTCGGCCAGCACTTTTCCGCCTTTGTGCGACATATGCGTATAATCTTTTCCTATCAGTCCCTTGCGGCTCCACTCCACAACCGCATCATAGCCTCCCTGAGCCTCTCTTATGTCCCAGAAAAGGCACCCGGCCTGACGTGCGGCATCGCGTTGGGCTGAAATCATATTTCCTACCGTGGCCATCGAATGCACCTCTCCGTTTTTTTTCTGCCCCCGGTCGCCAACTCCCATAAGAAGGATCGAGGCCGAGGGGTGACACTCGCGCAGATGGCGTATTACTTTTACCATCTCTCTGGAATATACTGAATAATCGGTCTGGGATGCCGACATTGCATTGAGTCCGAATTCCAATATTATGAGATCATATCCGAGCAGACCGTCAATCTGTCGGCACAGACCGACGTTGAGACTTCCGAGTGACAGGCCTGAAAAACCGCGGGTTGACATACATTCGACAGATATTCCCGACAATGATTCGAGCCATACGCCGAGACCTATGATCGAAGGAGTGGAGGTAGAGAGCGTAAGAGATCCTGTCAGTTTATGGATCTCCATCGTCTGAATGGAGTTTGATGGTGAGTATGTCGAAGTATGTTTCTCTCCGTCGCCGTCGGTCATAGTGACTGTGGCGCCCTCGGGAGCTATGAACAGGAAACGGCTGATTTCCCACTGGTCGACATGCCTGAGCTTCTTATCGCCCTTGAATGTGGATAGAGCCGTAGCCCCTGCGCCGGGAGTGAAATAATGCTGTGACAGCCCTATGCGTGAGCTTGAGGTGCCTTTCTCGCCCTGTCTGTGGGTATCCCATCCGGATCCTCCTTGTCTTACCGACCGCCTGAATCCCGGGAAATCAGTATGCATGCCGACATATCCCACTCCTTGGCCGCCGAAACGATCCTGGAGGCGTTCACGCAGATCCTGAGTGAAAATATCACCCTCGATATAACTGTCGCCTACTACCGCGATCCTGACAAGTCTCCCTGACAACAGGGCCTCGCGCATATTCCGCAATCCCTCTCCCGTGGCAGTATAATCCTCGATGGCAACTATACCGTCATCATTTCTGACCGACGGCGCCGCTTCCGGAATGACATTGACGGTATCCCGGCTGTCAGCGTACGATGAATCATTGCTCTCCATGCCTGCAGTTATGACAGACATGGAATCAGGAGTCGCTGCGATGGACTGGCGGCTTTCCGCAATAGCCTTGCGCAGCAGCGGATCGATATTGTTGTCGTGAAGCACGTCTATTGTATCAGCATGCTCCAGTGAATCGACAGTCTTCACTACATCTGCAAGCAGATTGAAATCTGAAAAGCGACCTCCGGTGAGATTCTTTAACGGGAGTACCGAAATCAATGCTACCAGACCTACTGCCATTATTACAGCGCATGCCACGCGCCATTGCGCCGGGTCATCCTGATTGCCTTTCATTTGCTGACTGCTGAAGTGAAAGCCTCATCATAACTTGAAAATGAGAGCGTGCCTGATCCGCAAGTCTTCCCGCCGTTGATCGAGCTATAAAGCATAGAGGCCTTAGCCGCCGCCTCATTCCATTCCATCAAGGGATCCGATTCGGCGGTTATACCGCCGCCTGCGAACAAATCGTAAACGCAGGAGCCGTCCGCATCACGAACTGCCAGACAGCTGCGCAGATTCACATAAGCTGAGAAACCATTGTCATCGGCCACACCCAGCATTCCGCCGTAGCATTTGCGGTCGTGCATCTCATACATGAGAATATTTGTAAATGCCTGTTCCACAGGAAATCCGCATAATGCCGGTGTAGGATTGAGATCATCAAGCAGACTTATCGGATCGGTCTCACCTCTCCCTTCGATCTTCTCACAAAGATGCTCAATGCTGCCGAAAACTACCGGCACCGACGACTGTATATCCACATCCAGACCATGGTTACGGAAGTGAAAATCAATATAGTCGGTGACAAAATCATGTTCTGCCTGATTTTTCGCATCCCACTCCCCTTCATAGCATCTGCGTGTGCCTGCGAGAGAGATGGTAGAATAACGTCCGGAACCATATTCGTGACTGAGGAGCAGTTCAGGACTCGCTCCGATCCATATCCCTGTAGCCGGAGTATAGAAGATGAAGCGGAATGTGCTTTCGGATACTTGGGATACGTAACGGGTAAAAACATCAAGAGGCTGAGCCGTCGATCGGACAGCGATAATTCTGGATATGACGGTCTTGCCCCGATTTTTTTTCAGTGATCCTATCAATGACCGCAATGAACTGCAATATTTCATGAAATCGGTGGACTGATCCACCGCTGTCATCTCCGAAGCCGGCATCGGCGCACATGACCCCGCAAACGACGGATCAAGAATCTCCTCTGCCCCAAGGTCTGCGGGAATATAGACGGCTTCAGACGGAGAGTCGCCGAAGAATGACGCAAAAAAACCGGGCTTGAAACGGTTCCTTTCGCTGTTCAACGCCGCTTCACCGTCCGACTTTGTGGCAAAGAACGTCGAACTGTCATCACCGGGCTTGATAACCAAGCTAAAAGGTATGCGGTTTGCGATGCAGACCGCTGCCGCCTTGATATGATCCTCGGATATGGTCATTTCACTTTAGCCATGAGTTCATATGGAAGCGCGCCCGTTATTTCCACGGATGCGAATTCCCCGGGATGCAGAGAGGGATGCTTGGCGATAAGCACCTCAGGATCCACCTCGGGTGAATCCCACTCCGTGCGCCCTACAAAATAATCCGGCTCCTCACGATCGATCATGACGCGCAGCGTCCGGCCGATTTTTTCATTCTGTATCTCCTGAGAAATCTGTTCCTGCAACGCCATGAGACGGTCAAGACGCTCCTGCTTGACATCCGCAGGCACATTGTCGGGATAATTCAGTGCCGAATAGGTGCCCTCTTCCTCACAATATGCGAAGGCTCCCATCCGCTCAAACCGCTGCGCGGCCACAAACTCCATCAGTTCATCAAATTGCTCTTCGGTTTCTCCCGGAAAACCGGTCATGAGAGTAGTGCGCAGATGTATGCCCGGCACTCGCGCGCGAATCTCGTCAAGCAGATCGATAGTCTGCCTCCGGGTGATATGTCGACGCATAGCCTTAAGTACCGGATCAGATATGTGCTGTAAAGCTATGTCGAGATAATTGCACACGTTGGGCCGCTGCGACATTACGTCGAGTATGTCAGTAGGAAAGTCGGCCGGATAGGCGTAATGCAGACGCAGCCAGTCGACTCCTTTTATGTCGGAAAGACGGGATATCAGCTCTGCCAGACGGCTTCCGGAACCCGGCAGATCTGTGCCGTAGGCCGAAAGATCCTGTGCTATCACATTGAACTCCCTCACTCCACGCCGTGTGAGCATTCTGACCTCCGCTTCGATTTCCTCAATGCTGCGGGAACGATGCCGCCCTGTAATCAGGGGTATGGCACAGAATGCGCAGAAACGGTTGCATCCCTCGGAGATCTTAAGATAAGCATGATGAGATGGAGTGGTCACTTTGCGGTCATAAACTTCCGTGACTGAAGCATGGCATGCAAGGTCGGCGGTTAAGCCGTCCCAGTCGGTCTTTCCATACCATCGGTCGACCTCCGGGATCTCTTTGCGGAGCTCTTCGCGATATCTCTGTGAGAGGCAGCCCATGACGTTCAGGCCTGCGATCTCTCCCTTCGAACGCAGATCGGCAAATTCAAGTATAGTATTTACGGATTCCTCCTTGGCATCACCTATAAATCCACATGTGTTGACGATCACGATATCGCCTTTCGCAGTCGCCGCGGGCTCATGGACGGCTTCGAAACCTGCATCTTCGAGCCTTTTAAGCACACGCTCCGAATCTACAAGATTCTTCGAGCATCCGAGCGTGTAAAGGCACACCCGCTGCCGCTTCATTTAGCCCCGAATAAAGATTGCACGAACTCTTTCTTGTGGAATACCTGCAGATCGGCTATGCCTTCTCCCAGCCCGATGTATCTTACGGGTATCTGCATGCTTTCAGATATACCGATCACCACTCCACCTTTTGCCGTGCCGTCAAGTTTAGTCACGACAAGCCCGGTCACATCCGTGGCTTCTGCAAACCGACGCGCCTGCTCATAGGCGTTCTGACCGGTACTTCCGTCAAGTACAAGCAGCACTTCGTCAGGAGCCGTATCCACTACCTTGCGCATCACGTTGCGTATCTTCGTAAGTTCATCCATCAGAGCCTTCTTGTTATGGAGGCGTCCTGCGGTGTCAATAATCACCACATCTATATCACCTCTTGCCTTGGCGCTCTGGAGAGTATCGAACGCTACAGAAGCCGGATCAGCTCCGATTTTCTGCTTGACGATAGGCACATCGGCTCTCTTCGCCCATTCTTCAAGCTGCTCCACAGCCGCTGCACGGAACGTGTCGGCTGCACCAAGCATGACATTGTACCCCGCAGCCTTATACTGGGCGGCCAATTTGCCTATGGTCGTGGTCTTGCCCGCGCCGTTAACTCCTACGACCATTATGACGTAGGGTTTCGGGGCATTAGCCGGCAGACGGAAATCATCAGTCGAGGCATTGTCGGGTTTGTCGGCAAGCAGTCCCTCTATTTCTTCACACAGAAGACGATTGAGCTCACCGGTGCCCACATACCCGTCGCGTTTCACCCGAGCCTGCAGACGCTCTATGATGCGCAACGTTGTGTCAACACCGACATCGGAGGTAACAAAAATCTCCTCAAGTTCGTCGAGAAAATCGTCATCGATGTTTTTTTTGCCGGCTATCGCCTTGGCTATTTTTGAAAAAACGCCCTGTTTGGTCCGTTCAAGACCCTTGTCGAGTGTCTCTTTCTTGTTTTTTGAAAAAAGATCGAAAAATCCCATTTTGTGAGTTCCGTAATTATTTGTAGCAAAATTACTAAAAATTTCCCCTATGAGGCCGCAGCCATCGGGTTTTTTGTATGAAATACGCCCTCAGGCATGCAAAACGTCCGGTAAACGACAGGTCGGCTGCCGGAAAAAGATTCCTTGCAGCCGACCCGGGTCTATTTTTACGCGGATTATTTCCGGTCACTCCGTCATCAGATCCAACGCACGTAGGCGAAGTCCTGACGATGCGCCAGATTGGGATTGACGGGATAGAGACGGAATCCGTAGCGGAACACGCCTGTATCGCGTACCTTCTCGTCGAGATGATATGTCAGGATGTTTCCGTCGGTCTTTGTCACCTTGAAAGGCTTTGTCTCGTAGAGGTGTTCAACGCCGTCTTCAACGCGATACGACACATACTCCAGACCGAGATCCTTGCCGATACCGTTGGTGTCGATCACGGCGGTCACGTTGAGCTTCTCTCCTGTGAGGTTGGGATTGGCCTCCTTGACATCAAGAGAAATGACATTGATGCCGTCCCACTTCTCCACAACGCTCTCTTTCCAAGCCACGATCTCCTTGGCGAGCTTGAAGTCATCGGCCTTAAGAGCGGATGAACGCTTCTTTTCAGGCTCGTAGAACCGCTCGATGTAGTCGTTGATCATGCGGGTCATCGTGAAGTGGGGAGCGATATGACCTATCGAACCCTTGATATACTGGATCCATTTGGGCGAATAACCCTTGGAGTTCTTCTCAAAGTAGAGAGGCACGATCTCATTCTCAAGCATAGAGTAGATTGTGGCTGCGTCGAGCTTGTCCTGCTGTGCCTGATCGGTGAATGTACGGCGGTCGGTAAGAGCCCATCCGGCTTTCTCATCGAACTTGTAGCCTTCATACCACCATCCGTCGAGCACGGAGAAATTGAGCACGCCGTTCATCTCGGCTTTTTCACCGGATGTACCGGAGGCCTCCAGAGGACGTGTCGGGGTGTTGAGCCATATATCCACACCGGTCACAAGACGCTTGGCCACGATCATGTTGTAGTCCTCCAGGAAGATGATCTTGCCAAGGAACTGCGGCATACGCGAGATCTCCATGATACGCTTGATCAGGCCCTGTCCTGCTCCGTCGGCCGGATGAGCCTTGCCTGAGAACACAAACTGAACGGGGAAACGCTCGTTGTTGACAATCTTGGCCAGACGGTCGAGATCGGTGAAGAGCAGATGAGCGCGCTTGTATGTGGCGAAGCGGCGAGCGAAACCGATGATCAGCGCATTGGGGTTGATCTTATCCACAATGCTCATTACAGCCGAAGGATCACCCTGATTGGCCAGCCATTTGGCCTTGAAGTCGCGCTTTACGAAGTTGATGAACTTGTTCTTCATGCGCATGCGCATCTCCCAGATGTCCTCGTCGCTGACATTGAAGATGCCTTCCCATGCTTTGGGATCACTCTGATGCTCAAACATCTGCTCGCCCAGACGGTCGGCATAGAATGCTTTCCATTCCGATGCGGCCCATGTGGGCATGTGGACACCGTTGGTGACGTAGCCGACATGGCTCTCCTCCCAGGAATATCCCTTCCAGATGCCAGCGAACATTTTCTTTGACACCTCTCCGTGGAGCCAGCTGACACCGTTGGCTTCCTGACATGTGTTGAGTGCGAACACGCTCATGGAGAATCGTTCGTTGGTATCAGGATTCTCACGGCCCATGTTCATCAGGTCGGCCCAGGATATTCCCAGCTTGGCAGGGAATTCGCCCATATATTTGTCGAAAAGGCCTTCGTCGAAATAATCGTGGCCGGCAGGCACGGGTGTATGGACGGTATAGAGCGAAGTGGAGCGCACAATTTCCAGAGCGGTATTGAAATCAAGACCCTTTTCCTGAACGTAGTCGACCAGACGCTGCAGATTGAGAAGAGCGGCATGGCCCTCGTTGCAGTGATAGAGATCCGAGTTAACGCCGAGCTTCTTGAGCATGAGCATGCCGCCTATGCCAAGGAGATACTCCTGCTTGATACGGTTCTCCCAGTCGCCTCCGTAAAGCTGGTGAGTGATCGAACGGTCATATTCGCTGTTGAGGTCGAAATCGGTATCCATGAGGTAGAGCTTCATACGGCCTACGTTGACGCGCCAGATGTGCGAGTAGACTATACGGCCCGGATACGGCACCTCAAGAATCATCGGCTTGCCTTCGGAGTCAGTCACCTGCTCGATGGGGAGCTGGTTGAAATTCTGAGGCTCATAGTTGGCTATCTGCTGACCGTCGACTGAAAGCGTCTGGGTGAAATAACCATAACGGTAGAGGAAGCCGACTGCCGTCATGTCGACACGGCTGTCGGAAGCCTCTTTGATATAGTCGCCGGCAAGGACGCCGAGACCGCCGGAATAGATCTTGAGGCAGTTGCACAGACCATATTCCATCGAGAAATATGATACCGACGGGATATCTTTACGCATGGGCTTCGACATATAGTCGTTGAAGCTCTTGTAGACGCGCTCGATACGTCCCATCATTTCAGGATTCTTGAGCATCTCTTCAAGACGCTCGGAAGAGAGGCGCTGCAGGAGCATCACGGGGTTTTCACCGGTTGCTCTCCACATGTCGGGATTGATGTCGCGGAAAAGGTTCTTAGCATCGCTGTTCCAGACCCACCATAGGTTTTTGGCAATGACTTCGAGAGGCTTCAGCTTGGCAGGAAGATCTGCGCTGACGGTAGCCTCGTGCCACAGGGGGGCGTTGGAGTTGCTTACCTGTATTTTCATACGTTGATAAAAATTGTGATTAGGTATGTTTTGTTTTCTTATTTTCTGTTGGTGTTGCGGTTGGCGAGAGCGATCTCGAACGCATCGATATAATATGCTATGAAATAGCTCCAGGCAGCACGGGTAGCCGTGTGCATGGCCGCAGAAGATATTTTGGCGGTCTCCTCTTCGTCGCAGTCATTCAGATAGGAGAGAGTACGCGCTATATTGTCGACTACGTCGGAATAGTTGTAGTCGCCTCGTCCGACTACGTTGACGCCGCATGAATCGAACTGATTGTCGGTAGTCGACAGGATCCATTGGCCGAAGCCCGAAAGAGATGTCGTCACCGTGGGCACTCCGAAAGCTATGCTTTCAAGAGGAGTGTAGCCCCAAGGCTCGTAGTACGACGGGAAAACCGTAGCGTCCATGCCGATGAGAAGATCATAGTAGGATGCATCGAAAATGCCGTCGGCGCCATTCAGATAGCATGGCACATATATGACGTTGACATGGCTCTCGGCCGAGTTGCTGAAACCGATCGCGTGGATGCGGTTGATGATGGGATCGCTGTCCAGATTGTTGAGCGTATGCGTGATGACGGGATCAGGAAGGCGATGCCAGCCTTCATGACCCTCCTCCATGGCTCTTACAAGGTCTTCGCGGGCTGCTTTCGACCAAGCCGGCACCATGACGAACGCAAGAGTTTCCCGGCGAGGGTTGCGACGCCCGAGAGCTTCCACCGCATCGAGATATACATCTATGCCCTTGTTGCGGTATTCACAGCGCCCCGATGTGGCCACTATCATGGCATGGGAGGGAAGCTCGCGGCCTATGAGAGATGAAGCGACTTCAAGCAGAAGATTGCGGGCCGACTGGCGCTCCTTTCTGAACCGGCTTTTCGGCGGAACGAAATTCTGCTCGAAACCATTTGGAGTCACTACCTGCGGACGCAAGTCAAGCAGTTGCTCGCATTCTATTGCGGTAATCTCGCTGACAGTAGTAAAACAATCGGCCTGATGGGCTGCCGTTTTCTCAAGAGAGTGTTTCGCCTCCATGTTGAGTTCGCGGGCCATCTGGTCGCCGTTGTAATTGTGGAGCTGTCCGTAGAGTGGTTTCCCGTTTCCGCATATGCTGCGGCCTATGCTGGTAGCATGTGTGGTAAACACCGTTGCGACCTGGGGCAACTTCCATTTGACATAGAGGAGGCCCATGCCTGTGGTCCACTCATCGAAATGAGCTATGACGTTTTTGTGGGATCTGGAAGTGACCTTGTAATAGCTGCAGAGTGATTCGATCACGATTCCGGCCGCATGCGAAAAAGCGCATGCCTCGCCATAGTCGCCATATGCATGCAGGGAATCGACCCCGAAACGTTGCCACATCTCTCCGAAAAGCTCATCGTTATGGGCATACATCGTATCAAATTTCACAAGCACCACCATCGGTTTTCCGGGTACATCCCATCGGCCGGCCCTCACCTTGATACCATAAGGCAATTCAGCCGATGACATCCATCCCTTTAACACTGCAGGCGATTCGATAAAGTACGGCGAAGGATTCTGCTCAGACCACACGTCGGGTCCGATAAAAATCACCTTGTCCTTATATAGCTTATGGAGTGTGTCAGCCTTGGTGGAGAGCACAGTATATATGCCTCCGATCTTGTTGCAGACTTCCCAACTGGTCTCTATAAGCAGGTCGAGTGCTACTGCTGGTTGTTCCATTTCTTTCTCAAATGTGATTTAATCGGAGGGCAAAGGTACGAATTATTAGGCAATTTGCAAAACACGGCTACAACAATACTTAGTTAATTTCCGTGTTAACCGTTAAAATTCATATATATACAACGCTTGGAGCATGCCAGCCGCCCTAAA
>CANRCT010000020.1 GCA_947629175.1 uncultured Muribaculaceae bacterium | reverse complement strand
TCAATGTCCTCTTGTATTTGACTAAATATTAATATTTTAATAACAGTGGTAAGATTTTTATCGCACCACTACTAATTCTGAAACAAAATACATATCCAACATGAACAGAATATCAACACGCGTAGAGTCGCTTTCGCCCTCTCAGACCCTTGCCATGTCACAAAAAAGCGCCGAGCTCAAAGCCAGCGGCGTCGACGTTATCAATCTCTCGGTAGGAGAGCCTGATTTCAATACCCCCGACCATATCAAGGAGGCGGCAAAACGTGCGATTGACGATAATTTCACGTTCTATACTCCGGTTCCCGGCTATATGTCGCTGCGCAAAGCGATCGCGGCGAACCTCAAGGATACCGACGGAGTCGATTTCGCACCTGAACAGATTGTAGTGTCGAACGGCGCGAAACAGGCGCTCTGCAACGCAGTGCTTGCCCTCGTCAATCCCGGCGACGAAGTCATCATCTCCACTCCCGCATGGGTAAGCTATGTGGAGATGGTCAAGCTGGCCGAAGGCACCAACGTGCTCGTTCCGGCAGGCATCGAGCAGGACTTCAAGATCACCCCGAAACAGCTTGAGGCAGCCATCACCCCACGCACAAGGCTTATCATTCTCTGCACGCCCTCCAATCCGACAGGCAGCGTCTACTCGCGTGAGGAGCTGCAGGGTCTGGTCGACGTCATCAGCCGTCACCCGCAGATCACTGTCATAGCCGACGAGATATATCAGCATATCAACTTCACCGGAAGCTTCACTTCGCTTTCAGCGTTCCCCGAGATCGCCGACCGCACGGTGGTGATCAACGGCGTGTCGAAAGCCTATGCCATGACAGGATGGCGCATAGGATTCCTCGCCGCTCCCCGTCCTATAGCCAAAGCCTGCTCCAAACTGCAGAGCCAGTATACCTCCAACCCCTCGTCGATAGCGCAGAAAGCAGCCGAAGCGGCATATCTCGGCCCGCAGGACTGCGTGGAGGAGATGCGCAAGGCCTTCGAGCGTCGCCGCGATCTGGTAGTATCCCTCGCAAGCGAGATACCCGGACTCAAGGTCAATCGTCCGCAGGGAGCATTCTATCTTTTCCCCGAGGTTTCGGCCTATCTTGGCAAAAGCTTCAACGGCAAGGTCATCGCTACCGATTCAGATCTGGCAATGTACCTTCTCGAAGAGGGCCACGTGGCCACGGTGGCAGGCTCTGCCTTCTGTCTGCCGGGATATATCCGTCTGAGCTACGCCACATCCGACGACAATATCCGTGAAGCGATGCGACGTATCGGTGAAGCTCTCTCGCGACTTCAGTAATCACTTGTTTCTATGAAATCCACCCGAATATTTATACTGGCGGCCATCTGTATGATGGCCGCCGCTTGCAACAGGGAAGTCGAACTGCTCGACACCGTTCCCGCCGACGTCGACGCTCTGGCTCGTATTGACATCAGCAGGATCGCATCGGAATGCGGTCAGTCACTGCCTCCTGCTTTTGCTGAAAAGATAAGTCGTTTCAAAGGGGCCGTAGACCTCTCGGAAATATTCATGATAGTCGACGCCGGCGGACGCGACATATGGCTCACCGGCATCGTGACGGAAGAGGATTCGCTCAGAATCGCTCTCGGCGAGCCGGCGGAGAAAGATTCCGACGGCTTCACGTCCTACCGGTCAGCCAACTCTCTCAAGGCCTATACACGCAACGGACAAGTGTGGATAGCCGCGGGATCATCCATGGGCTCACCGGCGGCGATGGTGAAGAAAGCCACAGATCCCGATGGCGACGGCAGTATCCTGAAAGTGCCCGGAGTCGGTGATTTCCTGCGGCGCCGCCAGATGCTGGCCGGACTTGCTGTAGCTGGAAAGAGTTTTACCGACCAATGGCAGTGCATCGAAATGAAAATCGACAATAACGCACTGGTTTTCGATCATTTCCGGGTAAACGGCAATGGCATGGTAGCTCCGACTGCCGGTCTGGAACCGATCAACACTCGTTTTCTCAATTACGCACCGCAACCTGCAGCCCTTCTGATGGCCGCAGGCATTGACAGAGACAATGTCGACTGGGATGCCATAGGCAAGGCTATCGGCATGATCGGAGGCTTCACTTATTATGGATTTTATGAGGCAATCCTTCCGTATCTTAAAGATATCGACGGCACCATATCCGTAGTGGCGGCTCCGACCGGAGGAAATCTGCTGACCGATATCGACGAGGGCGCGGTAAGGTTCATAATCATGGCGCAGATGCCGGCGGCAGCCGCCGACAAAGCGATGCAGACAGTCAGCTCCTATGTAGGAAAGCTGGGGTTGCCTGTCAGCAAAGCTGCTGACGGATCACTGTCCGTTGGCTTCGGAAGCTATCGGTTTCATGCGGCGTATATAGACGGATGCCTCGCCATATCTAATTTCACGCCTTCAAAGAGCGCTCCCGACCGACAGCTGGCCGACATGATCAAGGGCAAGCTCGGAGCCGCTGTACTCACGATCGACCGACCGACTCTGGAGGAGTTCATCCCTTCAGCCGGATACGGGATCACCGTCGCTGCAGAAGCTGGCAATACACATAATCTGGTGACCCTCCGTCTGACCGAATGCGGCGACTGCCCTATCCTTCCCACTCTTATCCGGACTTTCAGCAAAATCGCCGAATGATACAAACCATTTCAATCCACGGCCTGATCCCGGAGGTATTTGCTGATGAAAACGCCGGACTGCAATCTGACATATGGCTTTCAGACCGTACGATCACGATTGACCGTGGTAGCCGTGTGCTTGTCGAGTCGTCGTCGGGCAAGGGCAAGTCATCACTTATAAGCTTCATTTATGGGCGAAGGACGGATTACAATGGCACAATTGCGTTCGACGGGAACGATATCCGACTGCTCGACAAGGCGCGTTGGACCGCCCTCCGCCGACGGGCTCTGGCATGGCTGCCCCAGGAGATGCTGTTGTTTCCCGAGCTCACCGCGCGTGAAAACGTGGAGATAAAAATGTCACTCACCGGATGGAGACCGGCTGAATGGATCGAAGAGGCTTTCGAACGCCTTGGAATAGCCGACCGCATCGACGCGCAGGTGGGACGGATGTCGGTGGGACAGCAGCAACGCGTGGCCATCATACGTGCAATGGCTCAACCATCGGATTTCATTCTTCTTGACGAGCCGGTCAGCCATCTTGACACGGAGAGCAACCGGGCCGTCGCAGCTTTCATCGAAGAAGAAGCAGGCTCCACTGGGGCCGGCATCATCGTGACCTCAGTCGGGAATCCACTCCTGCTCAACTACACAACCACTTACGCTCTATGACCGACAGCAAGCTTCTCGGACGGCTTCTGCGCCGCAACATAAGTCCTGGCCAGATAGCTGCTTTCGCGGCATCAAGCCTTGTAGGACTCGTCATAATACTGACTTCTGTCAAATTCTACACCGACATTACGTCGACATCTTCTGCCGACGGGTCTACCGACTATCTGGTGATCTCCCACGGCATAAGCGGCGTAGGCAGCATCACCGGAGGCGCCGAAGGGTTCACCGTCGAAGAGATAGAACGGATGAAAAATCAACCATGGGTAAAACGTCTGGGCATCTTCACCACGGCCGGGTTCAGTGTCAGCGCAGGCATCGATCTGGGGGACAACAGCCTGTCGACTGCCCTGTTTCTCGAATCGCTCCCCGACGAGTTTGTTGACGCCGAGCCCTCGCAATGGCACTTCACGCCCGGAACGACAGATGTCGTGCCTATCGTCATCAGCAAGGATTATCTGGCGCTATATAATTTCGGATTCGCTTCATCGAGGGGGCTGCCGCAGATAAGCGACACGATGAGCGGCCTGCTGCCGATAAATCTTACAGTATCGGGGAATGGCCTGCGCCACGTGTTCAGAGCACGAATAGTCGGCTTTTCCAATCGGCTCAACACTATCGCAGTGCCCCAATCGTTTATGGACTGGGCCAACAGCGTGTATGCCGGCGGCGAAACAGAGATAAGTCCGTCAAGAGTCATTGTCGAGACTGACAATCCGGGCGACCCCGCGATAAAAGCGTATCTGGCTGACAACGGTTACGATCTCGGCGGTGACAAGGCTTTCGCAGGACGCGCTTCGATGATAGCCGGCGTGCTCACCGCCATAATAGCAGGAGTGGGAGCGGTCATCACATTGCTTTCGTTCGGACTGCTGCTGCTCAGCGTATGGCTGCTGCTGTATAAAAACCGTCATACGACCGAACTTCTGATGCTTGAGGGATTCTCAGCCTCACAGATTTGCGGCTACTACAGCCGGCTGATTGCGGCGGTAAACGCCGCCCTGCTGGTCATAGCGATCGCAGCCATGACAGCCATATCCGCAACATGGACAGGGCCGCTCGAAAGCGCGGGCATATCCGGAAGCTCCCCCATGAAAGCAATCGCCGCCGGAGCGGCCGTCAGCATCATCATGACATTCGGAGCCATTATCGCGATCAGACGCACGATAGACCGATCTTTCTCGCCAAGACGCTGATCGCCCCATCCCATACCGGCAACAAAAAATGCGGATGCCACTATCCATCAGCGTGGCATCCGCATTTCAGTTATTTTGTCGTTTTCAGACTTCTCCCGATTCAATGGAGTATGCTGTCAGCTACCTGCTGGGCGAGATCACCGTTGTCGGCGCAGTATTCCCAATACATGGCGCCGAGCATGCCTTTCTCCTTGATGTAATGAAGTTTTGCAGCCATCGAACGCTGATTCTCGAAGCCCATGAGTATGCGGCCGCTGACGGAATCGGCCATATAGGGAGTCTCGGCGATGGAGTCATAGATCTCCACTGTGCCGGGAAGCACTTTAAGATCCTTGTAGTCCATATAGTCGGGGTAGGGATCCACACCGCGGCCATAGAACGGAAGGCCGAGCACGAGCTTCTCCGCGGGGACTCCTGCTGCAAGATGAGCGCGGTAGGCAGAGTCGGCCGAGTGGGTGCCCGACGCCTCGCTTGCATAGAGCGGCGCATGGGGGCGTCCGCTTGAAGCCGGCGACATGTCATACGACATGATATTGACGAAATCCACGTAGGGCATGATCGCCTTGAAATCTATATACTTCGCGCTCCAGATTGTAGCGAGCGTCAGAAGCCGTTCGGAGCCGAGAGTAGACCGGAGCTGCTTCATGAGCAGTGTGAAATTCTCTGTATCGTCGGGCGACGAAGAGATGCCCGACGAGCTGCTGGTCGGATATTCCCAGTCGATATCGATGCCGTCGAGTCCGTAACGCTCCACCTTGGCCAGACAGTCTTCGGCAAATTTCGCACGGAGAGCTGAGTCGGCTGCCATCTCGCTGAAGTTGCCGGCACCCCATCCGCCGACGGAGAGCATAATCTTCAGATCAGGATTGATCTGCCGCAGGGCTACTACTGAATCGAGACGCGCCGGGTTCTGAACCGTGACTGAATCAAAACTCGGAGTCACCTTGCCGAACGCATAGTTGATGTGGGTCATCTGGCTCGGATCGGGCATACAGCTGCTCCATCCGGTGACGTAGGCCACAACGATCTGTGACGCTGAGTCGGTTGCTACTTCCGAAGCCGTAGAAGAGGCTTGCCTGCAGCCGTCGAGGCATGCTGTGGCTGACATGATTGCTGCCGTAGCCAAGGCAGCTTTCTGTAGTCTTTTCATATTTGTGTATTATTATGAGATTTATGGTCGGTAATAAAAGTCGCTCAATCGTCATACTCCTCCTCGCGGACAGGCGCGGGATCCTTCGGCAGCGGCTTATGATATGAGAGAAGCCGCTCGAACGATGACGGGACAGGAGTGGAAAATGCCATTTCGCGTCGTGTCACCGGATGGACGAACCTCAGGGTCTGTGCATGGAGCGCAAGACGGTGGATCACATTGCTGTGTCCGCCGTAGCGGCGATCGCCGCTGATGGGGCATCCCAGCTCCGACATGTGCACTCTTATCTGGTTCTTCCTGCCCGTATCAAGCTCTACCTGAAGCATCGCGTAGGGATTGGAGGATTTGAGAGTGGTATATCTTGTGACAGCGAGTTTGCCCTCTTCAGGCTTATCGGTGGAATAGACTTCGTGGACGGAGTTTTCCGTAAGATAACTTCTGTAAGTGCCGGTCGATGGCTCGGGAGTTCCTTCGGTGACAGCGAGGTATCGGCGCTCCAGCACCATATTGTTCCAGTTGTGCTGCAGGGTCTCCTTCGCTTTCTCGTTTTTGGCGAAAACCATGAGTCCGGAGGTGTCGCGGTCGAGACGATGGACGATGAATATCTTGTTGCGCGGATCGCCCCACTTCACATATTCCCGGAGGATAGAGTAGGCTGTACCTTCGCGCACCTTGTCGTTGCCTATGGAGAGAAGTCCATAGCCTTTGTTGACCACTATGATGTCATCGTCCTCATAAACGAGCTTCATCCTGCGGTGATAGAAGACCTTGAATTCGCGAGTAAGGTTTACCCTGATCTCATCGCCCGGTTTGAGGGGATGGTCAAACTGTGTCACCGGGAGCGTTCCGACAGCGACCTGACGATGCTTGAGGAGCTCCTTCACATTGGTGCGTTTCCTCTGAGGCATCGACGCCAGCAGGAAATCGAGCAGGCCGCACTCCTCTTTCACCTGATAAGTCTCTATACGGTCGGGGACAAACGCTGTGCGTTCGGCTCCTGGCTTGAAATTGCGTGGTCTGCTGTTCATTTGCGTCGAGTGGTTGCTGAGCGTCGTGTCGAGCGTTTTGGCGCGGCATCCTGCTTGGCCATTATCTCTCTGACCTGCTCTATAGTAAGTGAGGCCGGATCGGTCACCGTCTTCGGAATCTTATAGTTATTGCCTCCGGCATGGATATATACACCATAACGGCCGTTGAGTATCTTCACGTCGGGATCTTCAGAAAATTCCTTCACTGTCTTCTTGATCTCTGCCTGACGCTTCTCCTCGATAAGGGCTATCGCCTGATCGAGAGTGACGTCAAGCGGAGCCATATCCTTCGGTATGCTGACGAATTTACCGGCATGCTTCACGTAGGGCCCGAAACGCCCCAGGCCGACACTCACCTCGGCATCCTCATATGAACCGAGCACGCGAGGCAGCTCGAACAACTTCAAGGCTTCCTCCAGAGTAATGTCGAGCACCGACTGATCCCTGCGGAGCGATGCAAACTGCGGTTTCTCCTCATCTGTGCTGTCACCGATCTGAACGACCGGACCGAAACGACCGATCTTGACATAAACCGAGCGCCCCGATGCCGGATCCTTGCCAAGCAATCTCTCTCCGACACGGTGTTCGAGCCTCATGTCAGAAGCCTGTTTCACCTCGGGATGGAACACATCATAAAACTCCCCTATCTCATGGC
This sequence comes from uncultured Muribaculaceae bacterium, assembly GCA_947629175.1. Classification (GTDB taxonomy): domain Bacteria; phylum Bacteroidota; class Bacteroidia; order Bacteroidales; family Muribaculaceae; genus Paramuribaculum. The sequence continues at coordinate 50,695 of CANRCT010000020.1, read as the reverse complement.
TCCACTGCGCGTCGCCTTCGGCTATCTTGTCGAAACGCTCTTCGACCCTGGCAGTGAAGTTATAGTCGAGGACATTCGGGAAGTAGTTGGTAAGGAATTCATTGACTATCGTACCTGTATCAGTGGGGATCAGCTTGCCGCGATCCGAACCGGTATTTTCGGTTTTCACAGTGCGGCTCAGTTTGCCGCCAGCCATGCTCAACACCACGAAATCCCGTGGCTCGCCCGGACGGTCGCCCTTGACAATATATTCACGCTGCTGAATCGTTGAGATGGTGGGAGCATATGTCGACGGTCTACCGATGCCCAGCTCTTCCATTTTCTTGACAAGAGAGGCTTCAGTGTACCGCGGAGGCGCCTGCGTGAACCGCTGGACTGCCTCTATGGAGATCGGTGTCAAAGCCTCTCCTTTTTTCACCGGGGGCAGAAGCGTCGAGCCGGGAGCAGCCACGTCGCTGTCGTCGTCGGTACCTTCGATATACAGACGGAGAAATCCGTCGAATTTTATCACCTCGCCCGAGGCCGTGAAATGCCCGTCGACTCCCGGGGCCCCGATCTCCACGGTGGTCTTCTCAAGTTGGGCGTCGGCCATCTGCGATGCGACAGTCCGCTTCCAGATAAGTGAGTAAAGACGCTGTTCATCGGCATTGCCCGATATCGCGGGCCTCTCTGCATATGTAGGCCTGATAGCCTCATGCGCCTCCTGAGCGCCCTTGGATGATGTGTGATAGGTGCGTCGCTTTAAGTATTCGGCTCCCATCGTGTCGCCCACTACTTTTGCTATCGAATTGAGAGCCAGAGTGGAGAGGTTAAGCGAATCGGTACGCATATACGTAATGTGTCCCGCTTCATACAGATGCTGGGCCACCATCATCGTCTTGCTCACCGAGAAGCCGAGTTTACGCGATGCTTCCTGTTGAAGCGTGGAAGTAGTGAACGGCGGAGCCGGACTTTTACGCAGCGGTTTTACATTTATGTCGGAAATAGCGAATGACGCTTTTGAACACTCGTCAAGCAGACGTTTTGCCTCATCCTCAGCCGGCAGACGGCGGGAATATTCCCCGTCGAGAGTGCCTTCAGGGATGGCAAACCGGCCGGTAACACGGAAGTAAGGTTCGGGCCTGAAAGCCTTGATCTCCTCCTCACGCTCCACAATGAGCCTGACAGCTACCGACTGCACTCTTCCGGCCGAAAGTGCCGGACGGATCTTGCGCCACAACACAGGCGACAATTCGAAACCGACTATACGGTCAAGCACACGCCTTGCCTGTTGCGCGTCGACAAGATTGAGGTCGATCTCGCGCGGATTAGCTATGGCATGGAGTATGGCGTCCTTTGTGATCTCGTGGAATACTATGCGCCGTGTTTTCTCCGGCTTAAGCCCCAGCACCTCGTACAGATGCCATGATATGGCTTCTCCCTCGCGGTCTTCATCGGAAGCGAGCCACACCATCGATGCCTGCGAGGCTGCCTTGCGAAGGTCGCGCACCAGCTGACGCTTTTCATCGGGTATGACATATTCGGGCTGAAAACCATTGTCGGTATCTATGCCCAGATTATTGGGAGCGAGGTCGCGTATGTGACCGTAGCTCGACATCACCGTATAATCGGGACCGAGAAACTTTCCGATAGTTTTCGCCTTTGCGGGCGACTCTACAATGACGAGATTCTTGACCATATCTGAGAGCTTAACACTTCATTCGTTAAATCATCCGGCAAAATTAGGAAAAAGAAATCAATTTCGCCTCATTTTTTAGAGAGTGTTTGAATTTCACCGGCATTCACGCCAGCTTTACCCTCTCTCCTCCTCTCTCCGCGATCCGGGCGGAATAATTCCAGTAATTACAATCCTGTCTGACCACGTAAAAGCTATGGCGGCCGATATCGCCGCCATAGCTTCTAATGCCTGTGCGCCATTAAGGCGCCTGTATGTCATTCGATCGCAGTGCGCGCACCGGAGATAGCCTTCCAGGCAAGAACGGCTATCAAAGCGCCTGCCAGAGGGCCTACTACCATAATCCAGAAGTCGCCCCAGGCGTCGGGCGAGAAAAGTGCCGGGCCGAAGCTTCTGGCAGGATTGACCGAACAGTTGTCGACAGGAATGCCTACGATATTTACCAATCCGAGAGCTATACCGATGGCGATACCTGCGAAACGTCCGAAACCATGCTTCTCATCTGTGACGCCAAGGATCGTCAGGACAAAGAAAAATGTGAAGAGAATCTCCATCAGAAGAGCCATGCCTGAGGTAGCTCCTGGCTGAAGCACGTTGGCTGCCAGTATATTGTCGCCTGTGACGCCTCCGAAATCGAAGCCCATGTCCATGTTGACAAACCAATAGAGGAAACCGGCTCCGACAGCCGCTCCGAGCAGCTGGGCCACCACGTAGCCACACAGATCACGGCCGGAGAGCTTGCCTGAAACGAACATGGCGAACGACACGGCCGGATTCACATGGCAGCCGGAGATGTTGCCGATGCAATAACAGAGACATATCAGCACAAGGCCGAAACACAATCCTATGCCGAGGACGCCGATCTTCGGACCTGCAAGCACGGCACTGCCGCAAGCCATCAACACGAGGAACATTGTACCGATTCCTTCAGCCAAATATTTTTTCATAACTGATGATTTTATGGTTCAATATTTATAACACGTGTCGACCGATTTTGTCGGATGCCGCAAAAATTATTTTACCGCCGGGAATGGATCTATGGCATCGAGATCTACCTGCTGACCCGCGAGAACGGCCCGTCGGATAGCAGATGTCACGGCTCTGTAGCCGGCGATCTCCAGCGGGGAAGCCTGAATGCGGCGCTCGTCGGAGACATCCGCTTCAAGCAGCGCCTCCGTCTGCGAAATCACGGCAAGCACTTTCTGACCGTCAGCTCCAGTGCGCAGAAGCGACAGCAGATATGCCAGACGTTCAGGCAGCCGCAGGTTCCAGCCGGCTATGGAGGAGAGATCAATGAAATCCTGCAGTTCCTTATAGCGGCGGCATACATACAGCTCGACGAACATCAAAGATACCGGAGGGGTATGACGCAGACGGAAGCTCGACACAAGCAGGTTGACGGCGGCTCCATGACGTCCGGCCCGGATAAGCTCTTCCGCTTTGGCATTCCAGTCGTCATCGCCCGCATCCTCTTCTTCCATCACCTCCATCAGTGCGTCGGAGCCGATAGCTCCGTCGGTAATGGTGTTGAGGTATTCCAGAGTCGGAAAGTCATCGGGATGACGGTGACGGAATGCTTCGAGAGTGTCGACAGCCATGGAATTGAATCCTGCCGCATAAAGCACGAGAGCCTTATAATGCGATGGCGCCGGATCGTCGGGATCGACAGCTATGGCATCGTCAAGCCACCTGACGACTTCGTCAGTGGGCCGGTTGAGTTCATACAGCGCCTGTGCCTTGAGCATCAGGGCCTTGACTGAGCCAGGGTTTATGGCCAGCGCATAGTCGGCGGCATTCAGTCCTTCAGTAAATTTCGAATTCGTAATCTGGATATCGGCAAGACTTTCCCAGAACTCTCCGTTGAAAGGCTCAAGATCAGTAAGCTGCTCGGCGCACGCGGCCGCCACCTCATAATCGAAATTGAGACGCGCCGCCTCAACCATTTCGTAAAGGAAAGTCTGCGGATAATCCGTCAGACGCATGATGCGGTCCTTCGATTCCACCAGCCACGCGAACTCGCCGATTTCCGACGCCGTCTGCACAAGCTGTATGATCCATTCGTCCTCAAAGTCTGTCGCTACGGCGATAATGCCTTCGAGCCTGTTGCGGGCCTCCTCATGTGGAGGCTTGTCGATACGCAACGCCAGAAGCCGTCCGATCACCGAATCAGCTATAGGCGCCAGCGCGCGCCGCGCCGCTTCATCGCCCGAGGTGTCCAACACCAGACAGGCCTTGCGCTGCATCAGAGGCTCGCTCGAAGGATATAGACGCGCCCCCGCCATCAGCACTTCGAGGCGCGTGGCATCGTCGGCCATATCGGAGGCATAATCGAAAATCTCGATAAGATCGTCCTCGTCGAAATAGGCGTCGGGGTGCCCCGCTTCCTCTCTGAAACGGTCGTAAAGCCGCTTCAGTTCGTCGTTGTAGCTATTGTGTGCGTCGTCAAGTCTGCTCACCAGGCCGTCACTTTTTCTGTTCTTTTTCCCAACTGTCTTTCAGAGCGATTGTCCGGTTGAACACCAGCCGGCCGGATGACGACGAGCGGTCGGGGGTGAAATACCCGATACGCTGGAACTGGAAATGCTCTCCCGGGCGTGCATTCTCCGCAAGGAAGGGCTCAATCTTCACACCTTCCACAGTAATGAGCGAGTCGGGATTGAGCAGTTCGCGGAAGTCGCGCTCGGTCTCGGCCGCCGGATTTTCCACATTGAAAAGCCGGTCATAGAGTTTCACCGTAGCATCCACCGCGTGGCGTGCCGATACCCAGTGAAGCGTGCCCTTCACCTTACGCATGCTTCCGGGCAGGCCGCTGCGGGTGTCAGGATCATACGTGCAGTAGATCTCCTCAATCGTGCCGTCACCGGCTTTTTTGACTCCTGTGCATTTTATGATATATCCTCCCTTGAGACGCACTTCCTGATCGGGAGCGAGACGGAAGAATTTCTTCGGGGGATTTTCCATGAAGTCTTCGCGCTCTATGTAAAGTTCCCGGCTGAAAGGCATAGAGTGAGTGCCGCTGTCGGGCTGCTCGGGATTGTTGTCCATCGAGAGCATCTCCTCTTTATCTTCGGGATAATTGGTGATGATCAGCTTTACGGGATTGATGACGGCCATGCCGCGCGTGGCGATGGCGTTGAGATCATCGCGCACGGCATGCTCAAGGAGCGACACACTGTTGAGGGCCTCATATTTGGTATAACCGATCTTGTCGATGAAATTACGGATCGACCGGGGAGTATAGCCACGGCGGCGCATACCGGAGATGGTCGGCATGCGGGGGTCGTCCCAGCCGTCGACCAGCCCCTCCTTGACAAGCTGCAGAAGCTTGCGCTTCGACATGACGGTATAAGTCAGATTCAGACGGTTGAACTCGATCTGTCGCGGGCAGTATGATTCGTCGGCGAGCTCCTTGACAAAATACTCGTAAAGCGGCCGGTGAACCACAAATTCCAGCGTGCATATCGAATGGGTGACCCCTTCGAAATAGTCGCTCTGACCATGGGCAAAGTCATACATGGGATACACTTTCCATTTGTCGCCTGTGCGGTGGTGGGGCGTCTTGATGATGCGATACATTATCGGATCACGGAAATGCATGTTGGGCGACGCCATATCTATCTTGGCACGCAGCACACGCGACCCCTCGTCGAATTCTCCCGCATTCATGCGCATGAAAAGATCGAGATTCTCTTCGGGAGTACGGCTGCGGAAAGGGCTCTCCTGTCCGGGTTCGGTGGGGGTGCCTTTCTGACGCGCTATCTCTTCCGAACTCTGATCGTCGACATAAGCCTTACCCTCCCTGATCATGCGGCATGCGAGATCAAAGAGCTGGGGGAAATAATCGCTTGCATAATACTCACGGTTGCCCCAGTCAAATCCGAGCCAGTGGATGTCGTCGCGTATCGCATCGACATATTCCACGTCCTCCTTTACAGGATTGGTATCGTCAAAGCGGAGATTGCAAGTGCCGCCAAAACGCTCGGCGACCCCGAAGTCCATGCAGATAGCCTTGGCGTGTCCGATATGAAGATATCCGTTGGGCTCAGGCGGAAAACGGGTATTCAGTCGTCCGCCGTTCTTTCCTTCACGCAGGTCATCGGCCACTATCTGCTCTACGAAATTGAGGCCGCGGGGCTCCGCAGCAGGCTGCATGTCTTTTTCTTCAGTCATATGATAATGATGATGTAATAGTAATAATCGTTGTTGTCAGAACTTATATGCCGCAAGGGCGCTGAAATTATAATTGTGGATACGCGGCGAGACGATTCCGTCGGTGCGTGCTACATTCTTGAAGCCGACCTGAAGCCTCGCCCCGACGGCAAAATGGCTCCCGAACTGCAGGGCCGTGGACAAATGCAGACCTATGTCGCTGCGGCGGAATGAGTTGATGAACGTATCCTTGCTATTGAAATAATCCGGCTTGCTCTTGACCACACTTGGAACGAGCTGCCCCAGATCATTAATTTCCGAATTGAATATCGTCTGGCTCTGTGATCCGGAAAGACCGTACTGATAGAACAGACCTGCGTCGACATTCCATCTTACCGGACCGAACACGTGGAATCTGAACGACAAGAATACCGGAATATTGGCATAACAGTAACGGTTGCGGAGAAATATATTGCTCACAGTCGTGGCATCGTCGTTGCTGACGGCCATATCCATACTGCAATGGTTCAACAGCAGATTAAACTCCGTGCCAAGCCCGAGAAACGAATTAAGGCCGAAGACGGCTCCGGCTCCCACACCATAGCTGCCGCCCATCGAGGTGTTGATCTCACGTATCTCATCGAAGCATGATGCGTAATTCTGGGTAAGACCGCTTCCGCCTCCGAGCAGATGGATATCCACTTCCACAAACTGCTTCGCGGGTGCAAAGGACACGAAACCCTGTGCGTGAGCTCTTCCGGCCGGCAAAACGAGCATGATGACAAGAGCGGCCGATACCGCTATGGCATTTATTATATTTCCGCGTTTACAAATCATGCCCCAAAATTACTCATTTTCTCTGAAACTAAGCCTATCACCCAAGATTTTTCGATAATTCACGCCATGCCGACGATCTATCCGACAATCAGCCGGGCCAGCTGATAAGGGCTACGGGATGATGTGCCTGACTGAAACCGAAGCATGACCGGTGCTACCCGGGAGTCAGCGGGGAGATGACTCGCTGTCGATGACAGCCATGACCACTTTTCCGACAGCCTGAAGAGAGCGCTGATCAATCGACGACATATTGTCGGAGCGGGTGTGCCATGTCGGCGGGAAAGAGTGAGTAAGAGCATTGTTGCACTCAATGATGTCAATACACGGAATTCCCGCGCGGTTGATGAATACATGATCGTCTATGATCGATCCTCCCACCTCGTCGATGAAGATCTTTGAAAAGCCCTCGCGTGCAGCAATCCCCCACACCTTGCTTACTACCGAAGGAGCGGCCTGATTGGAATAGTATTCACGGTGGAAACGGGCATTGGTGCCTCCGACCATATCGAGAACGATACCGAAAATCGGACGATTGTCGGCCCCATAAGGCATATGCTGCACCCAGTATTGCGTGCCGAGACACCAGGTATCCTCCTGATTGCTGAAGCCGCTTGAGTCGCCGTAGTCCTCCGCATCCACAAGAAGCAGGTCGACCCCCACATCGGGCCGCTCGGCGCCGAGCACCCTCGCTATCTCAAGGATCACGCCGACTCCGCTGGCGCCGTCGTTGGCGCCATCCACAGGCATGTGGCGGTCAGCCTCCTTGTCTTCGTTATCAGCCCACGGACGGCTGTCATAGTGGGCGACAAGCAGTATGCGCCGATTGTTGCCGACATTAAACCGTCCCATTATGTTGCTGATCGGCAGCTCATCGCCATTGAAGGCACTGACAATGGCATTCTGTACTATCACCGTGTCACAGCCATGGCGCGCGAGCTCATTGGCAAGAAATTCAGCACACCGGCGATGAGCCTCCGAACCCGGCACACGAGGCCCCATCTCCACTTGGCGGCGCACATTCTCATAAGCGCTGTCAGCCCTGAATTTGGCCCGAAGCTGCGGAGTAGCTGCGGAAGCAGACTGCATCTCCGCTTCAGTCTTACGGGTTTCGGATGAGCCGCATCCTGTCAGCATCAGCGCGGCTGTTAAAACTATATTTGAAAAGATAGCATTCATTATGGCATGTGATTCATGCACCTGAAAACGATGCAAAGGTCAGTTGATTTGACGACAAAGTTACGGCTTTGTTACGAAATAATGACTAAGTTTATGAAATTTTTTGTCGAATTGTTTTGATTAAACTTTGTTAAATATCTATCTTTGCACCCGCATTTGCATCAGTCATCAATGGAAAAAGAAAAAATTCATAATGAAATCACACGTCTGCGCCGTGAGATCGAGAGTCACAACCACAGCTATTATGTGGAAAACGCTCCATCGATTTCCGACCATGACTATGACATGCTCGTAAAACGCCTGGAAAGTCTTGAGACAGATTATCCCGAATTCGATGATCCCGACTCCCCCACTCATCGTGTCGGAAGCGACCTGTCCAAAGGATTCACACAGGCAAGCCACATATATCCCATGCTCTCGCTGGGCAACACATATTCAGTCGGTGAAGTCGACGAGTTTGTGAAACGTGTGACCGACACCCTCAGCGGACAGAAAGTGACAATAGTCGGAGAAATGAAATTCGACGGCACCTCCATATCGCTGATCTACGAACACGGACGTCTGGTCAGAGCCGTCACTCGGGGAGACGGCGAGAAAGGGGATGTGGTGACTGACAATGTACGTACCATACGTTCGATTCCTCTCAGGCTCAGCGGTGAAGGATGGCCCGACCGCTTTGAAATCCGCGGCGAGATAGTATTGCCGTGGAAAGAGTTTGACCGGCTGAACGCTGAGCGCGAGTTTCAGGAAGAGCCTCTCTTTGCCAATCCGCGCAACGCAGCGGCGGGTACACTGAAGCTCCTCAATCCTTCAGAAGTGTCGCGACGCGGTCTGGACGCTTATTTCTACTATCTGCTCGGCGATAATCTGCCCTGCGACACACACTACGACAATATGCAGCTGGCACGGTCATGGGGATTCAAGGTTTCGGACGCCATGACACGGCTTGACTCGATGGAGGAAGTGGACGCGTTCATCAACCACTGGGATACGGCCCGCAAGAAGCTCCCTGTCGCCACCGACGGGCTTGTATTCAAGGTCGACTCGCTTCGTCAGCAACTCAATCTCGGCACTACCGCGAAATCTCCCCGATGGGCGATCGCCTACAAATTTCAGGCCGAAAGAGCGCTTACACGACTGCAATACGTGTCATTCGAGGTAGGACGCACGGGAGTCATCACCCCGGTGGCCAATCTCGATCCGGTGCTGCTGTCGGGCACGATCGTGAAACGCGCGTCGCTCCATAACGCCGACATAATACGTTCGCTCGACATCCATGAGCATGATATGCTCTATGTTGAAAAAGGGGGTGAGATCATCCCAAAAATCACCGGAGTGGATACTGGCAGCCGCGAGGCCGAAGCACGGCCCGTAACGTTCGTGGAATTCTGCCCCTCGTGCGGTGCGCGTCTCGTCAGGCCTGAAGGAGAGGCTGCATGGCTATGCCCGAACAAATACGGCTGCCAGCCGCAGATCGTGGGCCGAGTGGAGCATTTCGTCGGCCGCCGCATGATGAATATCGACGGAATCGGCGAAGAGATATCGGCCGATCTGTTTGATGCGGGGCTGGTGAAAGACATAGCCGATCTGTACACTCTCACCTATGATCAGCTCACATCGCTCGAACGACTCGGACACAAATCGGCGTTCAATATACTCAAAAGCATCGATCAGTCGCGGAAAGTGCCTTTCGAGAGAGTGATTTATGCCCTTTCGATACCTTTGGTTGGAGAGACTGTGGCAAAGAAACTCGCCAAGGCGGTAAAGACGATGGACCGTCTGATGACAATGCCTGCCGCAGAGCTTGCATCCATAGAAAACATTGGGCCGTCAATAGCCGAGAGCATCGTCAGTTTTTTTGCAGAGCCTGAAAACCAGTCGATCATCGAACGTCTTCGCAAAGCCGGGGTGACAATGTCGGCCGATGAATCGGCCGACGCCGCCAAAACCGACCGACTGTGTGGGAAATCATTCGTCATCAGCGGCGTTTTCTCCCGACATTCACGTGACCAGTACAAGGAAATGATCGAACTCAACGGGGGCAAGAACGTCAGTTCGATCTCCGGCAAGACCGACTACGTGCTTGCAGGCGACAATATGGGGCCGGCGAAACTCGAAAAAGCCAACAAGTTCGGTATACCCATCATAGATGAAAACACTTTCCTCGAAATGATAAGATAGATACAAAACGACATACACAAACAAAAACAGTATGAAAACAATCAAGAACATCGCAATCATGACCATCCTGGTCATAGCAGCCATCTCGCCGATGGCAAGTCAGGCCCAGCTCCGCTTCGGCCCCAAAGTAGGACTCAACGTCAACAGCCTCCACTTCAACGAGAGCACATTCGACGCCAGCAACCGTGTAGGTTTCAATGCCGGTCTCATGGCTGAATTCACTGTGCCGGTGATCGGCGTGGGCGCTGATATCTCGGCCATGTACGTGCGCCGCTCCGCCGAAATCAAGGGACAGCCTATCGACAAGCGTGAATATATCGAGATACCCGTCAATCTCAAATGGAAGATCAACATTCCGGTCGTTGCCTCGATTGTAAAACCGTATCTCACCACCGGCCCGTCGTTCGCATTCCTGACAAGCAAGGAGAGCTTCCGTGAATTCCGCAACAAAAAGACCGATGTAGCCTGGAACTTCGGCTTCGGCGTGGAACTGCTCAAGCATCTTCAGGTAGGCGCGAGCTACGGCATAGGCATGACAAAGGCATTCAAAAGCACAGGCCTGATCGAGGGTCAGCAGAATATTGACGCGAAAAACCGTTACTGGACAGTCACGGCCGCCTACCTGTTCTGACAGACCGTCTGACACCTCTTGCAATGACGCCCTTCATCATGAAGCGGCGTCATTTTTTTAGAGACCGTGCAACTTTTCACAAAAACGTGCGTCACATAATCAGTATGAACCCTATCACACCATCCGACAACAACGAGCGATTCATGGATCTGCTTGCCCGACACCGCCAGCTGATCTACAAGGTGTGCTATCTCTACGCGACCGATGCCGAGCATTTCAAGGATCTGTGCCAGGAAGTGATGATCAACATGTGGACCGGATTGAGCTCCTTTCGCGGAGAGTCGGCCGAATCGACATGGATCTACCGGGTGGCGCTGAATTCATGTGTCAGCTTTTACCGCAAACACCGTCAGAGGGGAGTAAGCGTGAGCCTTGACCAGGCTGTACAGATCGAAGCCGACGACGGATCTCATCTGGAGCAGCTCCACGAGATGTACCGCCTTATAGGATCGCTCGGCAAGATCGACAAAGCGATCGTGCTGCTCTGGCTTGAAGAGTGTTCATATGACCAGATCGCTGAAATCATCGGTATGACACGCGCCAACGTGGCGTCGCGTCTTCATCGTATCAAACAAAGACTGAGACAACAAACCGAATGAACGAATCATCAAACATACAAGATATGCCTGACAACACTTCCGACCTGAGACAGGCATGGAAAAATGCCTGTCTGCGCATCGACTCGTTGCAGACTAATGTCGACAAGACCGTCATGGCGCTCCGCAAACGCAATATCGACTCAAGTCTTCAACGGCTGCGCCGCATCTTCTCGCGACAGATCCGGCTGGCCTGCCTGTGTATCGTGACGATCCCTCTTACGGTCTATCCGGTCAGCCACGGCAATATATGGCTGAGCGTAGCCATGGGGTTATTCTTCATTATAATGGCGACAAGCATCTACATGTTGCGCCGTCGCCTTGACACAGTGGATTGCTCCCGCAGTAAAATTGTCGATTCACTCAAAGCGGTCTCTTCAGTCGAGATCGGCCTGAAACGCCATACGATCGTCGGCTCTTCGCTGGGACTGCCGATACTGCTGTGGTTTTTCAGCGCTATCGGCTTCAATGAACTGCCCATGCTGATTGGCGGCTGTCTGGGAGCTGTAGCCGGTGTGGCAATAGGACTGAACATAAGGAACAGTATTAAACGGTCGCTTGCCGAGCTTCGGGCGGATCTTGATGCTTAGGCGACTCTTTTTACATACTACTATATCTTATCCGTCAAATAAATCATCATCAATAATCAGAGTGCATGAGGCTATTGAAGACACTGCTGGCTGTGGCCGCCATGGCTGCATCGTTTAGCGCGCAGGCATCAGCATTAAGCGGAAGCTGGCGAGGCAAGCTTTCCTTGGGTGAGATGCAGATACCGCTCGTGTTCAATTTCACAGAGGATAAAAATGGAGTGACCGTCTGCACTATGGACTCCCCGTCGCAGGGAGCGAAGGGGATACCGGTGGAGGTGACAGAATGCACATCCGATTCGGTATCACTCGAATGCAAAGCCATAGGCGCCAGATTCAGCGGCAGGATCTCCGATAATGCCATTTCGGGCGAATTCACGCAGCGTGGCTTCTCTTTCCCGCTGAAACTGTCGAAGGATGAAGCGCTGGAAAACCGCCGTCCGCAAACGCCGAGACCGCCATACCCCTATACGGTCAAAGACACCGTGTTTACAGCTCCTGACGGTGCGGCGCTCAGCGGCACTCTCACACTCCCGGTCATGAGCGAGGATATGGCCGTGCCGGCCGTCGTAATGATATCCGGCAGCGGCCCGCAAAACCGCGATGAGGAGATTTTCGATCATAAGCCTTTTGCGGTCATAGCTGATCATCTGGCCAGAAACGGAGTGGCATCGTTGAGATATGACGACCGTGGTACCGGTGAATCTCAGGGCGATTTTCTTAAAGGCACCACCTACACATTCAGAGATGATGCGCGTAGCGGTATCGCTTTTATGCGCTCGCTTCCCATGACCGGCAAGGTAGGAGCGATCGGGCATTCCGAAGGAGGGACTATAGCATTCATGCTTGGGGCCGAAGACGTTCCAGATTTCATCATATCACTTGCCGGAATGGCGGTGACCGGAAAAGAAGGACTGCTTGCACAGAACGCTCGTCTGCTCGACAGATCAGGACTTTCCGGTGAGGAGAGAGACAACAGCATGGCCCTTATCAGCCATCTGTTTGATGAATACGCGCGACAGGGGAAACGGGGGATTTCGATACCGGTCGATCCCGATTCACTTGCTGAGGCTTACAGCCTGAAAGTGCCGCAGGAAGTGATCGCGTCACTTAAATCCACCCAGAAGATCCGTACTCAATGGTATGACATATTGCTTGGCCTTGACCCGGGAGAAAGCATTTCAAAAATCAAATGCCCGGTGCTCGCCATAAACGGCGACAAGGACACTCAGGTAGAGGCAGCTCCGAATCTCGCTGTCATAAGACAGCATTGCAAGCACGCGGAAATCAAAATGATGCCGTCGCTGAATCATATGATGCAACATGCGCTGACCGGCGACATGACGGAATACGATGAGATCAAAGAAACCATATCGCCTGAAGTGCTGGAAATAATTCTTGAGTTTATCAGAGGGAAAGGAGTGTCTGCCAAATGACATCACCCCGGCTGACACATTTCTGATTTGTATGATATGGCCGCCATAGTTTAGGAATATTTTTTGTAACTTTGCCGTCAAATACACATCAATCTCACCGACAATGGAAAAAGACTCAGTGATTTTTGACCTCATCGAGCGCGAGCATCAGCGCCAGGCCAAGGGTATAGAACTCATCGCATCCGAAAACTTCGTCAGCGACGAGGTGATGCAAGCCATGGGCTCATGCCTCACCAACAAATATGCAGAGGGCTATCCCGGCCACCGCTATTACGGCGGATGCGGCGTGGTCGACGAAGTGGAACAGATCGCCATCGACCGCGCGAAGGAACTCTTCGGAGCCGAATATGTCAACGTGCAGCCTCATTCGGGCGCACAGGCCAATATGGCTGTATTCATGGCCTGCCTCAAGCCCGGCGACAAATTCCTTGGTCTTAATCTCTCACACGGCGGACATCTTTCACACGGATCCCCGGTCAACTTCTCGGGCCTCATGTTCCATGCTCTCGAATACAATGTGAGCCCCGAAACCGGCCTGGTCGACTATGACCAGATGGAGGAAGTGGCCCGTCGCGAGCGTCCCCGTCTGATCATCGGAGGAGCCAGCGCCTACAGCCGCGAGTGGGATTATGCCCGCATGCGCCGGATTGCCGACGAAATAGGCGCTATCCTGGTGATCGACATGGCACACCCTGCCGGACTAATCGCTGCCGGACTGCTTGACAATCCTCTCCGCCATGCACACATCGTCACCACTACGACCCACAAGACACTCCGCGGCCCTCGCGGCGGAATGATACTCATGGGTAAAGACTTCCCCAACCCATGGGGCAAGACCACTCCGAAGGGACAGATAAGGATGATGTCGGCGCTGCTTGACTCTGCAGTATTCCCGGGCACTCAGGGCGGCCCGCTCGAACACGTGATTGCAGCCAAGGCTGTAGCGCTCGGCGAGGCTCTGAAGCCGGAATTCAAGGAATATCAGAAGCAGGTGCAGAAAAACGCGCGTGCCATGGCCGACGCCCTCATCAAACGAGGCTACAAGATCGTCTCCGGAGGCACCGACAATCACTGCGTGCTTGTAGACCTCCGTACCAAATTCCCCGATCTGACCGGCAAGGTAGCTGAACGTGCTCTTGTCGACGCCGACATTACGGCCAACAAAAACATGGTGCCGTTCGACAGCCGCTCGCCGTTCCAGACTTCGGGCATACGGCTCGGCACGCCGGCCATCACCACCCGCGGCGTGAAAGAGGATCAGATGGAAACGATCGTCGAGCTTATCGACACTGTGCTTTCCGATCCGGAGAACCCTGAAGTGATAGCTTCCGTCAGAAACCGCGTGAACGCAATGATGGCCAACTATCCTATATTCGCCTATTGACCATATCTCTTTCATGATATCACGATCAATCATATCGCGACTTTTAGCGGCAGCACTTTTCATGCTGCCGCTTATTGCCGTAGCCTGCAGCTCTGATGATCCAAAACCGGAGCCCGAGATACCGCAACAGCCGGAACAACCGGGAGAGCCTGAACAACCTGAAGAACCGGTCGACGCCACCACGGCTTATTTTCAGGGCATACTGTCGGGCACGGATACAAACATGCCCGAAGACAAGGAGATCCCTGCGGGCGCCGGAGATCTGAAAACCGTGCGCGACGAAATATGGAGTGCCTGGAAAAAAGCCAATCAGCTCACTGATAAAGAAAGGCTGCCCAACCTTATGGCCATTGACAACCTCAATGAAAACACCGTCACTCCCAACGGCCAGTGGAAAATGGGAAACATTTCATCCTATTTCGTCTACGGCAGCAAGGGAAGCAAACCCGCCGACGGATACCCGCTGTTTATCCATCTGCATGGCTCCGGCTCCGATGCCGACGAAGACTGGAGGGCGACTCTCGGATGGGGAATATGGTTCAACGACGGGCCGTCGGTCTATCTCGTGCCACGGAGTCCGGCAGGCGGCACTGGCTGCCGCTGGTTCACACCCACGCGTCAGGACTTCTTCGAACGCGTATTCCGCCGCGCGATGCTCTCCGATGACATCAATCCCGATGCGATATTCTTCATCGGCATATCTGAGGGCGCATACGGTAGCCAGCGTCTGGCGTCGTTCTATGCCGACTACCTCGCGGGCGCCGGTCCGATGGCAGGCGGCGACCTGATGGCCAACTGCCCGCCGGAAAACATGGCCAACATAGCGTTTGCCCTCCATACCGGAGGAGCCGACTACGGATATGGCCGCGATGAGCTGTCGCGCCGTTTCAAAACCGAGCTCGACAAACTTGAAAAACAATACCCGGGCTATTATTCCCACCATGTGATGGTGCCGGGCGGTCTGGGCCACGGAGATCTTGCCGACCTTGCCACATCGCCATGGCTGAAGACAGCGCGGCGCAAAGCTGTGCCGACGTTCTTCCGCTGGGAAGTGTTCCCTATGGGCGGCCAGCTCGGAGAGGAATACCGCTCACGCACCTCGTTTTACTGTCTCCGTCAGGACAAAGCACCTGACGGCACGCTCGGCGAGATGATCCGTCCGTCGTATGAATTCCACGTCGCTGACAATACGGTCGACATCACTGCTTCTATAGTCAGCCTCTCGACGACCGACCACAACACCGAATGGAACATGGATTTCGGACTTACCAAGACATATACGGCGGCTTCGGGAGGGGAACTCACCCTGTTTCTTGACGAAACGATGGTGGATCTGACAAAAGAGGTGACTGTAAACATCAACGGTGAGCCGAGGTTCACAGGCAGAGTGACTGCCAACCGCAATACAGCCGTAGAAAGCTGCGCGCTCTTCGGAGACCCGCGACGCATTTTCCCGGCAAAAATCAAAATCAAATATTAATGCAATGATATCATGGGCATATTGGATTTCATAGTCTGGAACGCAAGTCCGGAAATAATCACAAGTCCCATAACCGTGCGCTGGTACGGTCTGATGTTTGCCGTCGGCTTCCTGTTAGGCACCAGCATACTCGGACGCATCTACCGCCATGAGGGCGCTCCTGAAAAATGGGTCGGCATACTGCTCATATGGGTGGTATGCGCCACGATGATCGGCGCGCGTCTGGGCCACGTGTTTTTCTACGAATGGTCATACTACAGCCAGCATCCGCTTGAGATACTTAAAATCTGGGAGGGCGGTCTGGCAAGCCATGGCGGCACGATAGCCATCATACTGGCCGTGATACTCTATTCGATCTTCACCACAAAGCGCAGTCCGATATGGACGTTCGACCGTCTGGTGATACCGATAGCGCTGGTGGGAGGCCTGATCCGCTTAGGCAATCTGATGAACTCGGAGATCTACGGCACGGCCACGACGCTTCCCTGGGGATTCATGTTCGTGCGCTCGCGCCAGTGGCACGAAATGTATCTCGGACAGGCCTGCCATCCCACACAGATCTACGAGGCGCTGTGCTATTTCGCGCTGTTCGCTCTGCTGATGTGGATGTACTGGAAGAAAAATGCCGAAGAACGTCCGGGGCTCCTTTTCGGAGTATTCTTTATCGGCATATTCCTTCCCAGATTCCTCATCGAGTTTATCAAGAACGACCAGACCGCGTTCGAAGCCGACATGACTCTCAACATGGGCCAGTGGCTCAGCATACCGTTCATTTTAGCAGGCATCATCCTGGTCATATGGTCGCTTAGCCGCCCGAAAGTTCATATCGAATTTCCCGACCGTTATGCCGACGAACCGACAGACAAGAGAAGAAAATGAATGAATCAAAAGTGATTTTCATATCCGGCATCGACACCGATGCCGGCAAAAGCTATGCCACAGGCTGGCTTGCAAAGGAGCTTGGCGGCCGCGGACTTCGCGTCGCGACTATGAAATTCATCCAGACCGGATGCCAGGGCCATTCAGAGGATATCGAAATCCACCGGCGCATTACCGGCACTCCCCTGCCGGAGGACGCCGATCTTACCACCGCGCCCCAAATTTTCAGCTATCCGGCATCGCCTCATCTCGCCGCAAAGATCGACCGGCGAGAGATCGACTTCAACGCGATCGACACTGCGCTGCGACGCCTGACGCAGGCTTATGACACCGTGCTTGTAGAGGGAGCGGGCGGCCTGATGGTGCCTCTCACCGACAGCACGCTGACGATCGACTATCCCCGCGAGAGGAATCTCCCGGTCGCACTGGTCACCAATGGCAAGCTCGGATCGATCAACCACACGATCCTTTCGCTTGAAGCCCTCGCCTCGCGCGGCATGACGCTTCACTCCATTCTCTACAACACACGGTTTGACACCGACCCGGTCATCTCGCCCGACACCCAGGCCTATCTCCGCGCCTACGTCGAGCGCCACTTCCCCGGCACCCCCTTCATGCTCGTCCCCACCCTCTGACACCTGCTCCGCCCCAATTCTCCCCAACCCTCCCCATATCTGCTGATGACCGCCAGACAAGTCCTAATGTTTTTTTGTACAGGATCTGACCACATTTCGATTTCTCTAAAAAATAATTCGTATCTTTGCTATAACATCAATGCGACCTTTGACTGACACGCTTGTAAGGATTTCAGAATTACTTGATATTGATGTTAAAGATTTAATTGTGAGCAACAAAGCATAGTCATGGACAAGAAAGAAATATTTGATAGAATTGAATATGTAGTGGCTTGTGTAGGAGCTTTCGCCCAGCGGTATCAGCTCTCCAATATGCAGGCATACGCATATTTGCGCCGTTTCACAGGCATAGATTTCCTTCTCGACTGCTATGCCGCCGAACATACCCTCTCTATTGACGATGCAGTTTCAGACCTTCAGGTCATTTGCCAACGGGAAGGAGGTAAGATATGACACCAGACATACAGTTTCAGATAGAATGCCTTGCGGCAGAACTTGCTGAAATGCTTATGGCGGAATATGGCTGGGACATACACCGCGCCCTTGATGAGCTGTATTCATCAGCTACCTTCGCCAAACTCAACGACCCCGAATGTGGCCTCTACTATCAGGGAGCAGTCTATATCTTCCAGTTCCTAAAATCCGAAATAGAAACCGGCAAAGTCGCATAAAGTCATGGCAAAGAAAACCAAATCATATTCACAGGTTCAGGCTACCGATGAACTGGAGCTGCTTGGTAAGCGCGGAACATCGGCGACGGAGTTCATTTATGATCTCCTGCGCGTCTTCGCCGGATATGGCGACGGTCAGATACGCCGTACAAAGGACGGCCCCGGCAATCTTGCCAAGGATGGCGAAACTATCCTTATCAAGAATCTTGTCGCATATCGCCCGGTTGCTGTCAATACCCTCGACGGCAACTGCTCGGCGATGTATGATATTATCAACGATATGCGCGATGATGCGAAGATTGCAAAGCACTCTCCGCGTCTCTACATCGTGAGCAATGGCGTAATGGTTGTGGCATACGACCCCAAAGAAAACGACTGGTACGAGAACCGCATCGACCTCCTTTGGAAAGACTTTGAATTTTTCACGCCCCTTGCAGGTATCGAGAAAATACAGTTCACCCAAGAAGCAGAGGCCGATGTCAAGTCTGCTGAATTGATGGCGAAGCTCTTCGACGATATTCGCCGCTATAACGATATACGCGACCCGCAGACCGTTCATGCGCTCAACGTGTTTATGTCGCGTCTGCTTTTCTGCTTCTTTGCCGAAGATACCGGTCTTTTCCCCGAAGACAACCTGTTTACCAACACGCTCAAGACTCATACAAAAGAGGACGGTTCAGATCTCGGCGAGTTCATCGACCGTGCGTTTCTTGCCATGTCTACCAACGACACTCAAGTGCTCGCGACCCTCCCGAAGCTCTACGAGGTATTTCCGTATGTCAATGGCGGTCTGTTCCGCGAACGTTATCCCATCCCCGTTCTTTCTCGCCGTGCACGCACTCTGATTCTCAACTGTGGCGAATACAACTGGCGCGAAATCAATCCCGACATCTTCGGCTCGATGATTCAGGCGGTCGTAACGCCGGAACATCGCGCAGGTCTCGGTATGCACTACACATCGGTGCCGAACATCGAAAAGGTTATACGTCCACTTTTCCTCGATGCCCTCGAAGAAGAATTTGAGGCTGCTTGCGCCGAAGCCCGCGACAAGATAGCAAAGAAAGTCAATCACGACCGCGCTTCACAGCGACTGCGCAATCTGCTCATACGCCTGTCAAAGATTAAATTCTTTGACCCGGCGTGCGGTAGCGGTAACTTCCTTATCATCACCTATAAGCGACTGCGCGAGCTTGAAATACGCATTTGGAAAGCGATGCGCGAAATAACCGGCATGGCATTACTGCCATTTCCCAACATCACGCTCACGCAGTTCTACGGCATCGAACTCGACGAGTATGCCGCTGAAACTGCCACACTCTCAATGTGGCTCGCCGAGCATCAGATGAACGTCAAGTTTCAGGAAGAACTATATGTCCTCCCCGAAACTCTGCCGTTAAAGCCTTCCGGCCATATAGTCTGCGGCAACGCCTGTCGGCTCGACTGGAACACTGTCTGCCCCCACACCACCGATGATGAAGTTTATATCATGGGCAACCCGCCATATCTCGGTAGTTCCATGCAAGATGAAAACCAAAAAGAAGATCTTGAAGTAGTCTGTGGCCACTTCAAGAATTATAAAAATCTTGATTATATCGCCTCATGGTTTTATCAAGGTGCCAAGTATATAAGTGGATGCAATGCAAAATGCGCTTTTGTGTCAACCAATTCAATATGCCAAGGAGACAGTGTTGCACTGTTATGGCCGAATATTTTTGCCAAAAATGTCGAAATAAATTTTGCATATCAATCATTCAAATGGAGTAACAATGCGAAAGCTAAGGCTGCGGTAATAGTAGTAATTATTGGACTCGCAAACAGAAGCAAAGAGAATAAGAAACTTGTTAGCAAAAAATCCATACAAAGTTGCGAGCATATCAATGGATATTTATTAGCTGCACCGGAAATCATTATTGAGCGGAGAAAGAATCCTATATCTAATCTTCCCAAAATGGTGTTCGGGAATAAGCCCACTGATGGAGGTAATCTAATCTTAACGCCACAGGAACGAGAGAAAATCCTTGCCGACTATCCCGAATCAGATAAATTTATTCGGTTCTATCAAGGTTCTGATAGCTTTATCAATGGAGATACACGTTATTGCATTTGGATAGGAGAAAACGAACGTGAGGAAGCCGAGGAATTCCCACCCTTAAAAACTCGGATAGAAGCAGTTGCAGAATTCAGAAACAATAGTGTAGCAGCTTCAACAGTCGAAGCCGCAGAATATCCTCATATGTTCAGACAGCGAGCACATCGTGACGGCAAAGCGCTTTTAGTGCCACGTGTATCGTCTGAAAGACGCCAATACATACCCATCGGTTTCGTTGACTCAAATACTATTGCATCAGATTCTACACAAGTTATATATGGTGCTTCGTTGCTCACTTTTGCTCTATTAGCCAATCGTATGCACACAATTTGGCTTTCTGCTATTGGAGGAAAGCTAAAGAATGACTACAGATACTCAAACTTAGTTTATGACTCATTCCCTTTCCCTAAGCTGACAACAGCTGAGAAAGAGGAATTGGAGCGTCTTGCGCAGAACATCCTCAATATTCGTGACGAGAACTTCGATATGACGCTTGGCGAAATGTATAATCCCGAATCCATGCCAGAGGAACTGCGCGAGGCTCACCATCAACTTGACCTCGCCGTGGAGCGCATCTACCGCCCCGAGCCGTTCACTTCCGACGAAGAACGCCTCGAACACCTTTTCAAACTCTATGCTAAAATGATCAAGAAATGAATGACGAATATCAACTATACCATTATACGTCTTTAGAAGTTGTCAAGTGTATATTTGACGGCTATACTCCAGAAACCCCGTACTTAACTTTTTGGGCAACAAATTGCGCGTATATGAATGATCCGCGAGAGATTTCCGAAGGCATTGATCTTATAAAAGATGCTATCGAGAATATTTCGTGCCCAATTCTAAAAGATAGGGCGAAGGTAATTTTAGATTGTGAAAATCTAAAAGATATGATGCTTATTGGTTCCGCAATAAGTAGTAATTTAGGTATTGCGTATGCTATATCATTCTCTCGGAATTGTGATAATATCAATATGTGGAGGATGTATGGAAATGAAGGAAGGGGCGTCGTTTTAGGACTTGATCACAATCAAATCAAGTCTGAAAATTGTGATTTGAGTGACTGTATTTATAATTGTGAAAAGGATTATGAC
Organism: uncultured Muribaculaceae bacterium; assembly: GCA_947629175.1. GTDB lineage: Bacteria > Bacteroidota > Bacteroidia > Bacteroidales > Muribaculaceae > Paramuribaculum. The sequence goes on along the minus strand of CANRCT010000020.1, from coordinate 29,192 downwards.
TCAATAGTGAATACTATTCAAGAAGGGATGGAGTTATTCTTCTCTAAATTAGGTCAGCCTCCATTTGATATACCTCAAAGAGATTACGATTTAGTACGTTCATTAGAAGCTATTGGTGTAATTGCAGCCCGCATAAAAAATGGCATATACAGTTATGAAAAGGAAACTCGCTTAATTACAAATTGTAAAACGCCTAAGTTTAGGGTTATAAATGACATACTTACCCCTTATACGATAATAAAACTTCCATTGGATTCACTTAAATCAATAACCATAGGACCGGATTGTGATAAACGCAATATTAATACTTTGCGTTTATTCTTTATGTCTAAAGGGCTTAGACATTTGGCTGATAATATAATCGAGTCTGAAATCCCATATCGTAACTGAGTTATATATGAGTAACCTTGTTGAAGTTCAATATGCCCAAACTAGCAAGTCAAGCAATACTGATGCGCTCGGTATGCGCGAAATGCAAGCTATGGTTTATGGCCAACGCCATCGTCAGCACTTGCTCGTCAAGGCACCACCTGCATCGGGCAAGAGCCGAGCCATGATGTTTGTGGCTCTTGATAAACTCGCCAATCAAGGTGTGAAGAAAGTAATCGTGGCCGTTCCTCAGCAAAATATCGGTCGAAGCTTCAAGGACACCCCCTTGAAGAAGTTCGGATTTTTTGCAGACTGGAACGTTGCCCCTTATTGGAACCTTTGCCTCAATGCCGGAAGCGAGAACTCCAAGAAGTCGATTGTCAGAGAATTTCTCGATCATCCCACCGCTACAAAACTCGTCTGCACTCATGCCACGCTACTTAATTCGCTCAACGGTATTGATGCCCGAAAACTCGACAATGTTTTCTTTGGTATAGACGAGTTTCACCACGGTTCAGCTGACGAGGACAACCGCCTCGGCACACTGATACGCCGACTTCTCAACGAAACTTCGGCTCATATTCTCGCTATGACCGGCTCATACTTCCGTGGTGATGCCGTACCTGTGATGCGCCCAGAAGACGAGGCTATGTTTCAGCCGACCATCAACTATAACTACTATCAGCAGCTCAACGGTTATAAATGGCTGAAAAGTCTCGGTATCGGCTACAGTTTCTTCCAAGGTAATTACCTTACTGCCATTCCCGATGTACTCGATACTCACAAGAAAACGCTTATCCATATTCCCCATCCCAACAGCAAGACCGGGGCGTTCATGAATAAGCACGACCAGGTGGCAGAAATTATCAAATATATCGGTGAGATTGTCGACCGCGACTATAACAACTATCTCTACAAGGTGAAAACTGCCGATGGCCGTATTCTCACCGTCGGTGACCTTGTAGAAGACAGCAAAGAACAGCGCGATGCATTGCAGTCATATCTGCAACGAATGAACAGCCGCGACTCGCTCGACATCCTTATCGCACTCGGCACAGCCAAAGAGGGTTTCGACTGGGAGTGGTGCGAGCACTGCATTACCATCGGCATACGTGCTTCTCTAACTGAGGTTGTACAAATCATCGGACGTTGCACCCGCGACTGCGAGGGCAAAAACCACGCGCAATTCACGAACCTTATCCCTTGCCCCGACGCGGCGCAGGATGATGTTTCAATGGCAGTCAACGATTTTCTCAAAGCAATATCCGCGTCATTGCTAATGGAGCAGGTTATGGCTCCCAAATGGAATTTCAAGACCAAGGTCGACGATGAAGACACGCCTGATAAGCCGAAGAAGCCGGACGAGGATGACCACGTTATCGAGGTCAAAGGTCTGCCTGAACTCAACGACAAAACCAAAGCTATAGTTGAGAACGATCTTGATACCCTCGTTGCCACTACGCTCTCCGATAAGAATATACGTGAAGCTATAATCGGTGAAGGAATGACCGAGATGATTACCGAGGTCTATATCCCCAAGATTATCCGCGAAACATATCCCGACTTGTCAGAGGACGATGTCGATGCGGTTGCAAAACACACAATCCTGACTATCGCCACACAAGGCGAGCAGGTTATTGGGCCCGACGATTCCGGCAATAAATTCATCAAGATTGCAAACAAGTTCGTTAATCTCAATGACCTTGACATAAATCTTATTGCCGAAATCAATCCTTTCCAACGCGCTTACGAGGTTGTCAGCAAATCGCTTACCCCCGAGGTGCTGCGCACCATTCAGTATGTTATCGAGGATAAACGTTCAGAGAAACTTACTGATGAAGAGGCAATACTGCTTTTCACCAAGTATCTTCCCAAGTGGCGCGAGGAAAATCCGGGCAAAACAAAGCCGGAGATTACCGACGGCGACCCGTTGGCTCGCCGCATCGCTATGGCTATCGAACACCTACGCCAACTCAAACGTCATAAACTCGCACAGCAACAATGATAAACTGGGATAAGGAATTTGAAAAGATTTTTGAAGATCCGCTTTTGGCAGATGTTACCGCACCGAAAAAGCGCACCACGTCGAGCGACCGCCTTATAGCCGGCTTTCAGGAGATATTGACTTTCTACGAAACCAATGGCCGACTGCCCGGGGACATTCCGGCGGAAGCCTCTCTTTTTCACAAATGGACCGGCATACTTAAAAGCGAGAAAAAGATTGAGCGTTGCCGCCCGTTTGATGACATCGGTATTCTTCCACAGCCTGTTCAGACGGTGGAAGAACCTTTGCCTGAATATCAACGCGAGCTGACGGAAGAAGAACAGCTTGAAGCTATTCTTAACGATCCATTGCTCGCTGATATTGAGGCGGGTAATGACCTCGGGCTGTTTGACATACCCGAATATATGCACCAACGCCTTGAAGCCCGTAAAGAAGCCGAGTATATCGGCAAACGTCGCCCTTGCGAGGACTTCGACAAGTACGCCGAAAGCTTTAAGGAGATTCAACTCGGGTTGAAATCGGGCAGATATTGTCTTATCAAATTCAGTGTCAAAAACCTTAAAGTTGGCTCCTTCTTTGTTGATAATGGTATGATTGCATATCTCGCAGCCTTTGAAGATGAGGGTGTGAATAAGCACGGAGATCGAGATGGACGCACAAGGGTTATATATGAGAACGGTGCTGAGTCTGACATAAAATATAAGACTATCGCAAAGAACCTATCTGTTACCGGGTATTCCGTTGTTGATTGTTCCGACATGACCGATGAAGAATTTGAGCAGTGCTTCACTATTACTGATAAGGACGTTGAGAGTGGTACAATCTATGTATTGCGATCAAAATCTACTCGTCCCGAGATAGCTGCCATCAAAGACCTCTATAAAATCGGTTTCACCGTTACATCGGTTGAAAGCCGAATAGCTAACGCAAAAAACGAGCCCACATACCTTTGCGCTGATGTCGAGGTCGTGGCTACATGGAAAGTCTATAACGTGAAATCATCAACATTCGAATCCCTTATCCATAAACTCTTTGCATCAGTCCAATTACAGGTTACTGTGGACGGTCACAATCCCAAAGAATGGTTTATAGTTCCATTTAGAGTTATCAATGAGGCTGTTAATGGGATTATATCGGGTAAATCAATTGAATATAATCCACAACTCCAACAAATAATTTATCATTAGACATGAAATTCTGGAAATACATAGGTGAGTTTTTCTTGTTTCGCTGGCTGTTTGATAAATTCAGGAAGCCCACAACGGAGCATGATATGCACGCTGAGGTTGCAGGAGCTTCAGTTGACGGAAACAGTGAATATCAGAACGGCAATCTTGATGTGGGAATAGCCCCTGATGATGCAGTTACAGATGTCAGTGATAATTCAATTGATGATTCGGGCAATTCCGAGGATCTCGATGATCTGGATATATTCATGCGCGATAATAAAGGCTTTAATCGCTCCTACCAGCATCACGGAAACTATGATATTGATTATAACCGCATCGGTCGTCATAGCACCGGGAATGAATGGACTTCGGGGAGCGATTCTCAACCATACGATGATTTCCCTGACGAACAGGACGACTACGATATGATGGATGATGATTTTTAGTGTTTTTGGCTGAAAAATGGAAATGACCCTTGGCAATACAAGGTATTGATCGCAGTGATGAAAAAAATCGGGCGGAACATTTGCAGGGGGCGCGGGAATCCGCTAACTTTGCGTAAACCATTTCAATCACACGCGAGCCATGAACAGCAAAAGTCTCGTTTCAATAGATGATATCAGCCGCGACGAAATACTCCAGCTTCTGGAATCAGCGCGACGCTTCGAAGAGAACCCCAACCGCCGACTGCTCGACGGCAAGGTTGTCGCCACACTGTTTTTCGAACCTTCCACACGCACACGCCTGAGCTTTGAGACGGCAGTAAACCGCCTCGGTGGCCGCGTGATCGGTTTTTCGGATGCGAGCACCAGCAGCTCCGCCAAGGGTGAGACCCTGAAAGACACGATAAAAATGGTGAGCAACTACGTGGATCTCATCGTAATGCGCCATTATCTCGAAGGGGCGGCGCGATATGCCACGGAAGTGACCGACGTGCCTGTGATCAACGCCGGCGACGGTGCCAACCAGCACCCGTCGCAGACGATGCTCGACCTCTACTCCATCTACAAGACCCAGGGCAAACTCGAGGATCTGACCATCACGATGGTGGGCGACCTGAAATATGGCCGCACGGTCCACTCGCTGATCCAGGCCATGAGATACTTCAACCCGACATTCCACTTCGTGGCCTGCGAGGAGCTGCGCATGCCCGACGAATACAAGGAGCTCTGCGACCGCAACGGCATCAGATACACCGAGCACACCGACTTCTCGGCGGATGTGATCAATTCTTCGGATATCCTTTACATGACCCGCGTGCAGCGCGAGCGCTTCACCGACATTATGGAATACGAAAAGGTAAAAAGCCTTTACACGCTGCGCAACGCCATGCTGGCCGACGCGAAGGACAATCTCAAGGTGCTCCATCCTCTCCCCCGCATCACCGAGATCGACCAGGATGTCGACGACAATCCGAAAGCTTATTATTTCGACCAGGCGCGCAACGGACTTTATGCCCGACAGGCTATCATCTGCCGCGCACTCGGCATCGAACAAGCATGATCACCATCAAAAGTGAAACTCCTATGAACACTCAGAAGAAAGAATTGGCCGTAGCCGCGCTCCGCAACGGCACGGTGATCGACCATATACCAAGCACAGCCCTTTTCAAGGTAGTGAAGCTGCTCGGCATTGAGAATGTCGGCACACACGTGACTATCGGCAATAATCTCGACTCGCGCCTGATGGGCACCAAGGGTATCATCAAGATAGCCGACGTGTTTTTTCCCGAAGAGACGCTCAACCGCATAGCCATCATCGCTCCGGGCGCGGTAATCAACATCATACGCGACTTCGAGGTGGTGGAGAAGCGCCATGTGGAACTGCCCGACGAGATCGTAGGCATAGTGAAGTGCGGCAATCCGAAGTGCATCACCAACAATGAGCCGATGCGCACCCGGTTCACTGTGGCCGACCGCCAGTCGCTCACGCTCCGCTGCAACTACTGCTGCAAGGAGGTGGGAAGCGCCGACGTGCAACTCTGCTGAACCTGAAAGAATGAGACAGAACTGGAAACCGGGCACGATGATATATCCGCTCCCGGCCGTGCTTGTCAGCTGCGGCACGATGGAGAAGTCCAATCTGATCACTGTGGCCTGGACCGGCACCATCTGCACCAATCCGGCCATGTGCTATATATCGGTACGCCCCGAGCGCTACTCCTATCCCCTAATAACGTCGACGATGGAATTCACCATCAACCTGACTACGGAAAGCATGGCCCGGGCCACTGATCTATGCGGAGTGAAGTCGGGCCGCGATATCGATAAATGGGAGGCTGCCGGACTGACGAAAGGCAAAGGCGTGAACGTGGCGTGCCCGTATATTGTCGAATCGCCGCTCAACATTGAGTGCCGCGTCAAAGAGATAATGCATCTTGGCAGCCATGATATGATGATAGCCGAAGTGCTCGGCGTGCTGGCCGACGATTCACTGCTCGATCCCGACACCGGGGCTTTCGATCTCGGACGCGCCGGCCTCATCAACTATTCCCACGGCCACTATTACCGGCAGGGCGAAGAGATCGGCAAGTTCGGATGGACCGTCAAAAAGAAGTGACGATAAAGTGACAACGATAATTCTGATTTTTCTGGCGGCCATGCTCGCATGCACGGCCGCCTTATTTGTCCGCTCTCAAAACAGGCTGCGCGAGTCGGAAAAGGAACGCGTCAGGCTTGAGGAGCGGCTGCGCCTTACTGCATCGGCCGCCGATGAGGAACGTCGGCGCCGCGAGGAGGACAGCGAACGGTTCCGCCACATAGCTTCAGACTTAATGGCGGCACAGGCCACCGATCTGAGACAACGCAACGAGGAGCGGCTGCAACAGGTGCTCGCTCCGCTTAAAGCTGACATCGAACGGTTCAGCGCCACCGTAGGCCAATGCTACTCCGAGGAGGCCCGGGAGAGATTCTCGCTGCAACAGGCCATACGCAATCTTGTGGAGACCAACCAGAGCATCGGGCGGGAAGCACGAGAACTCTCACAGGCGCTCCGCGGCAACAACCGCCGGCAGGGCCAGTGGGGAGAGATCGTGCTGCAGACCATTCTCGAGAAGTCGGGACTCCGCGAAGGGCACGAGTTCACCACACAGGCCTCGCATGACGCCGACACCGACAGTGACCGTCAGCGCCTTCGCCCCGACGTAGTGGTGCACTACCCCGACAACAGATGCATCATTATTGATTCAAAGGCGTCGCTTACAGCTTTCATAGACATGACCGAAGCACAGACCGAAGAGCAGCGGAGCATGGCAGCAAGGCGCCACGTGGAGTCTGTAAGAAGGCACGTGGATGAACTCGGCGCGAAGCATTACGAGACAACGGCCGACGGCGAGACTCTCGATTTCGTCATGATGTTCATCCCCAACGAGGCCGCCTATATGGCCGCCATGCAGACTGATGCCGATCTATGGCAAAGAGCCTACGACAAGAGGGTGCTGATCGTATCGCCGACCCATCTGATATCGGCTCTCCGGCTGATCTCGCAGCTGTGGGTGCGCGACAAGCAGACCCGCAACACCATCGAGATAGCCGAGGCCGCCGGACGGATGTATGACAAATTTTCCGACTTCGTCAAGGATCTCAACCGTATCGGAGCATCGCTCGGGAGCACCCAGCGCGCCTACGAGGCTGCGCTCAACAAGCTCAGCGACGGCAAAGGATCACTCCTCTCCCGCGCCGAAAAGCTTCAGGAGATGGGAGCCAAGGTGAGCAAGCAGCTCCGCAACGACTGACAGCAACCGCTGTCGGGCTCAGAGCTCGTCGAGCTGACGGAGCCACATGGCGGCAGACGCGTCGGAGGGCATGCGCCAGTCGCCACGTGACGAGAGGCCCACGCTGCCCACTTTCGGGCCGTCGGGCAATGCCTGACGCTTGAACTGCTGGGAGAAGAACCGCCGGAAGAATGTCTTGAGCCAGTGCAAAATGACATCCCGGTCGTAGACACCTCGGAAGGCATTGAGCGCAAGGTAATAGATGCGACGCGGCGAGAATCCGAAGCGGATGAAATAGAACAGGAAGAAATCATGCAGCTCGTACGGCCCTACAAGATCCTCCGTCTTCTGCTTTATGGCGCCCTCATTGTCGGCGGGTGTCAGCTCCGGGCTTATGGGAGTAGCCACGACATCACGCAGTGTAGCCGCAAGCTTCGGCTCGGAATGTGAAGCGAACCATTCGACGATACTGCGTATCAGAGTCTTCGGCACTCCGGCATTGATGGAGTACATCGACATCTGGTCGCCGTTGTAAGTGCACCATCCGAGAGCGATCTCCGACATGTCGCCGGTGCCTATGACGATGGCGTTGTCCTGATTGGCCACATCCATCAGTATCTGCGTACGCTCGCGTGCCTGGGCATTCTCATAAGTGGCGTCATGCACCTCCGGATCATGGCCTATGTCGGCGAAATGCTGCGTCACGGCCTTTGCTATAGGGATCTCGCGCATCGTTATGCCGAGACAGCGCATCATTTCAAGAGCATTTGTATAAGTGCGGTCGGTTGTGCCGAATCCGGGCATCGTGATGCCGATGATATCACGCTGGTCGTAGCCCAGACGGTCGAATGTGCGCGAGGTGATCATCAGCGCGAGAGTCGAGTCGAGGCCGCCCGATATACCGATGACCGCCCGACGGCAGCCGATGGAGGTCAGACGCTGCGCCAGAGCCGTGACAAGGATATGCTCCACTTCCTCGCAGGTATCGGAAAGGAGTTTGGGATCTGACGGGACGAAAGGATGTGGATCTATCGTGCGGTAAGCCAGATCATAGTTCAGGTCAAACGGACTCTCGGGAGGAATTTCCGTCAGTCGCGGCGCCTGACGCCCGTGGCGGCGCGCACAGTCGGCAAAAGTGGTGCTGTGTATGCGGTCATGCCGCAGGGCCTCGATATCGATGTCGGCTATCACACAGTTGTCGTCGGGATCCCATCGGTCGTTGGCCACAAGTATGCGTCCCTGCTCGGCCACAATCGTCTTTCCGGAGAACACCACGTCGGATGACGACTCGCCCCTGCCGGCCGAAGCATAGACATATCCGGCCTTGCATCTGCCCGACTGCTGGCGTATGAGCGTGAGCGACGACGCATGCTTGCCGATGAGTTCGTCGGATGCCGACAGATTGAATATCACTTCCGCACCGCCCATGGCAAGAGCGCACGAAGGTGGGACGGTGACCCACAGATCCTCACATATCTCCATGCCGATATACACTCCGTGGGTCTTTATGACCGGCTGGTATTCGTCGTTTGGCGCCTGTGCGAACCACCGGCGCTCATAGAATTCGTTATAGTTCGGAATATACGTCTTGCGGATGATCGTCGACACGCCGCCCGACACATGGGCCGCGCAGTTGAACACCGTCCCTTCCGAGGCCACAGGCAGACCGACTATGACGTCGATCCCGGCATTCAGAGTGAATTGCTCGATGCGCCTTAATCCCGACAGCGCACTCTGAAGCAACAGCTCCGTATGAAACAGATCACCGCACGTATAGCCGGTGATGCTCAGTTCGGGAAAAACCACGACCTCGACACCCTTGGCATCAAGGCTGGCAGCATAGCGGAGAATCGTGTCGACATTGGCGTCGACATCGGCTATCTTAACGCGCGGCGCCACAGCGGCCACTCTGAAAAAACCGTTTGTCATAAAATATGCATTAATTTTGTGCAAAAGTACAAAAAAACATGTGATTCACATATTCTAAAAATGGATAAAAAAAGGAAGCGATTTTGTGTTTTTTCAATTAATCCGTAATTTTGCTACAACATTTACACAGATACCCTCACTCACATATGTCGCATATCAACCTCCGGGGAATGGGCGTGGCCCTCATCACGCCATTCAAGAAAGACAAATCGGTCGACTATCAGGCGCTGGCCCGGCTTCTCGACTATCAGATAAAAAACGGGGTAGACTATCTGGTGGTACTCGGCACTACGGCCGAGACACCGGCGCTCAGCCCTGAAGAACGGCGTGACATAAAGCAGTTCGTTGCCGAACGCGTGGCCGGCAGAGTGCCTCTTGTGGTAGGCTGCGGCGGCAACTGCACGTCCGACGTCGTCCGCGAGGCCGAGAAGATCGACAGCTCAAGATTCGATGCCATACTTTCAGTAGTGCCTTACTACAACAAACCCTCGCAGGAAGGCATCTACCAGCACTATTCCGCCATAGCCAAAGCGTCGCCTGTGCCGGTGATACTGTATAACGTCCCGGGCCGCACCGGAGTCAACATGGTCGCCGACACCACCCTGCGCCTTGCCGCAGAAAATCCCAACATCGTGGCCATCAAGGAAGCATCGGGCAACATCAACCAGATGGACGACATCATCAAGCACAAATCCGACGACTTCTCGGTGATCTCGGGCGACGACGGCATCACTTTCCCCCTGATCACGCTCGGAGCCGTAGGAGTGATCTCGGTGATCGGCAACGCTTTCCCAAAAGAGTTCGCCAAGATGACACGCTTGGCTCTCGAAGGCGATTTCGATGCGGCCCGCACCATCCACCATCGCTTTACCGACCTTTTCTCCCTGCTCTTTGTCGACGGCAATCCGGCGGGAGTGAAATGTCTGCTACATGCTATGGGATTCATTGAAAACGAATTGCGACTCCCCCTCGTACCGACCCGTATCACCACTTACGAAAAGATACGCAAAGTGCTTGACTCGCTCAACTAATTTTTGTAACTTTGCACTCCGTAATCAATGGCCGGTCCGGTAGCTCAGCTGGATAGAGCATCTGCCTTCTAAGCAGACGGTCATGCGTTCGAGTCGCATCCGGATCACGGAGTTAAATCGTTAACAATCAAGCAGTCGCATCACACCTGACTGCTTGATTTTTTCATTATCCCCCACTTTTCAACATACAGATGAAACATATATTAGCGCTGACGGCAGCGGGATGCATGATAGCCGCAATGGCAGCCTGCAGCGCGTCAGGCAAGCGTCAGACACGGGAAGTGTCGCCGGAACACACGGCCGCCATAGCACAGCTCCAGGACTCGCTGACTGCGATCACGCAGATGTATGAGGGAGAGATCGGGGTAGCCGTGATCACCGACTGCGGCGATACAGTCACCGTGGGCAACACCGACAACTATCCTCTGATGAGCGTCTTCAAACTGCATCAGGCTATTGCGCTCTGCCACCGGCTGGAACAGCAGGATGCGTCGCTCGACAGCATCGTGACGCTACGGCGCGACGAACTCAACCCCGACACATGGTCGCCGATGATGAAGGATCACACCGAGGGAGATATAACGCTGTCGCTCGGACAATTGCTGAGATACACACTCATGCAGAGCGACAACAATGCGAGCAACTACATGTTTGATCATCTGCAGGGAGTGGCGGCCGTGGACAGCTTCATAGCCACGCTTATTCCACGCGAGAGTTTCAGGCTCAATGTCACCGAGGCCGACATGTGGGACAATCACTCGCTCTACTATGACAACCATTCGTCGCCTTTGGGAGTGGGATTGCTGCTGCAACGGCTGTATACCGACAGCATCCTGGCCGACGGCTACCGCCAGTTCATATGCACGGCCATGGCCGAATGCTCTACCGGCGCCGACCGGATCACAGCTCCGCTGACGGGCATCGACGGCGTTGCCGTAGGTCACAAGACGGGGTCAGGATTCAGGAACGCGAACGGAATCCTGACGGCCCACAATGATGCGGCATTCATCACGCTGCCGGGAGGGCGGCATTACACTCTTGTGGTTCTCGTCAAGGACTTCAACGGCCCGGAATCGGAAGCGTCCGAGGCGATCTCACGGATATCGGCTGCAGTATATTCCATCGTCGCCGGACAGCTTTACAGCTGACTGCCGGCACGCGAACGGCACGATGAAGCGCGGGATCCTGCCAATAGACAGAATCCCGCGCGCAGATGCTTTCAACGTTTGATAGCTCAACTTTCCGGAGCGAACTGATCTTTTCCGACTCCGCAGAGAGGACATACCCAGTCGGCGGGAAGATCTTCAAACGACGTCCCGGGCTCAATGCCGTTTTCCGGATCGCCTACAGCGGGATCATACACCCAGCCGCAGACTTCGCATACATACTTGTCCATAATCAATATATTTGTTTATTGTCTGAAATAATGATGATCTTTCACATTACAAAAAACGGCAATATCAGCAGAATTGTTCGTCACGAGTGATTACGGATTGACGTCGTAAACATTTATTAACGCCGCAATGCAGCGTTGTGGCTCCGGCGAGGAATTAACTTTGATCGCTTAAAACATTTTCACCGACATGCGTATGGGCACCATCATACTATATACTCCCGACATGACGACGGCCATGCCGCTTGATTATGCCGACGACGGGATCCGTGCCGGCTTTCCGAGCCCGGCTCAGGACTATATATCACGCAGCATCGACCTCAACCGCGAGCTGATAGAACATCCGGCATCGACCTTCTATGCACGGGTGACAGGCGACTCTATGTCTGAAGAGGGTATTACGGAAAACGACATACTTGTAGTGGACAAATCCATTGAGCCGGAGCACGGCGACCTGGCCGTATGCTGTCTTAACGGAGAGTTCACGCTGAAACGGCTATGCTTCACATCCCGAGGCCAAGGCATAAGGCTGATGCCTTCAAACAGGCATTACCGACCGATAGATATTGCCGACGGCGACGAATTCAAGGTGTGGGGAGTGGTGCTTTATACGATTAAAGCCAACCGGCGGCGCCGTCACGGCACCGACAAGTGGGACTGAATATGTTCGGGCTGATTGACTGCGACAATTTCTTCTGTTCGTGCGAGAGGGTGTTCCGGCCCGATCTCGCCCGAACCCCTCTTGTAGTGCTCAGCAACAATGACGGATGCGTGGTGGCCCGCTCCAGAGAAGCGAAAGCCATGGGGATCAAGGAGGGGATGCCCTACTACCAGATGCTCCAGCAATATCCCCGCAGCGGTGTGGTGGCTTTTTCGTCGAACTATGCGCTCTACGGCGACATGTCGGCTCGTGTCATGACCATACTGCGGGAAAGCGTGCCCGAAGTGGTGCAATACTCCATCGACGAAGCATTCCTGAATCTTGACGGGATAAGCCTCGACGACCTGCACCAGTGGGGGGCCGATCTTTGTCGGAAAGTGGAGCGATGCACAGGGCTGCCCGTCAGCCTCGGCATAGCCCCGACCCGTACTCTGGCAAAGGTGGCGAGCCGGTTTGCCAAAAGGTATCCGGCTTACCGCAAATGCTGCGTGATCGGCAGCGAATCCCAGCGGCAGACAGCCCTGCGGCTCATTCCGGTCAACGATGTGTGGGGCATAGGACGCAGGATCACCCGCTCGCTTGAAAAATACGGTGTAGTGACGGCCTATGACTTCACCCGCTGCCCGCGCAGCTGGATACGGGCCAATTTCCACATCACCGGCGAGCGGACCTGGCGTGAACTGATGGGTGAAAGCGTGATAGACATCGACGGCCTCGACACTGTGGACAAGAAGAGCATCGTCACCAGCCGAAGCTTTCCGGAGATGATATCGGACATTGAGGATCTGCGGCCGCATATAGCCAACTATGCCGCCCGCTGCGCCATGAAGCTGCGGCGCCAGCGTTCGGTAAGCTCTATGGTGACCGTATTCCTGCAGTCCAACCATTTCCGCGAGGATCTCCCGCAATACGACAACAGCGCCTCCTACCTGCTGACCACGCCCACCAACACGTCAAGCGAGATAGTGGCGGCAGCACTCGCCACACTTGCCGGCATATACCGTCAGGGCATACGCTACAAAAGAGCGGGAGCCATGGTGTCGGGCATATCATCCGCCACAGCCATACAGCCCGACCTGTTTACCTACGACGCAGCCCAGCGTCATAAACTCACAGCCATGTCGGATACGATCGACATCATCAACCGCCGCATGGGAGCCGACACCGTAATGCTTGCATCGCAACAATATCGCGAGAAATCGCCCGACGGCAAGAGCGTGAAATTCGTCAGCGCCATACGCCGCTCCCTGAAATCGCCGGATTATTCCACAACTCTGGGCGCGCTGGCCGTCAGCTGAACGCATGGATATACGGCCGGAATTTTGACAGGGTTTGCAGGAAAATGGCTAACTTTGCCTCCATGATAGTATTTCCTAACGCAAAAATCAACCTCGGGCTGGCCATAACGCGCCGGAGAGAGGACGGATATCATGATATCGAGACAGTGATGTATCCTGTCGGCTGGACTGATATTCTTGAAATCGTGCCGTCGCCATCGGGACGCACCGAACTGTTCACATCCGGCCATCGGGTGGAGTGCCCCCCTGAAAAAAATCTCGTGATGAAGGCTTATCGCGCTCTCGATGCGATAGCGCCGCTGCCCCCTGTGAGCATCTATCTTCACAAGGTGATACCCGACGGCGCCGGCCTCGGGGGAGGATCGGCCGACGCGGCTTTCACGCTTAGGGCGCTCAATACGATGTTTGCCCTCGGCATCGACAACCGGCAGCTGCAGGAAACGGCGGCCACCATCGGAGCCGACTGCCCGTTTTTCATAAGCGACACTCCGGTGATGGCCACAGGCATGGGCACCACCTTCACCCCTGCCGGAGTATCATTAGCCGGGTATACCATAGTCATAGTCAAACCGGCAGGATCGGTATCCACACGCGAAGCCTATGCAGGAGTGACATCATATTCCGCGCCAGGAAGAGTGGCCGATGCGCTGTCGATGCCGATATCGCAGTGGCAGGGCCGTCTGGTCAACGATTTCGAGACCGCTGTCGCAGCACAGCTCCCCGAAGTGGCGGCAATCAAGCGGCGCCTTATCGCCATGGGAGCCGCATATGCCTCCATGTCGGGGTCGGGATCGGCGGTCTACGGACTGTTTGACCGTGACATTTTGGCAGAAGAGGTCGGCAGAGAGTTCCCGTCATCCCACACCTATGTCGGTTGTCTTGACTGACTGAACGTTATCAGTCCTCGATTGTTATGTCAGATAAAGGGCCAAACAGTTTGGCAAGATTTTTGCATGGCATAAGAAAAATAGCGTCAATTATGAGCGACAAGAAAACTAAAACATCCGGCCACGCCGAAGAGCCTCAGGCCGAAGAGATATTGGACAACGTCGGCGAAGCCGCCGGAGAGACCGAGAACATGACCGATCAGGATATCGAGAACGCCGAAATGAGCGAGATCGACCGCCTGGCAAAAGAGCTTGCCGACGAAAAGCTGAAGGTCGAGAAAGAGAAGAAAGAATACCTTTTCCTGATGGCCGAGTTTGATAATTTCCGCAAACGCACCTTAAAGGAAAAGAGCGACATCATACGCAATGCCAACGAGCAGGCGATGAAAGGGCTGCTCCCGATCGTAGATGACTTCGAGCGCGGTCTTGAGGCCACCAAAGGCGTGGACGACCCTCAGGCCATACGTGAGGGCATGGAGATCATCTACAACAAGTTTGTGAAATTTCTTGAGCAGAACGGCGTGAAAGCTATGGAGAGCACCGGAGCCGACTTCAACCCCGACATGCATGAGGCCATAGCCATGGTTCCGGTCGAGGATCAGAATCTGAAAGGCAAGGTGATCGACACCCCCACGAAGGGCTACATGATCAACGACAAGGTGCTCCGTCACGCCAAGGTGGCTGTCGGACAGTGATTGTTTTATCGAGAGGCAAAAGGAAAAGATGGAAAAGAGAGACTACTACGAAGTGCTCGGCGTAGCGAAGACAGCCACTCCGGAAGAGCTTAAAAAAGCCTACCGCAAGCTGGCTATCAAGTATCACCCCGACAAGAACCCCGGCAACAAGGAGGCTGAAGAGAAATTCAAGGAGGCCGCCGAAGCCTACGATGTGCTCTCCGACCCGGAGAAACGTCAGAAATACGACCAGTTCGGCCACAACATGGGGCCGCAGGGATTTCCCGGAGGAGGCGGCGGTTTCAGCGCCGGCGGCTTCACGATGGAGGATATCTTCTCACAGTTCGGCGACATATTCGGCGGTCACGGAGGCTTCGACATGGGAGGCTTCGGAAGCGCCGCCGGCGGACGTCCGCGCAAGCGTCAGCGGCGCGGCGACGATCTGCGCATCACTCTTAAACTCACTCTTGAGGATATAGCTAAAGGGGTAAGCAAGACGCTGAAGCTTAAAGCATTCGCCAAATGCGACCACTGCAACGGCACCGGAGCCACGGACGGCACGGCATTCGTCACCTGTCCGACATGCCATGGTTCGGGAACCGTGATGCGCACCCAGCAGACCATCTTCGGCATGAGCCAGAGCGCAGCCGTCTGCCCCGAATGCAACGGCGACGGCAAGATAATAAAGGAGAACTGCACCTACTGCAACGGCACCGGAGTGCAGCATAAAGAGCAGGTAGTATCGTTCAACATCCCTGCAGGCGTGGCCGACGGAATGACCCTGACGGTGAAAGGCAAAGGCAACGCGCCGATGCATGGCGGCGTCAACGGCGATCTGCTCGTGGTCATCGAGGAGATAAAGCATCCGGAGCTGATACGCGACGGAAACGACGTGGTCTATAACCTCATGCTCGACTTCCCGACGGCAGCTCTCGGAGGATCGGTGGAAGTGCCGACCATCGGCGGACGCGCCCGACTGAAGATAGCTCCGGGTACGCAACCGGGCAAGATACTGCGTCTGCGCGGCAAAGGGCTCCCCTCCACCGAAGGCTACGGTACGGGCGACGAGCTTGTCAACGTGATGGTCTACGTGCCGGAAACACTTAACGACGAAGAACGCGCCGCCATAGAAAAGCTCAGCGACAAACCCGACATGAAACCGAGCGACAGCGTCAAGGAGCGTATTTTCAGCAAGCTGCGCCACATATTCGACTGATTCCCGGCAGCGGAAACATATAATTTTCATGGAGCGACATCTGTCATAAGAGCGTCGCTCCATGATTTTTTTGTAATTTTGCCGTTGCTATGGCAAAAATCATAATGGTAACAGGCGGACAGCGCTCCGGCAAAAGCGAACTGGCCGAACAGCTGACGATTGAACTGTCGGCCAAACCGCTGTATATAGCCACAGCCGTGATAACCGACGACGAGATGGCGCGACGTGTAGAAGCCCACCGACAGCGACGCGGACAGCGATGGAGGCTCGCCGAGGAGAGTCTGTGGCCGTCGCGACATATCTCGCCGGGCGACACTGCCCTGCTCGACTCTATCACGACATGGGTGACGAATCTGCTGCTGCATCACGAGGAGGATGCGGAGAAGGCGCTCGACGCATTCAAAAGTGAAATAACCCGCATGGCCTCAACAGACGGCGCGACCGTCATAGCCGTCACCGACGAGATCGGTCTTGGAGGCATCAGCCCTAATCCGTTGCAGCGAAAATTCACCGACCTGCAGGGGCTGGCAAACCGATATCTTGCCGACACCGCTTCAGAAGTATATCTCACCGTATCAGGAATACCCATCAAGATAAAATGATCACATTCTCAATCAAAAGCCCTGACAGCTCCCTGGAGCCGGCTCTCCGGCACAAAGTGGACAATCTCACCAAACCGAAAGGCTCGCTCGGCATGCTTGAACGGCTTGCCATACAGATAGGCCTGATACAGCATACGCTCACTCCCCACCTCGACAGGCCCTGCAACATCCTCTTCGCGGCCGACCACGGCATTATCGAAGAGGGAGTGAGTGTATCGCCCAAAGAGGTCACCTGGCAGCAGCTCGGCCATTTTGCCAAAGGGGGGGCCGGCATCAATTTCCTGTGCCGTCAGCATGGGTTCCGTCTGGTACTCGTGGATGCCGGCGTTGATTACGACATCCCGTCGGGCCACGGCATCATCGACCGCAAGGTAGGCCGTTCGACCCGTAATTTTCTCCATGGCCCGGCTATGACCCGCGAAGAACTTGACCAATGCCTGCGCAGCGGAGCCGAAATCGTCGACATGGTAGCCGCCGAAGGCACCAACACAATAAGCTTCGGAGAGATGGGGAGCGGCAACACGTCATCATCATCAATGTGGATGCATGCTTTCGCCGGGACTCCCCTCCCTCAGTGCGTGGGCGCCGGAGCCGGTCTCGACGACGCCGGAATACGGCATAAACTCGATGTCCTGACGCAGGCATGGGACAACTATACGGGCGACGGCACGACTGAAGATCTCATGGCATGGTTCGGAGGCTACGAGATGGCCATGGCTGTAGGAGGAATGCTACGCGCTGCAGAGCTCGGGATGGTGATCATTGTCGACGGTTTCATCATGACGAGCTGCATGCTGGCCGCTTCGAAGCTTCACCCCGAAGTGAAGGGATATGCCGTCTATGGCCATCAGGGCGATGAATCGGGCCATAAACTCGCGCTACAGGCGCTCGGCGCCCGTCCGCTGCTCCATCTCGACCTGCGGCTCGGCGAAGGGAGCGGCGCCGTATGCGCATATCCCATACTTGAATCGGCGGTCAGGATGATCAACGAGATGGACTCGTTCGCCGACGTAAACGTCACAAAATACTTCGACTGAACACCATGCAACGCCTCGCCGCAGCCATATCATTCTTTACACGTCTGCCGCTCTGGCGTGTGATGAAGATCGATCCGCGACACTATGAGCGCGTAGTGGAGCTGTGGCCTGTCGCAGGCTATCTCACAGGCGGACTGTTTGCGCTCGTGCTGTGGCTCGCCTCGATGGCTTTCAGTCCGCTTGTGGCCGCACTGCTCGCCCTGGCGGCTCGCACGCTGCTTACGGGAGCGCTTCATGAAGACGGGCTGGCCGACTTCGCCGACGGCATGGGAGGGGGCACATCGCGCGAACGCATACTGGCCATCATGAAGGATTCGCATATCGGCACCTACGGCGTCCTCACCCTTGCATTCTACTACCTGATCTGCGCCGGCGCGATAGCCTCCATGCCGACGGCCCTGGCCTGCGCCACAGTGCTGGCGGCCGACGTATGGAGCAAATACTGCGCCGGCATGATCATAAACGCGCTCCCCTACGGGCGCCCGCGTGAAGAGGCAAAAAACCTTACCATCTACCGGCGTATCAGGCCGGCGACTCTTATCACCGGATTCATTCTGTCGGCATGGCCTCTTGCGCTGCTGCCATGGCCCGAGACTCTTGCCGCCCTGGCTCCGATCATTACTACGGCGATTATGATAATATATATCCGCCATAAGATCGGCGCATATACGGGCGACTGCTGCGGAGCCGTATTCTGCATCTCGGAGCTGTGCTTTCTGCTCGCGGCGACAGCCATTCTGCGAACCATAGGATAAGAGACGTTGTTATAACGTCGATCAATCCACATAAACCATAGCCAAAATGCCGACACATATAGCCCGAGAGCTGACCGACCTGATAGGAGGCACCCCTCTGCTGCGTCTTGATAGATTCACCAAAGCGATGGGCCTCCACTCCGATATAATAGCGAAACTGGAATATTTCAATCCGGGAGGAAGCGTGAAGGACCGTGTGGCTTTCAGCATGATAACCGAAGCCGAACGTGCCGGCACTCTGCGTCAGGGCGGTGTGATCGTGGAGCCTACCAGCGGAAATACCGGAGTAGGGCTCGCATGGATAGGAACGATGAAAGGCTACAGAGTGATACTTACCATGCCCGACACTATGAGCAAGGAGCGCAGGGAGCTTCTCGCGGCCTACGGTGCTGAGATTGTGCTCACGCCAGGAAAAGAGGGAATGGCCGGCGCCATCGCTGAGGCTGAAAAGATCAGGCAGGCCACCCCCGGCGCAGTCATCCTCGGACAGTTCACTAATCAGGCCAATCCGGCCATACATGAAGCGACGACAGGCCCCGAAATATGGACCGGGACTGACGGGAAAGTCGACATATTTGTAGCCGGAGTGGGAACCGGAGGCACTATCACAGGAGTCGGACGATATCTGAAAGGACGTAAACCCAACGTCAGGATCGTAGCCGTGGAGCCACGCGAATCGGCAGTGCTTTCAGGAGAGAATCCCGGATCGCACGGCATACAGGGAATTGGCGCCGGCTTCATTCCGGCCACTTACGATCCGTCAGTGGTAGACGAAGTGGTGACTGTCTATACCAATTACGCCAAGAACATGACACGCCGGATAGCACGCGAAGAGGGACTTCTTGCAGGCATTTCTTCCGGAGCCGCGCTCGCCGCCTCTCTTGAAATCGCAAGACGGCCGGAATGCCGCGGCAAAATGATCGTGGCGCTCCTTCCTGATACAGGCGAACGTTATCTCTCCACCGGCATCTACGACTGAGAGCCGCGGGAGCTAGGGTAGATAAAACGGGCCAGGCCGACAATGTAGCGCCGGAATCCGGGACGATACATCAGCAGCCTGTCGAACCATCCGAGATGCGGATTGACAAGCTTTATCTCATAGCCTACGAAAAGCATAGCGAACAATGTGCCCGGACCGACGATATTCCAGGCCCAGCGGCCGAAAAAGAGATAACTGCTGACCACGGCAAGCGCCACAAGACTGGTATCCACGATCATCTTCACTTTCGGAAACGGGATGCCGGTCACGCGGCTCAATGCCACCGGGAAACCTTCGCCCGGCATCGTGACCGACCCGCATCTGACTTCGAAAGCTATACCTATGCCCATCACGGCGCATCCGGCAAACTGTGTGACAATCTTCGAAAGATCCGACGCACATTCAAGCCATGCCGTGGCCATCATATTGACGTCGATAAGCCAGCCGAACACAAAACCTATGACAAGCTGAAAAAGCCGCATCGGATTGAAGAGTCGCCGCAACACCAGAATCTGCAGCAACACCAGCACGAAATTCATCACTATCGTATATCCTCCCACCGTAAGCGACGGCATTATGCCCTTAGCGCCGGCGAGCGAGAACGACAGAGGCAATGACGAGATGACACTGCTGCCGAGCGCGGATTTGATGCAGAGCACCACGCCGAGGGTCATCAGATAGAGCGATGCGAGCAGGAGAATGTGCTGCCAGAGGAACGAGAGGACAGCGTCTTTACGCGGAATAGTGGTTGAAAATATCATATATTCACTTGGTCATTCACATCTTTCAGCGTTTCCGACCGCATGCAGCCGTATCATTATAAGGCTTCGGAATCGCTTCCACTTTATTCCTCAATCATCCGGCGGAATGCTGGTACGGCTGCAAAATTACTCAAAATCACTCAAAATTCCCGACTATTCCATCGCGTCATATTTCCGATGATGTCACATTAGCGATTCCATGCCGAGAGCTATGGAAGTGTCGACCACGCAGAAGTCGTATCTCTTGTAGTCGCAGTCCCAGCCGGTCACTTCGTCGCTCTTGGCGTCGAGGCGACTCCAGGGGCAAAGGCAATTATGCATCATGGTGCGTTCGTCGCAGCATGCGCCATGCTCGTTGAAGCGGTAGCCGAGCAATTCATGTGCGGCATTCCAGCGCAGATGCTCAAGCATGGCCAGGCGCAGAATTATCCGGTTTTCAGCCGGCGAAAGATCCGGGTATCTGATGGCTGTGCGCGAACCTGTCACTTTCGCCGTGCCGTCGGCGCTGAAATATCTGAGACAGAACGACTGCCAGTCCACTTCATTGCCCATCGCCCGGCGCAGAATATAGGTCTTGGTGGCGCAATGGAATGCGTTGGCCATGTCCTGCGACTCCTGGCGGCGCAGTTTGCGGAGCTTGTCGATCTGCGGCACGCCGGTAGCCGTCATCTCCCGATGGCGCTCGTCCCAGCTTTTGCCCTCGCCGCTCAGGCGACGGTATTCCTCATGGAATTTTCTGGCAGTGTCGGTCAGTCGGTCGCTTACCACAAGATCGTATGTATAAGTGAGTCCGGGCTGTCCGAATATCCTGATGACAGGAATATTGTCGGTGCCTTTGCCATAGCCGAAGTTGTAATGGTCGGCGACCTTTCTTATCGCCTCCACCTTATTGTCGTCGGTGCATCTGACAAAGATACGCAGATCCGAAAGATCTTCCCTCAGCCGGCGCACACGGTTGAAGATCCTCGTGGCAAGCGCAATGGCTTCGTCGTTGTCGCCTATGGAAATGACCACATAATTGAGGCCTGCGAGGAATTCATCGGAGAGGACACCGGAATGAAAACGGTCACTGTTATAGTCTACGGCCTCCATCCTTATGACATCCCGGGAAGCGCCATTGCAAAACACTCCCGGCATCGCCGCTTTGAGAGTGCCCTGTATGTCGGCAAGATTCTTGTCGGCTATCACATACTCCACGGGGCTTTTGACTGCGTCGGCATCCGTTGACTTGTCGCCGGGAAAAGCCCCGAATTCATACAGGAATCTGAATGCGTCGCGCCCTACCTCCCCGAAGCCCACTATGAGCGCTTTCAATGGAGACGATACCGTAGCGGGATTGCTCTCGCTTAATTTCACTACTCTGACGGGATGACACTCCGGATCCGTTTTAAGCAGCTCCACAGCCATGTGTGACGAGTCGACAATCTTCAGACTTATGTGTTTTTTCAACGCCACATCCTGGATCACTCTGTTCGGCCCGTTGTAACGCGCGTGGCAGTAAACGCGGTGCTTCACCCGGCGGTCGGCCGCTATCCGGCTTATGGTCGAATCCTTTGCAAGAGCAATTATATTTCTGATATTCAGCTCTTCATCATCACCCATAAAAAAACGTGGAGCTGCGGATCTGATATCTCATGGAGGCGATGGATAAGTTGCCGTATCTTAGCCAGGCCAAGATAACCGAAAGCGTCAAAATCAGCGCGTGCAGTGATATCGTCGTCGATATCGTCGAGCTGCTGGCTTGCGATAGCCACCTTTGCTCCCGTCTTCCGTGCCTCTCTGAATACTTTTCGCTTGTGGGCCATCAGTCCGACAATGCCGGTCCATTCATCATTGTCGTCCTCGCTCACATTGGCCTCGTCGATGATCACTGCGACCGCTTTCGGATCCTTCCTCGTTATGTCCTTTGCGAGAAGCTGCGAGGGATGGTTGTTGCCGAAAAAAAGATATAGGTGACTGTGGGAACGGCCTATGTGGGTGCCGTATGACAGACGCAGATATGCCGACAGACGCGAGTAAACCAGTCCGAGCACCACAGCCACCGTGCATGAAAACGACAACAGGGTCTGCACGGATATCCATCCCTTCAAAGCGGGATACTGGTTCAGATGATCATATATATTGCCGTCGACATTGAGCATGAACAGTTCGAGCGAACATATAAGTGACCGCAGGAGGTATTCGGTATTGGAAAACCTGACAATATGTCCGTCGACCGGCTCGCTTACTATCTGACGGAATACGTACATGAACATCAGAGTCCCTGTGATGAGGAAAAGTCCCATCAGAGTAGCAAGGAATTTCAGCGAGAAATCGCGGGCATAGAGCCTCTGCGCAGGCCGGAGGAAAGCTTCGCGCAGCTGGCCTACTATAGACCACAGCAACGCGGCGCCTCCGAGCGCGAGAAGAATGACGGCGAAAGCCAGTCCGGACTCTCCGCCGAGCGCTATCACTGCCAGAAGTACGCCGACACCGGCTATAACCAGTGTGCCTCGCAGAAATGCACTATTTCTCATGAGGCTGAATCATTTTTTCCGTCAGTACTGACTTCCGATACCAGCGAATCCCACGAGCAGGCCAGATATTCCATAGCTCTGGCAGCGGACTTTCTGTCAAATTCGGAAGCGCTTCCAGCCTCTGCCGCTTTCCAGTAATGCTCTACGCAGCGCCATGCGCTCTCGTACGTTTCACGATTATACCGCCCTTCATATTCTCTGCTCGACTTCATGTCGTCATGACGCTGACGCCGGCCCTCGTTAAGATATTTATGCTGCGCCGCACTGCTGTACAGACGGTAAAGCAATACTGCCACAACCGCAAGGCCGACAAGCACCGTCAGACAAATGATCAGCAGGCTCAAAAGGTCGATCCACGCCAGATCGACACACCTGTCAGAGAGACAGTGATCAAGACCGCTCAACGAAATATTTGCGATAAGAGCTGTAACAGATGCTGAATGTAACATAGCCTGTAGAGAATGGTGATAAGATTGAAAAGGTGATATGCAAAGCTAATGATTTTATCGGATATTAAAGGAATAATGCGGCTGATTATTTTCGAAAAAACGACATGGCCGCCAAGCTGCTCGATTCAAACGGCGCTCTAAAGCCGTTCGACCGGTGGTTGAATGACGTTTTACCGATAGCCTCGCACCAGTGCGGGTCGTGGCTCCGGACGGAGTATGATACAGCCGTCATCAGGGCGCACCAGGCGGCGGAATGGCAGCGGTTTGAACGCGACAAGGATGTGCTCCCCAATCTCAAATGGGTGCCGTCGACGTCGCCGAATCCGGGCGCGGATCACCGGATCTATTGGGGGACGATCCTCCCGGTGGATCACCCGTTTTGGAGCCGTCATCGTCCGGGCGACCGGTGGAACTGCCAGTGCTCTCTGGAGTCGACCGACGAGCCGGCGACCGGGATCAGGCATGAGGATGCGGTGGATCCTCGAAAGAATGGCCCGCAAAAAGGCCTCAAGGACAATCCGGGCAAAACCGGCAATCTCTTCGGTCAGGATCACCCCTACTATCCGGAGTCGTGCTCGTCGTGCCCGTTCGCCGGCGGCCTCACAAACCGGCTGGGGTTGGCGTTCCGCAATAAGAAAAAGGACTGCAGCCGCTGTCAAAATATAAAGCATGTTCTCCAGCGCAAAGATGGATTTTTGATGAAAAACAAATATCGCAATGGTGGTCAGCTTTTAATCCATGAAGCTGCTGACAAGGCAAAACGAGATTACAAGGCTATCGTCAATATTGCGCAGTCGTTTGCAAAGAATGGCGAAGTTGTCAAAATCACGCCCGCTGTACACTTCAAATCGGAGGAATACAAGCAGATATATAAACCTTTGATCGGAACAAAATATGAAAGAAAGTGTCCGGATTTTCAGGTTGGTGAAAACTTCTATGAGTATGAGGGTTTTGAACGGCCCTGGAATCGCAGAAAGGTTAAATCTATGCTGACCCATGGTTTGAAACAATCGCCCCGTATCGTTATCGACAACAATAAAGGTTGCAGCGACCGGATCCTTCGTAAGGCAGTTATGGCAAGAGTAAATCTGCCCGGACATGACGTTCTTGAAGTCTGGATATACGAAAAAGGCGAGACGAGATTATTTTACAAAGACGGACAAATTTATTAAACGACGACGGGGAGACTTACGCCTCCCCGCGATGCGACGTGCCGTAGCACACGCTAACCCTTACGGGCTTGCGCAAAATTAATAAAATCTCTTCAATTTCAATCAATGACTCCTCAAAATTTTCTAAAATTAATCGAAAAGCAGCAGCCGGAGCTGCTGAAACTCATCCGCGACGACCTGCCGCGCATCGTCGGCACCAAGGCGATGCAGCACTTCCGCGAGAACTTCGCCCGGGGCGGCTTTGTCGACCGCGATCTGGAGCCGTGGGAGGTCACATGGAGACAAAAAACGCTCTCCGGGGCGGACGGCCAGCGCGGGCCGCTGCTGTCGCGCACCAATACCCTGCGCAATCGCATCAACTTCCGGGCCTCCGCGGGACGCGCCACGATTTACAACAACCTCATATACGCCGCCATCCACAACGAGGGAGGCAATATCATTACTATTAAGAACGCGAGCGTATTCTTTCAAAAAATCGAATCACATCCACTTCTACAACCTCATTCCCCGCAAGGGTCAGGCGTGGGCGGCAAGGATGGCGTGGGTGGGACACGCTTCGATGCAGCGGCCGCAAGCCGTGCAGCGGGTTGCGTCGATACGTGCAGGAGGAACGGCTGTGCGCGAGCCTTCGGGAAGATTAAGAGTTATGGCAGATTCGGGACAAACGCGCTCACACTTGCCGCAGGCTATGCATGCCGAGCGGCAGGCTTTCAGAGCCAACGCTCCTCCCACGGAATTGGAACATGCCACATAAGAGAAAGCAGCCGATTTAATGGCTGGCCTTATGCTGATGACCGCACGCGGGCACCGGGCTGCACATGCTCCGCACCCGGTGCATCGTGAATAATCCACCTCTGGAAGTCCAGTAGTGCTATTCATCCCGATCGCGCCGAACGGACACGCCCTCACACAGTCGGCCAAGCCAAGGCAACCGTAGCTGCAAAGCGTAGGGCCGGAGCCGATCGACGCGAGAGCGGCACATGACGCCGGGCCTTCATACCGGGCAATATTCTGCCGCACGAAACAAGCAGCTCCACATCCCACAACAGCCACATTGCGCCTGTCGTCCGCTTCTGCTACCCTCTGACCGAGAATCCCTGCGATTTTCTCCATTACCGTTGCATCCGAGCCCGGGCACGATAGTCCGTTGAGCGATGCGGCTTTGCAACAGGCCTGAGCAAACGCACGGCAACCGCTGAAACCACACCCTCCGCAATTGGCGCCGGGGAGCAGCGACTCCACTTCGTCGATACGGGGATCAGCTTCCACATGAAACCGTCGGGCGACGACATAAAGCAGTGCGGCCGCAATAATACCTATAACTGAAAGAATGAGAGCAGAAAGTATCACTTATTTGAGAAATCTAAACGGTGACATATTAAGCCCGAACGCCTGAAAATGCGTCGGCGCAAAAGATACAGGAGCAGATAAAAACCGGCCGGCACGGCAATCGAAACAATCGCTGTCAACGCATCAGGCAGCCGGCCCCATGAAGCGGCAATAGCTGAAACTATCATCAGTGTGAGCGGAACAGCCAGACCCAATATTAAAGCACGGCTCCAGGAAAAGTTTCTTGCCGTAACGCCCACCTTCATGCCGGGCACGATACATTCCGACGGTTCTACCCAGGCCTCAAACCGGCATCGTGACGACTCCGGACGGGAGCACACTGATGCCAGACGGCAGCTATCGCACGTCTCATCCGCGACGTCGAGCTCCACTACCGCCATATCGTAATCCACAGAGATCACAGTTGCCGTCAGGTTTTCCATTTCAGGGTTCAAATTTACAAAATAATCATTAATTTTGCATTCGGCCGCGTGAAATAAATAAGTCGGTCGCGAAAGGCTGTCGACTTGGCGTAAACACCAGTCATGCACGGATAAGCCGCTGATTCAACATTACAGCCGGCCTGTTTGTTTCTTTCAAATAAATCAAATTCATGATTATGGACAATTCTACAATATATTTTGCCGGAGGATGCTTCTGGGGCACCGAAAAGTTCTTCAGAAATGTGCCGGGAGTAGTCGAGACTGAGGTCGGATATGCCAACAGCGACATCCAGCATCCCTCATACCAGCAGGTATGCACCGGGCTAACCAACGCTGCAGAGACGGTCAGAGTGGTCTACAATCCACGGCGCGTAACACTCCCCTACCTGATAAATCTGTATCTTATGACTGTCGATCCCACATCGGTCAACCGTCAGGGAGGAGACGCCGGCACGCAATACCGCACGGGCATCTATACCGTCAGCGAAGCCGACCATCTGATTGTAGCCGAATCTCTCCGACAGGCCGCGGCCGACTATGACAGTCCGATCGTAGTGGAGAATCAGCCTCTGCGCAACTTCTTCCCGGCCGAAATGTATCATCAGGATTACCTCGACAAGAACCCAGGAGGATATTGCCACATCAATCCATCGCTGATGCGCAAAGCCTCCGGTTTTCACGACCCGGATGCTCCGGAAAGCGATCTGAAACGCTATGCGCGCCACAGCGACGATGAACTCCGGAGGCAACTGTCGGCAACGCAGTATGAAGTCACACGAAAAAACGCCACCGAACCGCCGTTTGACAACGCCTACTGGCGTGAACGGCGCGAAGGGATCTACGTGGATATCACCAACGGGCAGCCGCTCTTCCTGTCGACCGATAAATTCCAGTCGGAATGCGGATGGCCGAGTTTCTCGCGCCCGATCAACGACTCGCTTCTTTCGACGCTTCCCGACGATTCAGCGGGAATGCACCGTGTGGAAGTGCGCAGCCGCATCGGCGACGCACATCTGGGGCACGTATTCAACGACGGCCCCCGACAGACAGGCGGTCTTCGCTACTGCATCAATTCCGCATCACTTCGCTTCATACCGCGCTCACAGATGGAGGAACAGGGCTACGGCGACTATCTGCCTCTGCTCCCCGACTGAGATTATGGCAGAACACAACGACATAGGGCGCTGGGGCGAAAACGTCGCCCGCGAATATCTCTCGGCCAAAGGATATGCCATTGTTGAGACCAATGTGAGGATAGGTAAAAAAGAGATCGACATAGTGGCAATCCACGGATCACGGATCGTATTCGTCGAAGTAAAGACGCGCACCAATCCCGACTTCGATCCTCTTGATGCTATGGATGCCAGGAAAATACGCAATCTGAGCTATGCCGCCGATGCCTACGTCAGATCGCGCCGGATCCCCCATGAAGTACAGTTCGATATCGTGATAGTCGCCGGTTCGCCCCATGGCGACTACACGATCGAGCATTATCCCGACGCTTTTCTGGCACCGCTCTCGGCCACGCGCTGAACACCGCGGCCTTAAGAGTTATCTCTTTGCCTCCTTTGACAGATCGCAGATATATTGTGTGAACCGGTCGGAGAAGACGTACGTGCCGGCCTTTTCTGCGGCCTTGTTGTAATTGACTACAAATCGGTCGAGATCCCCGAGACTCTCCACCACGGCGTCAATTCCAAGCTGATCACGTATCAGGAACACCATGAAATCGCCAGTCGTATGACCGCCGAAATGAGCGCACTGTATAGCTCCACGCCTGTATTCCCTCTCCCCGATCGTTTTGTCAAGATATCCGCATGTCAGTGAATCAAGTTCAGCGAGCACTTTGGGAGAAGCAAAATAGTCGTCATTATAAATCTTGAGTATATTGTCGCCATAGGGCTCAAGCGATTCCAGCGGCATATGCTTCTTATTGATTATATCTGCCACCCCTTCCCTCATGTTTTCGGCGAGAGCAATGGCTGCACCATCATTGATATCCTTGGCATAGACCGATTCAAACAGTGGGCCAAGATAGAAATGATGGATCTCATGGGCCAGACCCTCTATAGCCGTCTGAAGTCCGCCATGGAAAAAGCTGTTGACATCAAGATATACTCCGGAAGGGAGATTGCGGCATTCAAGATCCCATACGATAAAGTAGATTGGCGAAGCCTGCGCCTCCAGATTCTCACCGCGGCCCGGAACGAGATCTCTCGCCATCGAGTCGGCCACACATACGAGGCTGTCCACATCGGCCGACGCCATCAAAGAAGTATATTCGTCAAGCCTGTTTTTTATGCTGTAGGCCGTCGAAACGAAAAAAGGAAGATTTTCTCGGATATTATCCATATCGTCGAGAAGACGCACCATACTGTCGCACTGCTCCGCCGACGCAGGATCATACACTATCTCAAACGCACGACGCACATTACTTCTGAACTCATCCTTGTCCCAATGGATATTGTCGAGCAACGCCTTGTCGGCCGACGAAGCAAACAGTTTCTCCCAGTCGTCCGAATCAATCCTCGGAGCGCCGGAGGCTGCGGGCATCGTTAACCGGGGTTCGGAGCGCAGCGGAGACCCCGGATATCGCGCCGGAGCTTCCCGGCCGAGCCCCGGAGGGAGCGAGACCGGCCGCTTGCGTCAGCGCAGGCAGCCGCTCCGATGGAGCGAACATAAAAAAAGAGCTGCCTTCACGGTCGGTGTGACCATGAAGGCAGCTCTCGTTGAAAAGGTGGCGATTACCTACTTTCCCGCTTTCGCAGTATCATCGGCGTAGTGAGGTTTAACTTCTCTGTTCGG
>CANRCT010000019.1 GCA_947629175.1 uncultured Muribaculaceae bacterium | reverse complement strand
ACCCATATAGCTTTTTGGCCACAAAATTACTTCAGGATCCCTGTATTTGTCAATACGCTATCGCGGACGGTTGTACTGACAATCTGGCTAAGAAATTTTTGTTTTCCCGTCACCGTCATGAGGGGCCGTTGGATTTGCTGTCGGTCGGGATGCTTTTCTCATCCCTTTTGAATCTATAACACCACACACAGAAAAAAGTCAGACCGGCGCCGATATTTAACATTTCTGCCAGAGATTCTGACCTTATGATAAAGATTTGCAGCCATTCTCACTATTTACAACAGTATTTCACGACAATTCACCCGACGGACTGAAACAGCGCCTAAACAGTCATAAATCCGCCCCGGCGGCATGAACCTGGAGCCGATTACGGCGTTATACGTCAGAATACAGCAATCCTATATAATTATACTATGACACACATGCACCTTTTCAGGCGACTGACAGTGATGACCGCCATTCTGCTCGGAGCCCTTTCGGCATCGGCCATCATACCCATCGACAAATACAGCATCAACCGCAAGGATCTCCCGGAGGCTGCCCGCGAGATGCTCGACGAGCACTTCCCCAAAGCCAAGGTAAGCATGATTAAGGTCGACCGCCATCTGCTCCGGCGCACCGACTACGACGTCAGGCTCACCAACGGCACCCGCATCGAGTTCAGCAACAAAGGCCGCTGGACCCACGTCGACTGCAAGAAGAAGAGCGTGCCCGAATCGCTCGTGCCCAAAGCCATCCGCAACAGCGTGGATAAGAAATACGCCGACCGCAAGATAGTGCGCATCAGCCGTTCGTCGCTCTACTACACCGTAGGCCTATCCGACGGCAAGGAGCTGAAATACGATCTGCTCGGCATATTCCAGGGCGAGCTTACCCCCGATGAGGCCAAGGCATTCGAGGCCGAAGCCCTCGCCGAAGCCGACTCCACCGCCGTCGGCGAGCAGTGACCCCCTTCCCATGGATCAAGATCCTGTCAAGGCTGTTTTTGACCGACCGCTATTATGTCAGCCAATCCCGAAAACCCGGCTGAGCTCATCAGCCCCCGCTTTCTCTTTTCCGATGCAACAAATAAATTCACCTTAAAATTAAGCCTCGGGAGTATTCTTTGTTAATGCGACTGTTAAGACTATACTTTGAATATCTCTCGAAGTTTGTCTGCCTCTGTTATTAACTTTTTCGGATTGGACTTCTTCAGTTTCTGCAAGTTCTGGATTTTCCATTTAACCGACGGATAATCCCGGAAGCCGGAGTAAACGGTATCGCTCCAGTCAACAGTCAGGTCTTCAAACCCGATAAGAAATTTCTTGTCATTTTCCGTCATAGCCGAATTGACATCCCGTATAAGTTTATCTCTTGTCGATTCAAATTCCTCGTATGTAAACGGGATTTCACTCATTCCGGCAAACTGATGTTCCATCGCATCGCGTTGGTCAATAAGATTTGGAGCGAATGATTCATGAATGGGACGATCGCTGCCCAGCAGGCAGAATACAAGACCTTCCTTCACATCTTCTATTGGAAAGTCCATCTGGCTTATGTCAAAAAGGTCACGTGGATGCTGCCGAGACAAAGCTGCTGAAATCTTTCCACCATATAACTGGGGGATAGACACGATTCTGGCATCGACTTCCATGCCAAACAAATCTTGTGCCTTTTCACATAACGGATGCAGTGCGGCTGCTCCACACACGAGACCACGTTTGGTCTGGTTGACCTCAATCTTGACTTGGCATCCCCGGCTTTCACACGTGATTTTACTTGTGTCGAGACGTGGTATTATCCTAATGTCGCGAAAACGACTTTTGACCCTGTCCGCGATTCTCATAAGAGCGTCATTTATATGTTCAAGGCTGCTCTTTCTGTCTTCAAGGGGTATGTAAGTCACATCTATATCGACAGACAGGCGATACAGATTTTTTACAAAAAGATTGATGGCAGTTCCACCATGTATTGCAAAGCATTCCTCGTCGGTAACGAATGGGAGTATCCGCAGTAGAAGTTCTACTTTACGTCTGTATATGTCATTCATAATCTGCAAGTTCCTTAGAGACTACTATATCATACGCTGCAATCTTCACTCCACCTTTGGCAAAACTGCGCGTGCCGCTTCCGAGTGATATTCTTGAAAGATCAAGTTTTGAGAACCAGCGGTGTCTGGCCTTTTCCGCCATAAACAGGAACAGTCGCTTTACCTTCACCGATGTGCAGTCTTCAAGCAACTGCTGGACAAGTGAAACCCTGAGAGATGTCAGCATCTCCATCAGATAATATATGTCCATCATGTCATATCGAATAGGCGAAAGCAACAGACATTCCATTATAGCCCTCTCCGGGCTCGACGCAGTCAGTGTCATGCCGTTATATTCTATCTGCTCTATCCCTTTTTCTCCTATAACTTTGGACGACACCTCCAAAGGATTCATGTCGAGTTCTGCCTGACTGATCCATTTAGGTAGGGGAGGTTTCACCGGAGCGAATATGACTGCGGTAGGTTTTCCCATATTTATATAATGAGAAAAACCCTTTAATTCCAAAGCAGTAGCTGCTCCTATATGGTATTTCAAATCGTTTTGAGCCTGATATGATGCCAACACACCATATAAAGTCGGATTATCACCGGCAAACCTATACACTCCGGTAGATATACGGAGCAGCCATCCGGATTCAACATAATCGGATATTTCGCTTCTGCTTACACCTTGCTTCTCCAGCCACGATGTAAGCAGGATACCATTAGAAGCGGCTCGCTGACGTATATTATTTATCTTAGTTCCCATATAGGAATGATTATCTTTGCAAATATAGCACTAAAATAAATTAACACCAAATTTTTACGAGAATGGTTTATCACCGATTTCATCGAATGAGAAGCGAGTCAGAACCGCAATTTCCACATAAGCGCGCGGCAAGAGGCTAATCAAGAACAATACTTTGAAAGTGCTTCTCTTCATCTTTACGTCGGATTTGGTGTCACGAAAAACCTCGGGACTGTTTGACAATCCGAGGTTTCTCTGTAAACAAAGCGGATTCAAGCCGATAAGTCTCGAATATGAGGAAGTCTCTTGGACTTTAGAGGTGTGGTGTTGTAAGTCCAACGGAATGTCCAACAGACATCTTTCCTTTATATTCATTTTAGTTCATCCTACTGCACACAATAAAATCCTGCAACTCACTGAATTGCAGGATTCTTCGTTGTCTTTTATCAGACTTTTGTAGAGCTGGAGGGATCTTGCTGCGCAAGCGCTCGCGCGATTACGAACCCTCCTGTCGGGTTCTCATCCCTCAGCATCTGAGATACATAGTGGAGCTGGAGGGATTCGAACCCTCGTCCAAACGTGGAACTAATATGCTTTCTACATGCTTATTCGCTTGTTGGTTTTCGTGGGGCGGCAGGCAAGCGACAGCCAACCGACCCCTTAGCCTCTTGTAGTTTCGGATCGCGCGCGAGGCGCTTGCGACCCTATTCCCGATTTAACTGCACCGCCTTGTCGATTAGTCTCGGGACGACGACAATCGGGCGATGTCTTGTCCCGGCAACTGTTGCCGGGATTAAGCCGATCTACTATACTTCAATCAGGCAGCAAGAGCGTAGTTGTTTTCGCCATTTAATCTTGCGATGTCTCTGATTATAGAGCGTAGGCATCATTGCTCTGCATGCTTACATACCACCTCTACACGCTGTCAAAACCGGTCAGCCCCGATTTGCTTGGCGGGACGCTCCCCTCCGGGAGCGCAGGCATATGTGTGCGTTTTCGTCGGCAAAGTTACCGCTTTTTCCTGAAATATGCAAATCTCCGATTCCATCTGAAAATTACGATGGCTCCGATCCTCTCCGGGCGACCGACGCACGCGCCGCGGCTGCTCCTGCGCCGCCTCGCGCCCGCAGGGGCTCGTGGCGAACGGATGTGGGCGACTCTGCCCCCGGTCTCCGCGGGCGCAGCGGTGGTGCGGACGCTGACACGCCCCCGCCGGCTGCTCCCGCTCCGAACCGGGGATAACACATGCCCCGCACCCCTCCGGGGGCTTCAGCCGCCCCTCGCCTCCGGAGACTCCGATCCACTACTGAGGGTGACGCGGCAGGAGGGAGGCGACGGAAGCCGCGGAGCGGGCGGGGACATGGTAACCGGGGTGCGGAGCGCAGCGGAGCCCCCGGATAGGCAGCCGGGCCCATTCGCTCGGCCGAGCGCCGGAGGCCGCGAGAGAGGCCGCAGTGCGTCAGCGCAGGGAGGGAGGAGAGTATCAGCTGCGAGGCGGCGGGAGTGGCATCCGGGGGGCAGAGAGGAGAGGGGACGCACGCGCCGCGGCTGCTCCTGCGCCGCCTCGCGCCCGCAGGGGCTCGCGGCGAACGGATGTGGGCGACTATGCCCCCGGTCTCCGCGGGCGCAGCGGCGGTGCGGACGCTGACACGCCCCCGCCGGCTCCTCCCGCTCCGAACCGGGGATAACACATGCCCCGCACCCCTCCGGGGGCTTCCGCCACCACTCGCCTCCGGAGACTCCGATCCACTACTGAAGGTGACGCGGCAGGAGGGGAGCGACGAAAGCCGCGGAGCGGGCGGGAATATGGTAACCGGGGTGCGAAGCGCAGCGGAGCCCCCGGATAGGCAGCCGGACCAACCCGCTCGGCCGAGCGCCGGAGGCTGCGAGAAAGGCCGCGGGGCGTCAGCGCCGGGAGGGAGGAGAGTATCAGCTGCGAGGCGGCGGGAGTGGCATCCGGGGGGCAGAGAGGAGAGGGGGCGCACGCGCTGCGGCTGGGGAGGCGCCGCGGTCGCGCCCGCAGGGGCTCGTGGCGAACGGGGTGAGTCGGCACTGACCCCGGTCTCCGCGTGATCGCCGGCGGGGCCTGCGTCGCCCGTCGGCTCCCCCGCTCCGAACCGGGGATAACACATGCCCCGCACCCCTCCGGGGGCTTCCGCCACCACTCGCCTCCGGAGACTCCGATCCACTACTGAGGGTGACGCGGCAGGAGGGAGGCGACGGAAGCCGCGGAGCGGGCGGAGATATAGTAACCGGGGTGCGAAGCGCAGCGGAGCCCCCGGATAGGCCGCCGGGACAAGCCGCTCGGCCGAGCGCCGGAGGCCGCGAGGACAGCCGCCGGGCGCAAGCGCAGGACCTCCTTACAGCAGCGGGCGCCGGAAGCTCCCGCTTCCCGCGCCCGCGGTACATATGTATGCTATAAAAAAAGCCTTATTTATCTACCAAGCGGATAAAACATGCGTCAGCTGTGCCCCAACCACTGGCATTTGTACATAGATTAGATCTAACTATCGGATAAAAATCGAACGTAAAATAATTAAAATCCCATCCATGAATATTAGTTCCATCACCTTTACTGATTTGATTAAAATAATCATCAGTAGCAGGCCCATTGGTCCAATAAATAGCGCCAGGCCTCATAAACAGGTCATAAAACAACGGTGCAGACAATTTTCCGTCCGGATAATTTATCTTTCCTTGAGCATCCTGAGGGTCAAAATAATCTGTACGTTGACAACTATATCGTAACAAACCATTTTCAGAATGTTTTCTGTGGCCATATCCAGATGCGCCTATCGGGAAGAATACATTTTTACCCCTGAATCCTCCGGAAGCAGCATTGTTGTAAACAAAGACTCCACGCATGCCATATTTGCTTGAAGTCGTATAATCTCTACCATAGACTTCATTAATATCTAACAATGTTTCGTCTGCGTCATCTCCATAAAGGACACCACAACCTTGTTGTATATCATCACTCTTATACAGTGCAGCGAAATCACTCACTTCTGGAATTCTGCTATCTGAAAAATTATTTCCAAGTTTTGCATATGAATTGTCAAAAGTATTACTACTCATAGGGCGACTAGTTAAACCAGTCCATGTTTTTGATCCATGATCAGTGTCATCATCAGATGCTATAACTAACGACTCGGAACCTGTTTGAGTTATAAAATCAGAAGGAACAACATTATTCCAGTATTCTTTCGGATTCCGGTTTGATGTCGCGTCAATAGGGCCGCCCAATACAGCATATCTAAACAAAGATCCCTCTTCTGTAGGTGAGTCTGTTTCTTTATTGTTTGTTTTCAGATTCTTGGCATGCCACTTTGCGCCACCCTCAACAAGATTGTCCGGGGCGAGACCACGGCGTACGAATATCAGGTGATTACAAGTGTAATCATGATAATCGACACGAATGATAGCATATTTCGATTCGTTTTCACCGACGGATACAGTCTTATTGAAATTGATGTTGAAATCAATATACGAACCAGTGCTTCCAAATACCGTTCCTCCACTCTTTTCAAGTCCGGAACCGCTCAAATTCACAAGATTCTCATCACCGCCAATTACGTAGGCGCGCCAACGTCCTTCAGAAGTAAACTTCTCAAACTTTGTCGCATTCTCCTTGGGAAGATGCGTGAGGACTACATGAAACGGCGTAGTATTGTCATACTCTCTGTAAACGCCCTTAGGATTCACGACCCTTCGCACCTGAATTATCTCTACTTCATCTTCAAGGGTGCTATTGTCCGACAAAGTAGCAACAATTTTGACTTTTGCACTACGCGTATATGCCACATACGGGTTACTGCCGGTATAGCCCGTACCTTTGATAAGTACCTTTGGGCGGGTATACATCGGCAACGAAAGATGATAAAGATTCTGTCCGGCCTTGACTTCACGGGCAACATCATATTTATCATCGACATGAATTCCTGCACTTTCTTCATCTAAGCCGTCAGTCCATGACCCCGGCTCCATCTTGGTATATGTACGCAGTCCTGGTTTCGGTGTCTGATCCCAATAAGCCTGATTTGAAGTGGCCTTATACGGAGGAGTGCCAATAAGATCACGATCCACTGTCTTGTGTAGCGACAGGAAGCCATTCCATAAATTCTGGCCCTCAAGATCCAGTTCCCTGACATAATCAAAGTCAGCAGCTGCATCTTTAGGAGCCCAGCGATTGTCGGTGATCTCGGCATGCACTCTCTTGATGGTGTTCGAACCGGCATTGATTGTAACCGGCAACATCATCGAATGATTGTAAAGATACGAAATATAATAGGGATTGGGAATCGACAGACCGGGTTCCGGTGTATAGTCGATATGCCAGTCGACATCATTGGCCCATTTCTTAAATTTCAAGGTAAGCTTGTAATGATGGTTGCGTTCGGCATTATAATCTGTGATCACGTCCTTACCCAACATGAAGCGATAGACAATATTGCCTTTTGTAACATGTCCGAATGCGTTCGACTGATAATAGGCTTTTACCTCTATATATGATCCATATGGCTTTGCATCCTTGAACCCTGTAAAATTAGGATCTGTGCTTGCATTGCCTTCCTCCGGTTTTGTATTTCCGCCAGGATAAGATGGAGTGGTCTTATCTTCATCGCCCTTTACGAGCTGTCGCTTGTCGCTTGCAGTTCCTTCAACGCCCTTGCCCTGCATATTCTCAAAGAAAAACATCGAATTTGGAGAATCCTCATCATGATTGCCATACTTGGGATTTCCTTTCGTAATTCTGACAGGATAAGAGCTGTTGAATGCCGATTCGTCAGGTTCGATCTCTCCCGCATAAAATTTAACCATCTCACCATCGGCGATCAATTGGTCATTTTTTGTCGGTGTATTGTCGTTCCCCAAAAGGCATGTGGCAGGAATATCCTTAATCTGAACAGATTTCAGATAGATGAATACACCTTCTTCAAGCTCGGTTCCATCAAACGCGACTGTCACTTTTGATGCGGCCCGTTTGAGCCACGCATTAAGACTTATCTGCGGACGTGAAATCACCAGATCCGGGGCTTTGTTCGACAATGTCTTGTCGAGAGAAAAATGTCCCAGCATGGCGCCGTTGGCGAGAATATCATCCGTTTTCCACGTAAGCGACAAATTTTTAAGATCTTCCTCATCATCTTCGAAAGTATCTATTCCCGGAACATTAGCTACTGCGTAAATGCGGTACCGGCCATAAGCCAGATTAAAGTTCAACGAGACTTTGCTCGTATTGCTCTCAGCCCAATGTTTGTCAGCGGGGATTCCATCGGGAAGCTCCGGACGATCCGTGGTAGTTTCAGCCGAAAAATTTGCAATGGGTAAATTTTTCAAAAATTTTCCGGTCTGGCTAAACACGATTATATTCAGCTTGCTGATCGACTTAAGCGCACTGCCTGAAGTGCGCGATCCGCCGTCAAGCCCCGACACCATAGGAGTGAATTCGACCGAAGCACTTACGGTCGTATTACCGTCACCATCGGGCCCGTTGTCAATAATCATGTCATCCGCGCAGGAAAAACATAATAGGGCCACAACCAAAACGGTCAGAGTATGAAGAAATATCTTGAATTTCATGATCATTCAGTTATATTCCAAAACCCGGTTCAAGATTGACACCTATATACGGCAGAATCACCGCATTGATTGTCATTCCGAGATTATCTTGGACTGTTACGTCAATTATCAAATGTGTGTTTCGTGGAAGTTTGTCCAATCCCTCGAGAACTTTTGGCACATCCCTGAACTCGCCGAAGAGCGAGAGGTTGATGCCGAAGCCGGCTTCCGCCTGGCTCTCGGGGAGGTAGACGGCGGGGAGAGTGCGGCTCTTGCCGGCGGGGAGAGCTTCAAAGGCGTAGGGATCCTCGCGCTCTGCCGGGGTAGCCGTGGCGGGGAGCACCTTGAACGTGCGCTCAAACTGGTATAGCTGTTGTCCGGCCGGTATCGCGTAGGCGGTTATCTCGCGGGGAGCTATTGTCGTCTCGGTCTGGCATTCGGCCTTTGCGGGGCTATACTCCGTCCTGTAGGGGAAGAGATAGCCTGCGGGGGCCATGTTGGTCAGGCGGTAGCCGGTCAGTTCGAGAGGCCCGGAGGAATTGTTGACTACATTGACTGTCACCTTCACGAGGACGCGGGTCAGAAACAGGCTGACGGCCTGCTCCTTGTCGACCATATGGCCCAGGGCGTCGACCTTCGGGCGGCGCACCTTCACCTGATGGTGTTCGGCCATCGGTACGAGCCCGAGCATATCCTTGCCCTTGTCCATAGAGAATGTCAGCTGCTCAAGAGCGGCCAGAGCCGCGTCGTCGAGATGCGTTCCGCTGCAGTATTTGGCGTTGGAGAGATCTATGCCGGCGAGCAACAGATCGGATCCGTCATCCTGCCCGGCCGCCGAATGGGTATAACCGGAGTAATGGGCGTGCTCGTTGGCTATCACGTAGATATCCTTCATGTCGAACTCCTCGCCCTGGTCGCCGGCGTAGACGTTGATCTCCTTGGTGGCCGAAGCGGCAATCTTGGTCTGGTCGTCGGCTCCTGCCTCTCCGGCCAGATCCCAGAACTGATTGAACTCCACTACCTTCCTGCTCTTGTCGGCGGGATCGGCGTGGACTATGATGATGCGCAGAGTGCGCATCATCTCACGCACCGACGCTTCCGGCTCGAATTCAGCTCGCGAGCCCTCGTCGCCGGCCGGATCTACGGCAGCGATATTGAGCCGTAGCGTGACGGTCGACGCCTCCGGATCGGGAGCGCCCGGCTCGTCGCCGCCCGAGCAGGCGGTGGCCAGGGCGACGATGCCTATGGCCAGGGCCGTCAGAGCGGGGAGCCATCTGCGCCGCGGGGCGAGAGCCGGTTCACTGTTGACTGATTTCTTCATCATAGGTCAGCGCTGTTGATGCGGACCACCCAGTCGTTGATCACCACCTGGGTACGGATCCAGTGATTGTTGGCGTCGAGGAAGAAGATCATGTTCCAGCGGTTCTCGCGGTCGAGATACTCCTGGTCGGGCATATCCTTGTAGACCTGGCTCTTGAAGAGGAGCAGATAATTTACGAGGGGTATGCTGATGATCTCGCGGCCGTCGTCGGCGGCGCGCACCTTCAGGCGCGGGGAGTTTTCGGTGACGAAGCGTCCGGTCGACATCTCGCTGTAGGCGAGCACGGCCTCATTGCCCGCCTCGTCTATGCCGGTGCGGGCGGTGCCCGTGGCCCAGGGGGTGTAGGTCACCTCGCCTGCCGGCACCACGGTGTTGTCGTGGGCATGGCGGGTGTTGTCGTCGGTGATCTCCCATATGAAGTCCTTGTCGTCGAGCGGCTCGCCGTTGAGCTGCTGCAGGAGTATGCGCAGCGTGTTGGTGTCGCGCATCATCGGGAGGGTGGCGCGGGTATACTCGTTGTCCTTGTCGCTGACGGTCATGTCGAGCGAGCCGTAGTAGAGGTCATGGAGGTGCGTGCCTAAATGCTCGGGCTTCATCGCGTGGCCCATGGCCGTGTAGTGCTGTCCGGGCTGCGGCGTGACGGTGGTGTATGATGCCCGGTCGCAGGCGGTGCCTCCGTAGGCTATCATGTGGTAGTCGCCGGCGGGCAGATCGATGATCATGCGCCAGTCCTCGTCGGCGAGCACATCGGTGGTCTCTGTGCGGGTCTCCACATAGTTGCCGTTCTTATCGTAGACGTAGAGCGTCAGGCAGTCGACCTGCGAGGGGAATGCGTTGGCAAACTCCATGTTGTGGTCGAATATGAACCGCAGCTCGGCGCCGACGCGGCATTCGTCGAGATCGTCGTAGATAGCGCCGTCGCATGAGGTGGTCAGCATCGCCGGGACGGCCATGGCGGCCGCGAGGGCCGCGCCATGCCCGAGGCGGCGCATTATATTGGTCAGTTTCATTGCAAGTGTCTGGATTGATGTGTTAGAGCCTGATTAGAATTCTACCGAGTTGCGGCGCACTACCCAGGGGAGAGTGGTCACCTGCACGTCGAGATATACGTCGCTCACCTCGTCGGGAGTGTCGGGGGTCTGCGGGTCGGGGTCGTTCTCCGTGCGGAGCGGATGGCCTATGCGGTGTATCTTGTCGACCGAGATCTTGTAGACGTTGTTGCGCACGACGGCAAACTCCATCTTGCCCATCACGCCCGGTATGCCGTTGTCGTTGTGGCGGTTCCAGTAGTAATAGTAGCAGAAGTAGCCTTTGTGGGGCTCGGTCTGGCCGGCTCCGAGATATTCGTCGGTGGCCCACTGGTAGATGGTGATACCGGCGTCGACGGCAGCCTTCTTGAACTCCATGAACTGTGCGTAGCCCTGCTCGCCGGCCTCCTGGCCGCCGCCGGCATTCTGCCAGGCGGAGAAGTAGTCGACTACCGGACGGGCATAGCCCTTCTCGACGTTGGGAAGGAGCACGGCGTTGTGGAGCACGTCGCCGGGAGCCGTGGCCAGGGCGGCGTCGCGCACGGCCGTGAACGTCACGTAGAGCACGTTGTCAAACATGTAGAGGATCGGATGGTGCAGACGGGCTCCGGCCACGCCTTTGTCCACCTTGTTGCCCATGCCGTCGACGTAATAGTTCTCATCGATGGCGTCGGCGAGATCCTTGGGCGTATCGGCGGTCTTGCGGAGCATGCCCTTGAACACTATGCCGGTGGAGAGGGCCACTTTCTGCTGGGTGATGCCGGGGATGGCGTTTTCGGTCACGTAGCGCCATATCTTGTATTCGCCCGTGGCGTCGTTCATGTTGGCGCCCTGACCGGCAACCTCGGAGGGGGTGGCTCGATACCACTGGTCGCGGGCGGCAAGGTCGATCTTCCACTGGTCGGCAGTCTCGCCCGAGCCGAAGCAGAAGTTATAGTATTTCGAATACGGCTCGCCCTTCTCGCCTATGCCCGAAGTGCGGGTGGCGTCGGTGTGGTGGACGCACTTGAGGTCGGCAGCCACGTCGACCACACAGTTGCCCGGCAGATCTCGGCCGCAGAGCATGAAGCCGTCGTCCGATGCGTGGCCGTTGTTGCTGACGCGCTGCAGATAGTAGAACTGCTTGCTCATATTTACCAGATTCATGCGTATCAGCTCCACGTCGAGAGTGTTGCCACCCTTGCCGTAGACGCCCACATGATAGGTGAAATTGTTCATCGAGCCGTCCTTGAAGTCGAAGCGGGCCACGCTGCGCTGCAGATTGACCGGGCCGCCGGTCATGTTGACCGACGAGAAAGAGTTGTCGATCTTATCGCCCTCGGTGTTGACCTTCGACATCTCGAAGGGCTTCTCCTCGTCGGTGAACGGGAGCCAGTCCTCAATGCTCTTGGGGATGTAGGCGGTGGCCACCGAAGCGTTGCTCATCGGCAGGCCGGAGGTGACCTGCAGCACGGCGGTATTCTTGTTGTCGGCGTCGGTCAGATCCTCGTTGTCCGACGACCGCTCCGACACCTCGCAGCTCCAGTCGGTCCATTCGGTGGTGCCCACTCCCTCGTCGCCCATGGCCCTGAAGGCTTCGAGCAGGTCGAGGGGATAGTTGGCGAACACATACACCTTCACCTGATTGTCCATCAGTATGCCGTCCTCGCCGGCTTTCTGGGAGTAATATGTGTTGAGCTGCGACGCGGGAAGCGACGCGAGGATGCTCGCGCTGACGCCGTCGGCGTTGGGCGTGATCGAGCCGTTGGAAGAGGTCGAGACGATCTCGCCGCCGCCTATCGAGATGCCCCCCTGCGAGGCGGTGGTGTAGGAGATGAAGCCGTTGTCCTTGTCGGCGAACACTATCAGAGCGCGGTGTATGTGGTTCTCTTCGGAGCGTCCTATCTCGGTGCCGCCTGTCGAGCCTCCCTCGCCAGTGGTCTTGGAGCGTGAGCCTGCATCAGCGGGCAGCTGCACGCCCATGCCGAACCATACGCCGGCGTCGGCCGGAAGTTGCTCCTGCCCGGCGCCGGAGCGCGGGGCGTCGTCGCTGCACGAGGCCACCATGGCTGCCGCGCACAGACCGATAAGTGTGTGGTATAATTTCATATTTGCTTGAGTTTTTTCTATGGTTGGTTTATTCAGTCTATGATGATATATAAGGTTTTGCGTTATTACTCGGCCACCTCCTTGAGCTGCTCCAGAGCTGCCGGGGCGTCGGCCACCTTCATGCGGGCCGCGCGGCCGAAGTAGCGTTCGGCCGCCTCGTAGTCGCCGTCGAGGGCATTGTAGACGCCGCGGGCATACATAGCCTCAGGGCCTTCGCCGGCCTTGTCGAGATAGCGCTTGGCGCCGATCAGGTCGCCGCGCCCCATGGCCACGTTGGCGGCGTTGAGGTTGGCCACCTCGGAGTCGGGGAACATGCGCACTGCCGTCTCAAACATCTCGTTGTAGGCCTCCGAGCCGGGCTCCAGACTGCGGGCAGCGAGGAAGAATTCCTGCAGCGAGAGGTTCTGCGGGCGCGTGCGGGCCAGCTCCAGTATCTCGTTGACGTCGCTGAACGCGCGCACGCGGTATTCGATGCGGTAGTCGGAGTGGCGCAGCGCCGGATAGACGTTGGCCAGCAGGAAACGGTAGGCCTCGGGGAAGTCGCGCTGCAGTTTCGAGTTCTTGGCGTCGGGCTCCATGTCGGTGTCGATCAGCGATATGATGGCATCCTTGTCGGCCATGTTGCTCCTGACCATATAGGCGCGCAGGCCGCCCCAGTCCTCGGGGTCGTAGGATGTCTTGATGAAGTCGGGAGCGAAGTGATAGAGCTTCTCGACGTAGGTCTTCAGCGCGGCCGTGCGACCCTTGGCGAGGCGCACGTTGTTGTTCCACGGGCCCTCGGGCGATGCGAAGCCCTTGATCGAGAGCGCGGTGATCTCCACGTCCTTGTCGTTGATCACGGTGTCGATGGTGGCGCGTATCTTGGCGAGCTCCCCCTGGTTGCCGCGGTAGTCGGGATAGATCACCGTCTTGTTGACCGGGAAGTCGATGAAAGCCTGCCCTTTGAGCTCGCGTATCTTCACGGCCTCGGCGGTCGGGGCCACCCAGTTGAATGTCGGTACGAACTTTTTCGGCTCAAGAGCCAGACGGCCCAGCGGCACGATCTTGCGCCCGAGATCGTCGGAGCAGCACCCCTTGACGTCGTAGCGCACGTGCATCTCGGCCGTAGCCATCCATTTCTCATAGGGGAGCTGAGCCGTCAGCGGGAGCGACTTCATCCCCTCGCGCGAGCGCACGAGAGCCACCCCCTCGCGCTTCTCCACGCCGTGGCGCAGTGCCTGATAGTAGCGGTTGCGGCCCGCTATGACGGTGGTGCCGAGCTCGATGGAGTCGTTGCCGTTGCGGAGCACCGGCGTCACCCACACCTCGCGGTTCGACCCGTCGACGCGGCCCAGAGGCACCTCGCCGTTGATATACAGAGTATTCTCGGTGCGCTCCACGCCCACGTTCTTCAGTTTCATGTCGGCTTTCTGCACCGATGCGGAGCCGGACAGAGCCACGGCCCCCATAAGGAGCGATATCAGTGTTGTCTTCATTGTCGTTGAGATTGGAGGGGGAGGATTAGAATACGTGTACGATATTGAGGGCCACCTTCGTAGGGCCGAAATAATTGTGGCTCCGGTCTTTTGCGAGCTTCGTGCCGCAGTGGGCGCAGGGATACACGTCGTATTTCGTGTAGATCCAGCCCAGACCCAGCTCGGCCTCAAGGTTCCAGTGGCGGCCGAGGATCCACGAGTAGCCGTAGGCCACGCCCAGGCCTCCGTACCAGCCCTGGTAGCG
Organism: uncultured Muribaculaceae bacterium; assembly: GCA_947629175.1. Lineage (GTDB taxonomy): Bacteria > Bacteroidota > Bacteroidia > Bacteroidales > Muribaculaceae > Paramuribaculum. Next base: position 44,103 of record CANRCT010000019.1, on the reverse strand, counting down.
GCGGTCCTTCAGATTGCGGAAGTCGGTGCCGAGCATCTTGAAACCGAGGTCGATGTTGCCCACATTGTACTGGCCTCCGAGCGCGTGCGCGCCCACGAAATGGCCCTGCAGCTCCTGGCAGAACCAGTAGCGCACCTCGGGCTGCACCATCCAGTGCTTCCACTTATGCGAGTTGACAGTCCACGCGTTGAGGTTGCCCGACAGATCAAACGACCACTTCGGGGCAAGAGCCACCTCGCCGCCTAAGTTCACCGTCAGGGCAGCGTCGTAAAGAATGTTAGTCTTGAGAGCAAGATCCCTTGCCTGGACATGGGACACCCCGCCAAGCAGAAATGCAAGCGCCAGGATGCTGTTTTTCAAAATTCTGTTCATCTATATCTCACTGTAAGGTTTGTTTCACAGATATTGATGAAAAAGCAACCGAGGATTCACATAGACCGTAGCAATACCCTGTCAGAATGGCGTTTCGGCCTGTGTTTTTCATCAATGCGTCTCTTTCACCAGCCCATGGCGCGGGCATGGCCGCGCCTTAAGCGACGCAAAATTACGTATAATGAGCAAGAAAATACCCCCCCCCGGTTAAAAATTGTTAAACCCTCGTTTTTTCCCTTTATCACTCCCCTCCTCCATCCTCTCCTCCATCCATCCCCGCCTCCATCCCACCCACAAATTAAAAAAAACATCAAAACACTCCCAACTATACACAGACAGAGGCGTGTCGGGATCCCGGCACGCCTCTGTCTGTGATGTATGACTGTCAGTTCAGCGGGAGGGTCACTTCGCGAGGAGCGACTTCACTGCGGCCTCAAGCTGACGGTCGTCGCCCGCGAGCTGTTGCTCCGGGGTGTTGTAGATCAGGATGTCGGGCTGCAGCTCCTGATTCTCAAGATAGCGGCCCTGCATGTCCTTGCAGCCCACCTGCGGTATGCCGAACACGATCGACGGGTCGATCTGCGACTCCCACCATACGGCGGTCATCGTGCCGGGCACGGGAGTGCCTACGAGCTTGCCGATGCCGAGCGTCTTGTATACCCAGGGGAAACCGTGGGCGTTGGAATAGTTGTCCTCGCAGACGAGCACGCACGACGGCTTAAGCCACTTGTTGAACGGATCGGAGCCGATATACTGGCCGCGGGGCACATACTCGGCATACTGCTTGCCGCTCAGCAGGGTGGCCAGGTCGTCGTGGAGCCAGCCGCCTCCGTTGTGGCGGGTGTCGATCACCACGGCGTCGCAGTCGCGGTAGCGGCCGAGCAGGTCGGAGTAGACGGTGCGGAAGCTCGGGCTGTCCATCCCCTTGACGTGAATGTAGCCGATTTTGCCGCCCGAGAGGCGTGCCGTGGCCTCGCGGTTGCGCTCAACCCACCGATTGTAGAGCAGATCGCTGAGACGGCCCGAACTGATAGGCTTCACGGTCTGCTCCTGATGCTTGCCGTCGGGAGTAACGATGCCGAGGGTAACCTTCTTGCCGGCTTTTCCGGCGAGCAGCGGATAGTAGTCGGCGCCGGCGGCTATCTTCGTGCCGTCGATGCTCTCGATGACTGTGCCCGGCACTACCTTGCTGTCGGCCGTGGCGAGCGGGCCGCGCGCTATGACCTCTGAAACCTTCAGGCCGTCGCCTGCATAAGTCTCGTCGAAGAACGCTCCGAGCGATGCTGTGGCCGGGGCCGAGCCGCCGCCATAATAGCGGGCGCCGGTGTGGGAGCCGTTGAGCTCGCCGAGCATCTCGGAGAGCATCTGGGCGAAGTCGTAGTTATTGTCGATATGATCGAGGAAGCGGGCATAGGAGTCGTGGTAGCCGTTCCAGTCGATGCCGTGGATCTGCGGGTCGTAGAACTTGTCGTTGACCTGACGCCAGGCATGATTGAAGATGTAGCGGCGCTCGTCGGCCGGACGGTAATTGAAGTCGGCGGCAAAAGCGATCTCCTTGGTCTTGCCGTCGGTGAGACTGACCTCCGTAAGACCTCCGCGGCGCACCACGTAGACCTTGTTCTCATCCTTGCCCGGATTCATGAATCCGCCCACGCCCTTGGCGAGCTTGCGCACCGATCCTTCCTTGAGGTCGCGCTCCCAGAGATCGTAGCCGTCCTCGAAGGCGGCGCAATAGTAGAGCTTGTCGCCCTTCTTCGAGAGATGAGCATCGCCCAGGCGCGAGGAATTACCCGTCAGACGCGCCACGCGGTCGCGGCGGCCGTCGAGATCAAACTTCAGCGGCTTGACGGCAGCATCGTCGCCCTTCTTGCCATCCTTGTCTTTTCCTTTCTTATCCTTTTTATCCTTCTTGTCGGCCTTGGAATCGTCAGCATTCTTGTCTTTCGCATCCTTCTCGGCCTCCTCAAGCAGGGCGAGTTCCTCCTTGGAGAGACGGAAGCGATCCCATGCCTCGGGATCGAAGAACATTATATAGGTGTCGCTCTCGGCTCCCCAGCTGCCGTGGCTGCGGTAGCCGGCGCGGTCGCTCTCCCATATCATGGCCTTGCCGTCGAGCACCCACTTGGCGTTGCCGTCGGTATAGCCGCTCTCGGTGAGGTTGGTCACCTCGCCCGAGCCGTCGGCCTTCACGAGGGCCACGTCCTTGTTGTTCCATCCGCCATGGCCTATGTAGTCGACGAGAAACCAGCGGCTGTCGGGGCTCCAACGGTAGGTGACGTCGCCGTCGGAGTAGGAATAATTGTATTTGCCGTCGAGCACGGTGCGCACCTTCCTGTCGGCGAGATTGATGACGCACAGCTCAGTGCGGTCGCGCAGGAAAGCCACCTCCTTGCCGTCGGGCGAATATGCGGGCTGGAACGACGTGCGGCCGTCGGCCACGAGCGGTTCCTCCTCGATCTCGGTGGCGTAGGTGAAGAGTTTCTCCTCGGGACGCTTTATCGAACTGCGGTAGATACCCCACGTGTCGCCGCGCTCGGCCGAATAGACGAGACTGCGGCCGTCGGCGCTGAAGCTCAGATCGCGCTCCTGCTGCGGAGTGTCGGTGATGCGGCGCGTGGTGGCATACTCGATGGAGGTGACGTAGACATCGCCGTGGAGTATGAAAGCAACCTCCTTGCCCGAGGGGGACACGGCGAGATCGGTGGCGCCGGAGCGGCGCACCTGGGCCGAGAGAGGCTTCTCGTTATAGTCGGCGGCGATGGTCACGCTGACCTTGCGCGGCTCGGCTCCCTCCTTTACGGTCCAGAGCTCGCCGTCGTAGCTGTAGCAGAGAGTGCCGTCGGCCGATGCCGAGAGCGAGCGCACCGGATGCTTGGCATGGCGCGTGATCTGCTTGACCTCTGACGAGCCGGGAGCGGTCTTGTAGACGTTGAACGAACCGCCGTCGCGCTCGCTCAGGAAATAATACGAGCGACCGTCGGGGGCCCACACGGCGTTGCGGTCCTCACCTTTGGCGGAAGTCAGTTTTTTGAAGCCGGTGCGGCCGCCGCGGTCGGCGCGCCATATGTCGCGGGCTATCGACGAGGTGTGGTGCTTGCGCAGAGGATCCTCATAGCCCTTCTTGTCGGTGTAGAGAATGCTTCCGTCGGCCGGATTGACCGAGATCTGCTCCATGGCGAGCGACGTGTACATCTGCGGGCGTCCGCCCTTGACGCTGATCTTATAGGTCTGCGGGAAGAGCGACGAGGGGAACTGGATATCTGTCCGGGCCGGCATCACTGCACCCGTGAAGAGCAGAGTATCGGGGGTAAGGAACGCCACCGGAGTCTCGGCGGCGGAGTGGGTGGTGAGTTTCACCGGCTGGCCGCCTGTGGCAGCCACGGTGTAGACGTCCATAGAGCCGTCGCGGTCGCTTGCGAAGGCGATCGTCTGTCCGTCGGGACTCCATACCGGAGCCGTATCGTAGGCCGGATTGGTCGTGATCTGCCGGGCCTGTCCGCCGGCAGTCGCGACGGTGAAGATATCGCCGCGATAGGTGAACGCTATTGTCCGGCCGTCGGGCGAAATGGCCGGATTGCGCAGCCACAGCGGAGCCTCGGAGGCGCCTGCCGCGGCGGTGGCCGTCAGCAGGGCGGCCGCCAAAATTACTTTTTTCATCTTGCTGTGGATGTTGGGATTGATTCTGCTTGCAAAGATAATATAAAAAGAGAGATTTTTTATGTAACTTTGCATCAAAATGGGAAGAATCATGGGCATAGACTTCGGCCGACGCCGCTGCGGAGTGGCGGTGACCGATCCGTTGCGCATTGTGGCGACCGCCTTGCAGACCGTCGACACTGCCGCGCTGCCGGCGTTCGTGGCCGGCTACTGCGCCGGCGAGCCTGTCGACTTCATAGTGGCGGGGCTGCCACGCGACATGCGCGGCAACGAGTCGGAGTCGATGCGCTTCATCCGTCCGGCCATAGCGCGGCTGCGCAAGGCCGTCCCGGGCATGGAGATAGTGATGTGGGACGAGCGTTTCACCTCTGCCATCGCCCACCGGTCGATGATCGACTCGGGCATGACCCGCTCGCAGCGACGCGACAAATCGCTGGCCGACCGCATGGCCGCCGTGCTGATACTCAACTCTTACCTCGAAAGCCGGCAATACGGCGCCCGAGACAGCGGAGCCTCGCCTCTGCCCTGACAGCCCCCGTAAAATTCCTCCACAACAGGAAGCCTTTTGAAAAACCTACAGCAATGAAACTGCCAATATATCTCTACGGACATCCCGTGCTCAGGAAGATAGCCGAGCCTGTCAAAGAGTCGTCGGAAGAGCTCACGAAGCTGATCGACGACATGTATCTCACCATGTACGCCTCCGAGGGGGTAGGCCTCGCCGCCCCGCAGATAGGCAAAAGCATCAGGCTCGTGGTGATCGACGCATCGCCTGTGGCCGACAGCTTCCCCGAGTGCGCCGGCCGCAAGATGACGCTGATCAACCCGGAGATCGAAGTGCTCGACGGCGACCGCATCAGCCGCTCCGAGGGATGCCTGTCGCTCCCCGGACTGTCGGAGAACGTCAGCCGCACAGAGCGCATACGCCTGCGCTGGCTTGACGAATCGCTGACGCCCCACGAGGAAGTAATAGAAGGCTTCCTGGCACGTATCGTCCAGCATGAGTGCGACCACCTCGAAGGGATGCTCTACATCGACCATATCTCGCCGATACGCAAGCAGCTGATCCGCGGCAAGCTCAAGAATATCGTCGAGGGACGCACCGGCTGCGACTATCCTGTGAGATATGCGCCCCGCCGACGCAAATAATCCGACAGAAAAACAGATATTTACACTTACACGACAATAACCCGACACACAAATGGCCGACGACAAAAAGGTGATATTCTCCATGGTGGGAGTCAGCAAGACCTACCCCCCGCAGAAGCAAGTGCTTAAAAACATATACCTTTCATTCTTCTACGGCGCCAAGATAGGCATAATAGGCCTCAACGGCTCCGGCAAATCCTCGCTGCTCAAGATCATAGCCGGCATCGACAAAAGCTATCAGGGCGAAGTCGTATGGGCTCCGGGCTACACCGTCGGCTATCTGGAGCAGGATCCGCAGCTCGACCCGCAGAAGACCGTCATAGAGGTAGTGCGCGAGGGCGTGAAGCCGACGATGGATCTTCTGGCCGAGTTCGACAAGGTCAATGAATCGTTCGCCGACCCGGAGGTTCTTGAGGATCCCGACCGCATGGAGGCGCTCATTGCCCGGCAGGCCGAGCTGCAGGACGCGCTCGACGCCGCCGACGCCTGGAATATCGACTCCCGGCTGGAGCGCGCCATGGACGCGCTGCAATGCCCGCCCGACGACCAGCCCGTCACCACTCTCTCGGGAGGCGAGCGTCGCCGCGTGGCTCTCTGCCGCCTGCTCCTGCAGCAGCCCGACGTGCTGCTCCTCGACGAGCCCACCAACCACCTCGACGCCGAGTCGATCGACTGGCTCGAACAGCATCTGCAGCAGTATCCCGGCACCGTCATAGCCATCACCCACGACCGCTACTTCCTCGACCACGTGGCCGGATGGATACTTGAGCTCGACCGCGGCGAGGGGATACCCTGGAAGGGCAACTATTCTTCGTGGCTCGACCAGAAGACCAAGCGCATGGCCCAGGAGGAGAAGCAGGCATCGAAGCGCCGCAAGACGCTCGAACGCGAGCTCGAATGGGTGCGCATGGCTCCGAAAGCACGCCAGGCCAAGGGCAAGGCACGCCTCTCGAGCTACGACCGGATGCTCAACGAGGATCAGCGCGAACGCGAGGAGCGGCTGGAAATATTCATCCCCAACGGACCACGCCTGGGCCAGAAAGTAATCGAAGCCACAGGACTCACGAAATCGTTCGGTACAAAGAAACTTTTCGAGAATCTCGACTTCATGCTCCCCCCGGCCGGCATTGTAGGCGTCATCGGCCCCAACGGCGCAGGCAAGACCACCCTGTTCAGGCTCATAATGGGTCAGGAGAAGCCCGACGCCGGCAGCTTCGAAGTGGGCGAGACCGTCAAGATAGCCTACGTAGACCAGACTCACCACGATCTGCTCCCCGAAAAGAGCGTCTACGAGGTGATCTCACAGGGCACCGAGTCGTTCCGCATGGGCGGACGCGACGTCAACGCCCGCGCCTATCTGTCGAAGTTCAACTTCTCGGGCGCCGACCAGGAGAAAAAGATCGGAGTGCTCTCCGGCGGAGAGCGCAACCGCCTGCATCTGGCCATGGCCCTGAAAGAGGAGGGCAACGTGCTGCTGCTCGACGAGCCTACCAACGACATCGACGTCAATACCCTGCGCGCACTTGAGGAGGGTCTGGAGGACTTCGCCGGATGCGCCGTGGTAGTGAGCCACGACCGCTGGTTTCTCGACCGCATATGCACCCATATCCTGTCGTTCGAGGGCGACGGCAAGGTGGTGTTCTACGCCGGATCCTACTCCGACTACGAAGACTACAAACGCGCCCAGAACGGCGGCAAGGAGCCGCCCCGCCGCCGCTACCGCAAGCTGATGGAATGATTACGGGATGATTCCATAGCATGTAATGTACAGCCCCTGCAATGATTTATATACGTTGCGGGGGCTCTTTACCTGATGGGGTAAAGCCGGGGTGAATTTACATTTGCAAATATGGAGTGCCGTGCGACTAACGCTGTAAAACAGTAATTTAGATAATCCGCCGGAGGCAAGTTATTAACATCTATAAAATTTTGGCGTTTGAAATTGCAAATTCACGTCAAAAATAGCTAACTTTACAACCCCCAATTCAGTGGTAGAATTATGACTGAACAGGCTTATCACATACCGGCATTGCTGCCGCAGACACTCGAAGCCCTCGCGCTTAAACCCGGAGGCATTTATGTCGACGTCACTTACGGCGGCGGCGGCCATTCGCGCGCCATTGTGGAGCATCTTGCCCCCGAAGGCCATCTCTACGGGTTCGATCAGGATGCGGAGGCGGTGGAGAGAGCTTTCCGCGACCCGCGGTTTACAATCGTACATTCCAATTTCCGCTACCTGCGCAACTTCATGCGCTACCACGGCGTAGAACATGTCGACGGCGTGCTGGCCGATCTCGGAGTGTCGTTCCACCACTTCGACGACGCAGCAAGAGGATTCTCGTTCCGCTGGGACGGCCCGCTCGACATGCGCATGAACCAGCGTTCAGGCTTCACGGCCGCGACTCTTCTGGCCGAATCCACCGAAGAGGAGCTCTCACGCCTACTCAGCCTCTACGGGGAGCTGCGGCAGGCTCGACGAATCGCCTCGGCGATCGTGAAGGCACGCAGCGTCGGCGACATCACCACCGTTGAACAGTTGCTGGCCATCGTGCGCCCCTTCATAAGCCCCAAGGCAGAGAAGAAGGAGCTTGCCCAGGTGTTTCAGGCGCTGAGGATCGCTGTCAACGGCGAACTCGACGCCCTCGGGGAATTTCTGACACAGGCCACCGGACTGCTCGCGCCCGGCGGACGTCTCGCCGTCATCACATATCACTCGCTCGAAGACCGCATGGTCAAGAACTTCATGAAGGCCGGCAACATAGAAGGCCGACTGGAGAAGGACTTCTTCGGAAAGACAGAAGCGCCTCTCAAGCCACTGACATCAAAACCCATAGTGCCCGACGCAGAAGAGATCGAACGCAATCCCCGCTCGCGCAGCGCCAAACTCCGGATCGCAATAAAACAGTAACACTCTCCCGCCATGTCAAAGAAAGAATCATTAAAGGCAAAAGCCAAAGGCTCGATAGCCGGACGCCTGATCTACGGACAGGTGATATCCAGCGACTTCTTCGCGCGCCACTGGCTCAAGGTGTTCGCCGTTTTCACCGTAATAATGGTTTTTATCACCAACAAATACCACTGCCAGACAAAAATGGAGGAGATACGCCGCCTGAACAACGAACTTGAAATCGTCAAGACCGAACGGCTGCGCGTGAGATCGGTCTATATGAGCCGCACCCGCGAATCAGAGATGCAGCAGCTCGTTGACTCGCTCGGGCTCAACCTCCACGTGCAGCAGAGGCCACCATATAAACTCCCGGCAAGATGACCCAGCCTAAGAAAAAATCCAACCGCAAGCACATGAACCGCCGCTACGCTCTGATCGTGGCGGCCATGCTTGTATGTGCGGCAGGCATCGTATGGCATGTGGTCGACAACACCGTGGTATCGGCCGACGCATGGAACGAAAAGGCGCTCAAAGAACTGTCGAGATGCGACACCATACCTCCCGAACGAGGCAACATACTCGCTTCCGACGGCAGCATACTCGCCACCAACCTGCGGTACTACACCGTCAGGATCGACTACCGGAGCGAACGCTTTATGGAAAATCTGCTCCGCCAGCAGATCGACACCATCGCCGATTCGCTCGCCCGATACTTCCCCGTGCGCGACGCCAAGGCATGGCGCGCCCACCTGCTCAAGCCGCTCGACAACATCAAAGAGAAATCAAAACGCCCCAGAGCATACCGCCTGCTCGACAACATCTCATATGCCGACTACCGCCGGCTGCGCACGTTCCCCTTCTTCAAGATCCCCAACCGCAACCGCACCGGTCTCTCCATCGAATCGAAGATGCGCCGCGTCAACCCCTATGGCGACATGGCGCGCCGAAGCATAGGCGGCGTAGGGGCAACGCATGAATGCAAGGAGGTGCACGGCATTTCCGGACTTGAGAAAGCTCTCGACAGCATGCTCTTCGGCACTCCGGGCATTGCCAAGAAAGTCGCCCTTACAAGAGGTATCGTCAACTGGACCGACAAACCGGCGATACCCGGTCTGAACATACGCACCACCATCGACATCAAGATGCAGGACATCGTGGAGAACGAACTCAACAATCTGCTGACCTATGTCGACGCCGACTGGGGAGTGGCTGTGCTCATGGAGGTCGCCACGGGCGACATCAAGGCCATATCCAACCTGGAGAAGAACCCTTCGGCACCGGGCTATATCGAAGGAATGAACCGCGCAGTACTCGGGTACGAGCCGGGGTCGGTAATTAAGCCGATTTCCATGCTCATAGCCCTTGAGGACGGCATCGTCAGCAACCTGCAGGAACAGATACCCATAGGCAAGTCATTTCCCTACGCGGGAGGACGCGGAATCACCGACTCACACTTCAACTCGTCGCTTTCGGTGGCCGAAGTGATCGAGCAGTCGAGCAACATCGGCATGACGCGCATCATCACCCGCCGCTACGACGCCCATCCGGGGGGATTTTACCACCGGCTCAAACAGATAGGCTTCCTCGAACCGATGCACACCGGCATAGCTGGCGAAAGCACACCGCGGATAGACTCCGTGCCGACCAACCGCGGAGGACGCATATCGCTCTCGCGACAGTGCTACGGCTACGCCACTGAAATACCCCCGCTCTACACCCTCTCCGTCTACAACGCGATCGCCAACGGAGGCCGCTACGTCAGGCCGCGGCTTGTCAGCCGTCTGACGGGAGAGGATATCGACTCAGTGCTGCCCGTGACATATATCCGCGACCGCATCTGCTCCGAGGAAAATGCAAAAAAACTGCAGCACATGCTCACCAACGTAGTATGGGGCCCTCACGGCACCGGCCGGCGACTTAAATCCGACCTCGTGAGGATAGCCGGAAAGACCGGTACATGCTACATGATCGAGGGCGGATCATACAACACCGGCAAAAAACGCCTTGCATTCTGCGGATTTTTTCCTGCGGAGGCGCCGAAATACTCATGCATAGTGCTCACATGCCATCCCAAACAGAACGCTCTGGGCGCGGCTTCGACATCGGGCGAAGTGCTTAAAAACGTTGCCCTGAAGCTCTATTCGAGAGGCATGCTTGGCAATTCATCCGACCTGTCGGCCGAAAGCGCTGTGGCCGACTCTCCCGTGCTCTACGCCTCGGCACGCACCGGACATCACGAACGAGTCAGAGACGAACTGGGAGTCAAAGGCTCCCGACGGTCGCTTGCCAAGCCAAAGGCTGTAGCCAAAGGAGTGCCCGACGTGGTGGGCTACGGCCTTCGCGACGCCATAGCAATACTGGAAAAGGCGGGCTATAACGTCACCTTCCAGGGATCGGGCTACGTCACCCGACAGACTCCCGCGGCCGGCGGACTCGCACCACGGGGCCAACGAGTGACGCTATCATTAACCGAATAAAACCGAACACATCATATTTTCACACATGAAACTCTCGCAGCTGCTGTCCGCCATCACGGTGGAGGAAGTGATAGGAAACGAAGAAGTGGAGATCACGTCGCTTGAATGTGATTCCCGCAAGATCAGTCTTGGATCGCTTTTTGTGGCGGTCAGGGGCGTTAATGTCGACGGTCACCGCTTCATACCCATTGTGACGGTGGGCGGAGTGGCCGCCATCGTATGCGAGGAACTGCCCGAACGGCTTGAATCTACAGTGACCTACGTTAAAGTGGCCAATTCATCGGTAGCGCTCGGATTTCTCGCCTCGCAATGGTATGGCAACCCCTCGCGCCAGCTCCGGCTCGTAGGCGTGACCGGCACAAACGGCAAGACCACCACCGCCACACTCATCTACGAGATGGCTCGGCTCGAAGGATTCAAGGCAGGCCTGCTGTCGACTGTCGTCAACTATATCGACACTGAAGCCGTCCACGCCCAGCAGACCACTCCCGACCCGCTGACCCTCAACCGTCTGCTCCGGCAGATGGTCGATGCCGGATGCCAGTACGCCGCCATGGAAGTCAGCTCCCACGCCGCCCATCAGCACCGTATCGCCGGACTGCATTTCGCCGGAGGCGTGTTCACCAACCTCACCCGCGACCATCTCGACTATCATAAGACCGTCGACGCCTATCTGGCAGCCAAAAAATCCTTCTTCGACAACCTGCCCTCGACGGCATTCGCCCTTACCAACGCCGACGACAAGGCCGGAGAGGTCATGCTCCAGAACACCGATGCCCGACGCTACACATATTCACTGCGCACCCGTGCCGACTTCACCGGCAAGATCGTGGAGAGCCGCCTCGACGGCACACTGCTGTCGCTCAACGGCCATGAGGTGGAGGTGCTGTTCACCGGACGCTTCAACGCCTACAACCTGACGGCCGTCTACGGTGCGTCGCTGCTGCTCGGCTGGGATCCGGAACGTGTGCTGGTCGACATGAGTCGTCTGGTGCCTGTGGCAGGCCGCTTCCAGCCGTTCCGTTCGGCCGGCGGAGTGACCGCGATCGTGGATTATGCACATTCGCCCGACGCGCTTGTCAACGTACTGTCGACCATACGCGACATCGTCGGAGCAAAAGGCCAGATCATCACTGTGGTAGGCGCCGGGGGCAACCGCGACAAAGGGAAGCGCCCCATCATGGCACGTGAAGCGGCCCTGCGCTCCGACCGCCTGATACTCACCTCCGACAATCCCCGCGACGAAGAGCCCGAGGCCATCATCGCCGACATGCGCGAAGGTCTCGACGCACGGGCTATGGCGTCCACCCTCTGCATCACCGACCGCCGCGAAGCGATCCGCACGGCTGTAAGCCTGGCCGGAGAAGGCGACGTGGTGCTTGTGGCAGGCAAAGGCCACGAGGACTATCAGGAGATACGCGGAGTGAAGCATCATTTCGACGACCGCGAGGTGGTTCAGGAAGCATTGTCGCAGATCTAAACTCTCACTACCGTCAATAACACCCATCTATCCGATCACAGAGATGCTGTATTATCTGTTTGACTATCTGGCCGAGACCGGGGTGCCCGGCTCACGCCTGATGAACTATATCACTTTCCGTTCAGGAGCCGCGTTCGTGCTGGCGCTGTTTATCGCCATGGTGTTCGGGCGCCGTATCATCGACCGCCTGCAGCTGATGCAGGTAGGAGAGATCGTGCGCGATCTCGGACTCGAAGGGCAGATGCAGAAAAAAGGCACCCCCACCATGGGAGGCGTCATTATCATAATAGCGATACTCGTGCCCTGCCTGCTTGTAGGCAATCTCGGGAGCATCTACATGGCTCTGATGCTGCTGACCACCGTATGGCTCGGAGCTCTCGGATTTGCCGACGACTGGCTCAAGATGAAGCGTCACAACAAGGACGGCATGAGCGGTAAATTCAAGATAGTAGGCCAGGTGGGCCTCGGGCTGATAGTGGGCTGCACCATGTGGATGAGTCCCGACATAGTCATGCGTGAGAATGTGGAGACTGTAGAGCCGCGGGGAGAGGAAATTACCGTCACCTACCGCAACGAGAACGTCAAGGCCGCCCAGACCACCATTCCATTTGTAAAAAACAACAACTTCGACTATGCCTATCTGACGTCGTGGGCCGGCGATCATGCCGCCACAGCCGGATGGATAGTATTCGTCATAGTCGTGATCTTTGTCATCACAGCTACATCAAACGGCGCGAATCTCACCGACGGCCTCGACGGTCTGTGCACGGGAGTTTCGGCCATTATCGGAGTGGCGCTCGCCATAATGGCATACCTCGGAGGCAACCTCATCTATTCCTCATATCTCAACATCATGTACATTCCCGGCAGCGAGGAACTGGTGGTATACATGGCCGCATTCATCGGAGCCCTCATAGGATTCCTCTGGTACAATGCTTTCCCGGCGCAGGTGTTCATGGGCGATACCGGCTCGCTGGCCATCGGCGGCATCATAGCCGTATTCGCGATACTCATCCGCAAGGAGCTGCTTATACCCCTGCTCTGCGCCATCTTCTTCATAGAGGATCTGTCGGTAATGATACAGGTGGCCTATTTCAAGATCACAAAGCGGCGCTATGGCCAGGGACGGAGAATATTCAAGATGACTCCACTCCACCACCATTTCCAGAAACCGGGCAACTCCGGCATCGAAGTCCTCATACAGGCCCCGCTGCGTGCCATACCTGAATCAAAGATAGTGGTACGTTTCTGGATTGTAGCCATTCTGCTGGCCGCAGTGACATTCGTGACACTCAAGATACGATGATCAATCAACACAACAACATAGAGACTGACAACAATATGGACAAACGCAAGCGTCTGGTAGTGCTCGGCGGCGGCGAAAGCGGCGTCGGAGCGGCCATTCTTGGCAAGGACAAGGGCATGGATGTGTTTCTGTCGGATTTCGGGCAGATACCCGAACGCTATCGCCGGCAGCTCGACGACGAGGGCATCGAATGGGAGCAGGGACAACACACTCTCGACCGCATTCTCTCGGCCGACGAGGTGGTCAAGAGTCCCGGCATTCCCCCTACGGCGCCAGTAGTCAGAGCCATTGTCGAGAAAGGGATCCCGGTGATCTCCGAAATCGAGATGGCCGGGAGGTTTACCGACGCGAAAATGGTGTGCATCACCGGTTCAAACGGCAAGACCACCACTACCCTGCTGACCTACCATATCCTCCGGGAGGCCGGCATCAATGTCGGGCTGGCCGGCAACGTCGGCCGCAGCCTGGCGCTGCAGGTGGCCCGCTCGCCACATGATGTATACGTCATCGAGCTGTCGAGCTTCCAGCTTGAGAATATGTATGAATTCAAGGCCAACATAGCCGTGATGCTCAATATCACGCCCGACCACCTCGACCGCTACGACTACAAGATGGACAATTACGTGAAGGCCAAATTCCGCATCATCCGCAATCTCACGGCCGACGACGCATTCATCTTCTGGCAGGACGACCCTGTGATACAGCGACAGCTCGAACAGGTGGCCACGGAGGCGCGTCTGTTTCCCTTTGCCGAGCATGAGGAGCAGCAGAGCCACGCCTGGGTCGACGACGAAGGTGAACTTGTGTTCGACACCTCCGAGACATCCCTCAGAATGCCTCGCGCCGAACTATCGCTCAACGGCCTCCACAATCTCTACAACTCTATGGCCGCCGGCCTGTCGGCATGCCTGCTCGACATCAAAAAAGAGGATATCCGCCGCGCGCTGTCCGACTTCGAGGGAGTGGAGCACCGTCTGGAGCCGGCCGGCACGGTCGACGGCGTCCGCTATATAAACGATTCGAAAGCCACCAACGTCAATTCCTGCTGGTATGCCCTGGAATCAATGCCTTGCGGCACGGTGCTCATACTCGGCGGCAAAGACAAAGGCAACGACTACTCGGAGATCGAGCCGCTCGTGCGCGAAAAAGTGAAGGCCATCGTATGCATGGGCAAAGACAATACCAAGCTCCTCGACTATTTCGGCGGGATAATAGACGAGATTCGCGACACCCACTCGCTGGCCGATGCCATGGCAGCCTGCCGCGAGATAGCACAGCCGGGCGACACGGTGCTGCTCTCGCCATGCTGTGCAAGTTTCGACCTGTTCAGCAGCTATGAGGATCGCGGACGCCAGTTCAAGCAGGCTGTAGCCGAAATGAAATGACAGTCCTACTCCACCGACACGACACCAAATAAAACGTCAGACTATGGAAAATCTTGAGGTGATACCGCCTGTCGATCTGTCGAGGCCGTCGGCGACCGCAGCGCCAAAGGCCGCAGCAGCCGCCCCGGCGCGATCCGACAAGCATATATGGGGAATATATATCATGCTCTGCCTGATATCCCTGATCGAGCTCTACAGCGCCTCCTCGCGCGAAGTCAACGTGCACGGCACGCTGGGGGTATTCGGCCCGCTGGTGCGCCATGTGGCGCTTCTGGCCATGGGTCTCGGCATGATGCTCTACATTCAGCGCGTGCCGTACCAGAAGTTTGAGAAACCCATATGGCTGCTTGTCATACTGAGCGTGGGGATGATGCTCTACGTATTGTTCTTCGGCGAGATAGTCAACGGCGCCCGGCGCAGCTTCAGTCTGCTTGGCGTCACCATCCAGCCGTCGGAATTCCTGAAACTCTCGGCAGCCCTGGTTATCGCTCTCATAATGTCGAAAAATCACAACAAGCACACGGCAGGAGTATATAACCGCGGCGTCATCATGTCGGCGATGATAGTGGCTCTGTTTGGTGGTCTGCTCATCAAGCAGGGACTGACCAATACGTTGCTTCTCATGGCCATAAGCATGTCGATGATGATCGTGGGAGGAGTGGAATGGCGCAAACTGATAGTGGTGGGAGTGGTCTATGCCGCTCTTGCCGGCATATTCCTGCTCTTCGGCAGCGGAAGAGAGAGTGCGCCTGCCGCAACCGCCGGCGGCGCTCCGGCTGTAGAGGCCACCCAGACGGAGGGTCGCCACGGCACATGGTACAACCGCATCATGCGCCATCGCGGCGACGGACGGCCAAAATACGAATACGACATCACGGCGGAAAACCGTCAGGAGATGTATGCCTATATGGCACAGGCCAACGGAGGCGTTTTCGGTGTGATGCCGGGCAATTCCCGCGAGACGGCCCGACTGCCTCTTGCGTTCTCCGACTATATATATGCCATCGTCATAGAGGATACCGGACTGATCGGCGGAATGCTGGTGCTGGTGCTCTATCTGTGGCTTCTTGCGAGGGCAAGCTCCATAGCGTCGCGCTGCCAGAGGGTATTTTCGGCGCTGCTTGTCATCGGCATGGCCGTCATGATAGTATATCAGGCGCTGTTCCATATGGCCATCGTCAGCGGCCTCGCGCCCGTCTCAGGGCAGCCGTTGCCACTGATTTCCAAGGGAGGATCTTCGATAATCGTCACCTCGATAGCCTTCGGAGTGATGCTGAGTGTTAGCCGCCACGCTGCGCTCAACGGAGCCAAGCGCCAGGAGGTGAAAGCCGAGATGGAGTCGCTGCCTGAAAACCTGCGTGGCGAAAACCCCACCATGATGTAACGACAACAATTATGAATCAGAAAAACAGACCCGTCAGAATACTTATCAGCGGCGGAGGGACCGGCGGACATATCTTTCCGGCCCTTTCGATCGCCAATGCCCTGCGCCGCCGGCTCCCCGACTGCGAGATACTCTTCGTAGGAGCTATCGGGCGAATGGAGATGGAGCGAGTGCCCGCGGCCGGATACCGTATCGAAGGACTGCCGGTAGCCGGCTTCGACCGCAAACGGCTCTGGCGCAACTTCGGAGTGCTGGTAAAGCTGTGGAAAAGCATGCGCAAGGCACGCCGGATCGTGAAGGATTTTGCTCCCGACGCAGCTGTAGGAGTGGGAGGATATGCGAGCGGCCCGGTGCTGAAAGAGGCACAGCGCCGCGGAATACCGACCCTTATTCAGGAACAGAACTCCTATGCCGGAGTGACCAACAAACTGCTCGCTCCCCGCGCCATGGCCATATGCACCGCCTACGAGGGGATGGAACGCTTCTTCCCCGCTGACCGCATCACCCTTACCGGCAACCCCGTGAGGAAGGAACTGACACAATGCGTCCTGACGCAGGCCGAGGCAAAGAAGAATCTCGGATTTGACCCTGAAAAGCCTCTTATATTCGTCACCGGAGGCAGTCTGGGAGCCCGCACGGTCAACGACGCTACGGCCGCAATGCTCCGGAAGCTGCAGGCGGCCGGAATACAGCTTCTCTGGCAGACGGGACGCCTTTATGAGACCGAATGCGCTGCCAAGGCCGCCGATTATCCGCAAGTGAAAGCTTCAGCCTTCATATCGGATATGGCCACAGCCTACCGTGCTGCCGATCTTGTGGTGGCCCGCGCAGGGGCCGGCACTATCTCCGAGCTGCAGCTGCTCGGCAAAGCCGCGCTGCTCATACCGTCGCCCAACGTGGCCGAAGACCATCAGCGCCGAAATGCCGAAGCGCTCGTCGAGCATGGAGCGGCCGTGATGCTGCTTGACGCGGAGGCAGTGGAGCGTCTCGGTGAGGAAGCGACACAGCTCGTCGCCAACAAGGAGAAGCTATCAAAACTGTCGGGTGCGGCCGCGGCTATGGCCATGACCGACAGCGACGAAAAGATCACAGACACCCTGCTGTCACTGATTAATACAGGAAAATGACAATGGACAATATATATTTCATAGGCGCCGGAGGCATCGGAATGGCCGCACTCGAACGCTATTTTCTTGCCAAAGGATACAATGTGGCCGGATATGACCGCACTCCATCGGCACTGACCTCCGCCCTTATGGCGGAAGGAGTGGCCATAACATTCGGAGGCGAAGCCGACGAGATTCCCGCCACCCACCGCGATCCGTCGACCACAAAGGTAGTCTATACGCCGGCCGTACCAGCCGATCTCCCTATCTTCAAGTGGTTCCGCAGCCACGGATTCAATCCGGTAAAACGCGCGGCCGTGCTGGGCGACGTCACTCGCACAAGCCGGGGCATATGCTTCTCCGGCACTCACGGCAAGACGACCACATCTTCAATGGCCGCTCACGTGCTTCACGGCTCACGCTTCGGCTGCAACGCATTTCTGGGCGGAGTGCTCCGCAACTACGGCACCAACTTCCTGCTCGACCCTTCATCGGATCTGAGCGTGATCGAGGCTGACGAATACGACCGCTCGTTCCACCATCTCACCCCGGAAGTGGCCGTAGTCACCTCCACCGATCCCGACCATCTCGACATATACGGCACAGAAGAGGCATATCTCGAGAGCTTCGCCCACTTCACCGAGCTCATACGCCCGGGCGGCCATCTTCTGATCCACGAGGGGCTTAAGATGCAGCCGCGCGTGCAGCCCGGAGTAAGTGTAAGCACTTACTCAGCCGACAGCGGCACATTCCATGCCGAGCGCATACGCCGCGGCGAAGGCGCCATCGTGTTCGACTTCGCGGGCCCTGAAGGGGTTCTCGTGGCCGACGTGGAACTGGGAGTGCCTGTCGAGATCAACATCGAGAACGCCATAGCCGCTCTTGGCGCGGTGACGCTCGCGGGATGTCTGGAACCGGAATCCGCACGCGAAGCCATGCGCACATTCATGGGAGCAAAGCGCCGCTTCGAGACTCATCTCAAGGAACCGCTGCCGGGGGGCCACGTCATCATCGACGACTACGCCCATCATCCCGACGAGCTCCGGGCCTCGATAGCCTCGGTAAAAGCGCTTTACCCCGGACGCAAGCTCACAGTGGCCTTCCAGCCGCATCTCTACAGCCGCACGCGCGACTTCGCCCCGCAGTTCGCCGAGGCCCTTTCGATGGCCGACGACGTAGTGCTCCTGCCGATTTATCCGGCACGTGAAGAGCCTATCGAGGGAATCAGCTCCGCTCTGATATTCGACGCGGTGAAAAGCCACGATAAAACCATGGCGACAAAGGATAATTTGACAGAGACAATAAAAAATCGTAACTTTGAGGTGTTGCTTACGGCTGGGGCCGGCGACATAGCCGACTGCCTGCCTGAACTGACTGAAACCCTACGCGCAAAATGAAAGAGCAGAAGAGGCGCCAGGGGCGTCCTCACATATCCAAGACATTCTGGCACGGGCTGACGGCAATAATGCTTCTGGCCTATCTGGTGGCAGCGCTCGTCATCTCCTCGGAGGCCAGCGCGGAGCGCCGCTGCGCGGGCATGCGCATAGCCGTCAACGACACTACTGAGATGAAATTCGTCACTGCTCCGGAGCTGGCGCGCGAACTCGGCGAGATACCCTCCAGAGCCAAGGGGATGCGTATCCTCGACATCGATACCGACAGCATCGAACGCATTCTGTCGCGTGTCGACAAGATCGAATCAGCGAGAGCCGTCAGGCTCAGCGACGGCTACGTACTGGTCAGCGTGGATCCGATGCGCCCGGTTGCCCGAGTGTTTGACGGCGGCAAGTCATATTACATAAATAAAGAAGGGAAGCGCATTTCGGCCGACGCCCGGTATCATATCGACGTGCCCGTGATCCAGGGCCACATCACCGACACCCAGCGGGCCGCGCGCGAGCTCCTGCCGCTTATCGACTACATCACCGCCGATTCGCTGTGGAACTCTCTCATTTCGATGATCAAGGTCGATTCACCCACCGACGTGATGCTCGTGCCGATAATACGCGGACAGATCATCAATTTCGGATCGCCCGACAATTTCGACAGCAAGTTCAGCAGGCTGAGACGAATGTATACCGAAGTACTTCCGGTCAAGGGATGGAACAATTACGACACCATTTCCGTTAAATGGTCGGGCCAGATAGTGGCCACACGCCGTCACAAACAGCTTGCACGGCCTTCGGTGGATGTAGAGGAGATAGACGAGGCCGACGACATGGGCACCATGCTCGCAGCCGACGGCATCGCTCCCGGTCGCGCTCTTCCCGGCCGGAAACCGCGCTCCGAGAAACCCATACCGGCCTCCAGGCCACGCTAAACAAGAAACCAACAGTCACACCCACTCACAACGACTTACGCTATATGGACGAAAAGCATATCATCGCTCTCGAAATAGGGAGCAGCAAAATCAAGGGCGCCGTGGGATCGGTCGACCCACACGGCTACGTCACGGTCAAAGCCATTGAGGAGATGCCGCTTACCGACAGCGTGCGTCACGGCCAGCTCAGCAACGTATCCATGGCCGCCAACGCCGTGCGCACACTGCTGCTCAAAATCGAAAACCGCCTGACGCCGCGCAAGGTTGAGGGCATCTACACCTCTATCGCAGGCCGCTCCGTATCGGCGATACAGCGGGAGACCGAACGCCGTCTTCCCGCCGACACCGAGGTGACCGAAGACATCGTGGAGGCTCTTAAGCGGGAGATGCTCGGCGAGCGGGTGACCGACCGCGAAGTGATCGATGTAGTGCCTCGGGAGTTTTACGTCGACGGCGTCAAATCCGATATGCCGGTGGGCATGTATTGCTCGGAGATACGCATGTCGGGTAACCTGATCGTATGCCGCCCGCAGCTGCGCCGCAACCTGAAGCTCCTCATCGAGGACAAGCTCGGACTGCAGAAACGCGGATGCGTGGTGAAGCATCTCGCCATGGGCGACATAGTGCTCACAAGCGAGGAACGCCAGCTCGGATGCATGCTCGTCGACTTCGGCGCTGAGACTGTGACCGTCAGCATCTACCGTCACGGACGCCTCCAGTATCTCCAGACAATACCCATGGGATCGCGCAACATCACCCGCGACCTGACGCGCCTCAACTACGTGGAGGAGGATGCCGAGTCGCTCAAGCGTCAGAGAGGCAACGCCAAGGGAGCGCCTGTAGAAGGCAGTGTCGACGATGTCAAGATGACTGAATTCAACAATTACGTGAGCCACAGGGCTGCAGAAATAGCAGCCAACATCAAGGAGCAGATATCCTATGCCGGACTGACTGCCGCCGAGCTGCCTGCGGGGATAGTCATCGTGGGAGGCGGAGCGCGTCTCGCCGAATTCAACACCCTGCTCGGCGACACCACGAAAATGAAAGTGCGCCTGGGAAGCATCATCAGCCCGCACATACGCATTGCCGACAGCCGCATATCGCCGGCCTACTCGGTCGACGTCGTCTCGATACTCTATGCCGCTGCCGAAGCTGGCGCGCAGGAATGCCTGTCGCCCGAACCGGTCAGAGAGGAACCGGCAGAGATCGTCACCGAGCCCGAACCGGAGCCCGAAAGACGCCAGAGCGGCTTCTCAAAGGCTCTCGGCTGGCTTAAACGGCAGATCCAGGAACCACCGGAAGATCCCGACGGAGGCGATCTTCTCGACGATTAATCTGATTTAGAAGCTCAACTGAAATGGACGAAATACTCAACCCCGAAGGACTCGCCGATCAATTCGAATCGCCCGAGACCGAACAGAAAGACAAAGTCATCATAAAAGCCATCGGCGTGGGCGGTGGTGGCGGCAACGCCGTCAATTACATGTTCCGCCAGGGCATCAAACATGTGTCGTTCGTGGTGCTCAACACCGACCGGCAGGCTCTCCGTCAGAGTCCCGTACCGACCAAAGTGATGATCGGCGACGGTCTCGGCGCTGGCGACCGTCCGGAGGTGGCGCGTGAAGCCGCGGAGAACGATATCGCCAAAATCGAGGCCCTTTTCCAGGACGACACCCGCATGGTGTTCATCACTTCCGGCATGGGAGGAGGCACAGGCACCGGCGCAAGCCCCGTCGTGGCCCGCGTGGCCCGTGAGAAGGGATTGCTTACCATAGGCATCGTCACAATCCCCTTCTATTTCGAGGGCGAGGAGAAGATCAACAAAGCCTTTGCCGGAGCCGACGAGATGGCCAAGTATGTCGACGCGCTGCTGCTAATCAACAACGAACGGCTGACGGAGATCTACGGCGACCTCGACTTCATCAACGGATTCGGCAAAGCCGACGACACGCTCGCTACGGCAGCATGCTCGATCTCCGAGCTGATCACCTGCGACGGCTACATGAACCTCGACTTCAACGACGTCAACACTACCCTGCGCGACGGCGGCGCTGCCATCATATCGTCGGGTTACGGCGAAGGCGAAAACCGTGTGACCAAGGCTCTTGAGGACGCCCTTGCATCGCCTCTGCTCAAGCACCGCGACATCTCGACGGCCAAGCGTCTGCTCTTCAACATCTATTTCTCGCAGGAAGCCAACAACAAGTTCAAGCTCAGCGAAGTCAACGAGCTGACAAGCTTCGTGCAGAAGATCAACCCCAAAGTCAAGATCATATGGGGCGTGGCATTCGACAAGGATCTCGGCGAACAGATAAAGATCACGATGCTGGCATCGGGCTTCAACGTCGACCGTCTCGGAGAAATACAGGAAAACCGCCTGCAGAACCAGATCGACGCTCCGGCGTTCGCCGCAACAGCCGCTCAGGCTCCCCAGCCGAGAGCCAACGACCGTATAAGGGAGGAATACGGCGAGAAGGTCGACACTTTCCGCACCAACTATATCATCCTGAAACCGGAAGAGATGGATTCCGACACCATCATAGAAGTGCTGGAGAAGAGCCCCACGTATAACCGCGACCGGGCCACCGTGGAAAAAGCACGCGCTCAGCGGCGCCAGCAGCAGGGGCCGCAGCAGCGCCCCTCCGGCGGCTCGACCATCTCATTCACCTGACAATCATACGATAATTGACGCGACACAGGCAGGCGGCACTCCTCTTCGACGGGGAGCGCCGCTTCATGTTTCATGGCCCGATCAAAATTACACGTTATTTTAACACTATTATCCATTTTTTTAGAGTACTTTTGTAAGGCAATAGCGTCGGCCTTATGTCGTCGCACAAACCGCCAACTATTCCCGGCAACACATCGACAACCAATCTATAACATTTATATATAACCGATTATGAAAAGACTCTTTCTTTTAGGAAGTGTAATCTGGCTGCTATGCGTCAGTGCATTCGCCGCCCCCGACATCAAATGTACGGGCACCCTCATCGACGAGGAAGGCGAACCGCTGGTAGGAGCCACAGTATCTGTGCCCGGAATGTCAAAAGCCGTGGCAGCCAACATCGACGGAATCTTCACGATCGAAGCGCCCGAAGGCAAAATGCTTAAAATCACCTATATCGGCTATAAGACGCTGGAACTTCCGGCAAAGCGCGACATGGGTACCATCCAGATGGAGCTGGCGGTGAAAAAACTCGACGACGTTGTTGTCACGCAGTCGGTAGGCAAGACCCGTGAGACACCTGTAGCCATGTCGACCGTCGGAGCCGACGCCATCGACTTCAAACTCGGCGGACAGGAGCTGATGGAAGTGCTCAAGACCACCCCCGGCATCTACACCATACGCCAGGGCGGAGGATTCGGCGACGCCGAGACACGCATGCGCGGATTCAAGAGCGCCAACGTGGCCATGATGGTCAACGGCATACCTATCAATGACATGGAATGGGGAGGCGTATATCAGAGCAACTGGGCCGGCCTCGCCGACGTAGCGTCCAACATCCAGACACAGCGCGGTCTTGGCGCCACAATCGTTTCGACCCCCTCTATCGGAGGCACCATCAACATAACCACCCGCACGATCGACGTAGAACGCGGAGGCTCTGTATGGTACGGCATGGGCAACGACGGAATGAACAATTACGGCGTGAAAGTGTCGACCGGACTGATGCAGAACGGATGGGCCGTCACCTTCCTCGGCTCACGCAAATGGGGCGACGGCTATGTGCAGGGCACCCAGTTCAACGCCTACAATTATTTCTTCAACGTGTCAAAGCGTCTGTCGGACGGCCATCAGCTCTCGCTGACCGCATTCGGAGCCCCGCAGCAGCACTATCAGCGCTCAAGCTATGACGGACTGACCGTGCTCGGATGGCAGGCTGTGAAGAACTATATGGCCGGATCGAGCATGTACCGCTACAATCCCACCTACGGTTTTGACAACCAGGGACGGCAGCGCACCTCCAACTACAACGTCTACCACAAGCCACAGATCTCTCTGGGCCACATATGGCAGATCGACCACACGCAGTCGCTCTCCACATCGTTCTACATGTCGATCGCGCAGGGCTACGGCCTCAAGGGCTATGGCCGCAACGGCTACAGCAGCGACTGGTACGGCGCGTCGAACGGCGTGCTCAACATGAAGTTCCGCTGCCCCGACGGCACCTTTGACTATGGTGCGATCCAGGACATGAACGCAGCCTCGGCCACCGGCTCCAACATGGTCATGGCGCGCCAGAACAACAATCACGAGTGGTATGGCATCGTATCGTCGTACAAGAAACGCATCGACATGCGCAACGGCGACCGACTCAACATCATCGGCGGTCTTGACCTCCGCTATTACATAGGCCACCACAAAAACAAGATCTCCGACCTCTACGACGGAGCCTACTATCTCGACGACTCCAACCGCGGCAGCGTCAAGGCCGCCAACAACGCTCTCGCCGCCAACCCCGACTGGAAATACCAGAAGCTCGGCGTGGGCGACGTCATCGCACGCAACTACAACGGCTACACAGCTCAGGAAGGAGTCTACGCCCAGGGTGAATACACCATGCTGTCGGGCAAGCTCAACCTCGTGCTCTCGGGAGCGCTCAACAACAACACCTACTGGCGCCGCGACTTCTTCTACTACGACAAGGATCACGAGAAGTCCAAGACAATGAACTTCATCGGAGGCACCGTCAAAGGTGGTGTAAACTACAACATCGACCGCCACAACAACGTGTTCTTCAACGCCGGATACATCTCGCGCGCACCGTTCTTCAGCGGAGGCGTATTCCTCAACTCCAACTACTCCAACGTGACCAACCCCAACGCCGTCAATGAGAAAGTCTACTCCATCGAGACCGGCTACGGACTCCAGATGCAGAAGGTGGCCTTCACCTTCAACGCTTACCTCACGCGCTGGATGGACCGCACGATGGCGCGCAGCGGCGAGATCGAGACCGGCCCCCACGCAGGCGACCGCTACTACATGAACATGGAGGGCGTCGATGCCCGCCACATGGGTCTGGAATTCAATGTAAAATATATCCCCGCCAAATGGGTTGAGCTCGACGGAATGTTCTCGCTCGGCGACTGGCAGTGGGACTCGAATGCCACCGGATACTTCTACAACCAGAACGGCGAACCGCTCAAAAACCTTCAGGGCGACGTAGCAGCCGGCATCCTCGCCGACGACCATCTGCGCACCACCCTCATGCAGAAGGGAGTCAAAGTAGGCGGATCGGCCCAGACCACAGCTGCCTTAGGCGTTGTGTTCAAGCCGTTCCAGGGCTTCCGTATCGGCGCCGACTGGACAGCGTCGGCCCGCAACTACTCCGACCTCAACATCACCACATCATCGCTGCAGAACAACGGCGAACTCTCGGCCGGCAAACCATGGCGCATACCCTGGGGCAACCAGCTCGACCTCTCCTGCAGCTACCGCTTCAAGATCGGAGGAATCAACGCCACGCTCTACGGCAATGTCCACAATCTCTTCAACTACAACTATATCACCCAGGCATATACCCCGGTAGCCACCGACGGCACATGGGAAAACGCCTACCAGACGTTCTACTCTTTCGGCCGCACCTTCTCAGTGCGTATGAAAGTCAACTTCTAAAATCTGCAATCTGAAAGAAATGAAACAGCATATTTCACGCGCTCTCCTGATGGTCCTTGCGGCCGGAGCCGTCACAGGATGCTCCGAGAACACTTGGAACAATGAGGAGCTGAAAGGTTTCGAAGTGCCGGAGACCACTCAGGTAGAGACCATCGAATACACCATGACAGAGGCCGACTACGCAGCTGTGGCCTCCAACTCGACCAACAAGACCCTCGCCGGCGAAGCCGGAGCCGCAGCTCTCAAGGCCGTCGGCACGAAGCTCTGCTTCAGCGACGCCGCACCTGCCCGCGACTACGTGCCGGCATGGCTCGGCAGCTCGTCGTTCCCCTACTTCACGCTGACCGACGGATCGGCCGTGCGTCTGACATTCAACACCGCCGTCAGCCCCTCCGACATACCCGCCAAAATAGAGGCAGCCGCCGACTATACGGTCAGCGACGAAGACTATCAGAGCGTATGGGGCAGCGAAAACGACTACATCCCCTCATTCGCTCCGTCGCACACTGCTGCGGCCTCCATACCCGGCATTCTCAGCAAAGCGCTTCCCGACGCCGAGGAGGGAGCCTACGCCATCGTGCGCTACCGCTCTTCGGCTGCAGACCCCGTTTTCTCCGCTCCCGCAGAGCCTGAGGAGCCCGGATTCACGCTCTCCGACGTGCTTGCCACGGCTGCTCCCGATGACGAGATCACCGTCAACGGCGTCGTGACCGCTCTCTGCGCTCAGGGATTCATGCTGACCGACGCCTCCGGCTCGATATTCGTCTATAAAGGCTCCAAATTCGAGGAAGAGAATTTCGGCGGCCTGAAGATCGGCAACCAGATAGTGCTCAGCGGCACTGTCGAGGCCCGCAACCTCAGCATTCAGATCACCAGCGGCTCCACCTTCGAGGTAGTCGGCGAACAGGAGGTCACCTATCCGGCTCCCGCTACTTTCGATGCGGCCGCCATGGCTGAGATCATCGCCCGCACGGACAACGCTCTTGCCATCTACGGCACGATGAAAGGCACCGTAAGTATCACGACCAACAACGGCCGCACAAACACCAATATCCTCGTAGAAGGCTCGGAGAAAGCTCAGGGAAGCCCCTATGGAATGCTCACGGCCGACAAGGCGAAATATACCGACGGAGCCAAAGTGACAGTCACCGGATATCTCATCAACGTGGCCGGAGGCCGCTACTGCAACATGGTGGCCACCAGCGTGACCGTCGACGGAGCCGCAGCTTCGACATCATCGAGCCGCGCCGCCACCGAGACCGCTCCCTCGCAGGCCGAGTATGCAGTCTACACCTTCAACGGCACCCGCTGGGCTCCGGCCGCCGACGCAGTAATGCCGTCGCACGCCGACTACCAGGCCATGGGACAGCGCTACGACAACCTCTCCGAAGAGGCTCCCGCCACACTGCTGCCCAAGTTCCTCAAAGTGAAGTATCCCTACGCATCGGAGGGCGACGTCCGCTTCGTGGCCTACTTCTACTACGCATCAAGCGCCACGACCGTGCGCTGCGACGAATACACGTTCAACGGCGCCGAATGGACTCCCGCCGCCACCGTCGTCAGCCAGACCGCCCAGTTCGTGCGCTCGCAGGGCAAATGGATCTACGATCCCAACGTCACCATCACTCTCCCGGCAGGCAAAGGACAGGAGCTCTCCACGCTCTACTATCAGACCTGCGTCGACTGGGTGAAGGCACAGATCGATGACAAGACCGGCGCCACCTACGTGACCAAATACGGCAACAACGAGTATTACTCGGGCACCTCGGCCTATCAGGGCAACGTGGATCTCCGCGCCGCCTCGGCCCGTGCCCAGTATGCCGCAGGCTACGCCGACATGACCGACGAGCAGGTTGTGGCCACAATGAAGAAGCGCTTCGAGACCGAAGTGATGCCCGCCGCTCTGGCCGCCCTGCATCCCGATGCCGAGCCCGTCAGCGGAGTCGACGTGATCTACACCATCAACTTCTCGGCCTACGACGGCACCGCGACAACGCCCTACGTCATCAAATACAAGGTGACTGGCCGCGCGCAGTTCGAGTTCATGGAGTGCACATGGAACGCCGGCAAATGAGCTACTGCCACTACGCAAATCTGACAATAACCCATAAATCCCCTACACGCCTATGCGACGTTTATCATCGTTAATGGCGGTCATCATCCTCGGAGGCTTCTGCGCGCAGGCGCAGCAAGCCTCCGGCGGTATCAGCCCGGAGATGATGTCCACCATCCGCTCGGCCTACAAGAACACCCCGGCCGACCGCGCAATCCGCAATGCCATCACGGCCAACGACATCAATTCGCTCGCCCGCAATCTCGACGCGCGGCGCCCGGTGTCGGCCGAGTTCTCCCACCGCGTGCCATCCAAAGGCATCACCAACCAGCGGTCGTCGGGCCGCTGCTGGCTCTTCACGGGTCTCAATGTGCTCCGCGCACAGATGATGGCCGAGCACGACCTGCCCATGACAGAGCTGTCGCAAAACTACAACTTCTTCTTCGATCAGCTTGAAAAAGCCAATCTCTTCCTGCAGGGAGTGATCGACACCTCCGACCGTCCGATGGACGACAAGACAGTCGACTGGCTCTTCCGCAATCCGCTGTCGGACGGCGGACAGTTCACCGGCATAGCCGACATCATCGGCAAATACGGCGTGGTGCCTGCCGAAGTGATGCCAGAGACCAATTCATCAAACAGCACCTCGCGCCTCAACCAGCTGCTCTCGCTCAAACTGCGCGAGTGGGGCCTGGAGCTGCGCGACTCAGCCAAGTCGGGAAAGAAAAAGACCGATCTGGCGAAGCGCAAGACCGAAATGCTCGGCGAGACCTACCGCATGCTCGTGCTTAACCTCGGCGAGCCCCCGACAGAATTCACCTGGACGCGCCGCAACTCCAAAGGCGAGCCGGTCGACACCCTCACCTACACTCCCCGCAGCTTCTACGACCGCTTCCTCGGCAACAATCTTACCGACGACTACGTGATGCTCATGAACGATCCCACGCGCCCCTATTACAAGCTTTATGAGATCGAATATGACCGTCACGCCTACGACGGACGCAACTGGACCTATGTCAACCTCCCGATGGAGGACATCAAGGAGATGGCCATCGCGTCGATCAAGGACTCCACGGCTATGTATTTCTCATGCGATGTGGGCAAATTCCTCGACCGCGAGCGCGGTGTGCTCGATCCCGACTTCTACGACTACGGATCGCTGCTCGGCACCACCTTCGGCATGGACAAGCGCCAGCGCGTGATGACCCACGCCAGCGGATCGTCCCACGCCATGACGCTCGTGGCAGTGGATCTCGACAAGGAGGGACGTCCCGTGAAATGGCTCGTCGAGAACAGCTGGGGCCCCGGAGCCAACAACGGGCACCTGATCATCACCGACCGCTGGATGGACGAATATATGTTCCGCCTCGTCGTCGACAGGAAATATCTCACTCCCAAAGCGGCCGCCGTGCTCTCGCAGAAAGCCGAGATGCTTCCGCCGTGGGATCCGATGTTCGCGCCGGAGGACTGAATCTGCGGCCGCAAAACGTAGTGACTTCGGCTGATTGGTTGCATAATGTCAGACTAACACCCGAATTTTAGTTAAAATTGTGTTAAAGACGACTAAAGAATGCGTCGTGTATCAGTTTTTGTTGCTACTTTTGTGCGTGTGTTTTTCATAGTATTAGATTAAGATAAAGGTTTAAAGGAAGAGAGATGTCGGGAGACATCTCTTTTTTTATACCGTCGCTCCTGCGCCATCACGCGTGCGGGAATAAAGAAAACCAATTTTATCGTCAATACGCATTCAGCGCCCTAATAGGGGAGGAGCAGAGCTGAAAAGTGTACGGGTGTCCGTTTTCGGGCGGACAGGTGTCCGATATCGGACACTCTTAAAATCATATATTATTATAGTTCAGACAGTTGTATTTCTGGCACGGTTTTGGCATATATAAATACGTATTATTACAACAGCAATTTATATATGGACAGAGAAATACCTAAAGACGTATTGCGCCGCGAACGCCAACGTGTCATCATCAAATGGGGCGCGATAGCCCTTGGTGTGATAGTGGTGACAGGAGTGCTTCTGTCGATGATGCGCCGCAGCGTCAATGAAGCCGATCTCAACTTCTCCACAGCCGACGTAGGCACCATCGAGACGTCGGTCAACGCCTCGGGCCGAGTAGTGCCCGCATTCGAAGAGATCATCAACTCCCCAATCGCCACAAAGATCGTGGAGGTTTACAGCACCGAGGGCGACAGCGTGGCAGCCGGCACTCCCCTGCTGCTGCTCGACCTGCAGTCGGCGCAGACAGAGGTCGACAAGCTCAACGACGAGCGCCGGCGCATGGCATATTCGCTCGAGCAGCAGCGCCTGGCCAACCATACCTATCTCTCATCGCTTGAGATGCAGCTCAAAGTGAAGGAGATGGATGTCAACCGCAAGCGCGTGGAGGTGATCAACGAGCGTCGCCTCGACTCCATCGGATCGGGCACGGGAGAGAAAGTGCGCGAGGCCGAGCTTGCCTACCGCACCGGAGTGCTTGAGCTCGAGCAGCTCCGCCAGCAGCTTGTCAACGACCGCCAGGTGAAGGACGCCGAGCTGCAGATGAAGCAGATCGACATAGACATATTCGAGAAAAACTATGCCGAGAAGATCCGCACGCTCGACGACGCCCGCATACGCGCCCCCCGCGCCGCCACGCTCACATTCATCAACAACAACATCGGCCAGCAGATAGGCCAGGGCGAGAAAGTGGCCATCATCTCCGATCTGAGCCATTTCAAGATCGACGCCGAGATCGCCGACTCCTACGGCGACCGAGTCAGCCCGGGAGCGCACGCCAAGGTGCGACTGGGCAAGACGCAGCTCGACGGCCACGTGAGCAGCGTCACTCCCCTTTCGAAAAACGGCGTGATATCCTTCACCATAATGCTCGACGACGACGACAATCAGCGCCTGCGCTCCGGACTGCGCACCGACGTCTACGTGATGTGCGACATCAAGGACGAGGTGACGCGCATCGCCAACGGCTCCTATTTCAAAGGCCCCGGACTGTATGACCTTTTCGTGGAGACCTCCGAGGGCGAGCTCGAAAAGCGCCAGGTGAAACTCGGCGACTCCAACTATGAATACGTCGAGGTGGTCAGCGGCCTGCGCAAGGGCGACCGCGTGGTGGTCAGCGACATGAGCGATTTCGCCAAATCCCAACGTCTGAAACTTAAAACCGTGAGATAATCATATAAATCAATCTGAAATGTTCAAGCAATTTATCTATGAGCTCAAGAGCGAGCCGGTGGTCACGTGGGTGACCATCACCGGAACCGCGCTCGCCATATTCCTCATCATGACCGTGGTGATGATGCAGGAGGTGAAGACAGCTCCCTATCCTCCCGAGAGCAACCGCGACCGCATGCTCCACTGGGGCATGATGTCGATCACCCACCCCGACTGGGGCGACGGCTCATCCAACGGCCCGATGAGCTACTGGGCTTTCAAAAACATCATTCTGCCGCTTGAGTCGGCCGAAACCGTCACCGTCTATGCAAGCAGCCCGACCACACATTCGGCAGCCCTTCGCGACAAGACTCCCGTAAAGGCCGACGTGCTCGGCACCGACCATCGTTTTTTCAACGTGTTCGACCTGCAGTTCACTTCAGGCAAACCTTTCGACGAAGCCCAGTTCGACAGCGGGCGCCCTTTGGCTGTCGTAACCGAGAACATGGCGCGTCAGCTCTTCGGCTCGGCCGGCGAAGAGACAGTGGGACGCGAGTTTCTGCTCGACATGGCTCCCTATAAGATAATCGGCATAGTCAGGGACGTGTCGCCGCTCGCCGACCATGCCTACGCCGACATATGGATACCGCTGACGTCGACAGAAATCCTCAACGATACCTGGAACAACGGCTATATGGGCATGCTGTCGTCAACCATACTCGCCCGCGACGAAAACGACTTTCCGGCGATACTTGCCGAACTCGACAAGATCAAAGCCGATGTAAACACCCAATTGAAAGCCGGCGACGGATTCCAGTACATCTGGCGCAACCGCCCGTATACGACGGAGAAGGACGCCGTCGGCAAATGGGCCAACGTCGAGCCTGATCTGAAACAGGCTCGCCGGTCGCGGCTGATCGTCTATCTGATACTGCTCATCGTGCCCGCCATCAACCTCAGCTCCATGACCCAGAGCCGCGTGAAGCGCCGCATGTCGGAGATCGCCGTGCGCCGTTCATACGGCGCCAGCCGCAGCCTCGCATCGCTGCTCATGGAAAACCTGACCATGACCCTGATCGCAGGCATGATAGGATTCGGACTGTCGATGGTGTTCGCGCTGCTGTTCGCCCCGTCGCTCTTCAATCAGGGCATCAGCGCCACGAGCGCACCCACCACGGCGTCGCTGACCCATGCTTTTCCACTGGTCGACGCTCGGCATGGCAATGCTCTTCTGCTTCATCCTCAATCTGCTCTGCACAGGAGTGCCCGCATGGCGCGCCTCGCGGTCCAACATCGTAAATTCACTCTGACGTCATGAAAAAGAAACTTCTCCGACAGATACTCAACGAGTGGCACACCAACGTGTGGCTCGCCCTGGAATTCCTCGTGGTCAGCGTAGTGCTGTGGTATATATGCGACTATTACTACGCGAGCCTGCGCACCTACTGCGCGCCTCTCGGCTTCGAATACGACCACTGCTACGACCTGACCATGTATGAGATCACCGACAAGAGTCCTGATTTCCGCCCCGAGTATGCCAACGACTCGGCCCGCGCAGAAGCGCGTCATGAGATACTCCGGCGCCTCAAGCAGATGCCCGAGATCGAGGCCGCGGCCTACTCGCAGAACTCACGCCCCTTCAACGGCTCCAACTCGGGAATCACGCTCGGCTACGACAGCATCAACGGCAACGCCCTGCGCCGATTCGCCACGCCCGACTTCCCGGTCATCTACCGCTACCGCGGCGTCAACGGCGAGACGCCCCAGCAGCTCCGCCAGCAGATGGAGGAGGGAAAGATGCTTATATCCGACAACTTTTTCAATCAGTATTCGCGGGAGCCGCTCCCTTCTACGAGCGACATCATCGCCTCGGGAAAGAAAATCTTCTACACCGACTACAAGGTCAACGGCGAGCACCCCGATGTAAACACCGGTGCCGTGGTTGTGCCCGCACGCTACTCCGATTTCCAGCTATGGAGCTCATTCGCCCTGCAGGATGTATGCCGCGACGGTTTCCACGGGCCTGAGGCGATGGCCTGGTACTACAACGAGCTGACCGTCCGCGTCCGTCCGGAGCATGACCGCGATTTCTCCGGCAAACTCATGTCGATGGCCCAGGACTACCTGCACGTAGGCAACTATCTGCTGACCAACGTCAGCTCGATCGACGACATACGCCGCAATTTCCAGCGCGCGGAGACAACCACGATACGCAACTACTCGGTAGGCATGGGATTCCTGATGATCAACATATTCCTCGGACTGCTGGGCACCTTCTGGTTCCGCACGCAGCAGCGGGTCAACGAGATCGCCATACGCCGCGTCAACGGCGCCACACGCCTGGGCATATTCAGGCGGCTCATAGGCGAGGGCCTGCTGCTGCTCGCACTCGTGACTCCCGCCGCAATCATCATCGACTTCCTGCTGCTCCACTACGACATCGCCACATATTTCGATGAGCCGCATTCCTCCGCGCTGCGCATCATCATCTGCGCCGGAGCAGCCTTCGCGCTTATGGCCCTGATGGTGATGGCAGGCATATGGTTCCCGGCGCGCCGCGCAATGCGCATAGAGCCGGCCGAAGCCCTCTCCATCGACAACTGACATAAATCATCAACCGACAAAAAAACTCAAAAAACATACAGCTATGGCAATCATCAATCTTCAGAACATCAGCAAGATCTACCGCACCAACGAAATAGAGACAGTAGCCCTCGAAAACGTCAACCTCGAAGTGGAGAAAGGCGAGTTCATATCCATCATGGGCCCCTCGGGATGCGGCAAGTCCACGCTGCTCAACATCATCGGACTGCTCGACAGCCCCACCTCCGGCACCGTCACCCTCTGCGAGACCCCGACCGGCAAGATGAAAGACAGCGAGCTCGCCGCATTCCGCAACCACAATCTGGGCTTCGTGTTCCAGAGCTTCCACCTGATACCATCGCTCAACGTGATGGACAATGTGGAGCTCCCGCTGATCTACCGCAGCGGCATCGGCGAAAAAGACCGCAAGCGCCTGGTGCGCGAGGTGCTCGACCGCGTGGGACTCTCCCACCGTCTGCATCACATGCCCGCGCAGCTTTCGGGCGGACAGTGCCAGCGCGTGGCCGTGGCCCGCGCCATCGTGGGCAATCCGGAGATAATTCTCGCCGACGAACCCACCGGCAACCTCGACTCCAAGATGGGCGCCGAAGTGATGGAAATACTCCACCGTCTCAACAAGGAGGACGGACGCACCATCGTCATGGTGACCCACAACGAGGATCAGGCGCGCCAGACCGACCGCATCGTGCGATTCTTCGACGGCCACCAGATCTGAACCGACACAACAGACCCTGACACACATGAAACAGATATGGTATGAACTGAAATCGCAGCCTGTCATATCGGCAGTCACGATAATCGGCACGGCTCTGGCGATGTTCCTGATCATGGTGGTGGTGATGCTACATCAGGTCGAGGTGATCAACCTCGCTCCGGAGACACAGCGCGACCGCACGCTCTATCTCGGACGCGCCGTCATCTATCCGGCCGGCAGCGACTCATACTGGGGCTGCTCCGACATGTCGACCTCCATGGCTGTGGAGCTGACCGACTGTCTGACTGACGCAGAGATCGCGAGCATCTATTCGCTCTCGCCCGATGAAATGCTCGTCAATGCCGAAGGGAGCCCGACGTTCACGGCCGACGTCAAAGAGGCCGACGACGGATTCTTCCGCATAATGGACTTCAACTTCATGGCAGGGAAGCCGTTCACGCGCGCCGACGTTGACTCCCGGCTCCGCAAGGCCGTGATCACCTCATCTGTGGCACGTCAGGCCTTCTCGGCCGACGAGAAGAGCTCCGTGGGGCGCACACTGATGATAAATGACGTGCCTTATCAGGTGACAGGCGTGGTGGCCGACGTATCGCCCGTGACCGACATCGCCTATGCCCAGGTATGGATACCAGTCGATCTCACTCCGCCCGCTCCAGACGGATGGTCGGAATACGGCATGGGATCAGTCCGCGCGCTGATACTTCCGAAGCCGGGCCGCGCCGAGGCGGTGAAGCGGGAGGTCAACCGCCGTCTGGCCGCAGTCAACACCCGTCTGACCGCTGACAGCGTCAGACTCGACATCGCGGGAGCGCCATACGGGCACGAGTATCAGAAGACCGACACATATCCGGAACATCTCCCCGACGTCGGCAAGGAGCGCCGCTCTCGCTGGATGCTGTTCGGCATACTGCTGCTCATCCCGGCCATCAACCTCAGCTCCATGACCCGCAGCCGTCTGGCGCGCCGAGTCAGCGAGATCGGAGTGCGCAGAGCCTTCGGGTGCACGCGCATGCGCATCGTCGGCGACATTCTTGCCGAGAACATGGTGATAACACTCATCGGAGGCATCATCGGCCTGCTGCTCTGCATCGGCTTCGGCGCGCTGCTGTTCGACGCCATATACTCCGTAGGATCCTGGACCTTCTACAACATGCCTGCCACTCTCTCAGCCGGAGCGCTCTTCGACTGGACCATCGGAGCCTACGCACTGCTCTTCTGCTTCGTACTCAACCTTATCAGCACCGGCATTCCCGCCATTCGCGCTGCCCGCGTCAATCCGGTGGAGGCCATCAATAAAAAGAAATGACATGAAACGCAAGCTTCTACGACAGACCCTCAACGAGTGGCGCACCAACATATGGCTCATCGTGGAGATGATAATAGTAAGCGCCATCGTGTGGTATATCAACGATTATCTCTACGTACAGACGGCCACGCGGCTTGAGCCTACAGGATTCGACGCATCCCACGTATATATGGTTGAACTGGGGCACCTATCGCCCGAAAGTCCGCGCTACACCGATTACGGCGAAGAAAAGCTGGAGCGCAACCGCAGCGATCTTCGAGTAATACTCGATGCCATCCGCCAGCGCCCGGAAGTGGAATCGGTCAGCCTCTCGCAGGGCGCCGAGCCTTACTTCCAGAATTTCTGGGGAACAGGCCTTAAAGTCGTCGATGACACTACGTCGATATCGGTCTACTACCGACAGATCTCTCCCGAACATCCGCGCACCGTAGGCTACCGGCCTGCCGACGGCTTCACGATCGAGCAGCTGGAGGAGGTCCTGCGGCAGGGCAAGCCGCTGGTCACCGAATTCGATTACGGCTCCCGAGGAGTGCGCGGACATATCAACTCCACGGAACTCCTGAGCCGCCGCATCTATGATCCCATGGACACGGCTGTCACTCTCACCATAGGAGGCCTGCTCAAGCCCGTGAAACGCACCGATATCGAAACACGCTCCTTCATCAGCTATTTCGAGCCTATCGACATCGACCACATCGGAGTGACTCCGCAATACAAGATCAATGTAAGGGTGCGGCCCGAGGCCGACCGCGACTTCATAGGCCGCTTCAACGCCGACCGCGAGCGGCTCTACCGCTCGGGCAACACCTATATAGCCGGCATCAAATCCTACGCACAGGTACAGGACAAATTCGACAGGGAGAACATGGTCACCATACGCAAGTATGTGGCCGTAATGGCGTTCATGCTCATAAGCGTATTCCTCGGGCTGCTGGGCACATTCTGGTTCCGCACACAGCAGCGCACTTCTGAGATAGCCATGCGCAAAGTCAACGGCGCGACCGACTCCTCGGTATTCCGCCGCCTTATCGGCGAAGGACTGCTGATGCTCGCCATCGCCACACCTCCTGCCGTGCTCATCGACTTGCTTCTGTGCCACTATGAGCTCAACGCCGTGTATGGCCTGCAGGGCTACATCACCCCGGGCCGCTTCGTAATCACAGTGGCCGCAACCACCCTGCTTATGGCCCTGATGGTGATAGCCGGCATATGGTTCCCCGCCCACAAGGCCACAAAGATCGAACCGGCCCGCGCCCTCGCCGACGAATGACCTCCACCGACTTATAATCCTTTTAACACATGCGATCAATCACTTTAACCATACTCCTCGCTCTGTCGGCCCTCACGGCCCCGGCGCAGAGCGACACCCTGCGGCTGAAACTTGACGACGCCATAGACCGCGCACGCACCCACAGCGTCGACGCGGCAGTGGCGCTCGACGAGCTCCGCTCGGCCTACTGGGAATACCGCACCTACCGCGCCGAGCTGCTTCCGGAGGTAAGCCTACAGGCCACCATGCCCTCCTACCGCAAGCAGTATTCATCCTACATGAACTCCGACGGCACCTACTCTTTCGTGCGCAACAATTATCTGCAGATGAACGGCGAGCTCTCCGTCACCCAGAACATATGGCTTACCGGCGCACAGTTGTCGCTCAACACGTCGCTCGACTGGCTCCGCGAACTCGAAGGGGATCCCTACAACCGGTTCATGTCGATACCGGTGGCGCTGACCCTGTCGCAGCCGATATTCGGCGTCAACACCGTCAAGTGGGACCGCCGCATAGAGCCGGTGCGCTACGCCGAGGCCAAGGCAGCTTTCCTGACGGCCACAGAAAACGTGGCGATGACCACCATCAGCTACTACTTCAACCTGCTCATGGCCAAGGAGAATCTCGAAATAGCGCGCCAGAACCATGCCAACGCCTCTAAGCTCTACGAGGTGGCGCGCGAAAAGCGTCAGATGGGCCAGATCAGCGAGAACGACCTGCTGCAGATGGAGCTCAATCTGCTCAACGCCCGGTCGGATCTCACCGACTGCGAGTCGGAGCTGAAAAGCAACATGTTCACCCTGCGCTCGTTTCTCGATCTGGAGCCTACGGTGGAGATCGAGCCCGAGATACCCGCGGAGATACCGGTGATCGACGTCACCTACGCCGACGCTCTCGAAAAGGCGCTCGCCAACAACAAGTTCGTGCGCAACCTGCGCCGCCGTCAGCTCGAAGCCGACTATGAGGTGGCCAAAGCCAAGGGCAATCTGCGCCAGATATCGCTCTTCGCCCAGGTAGGCTTCACGGGCACCGACCATCGCGTGGCCGACGCCTACCGCCGCCTCAAGGACAATCAGGTGGTGGAGATCGGCGTCAGCATACCGCTCATCGACTGGGGCAAACGCCGCGGCCGGGTGAAGGTGGCCCAGAGCAACCGCCAGGTAGTGGAGAGCCGCCTGCGCCAGGAGACGATGAACTTCAACCAGGATCTGTTCATACTCGTGGAGCGGTTCTGCAACCAGCAGCAGCAGCTCGCCATCGCCGACAAGGCCGCCGCGATAGCCCAGCGACGCTACGACACCAACGTGGAGACATATCTCATAGGCCGCATATCCACCCTCGACCTCAACGACTCGCAGGTGAAGAAGGACGAAGGGCGTCAGGCCTACGTCAACGAACTGTTCCGATACTGGTATTATTTCTATCAGCTGCGGTCGATCACCCTCTGGGACTATACCCGCTCCACAGGCATCGACGCCGACATAGCCCGTCTGCTCAAAAACTGACCGGCGACATTCAAAAGAGCTTCCAAAACACACACCTGATGACAATGGGCCGCCCTCCCGGGCGGCCCATTGTCATTTACACATAGTACTTAACGTCAGTGGATTTTATCTGAATGAAATATTAGCTTGTATGAAAAAGTTATCGCTGTCTTTATCTTGCGATACAAAGGTATGACAATTTTTCAATACTATATATCTATGAAAGTCATGTTATTAAACATAGTTTTTCACGACTATCTCTAAAAAATAGTTACAAAATGAAAGTTTGAATAAAATATGCCCCGTTTTGCTTACATTTTTTAATAAAAGCGGCCGTTTCTTCAAATTTCTCTTATGCTTAATTTATGTTAATGCCAAAAGCGGTCTAAAAACGCAGCCGGGGCCCCGCCTCACGACGGCTGCCCCGGACAAGCATTCATAAACCAATAAAACAATTACTCTTTTATTTCTTTCTCACCAGCTTTATCGGCAAAGCGTCAGGTCAGTTTTTAGATGTTGACGCAACCACCGGCTTTAGCGGTGCGGCATTATTGCCGCAGTTACTTTTCCCGAGCGCGTCGAAATTAAACGAGAAAAAGTTCATGTCTATGGCGAAATCTCCGCCATCCTTTTCAGCCGTTCCAAGATTTCCCTTGTTATCAAGCCAATATATCGCTCCGCGCTGTTTGTAAAGGTCATACGCCAAGGGTCTATAATCATTCCAGGAGGATGATAGTGGAGAATTAACATCACCGTAACGCAACGCTCCATTTCCTTCCTTATTATGACGACGCGCATAGCCAGCAGCGCCGATCGGGAAAAATATCTGGTTGCCTTTTGATTTATTATAGGCAAACACTCCGATAGTTCCACTATTTTTTGTTGCCGGATTGGTATTATTGTAGTCCTTGTATCCTTCAGCAGCAGAGCGCGATTCAGTCGTAGACGATGAATTTTCATCATAAAGAATCCCAAACGCATAGTTAATATCAGGGCTCTTATATATTGCCTTGAGATCGGCATGCGAGGGAGCTTTATATGTAACTCCATTTATTGCAAAGGTTCCAAAACCTGATTTATCTGATTCATTGAAGGAGATATCCGACCATTTTTTCGTAGCATTACTACCTGCAATGGACAGAGGACCAGGAGCTACTCCAAGACCATAATTCTTGTTATTACTCTCCGCAATCGCATCATTAAGATTGCCACGACGGAAAAGACTTCCTACCGACAGAGGAGATTTAGTAAGATTGGTCTTATTATATACATTATAGGAGCTCCATTCCGCACCTCCTGATACTACTGCCAATGGCTCGTAACCCTGACGGACAAGGATTATATGATAGCATGAATAATTGTGATATTCCACTCTGATAATACCGCTGCGAGGTTTATTGCCTTTCCACTCTCCGGTAGGTTTGTAAGTAAACACAATATCAGAGCCGGAACCA
Source organism: uncultured Muribaculaceae bacterium (assembly GCA_947629175.1). Lineage (GTDB taxonomy): Bacteria > Bacteroidota > Bacteroidia > Bacteroidales > Muribaculaceae > Paramuribaculum. Next base: position 4,914 of record CANRCT010000019.1, on the reverse strand, counting down.
CCGGACACGTAGTTCCCTTTTCCGGTCACGGTTTTGCCTCCGGCCGAAAGTTGGATCAGCCCGTCATCATCAGTGTCGATTACGGCACGCCAAGGCCCTTCGGATGCGAAAGACACAAACTGCGACGAATTCTCCGATTGTAATCTCTTCAGGTAGACAACAAAAGAGGCTGTACTGTTTGCGCCGGTTGCCGGACGCCATATGCCCTTTGGATTGACTATACGACGTACCTGAAATACCGGCACATCCTTTTGTTCGGTATAAATATCACTACCACCGATTTTCTTGAAAACCGCAGTCACTCTGACTACAGACTTACGCTGATAGGAATCATACGGATTATTGCCGGAATAAACGGCAAGCGGCACAATAGATTTGGCCCTGGTAAAAAGTGGCAAATTCAACGTAATGTTTGTTCCTTGACGAAGCGCCGTATAATCGCCGTTATCCGGATCTAAGAAAGATTGTTCCTTTCCACCGGTATCTTCGGTCGGCAACTGATTCTTTCCGAATTTGCGCCAGCCTTGATTATTGTTCTCATAGTGTTCGCGCATGGCGGTTTCCGAACCGGTGCCCCCCAAACTAGGCTCATAGAATGGCCCTCCAGATGTCTTGCGCAATGACAGAAATCCATATATAGTGGATTTCTTTGCACCGGCAAGATTTCCATTGGAGTACACTCCAAGATTCTCATGTTTTATATACACCGCTTTATTCCATTCCAGATCGTTTCCTGGTTCAAATGCGCTCCAATTGTTCTCGACAATCAGAGTCTTGATTTCCGAAAGTTCATAACCATCTTTGGGACGGGCGGTGACCGGCATCATGGCCTGGCGATTGTAAAGATAGCTCACGTAGTATTTTTCCGGAACAACCAGCCCGGTCTTGCTCTCCTCATATTCAATATGCCAATCGACATCATTGGCGCGACCGTTGAAATTGAGTGTAAGCTTATAATGATGGTTGCGTTGCGCATTATAGTCACACACTGCATCCTTGCCGAGCATGAATCTATAAGTGATATCGCCCTCAGTATGATTGTAGAAATCCTGACTGACATAATAGGCCTTTACCTCGACATAAGTTCCGAAAGGCATCTTGTCCTTATAGTATTCATGACTCGGATTGATACTTCCCGGATAAGTCACGGAAGAATTGTTACCATTTTTGTCCTGAAACTTATTTTCGCCAGTTCCCTGCATGTTCTCATAGAAGTACATTGCCGGAACACTCTCTGCATGAAATTGCTTAAAAGCCTCCTCAGCAGAAGACGGGCGTTTTGTAGATCCGAGTCCATGGAAAGGCACACCGCGTTGCACAACTGTCGACCATTCATTATGATTGGCGCCGGTATGTCCCTCCTTTGCCCCTGGATAATAGATGATCTCGCCATCGGCTATCATTCCGGACTTCTCGGTGACTTTAGAATTTTCGCCAAGGAATACCTGCTTAGGTATATCGCGAACCTGAACGGACTTTATGAAGATTTTTACATTGTCATTTAGTTTGGAGCCGTCGAAGGCGACGGTCAGCTTGGAGGCGGCGCGGCGCACGTAGGCGTGGAGCTCCATGCGCTCGCGGTCGATGGCGACGGCCGGAGCCTCGAAATCGGCGGGAGGCGCATCCTGACGGCCGGAGGTGAAGTAGCCGAGCATCTGGCCGTTGGACTTGACGTCCGAAGCATTCCAGTTCAGAGGGATGGACAGGAGATCGTCGACCGTCGCGATCTTGCCCCCATACTTGGCGGCGAAACCGGGCATATTGACGATGGCGTAGATCCTGTAACGTCCGAAAGGTATGTTGTCGATGGTGAACTTGCGGCGGACGACGGTCGACTCGGTGTCGTTGCCCGGCACGGAGCCGGGATCGCTCGGTGAGGCGATATCACGTATGCCGTCGGACACGAGCTTGCCCTCGGGGTCGAATATTGCTATCGACACCGAGCTTATAGGCTTGAGAGCGTCGCCGGCCGAACGGCCGTCGAGAGCTCCCTCGAAGGGGGTGAAAGCCAGCTCCGCGCTGACAGTAGCCACGCCCTCACCTATCGGACCGCCCACGTCGATCTCGTCGGAGCAGCCGGCGGCGAAGCCTGCAAGCCCCAGAAGCATGGTTATATATAGTAAAGTGCGTTTCATAGCTTATGATTGCGAATATTGTTGATTGTCAGAAATGTGGAGAGGAGAGAGGAGAGAGGAGTAAGAGAGTAAGGCATCTGTCACTTGGGAGTAATGCCGAAGATCGGGTCGAGTTTGACACCGGTGTAGGGCACTGCCTCCACGATGCAGTCAACGCCGGCAGCGCCCAAAGTGATGCGGATCACCACCCGGGTGTTGCGCGGGAGAGCCTTCACCTTATCAAGGGGCTTGGTCAGGGAGTATTCGGCGCCGTTGACAGTGATGCCCACGGCATAGGGAGCCGACGCCTGCAAAGGGAGCCCTTCGAGAAGATAAAACGGCGGCACGGTCACGCTCCCGCCGTTGGCGACAGTCAGCGCCAGCGGTTTGACAAACGTTGTCTCCGGCGCTCCGGCGGGATTGACAAGATTAGACTCGTAATATTCCGTGTAGGAGCCGTCGACCTGCTGCGACGGTGCCGCGCCCGTGGCGTCCTCGGTGAGAGTGCCGGAAGCGTCGTAGGAGAAGCATTGAGCCATCGGCTTGCCGTCGGCCCGGCGCTCCACGCGGGGGAAGAGGCTCTGCGCGCCGAGCTGACGCGTCAGACTGACGGCGTCGACACGCAGCGGCATATCGGAACCGGAACGGTTGACAATCTCCACGTCGTAGCGCACGGCCGCGCGGTGGAGCGCGAAGGTGCGGCGGAGATTGTCGGAGCTGACGTAGACGCTGTATTTTGCCGACATGGGCAGACGGTGGCGTATCTCCTCGTCCTTGCCGAGACTCATCATGATTCCCTCCACCTCCTCGCGGGGAAACGGAGAGCCGACGCGCACGCGGTCGTCGAACCGGTATGAGATCATGTTGCCGAACGAGCCTCCGCTGCCGCCGAGCGATATATTGCCTGCGGTGGCGCTCTCGTTGGCGATGACATAGACATCCTTCTTCTCCTCTTTCCTGACTCGGAAACGGTGGATGGTGCTCTCCTGCCCCTGCTCGGGGATGAGAGTCTCGTAGCTGACGGCCTCCACATTGCCGCCGGCGTCGACCACGATGATACGCACCTCCTTCATCAGCTCCAGAGGAGCGCCGTCGGTCTCCCCGGCGCGCGATGCCGCCGAAGCGACGTCGCCGGCGTCGAGCACGAGCTCGAGAGTGACGCGGCCGTCGGCGTCGGGGGCCGCGTCGGGCGAGTCGTGGCCCGAGGAGCAGGCAGTGAGCGCGAGAGCGCCCAGAGCCGCGGCCATGGTGTGAGTAAGGAGTGCGGTATTCATAGTTCGGCGTCGTTAAGTCTTACGGTCCAGTCGTTGATCTTTATGGTCACTTTGTTCCACGACAGGTCGTCGTTGAGGAAGAAGAGTATCGACCATTCGCTCTGCCGGTCGAGAAATTCCTGATCGGGCATCTGTGCGTGGATCTCGCTCTTGACGAGCAGCAGATAGTTGATGAGCGGTATGTCGACCACTGTGCGGCCCGACTCGCGGTGGGTGATCCGCAGGCGCGGGGCACACGATGTGACCAGCCGCGACGTCGACAGCTCGCCGAAGCCCACACGGGCCTCGTAGCCGTCGGGGGTGACGCCGGCCACAGCCTGTCCGCGCGCCCAGGGAAGATAAGTCACCTCGTTGCCGCCCACGGGCATGTTGTCGTGGCCGAGCACGGAGTTGTCGTCGGTGATCTCGAAGTCGAAGTCGCGGCCGTCGACCGGATCGCCGTTGAGCTGCTGCAGCATAAAGCGGAGATTGTTGGTGTCCTTGATCATCGGAAGAGTGTGCTCCTCCATCTTCTGGGGCTCGACGGTCACGTCGGTGGCGCCGTAGAAGAGCGGATGCAGCAGCGCGTCGGTCGGATCGTCGCCCGAGGTGCAGCGCGGCTGGAGGGCGACTCCGAGCGAGGTGTGATGGTCGCCCGTGGCGGGAACGCTTCCGGTATAGTCGAAGCTCGCCCTGTCGCAGGCCATGCCTCCGTAGGCCACGAGTCTGTAGCTGCCGGCAGGCAGGTCGAGATCCATGCGCCACGTCTCGTCGCCGAGCAGCGCGCGGTCATCGACTATACGCGTCTGGATCAGCCGCCCCGTAGCGTCGAAGATGTGGAGCGTGAGGCAGTCCACGCGGTTGTGGAACGAATTGGCGAACTCCATGTTCCAGTCGTAGACCATCCGCAGCCTCACACCCTCGGGGCATGGCTCCAGCTCTTCGCTGAAGTTGTCGCACCCGACAGCACTGACGGCCAGGAGCAATGCTCCGGCCGCGCAGCGCAGCCTGCGGGTGAGTGTGTGTATATAGGTTTTCATAGTCAAATCTGTTTTTATCGGTTTATGTAGCCTGTAGCTGACGGACATCGCGCCCCGTTCAGGGGAAAGTCACATCATTCTGACGAACCACCCAGGGGAGTATCTTTACGCTGACGCTCAGATATACGTCGGCCTTCTCGTCGGGATGGTTGGGATTGATCGGATCGGGATCATCGGGCTGGGTGCCGTCGGGATTGGGCAGGGGATGGCCGAGACCGTCGACCGAGGTGACGCAGATCTTGTAGACGTTGTTGCGCACGGTGGCAAACTCCATCGGTCCCATCTGGTTGGGGTTGCCGTTGTCGTTGTGACGGTTCCAGTAATAGTAATACATTAGTAGTGGTGCGATAAAAATCTTACCACTGTTATTAAAATATTAATATTTAGTCAAATACAAGAGGACATTGATTTTTTGATTTGAAATTGATTTATTACAATACTTCGGAAAGAAATGGACTAATCAATTAATCTGTAATAGCATAAATAAGCAAAGTTTAAGAGACAGCA
>CANRCT010000018.1 GCA_947629175.1 uncultured Muribaculaceae bacterium | reverse complement strand
ACCAAATCCGGCAAAGCTTATCCGTTGATAATCAGAAGATAAATTTTTAAGTCCTTAAAAGTGACGAAAACAGGAAAATTAAGCCAAATATTCCTAATCTGCAAAACGTGAGTGTGGCGGCTCTCCTTAACGGGAAGCCGCCACACTTCAGATACGTTAGTCATCGGGCATCACAGCCTTCTGACGGAGTTATTTCCGGGAGATTCCGCTCAGGTTATTTCACAGCCTTGTTGGCATAGCCGACGAGAACGAGGATGAACGCTGCGAGTGCCAGACCGCCTCCTATTGAAAGAAGCACCAGCGCGTTGCCTGAAGTGAAAAGGGTCGCGATCATGAACCCTACGCCTACCAGAGCGAAGATAATAGCTAAAACGATGAGACCTTTCATAGTAGTAAGTGTTTTTAACGTTGTTTTATACTATAACACGTCCCGGGGGCAAAAGTATGCCGTTTTAATATTTTTAACATCAGTCCTCGCGTATTATCAGGAGCACGTCGGAAGGCTGGAGACGCCGCCGGCCGTTGGGCACAATATACCTGCCCCCGCGACGTATCATAATGACGAGCGACCCCTGCGGCAGATCAAGATCGCGGAGCAAATCGCTCTTTACCAGATGTGATTCGGTGAGAGTCAGCGTATGGAGCGACGTCGGAAGCTCCTCAGGAATCTCCACTCCGAAATGATCGTCGGCCGAGCTGGCCTTTTCCACAAGCCCCAGCCGCTTTGCCGCCGCAATCACCGTGGTGCCCTGAACAAGCAACGACAGAATGGTGACGAAAAATACTATATTGAATATCTGCGACGCGCCCTCTACGTGCGCCACCACAGGATAAGTGGCGAAAATAATCGGCACGGCGCTGCGAAGTCCCACCCAAGAGACAAAAAGTTTCGGTTTCAGTCCGATCTTCCTCAGCGGCAGAAGCGAAAGAAACACACTCAGCGGACGCCCGACAATAATCATGAACACCCCGATCAGCAACGACACCGCCGCCACCGCGAGCATCTCATGAGGATTGACAAGCAGCCCGAGCATCAGGAACACGACGATCTGGGCCAGCCAGGTAATACCGTCGATGAATCTGCCGATACCCCGCTGACCGACGAGCCGGCCATTGCCCACTGTTATACCACAGAGATATACTGCCAGATATCCGTTACCTCCGAGCGCCGTCGTGGCTGCAAAAGAGAAAAATATACACCCCACTATCAGTATGGCTGTCATGGCCACAGTCTGAGAAGGATCCTCGCTGTCGGCCGCGCGTCCTCCCAGACGGCGGTAGACCGACGTAAGCCACAATGTGAGTTTGCCGGTCAACAAGCCACCTGCAATACCCACTCCGAACTGCATCAGCAACTCCCCGACAACATGCCACGCCGAAAGAGTTACATCGGTCGTTGCCGCCTCGATAAGCACTATGGTCAGCATATAGGCCATAGGATCGTTTGATCCGCTTTCAAGCTCCAGCATCGGCCTCAGATGATGACGAAGCCCCGTATTGTGAGCGCCAAGTATGCCGAAAACCGACGCGGAATCGGTCGACGACATAGTGGCGGCGAGCAGAAGCGACACAATGAGCGGGAAATGGATATTGGTCCAGCCCATACCCGACAGCCACCAGATGAACAGTCCGGTAAACAGAGCCGTAAGAAGCACCCCGACCGTCGACAGCATCAGTCCCGGCAATATCACGGGTCTGATCGAAGATATCTTCGTCCCCATACCGCCCGAAAACAGGATAACGCACAGCGACACCATGCCTATTGACTGCGCAGTGTGTATGTCGCTGAACTGAATGCCGAGTCCGTCGGTACCGAACACCATGCCGGTAAGAAGAAATATCAGAAGCAAAGGCAACCCTATACGATAACTCGATTTTCCCGCGAGAATACCGGCCACGAGCAGCGTCGAGCCAATCAAGAGCAAATTTTCCGGCGACAGTTGTTCCATATTACCCGCAAAGTTAACACTAATTTTTAATTATAAGCATGAAGCCCACTCGCTTTCAAGTAAAAATTCGTAACTTTGCACTCTGAAACTTAAAACCGTATCACATATTATGTCAGACGTAAGGAAAATCAAGACTGCTCTCATTTCCGTCTACCACAAGGACGGCCTCGACGATATACTCTCCATGCTCCACGCCCAGGGAGTGAAATTCCTCTCTACCGGAGGCACCCAGACCTTCATCGAACAGCTCGGATACCCCTGTTCGGCCGTAGAGGATCTCACGTCATATCCGTCGATACTCGGCGGCCGCGTGAAGACTCTTCACCCCAAAGTATTCGGCGGCATTCTCAACCGCCGCGACAACGAGGGCGACCGTCAGCAGATAGCGCAGTATGAGATTCCGGAGATCGACCTGGTGATTGTCGACCTCTATCCTTTCGCCGACACCGTCAAAAGCGGCGCCGACCACTCTGCGATCATCGAGAAGATCGACATAGGCGGCATTTCGCTGATACGCGCCGGCGCCAAAAACTACAAAGATGTGGTTATCGTTGCCTCGAAGGCACAGTATGCTCCCCTCGCGGAAATGCTCGGACGCAACGGCGCGCAGTCCACTCTCGAGGAGCGCGAGTTTTTCGCCGCAGAAGCTTTCGCCGTCTCTTCGGGCTACGACACCGACATCTACAACTATTTCGCCGGCCGCAGCAGCCGCAACTATCTGCGCATAGCCGTCGACGGCGAAAAGCACATGCGTTACGGCGAGAATCCTCACCAGAACGGATCGTTCTACGGACGTCTCAACGAAATATTCGATCAAGTTCACGGCAAAGAGATCTCCTACAACAATCTGCTTGACATCGACGCAGCCATCAACCTTATGGCTGAATTCAGCGATCCGACGTTCGCTATCCTCAAGCACAACAACGCCTGCGGTCTCGCCAGCCGTCCGACGATGCTCGAAGCCTGGGAGGCCGCTCTCGCCGGCGATCCCGTGTCGGCTTTCGGAGGCGTGCTGATCGCCAACCGCACGATCGACCTGCCCACAGCCGAGGCCATCAACAAGATATTCTTCGAAGTGGTCATCGCTCCCGCCTACGACGAGGCTGCCCTTGCGGTGCTTTGCCAGAAGAAAAACCGCATCGTTCTGGTGCAGCACTCACAGCTCGACGTCACACGCCAGTATCGCTCGATCCTCAACGGCGCTCTCGTTCAGGACAAGGATCTCAAGGTCGAGACACCTGCCGATCTGACCCAGGCCACCGTGGAGGCTGTCACCCCGGCCCAGACCGACGATCTTCTTTTTGCCAACAAAATCGTCAAGCACAGCAAGAGCAATGCCATCGTGCTTGCCAAGAACCGTCAGCTTCTCGCAAGCGGCATCGGCCAGACATCACGCGTGGATGCCCTGAAACAGGCCATAGCCAAGGCGCAGTCGTTCGGTTTCGACCTCAAGGGAGCGGTAATGGCATCCGATGCCTTCTTCCCCTTCGCCGACTGCGTGGAGATCGCCCATCAGGCCGGAGTCGATGCCGTCATTCAGCCCGGCGGATCAATCCGTGATCAGGAGACGGTCGACTACTGCAATGCCAACGGCATAGCGATGGTCATCACAGGCATCAGGCATTTCAAGCACTAATCACATTTTTTCATTTCACAATCCAGAATTCAATCTTTCATGGGTATATTCTCACTGACTAAAGAAATAGCCATCGACCTCGGAACGGCCAACACCATAATCATACATAACGACAAGATTGTGGTCGACGAGCCTTCGATCGTGGCCATCGAGGTATCGACCGGCAAAATGATCACCGTGGGCAAAGAGGCTCAGATGATGCAGGGCCGCGAGCCCGAAGGAATACGCACTATCCGTCCCCTGCGCAAGGGAGTCATCGCCGACTTCCGCGCCGCCGAGATGATGATACGCGGTCTCGTGGAAAAGGCAAGCCAGAAAAGCCGCTGGTTCAGCCCTTCGATGCGTATGGTCGTAGGCATCCCCTCCGGCTCGACCGAAGTGGAGATCCGCGCCGTGCGCGACTCATCGGAGCACGCCGGCGGCCGCGACGTCTACATGCTCTACGAACCTATGGCGGCCGCCCTCGGCATAGGGCTCGACGTCGTGGCTCCTGAAGGCAACATGATCGTCGACATAGGCGGCGGCACAACAGAGATCGCCGTAATTTCCCTCGGAGGCATCGTCAGCAACAAGAGCATCACCATCGCCGGCGACGACCTTACCGACGACATTCAGGAGCACATGCGCCGCGTCCACAACGTGAAGGTTGGCGAACGTACAGCCGAACTCATCAAGATGAACGTAGGCTCGGCACTCATGGAGCTTGAGAATCCGCCGGAGGATTATATCGTCCATGGCCCCAACCAGATGACAGCCCTTCCGATGGAAGTCGCCGTCAGCTATCAGGAGATATCCCACAGCATCGAGAAGAGCATCTCTAAAATCGAGGCCGCAGTGCTCAGCGCGCTGGAGCAGACCCCGCCCGAACTGTATGCCGACATAGTGAAGAACGGCATCTATCTCGCAGGAGGCGGCGCCCTCATCCGCGGACTCGACAAGCGTCTGACCGACAAGATCGGCATCCAGTTCCACATCGCCGAGGATCCTCTGCTCGCCGTAGCGAAAGGCACCGGAGTGGCGCTGAAAAACATCGACAAGTTCTCGTTCCTTATCCGCTGACCCGACCACGACATCACGCAGAAGCGCATTGAACACACCGCTGTCAACATCATCCGGCCGCAATGAGAAACCTTATTGAATTCTTTTTGCGCTACAGTTCATGGATGCTCTTCGCCGTCTATATGGTGGCGGGGTGCTTCCTGCTGTTTCACAGCAATCCGTGGCAGCACCATGTGATGCTGACGTCGGCCAATGCGGTGTCGGCTGTCGTATACAAGGGCGCCGGCAATCTGACCGCCTACTTCCATCTGCGCGACATCAACGAGGACCTGCAGCGACGCAACGCAGTGCTCGAACGCGAGGTGCTGAATCTGAAGCAGCAGCTTGAACGGACACGCGAACTGGTCTACGCCGACACGATGACCACCGACTCGGCGCTGCAGCGCTACAGTTTCATCCTCGCCCGCGTGATCAACAACAGCACCAACCGGATCCACAACTACATAACTCTCGACAAAGGCTCTGCCGACGGCATACGGCCTGAAATGGGAGTCATGGACCAGAACGGAGTGGTAGGCATAGTCAACGTTACCGGCCCGCATTCGGCAAGAGTGATCTCACTGCTCAACAATCATCTTCGACTCTCTTGCAAGGTAAAGGGCCACGATCACGTCGGTTCGCTCGTTTGGGACGGCGCCGATCCTGAGGAGGCTATACTTGAGGAGCTTCCACGCCATGCGGTATTCGCCGTGGGCGACACGATCATCACGAGCGGCTTCTCGACTGTATTCCCAGAGGGTGTGCCGGTAGGCACCATCATCAAGGGTCTGCGCGACCACGACGAGAACTTCTTCGCCCTGCGGGTGAAACTCTTCACCGATTTCACCACGCTCGGCACCGTAAGGGTCATCGCCGACTCTATGACCGACGAGCTCCGTGAGGTAGAACGCGACATAATAGATAAGAAATGAGCAAGACCACACTGAAATTCATTTTTCTCGGGCTGCTTCTTATGGCGCTCCAGGTGATGGTGTTCAACCACATCGCCCTGCTCGGATATGCCGTAGGATTTATCTTCATCTACATACTTGTCAGTCTTCCCCTGACACTGTCGGTCAACTGGACCATGACCATTGGCTTCTTCATGGGCCTGACTGTCGACATCTTCGCCGACACTCAGGGAATGAACGCGATTTCCTGCACCATACTCGCTGCTCTCCGGCGTCCGGTGATAAAACTTTATTTCCCGCGCGAGGAAGACATCACCGATCCGTGCCCCTCCGCACATTCGCTCGGTTTCCCTGTATTTGCCAAATATGCCCTGACACTGTCGGCCATCTACTGCCTGACGATATTTCTGGTAGAGTCGATGAGTTTCTTCCGACCGTTAACCCTGCTAATACGCATCGTCGCAAGCACAGTGCTGACATTCCTGCTTATCATAGCCACCGACAGCCTCACAAGCAGCCATAATGAGAAAAGACTATAGACTCGAACGCCGCAAATATGTCGTCGTCGGCTTTATAGTCCTTATAGTGGCGATTTACATCATCAGGCTTTTCAGCCTGCAGGTGATGGACGACCGTTATAAAGACTACGCCGACTCCAACGCGTTCCTCAAGAAAGCCATATATCCCTCGCGAGGGATCATCTACGACCGTCAGGGACGCGTAGTGGTCTACAACCAGCCTGCCTACGACGTCATGATGATACCGCGCGACGTGCAGCCTTTCGACACTGTCGATTTCTGCAACACCCTCGGACTGACCCGCGAGCAGTTCACGCGCCGGCTGGCCGACATGAAGGACCGCCGCCTCAATCCGGGCTATTCATCCTACTCCCCGCAGGTGTTCATGACTCATCTGTCGGCCGAAGACTACGGACGGCTACAGGAGAAAATGTACCGTTATCCGGGATTCTTCATCCAGAAACGCATTTTGCGCGAATATGGCTATAAAGCAGCAGCCAACGTGCTCGGCAACATACGCGAAGTATCGCAGGCCGATATCGACGCCGATCCCTACTACTCGTCGGGCGACTATACCGGCGACCTCGGGGTAGAGAAGAGCTACGAGCGCTATCTGCGCGGAGAGAAAGGCGTGGAAATACTCATACGCGACGCCAAGGGACAGATACAGGGCAAATTCGAAAACGGCGCGCGCGACCGCGGCGCCATATCGGGCCGCAATCTCAAGCTGAGCATCGACATCGAGCTCCAGCAATACGCCGAATCGCTGATGGTCAACAAGATCGGAGCTGTAGTCGCCATCGAACCGGCCACCGGCGAGATACTCGCCATGGTATCTTCGCCCACCTACGATCCTTCGCTGCTCGTGGGCCGCAAACGCGGCGCCAACTACAAGGTGCTCGTCAACGACTTCTACAAGCCTCTCTTCGACCGCGCCCTTATGGGCGCCTATCCACCCGGATCCACATTCAAGCCGGCCAATGGACTCATACTGCTTCAGGAGGGTATTATCGTGCCGTCGACCGCCTATCCGTGCTATCACGGATTTGTCAGCGGCGGACTGAAAGTGGGATGTCACGGCCACGGGTCGCCGCTACCGCTGAAACCTGCGCTGCAGACATCGTGCAACGCCTATTTCTGCTACGGCTTCAAGGCGATGGTCGACCGCCGGTCGAAGTACGGATCCTCGGCCGATGCTTTCGAGATATGGAAGAAACATCTCGTGTCGCTCGGCTACGGATATCGTCTCGGCACAGATCTGCCCGGAGAGAGCCGGGGATTCATTCCTAACGCAAAATTCTACAACAAGATCTACGGCGAGAACCGCTGGAGCGCCAACACCATCATATCCGTGGCCATAGGCCAGGGAGAGATACTCGCCACCCCGCTTCAGATCGCGAATCTGTGTGCCACGATAGCCAACCGCGGATGGTTCATAACGCCGCATGTGGTCAAGGAGATCGAGGATACCGTCATACCGTCGGACCTGACCGAGCGCCGTTATCCCACCATCGACGCATCTCACTTCATGGACGTGGCCGAGGGGATGCGTATGGCCGTCACCGGAGGCACATGCCGTCTCGCCGCTCTACCTGATGTGGAAGTGGCCGGAAAGACCGGCACGGCGCAGAATCCGCATGGCAAGGACCACTCGGCTTTTATCGGATTCGCGCCTTACGAGAATCCCAAAATCGCCGTATGCGCCTACGTGGAGAATGCCGGCTTCGGAGCTACTTACGGAGTGCCCATAGGAAGCCTCGTCATGGAGAAATATCTCACCGGCAAGATCGCCGAACAGCGTAAATATCTCGAGCAGCGCATGCTTGAATCAAACACCATCATCTACAGTGGAGTCAAGAAGCATTAACCAGAAAGCCGTCCCGACATCCTACGTCCGCTATATCGACTGGGTGAGCGTAGGCATCTACCTGCTGCTGATTGTTGCGGGGGTGTTCAGCGTCTATGCGGCGAGCTATGATTTCGACAACGCCTCGATACTCGACTTCAACGAATTTTCGGGCAAACAGGTGCGCTGGATATTTCTCGCGCTCGGGCTTGCGCTGATGATAATGCTGATCGACAGGCGCATGTATGAGACCTACGCCTATCCCATATATCTGGCGATGCTTGCCATAATGATCGTCACGATATTCGTGGCTCCCGACATCAAGGGATCCCGCTCCTGGCTCGTATTCGGCCCCATCAGCTTCCAGCCGGCCGAATTCGGCAAATTTGCCACGGCCCTGGCTCTGGCAAAACTATTCAGCGGATATCAGTTCCGGCTCAACGACTCCCACACCAACTATCTCAGGGCTCTGGCCATCATATTCATCCCCGTCGCACTCATTCTCGCCCAGAGAGAGACTGGCTCGGCGCTTGCCTATCTTGCGCTCTTCTTCGTGCTCTACCGCGAGGGAATGAGCGGACTGGTGCTTCTCGCGGCTGCGGGTGCGGTGATAATATTCGTGGTGGCTGTAAAGTATGCCGAGCCGGTGTTCATGGGGATGCCTCTCGGAGAAGCCGTCGTGATAATGTTGCTCGGACTGCTTCTGATCGGCATGCTCGCTGTTTATTGCCGCCAGATAGCCGCGGCGCGCAACGTGACGCTGTTTTTTGCCGGCGCGGCGCTTGTCGCGTGGATTTTTCATCTGTTCGGCCTCGACATTCCGGGAAGATATTATCTGCTTTCCCTCCTTGCCGCAGCATGCATCTACAGCCTTCTGCTGTGTCTGCGCGGCGAAAGCAAGCCGCTGCTTGTGTCGGTGGGCGCCGTAGTGGCGGGAGTGATATTCCTGTATTCGGTCAACTATGCATTCACGTCGGTGCTCCAGCCCCATCATCAGCAGCGCATCAAGGTGACTCTCGGGCTTGAGGAAGACAGGCTCGGAGCCGGATACAACGTCAACCAGAGCAAGATCGCCATCGGTTCGGGCGGTCTGACCGGCAAAGGATTCCTCAACGGCACACAGACCAAGCTTAAATACGTGCCCGAGCAGCATACCGACTTCATCTACTGCACAATCGGCGAGGAGGAAGGATTTATCGGCTCTACGGCCGTGCTTCTGCTATTCCTGGCCCTGATATTGAGGATACTCCATATAGCGGAGCGGCAGCCCACGGTATTCGGCCGTGTCTACGCCTACTGCGTGGCCTCCTATTTCATATTCCATCTGGCGGTCAACGTCGGCATGGTCATCGGACTATGTCCGGTGATCGGCATTCCGCTCCCCTTCTTCAGCTACGGAGGATCCTCTCTGTGGAGTTTCACAATCCTTCTCTTCATCCTGCTCCGCATCGACGCCTCCCGCCGCGAGCATCTGACATACTGACCATCGGGCTCACGGAGCCTCCGTCGTTTACAATCTAAATCATAATGCCATGGGGATCCTCTATAATTACAGTTTCAACCGCCCGACACGCAACTGGCGCTCCATGACACTTCAGGAGAGGAGAAAACGCCAGCAAGAGGAGTTCCAACGACTCTGCCAGCTCATGAAGCGGCATCGCAGCGAGGAGCAGCAACGTCCCGTGCTGACACTCGGAGCCGTGATGAAACATGCTCCCGGATACGACGAATGCCGGTGGCTGCTGTATGGCGACGCATCGGAAATACTTACATCCTACGAACAGCATCTTCTGGCCACCTCGCCGCTGTGCGTGTCATATCTGATCGCCTTTGTCGAAACTCCTGAACAGATCAGCGAGACATGGACTCTCATCAAGACTCTCATTGAACAGGAACAAGCGGGAGGCGAGCCGATGCTCACCCATCGCGATCTGAATATTGTCAACGAGTTGATCAAGAACAAGGCGATGTGCCCAGCATTTGCCGACGTTCAGGAGTTTCTCAAGAGGCTTAAGAAAGCCGGACTTGAGATCAGGGAGAACGATTTTCTGCGCAACGCCCTGCTGAAACGGCAGGTGCAGGAAATGCGGGCAGGAAGCGCTGAACGCAACGCCCTTCTTGACAGATGCATATGCACCTACCCAAATGGGGCCGCCCGCGGTACGGCCATGCTGTTCCGCGTAATGGACGGACATGGCAATCGCCTATCCTATAACGAGCTGCTGACGACACGCAGCTATCCGATAAAAGACGAGGCTGCCAACTGGACCCATCGCGATACAAGTCTGCTCGAATTCATAGCCGGACTGATTAAAGACGGCGGGATACATCCGAAAATCATAGAGATCACACTCGATGCTCTTGCCGACGGCATCAGTCATGACGCCGACGACGCCCGTGCCCGCATGAGAAGCTTTATTGAGCTTGTAGCCGACAATCACGTAACGATTTTCAACGAATCCCGTCTGCGGCTTCTTCCCAAACTTGAACCGCTTGGTATCGACATACGCAATATCGTCTATCCTTATTCGGTAATCTCCGATGTCTGCGCCCGGATCGCAGCCGGAGATATGACCTACAGGCAGGCCGAGGCATATATCGAGCAATACGAGACGACCCGCTCTACTAAAGTTCACCGTTCGCTCGCCTACTATTTCACACTTCTCAATTCGATTCCTGACACCTCCTCAGCCATCGAACTGCTCAGAAACATAATGCATCTCGACACCGGACGCCGCGTGATGGACATCATACCGGGCATAACGCACTCATACCATATCAGAGCGCTCACACTTACCATATCAGAGCGCTCACACTTACCGGGCTGCCGATTGACACCGTGGCGGAGATCATTGCCAACAGCGGCCTTACGGTAAATGATACCGGTTTTTATTTTCTGATAAGGATGTGCCGTGACGCATCTGACTACCAGGTGATCGAGACAGCTTTTCCGCGTGTCGACGGGCTTCATGGCGATCATGTTTACGCACTGGTTTTCCATATACATGATCTGATCAGGAGAGTGACTCAACACAAAGTGGACAGCAGTGTGCTCGAAGGATTTATGGATCTTTTTGACAACACAGAGACCGTCGATGAATGGCATGAGATTTACATCCATGCCGACAAAGCCGACAAAATCCTGTATCAGTGTGAAAACGCTTTCAACGAATACCGCCGTATGAAGCATCCGTCCGACATAGTCAGGCGCGCTTCTCTTCTGCTTGCCGACGTAGCAGGAATCTGAACGCACCGGCCGTGGCCCTGTCTGAAAAAGATTTGCTATTTAAGGGAGAGTATTGTAACTTTGTAAGGGAGTTTTGGCGCATTGCCGGCATCGGACAGCGGGCATCGCGCCATAAGCCACCTGACGATGGAGAGCATAGTCAACATAATCATAACCGGCATACTCATCGGCGCGCTGATCTCGGCCCCGATGGGCCCTATAGGCATGCTCGTCATTCAGCGGACTCTCAACAAGGGACGCATGCCTGCATTCGTCACCGGCATAGGGGCTTCGCTGTCAGATCTCATCTACTGCCTTCTGACCGGACTGGGACTCTCTTTCGTCACCGATTTTATCGAATCCAACCAGAATGTGCTCCAGATCATAGGCAGCCTCGTGCTGATTGTCTACGGCATATATCTGTTCCGCAACAACCCGTCGCGCCAGCTGCGGACACCCGCGCCACAGGCTTCGAACTACTGGCGCGACTTCGCCACCGGTTTTCTCTTCACATTCTCCAATCCGCTGATACTCTTCTTCATCATCGGACTCTTCGCGCGCTTCAACTTCCTCGACACAGAGTATAAGTTCTACCACTACATAGCCGGATATATCGGAATTATCGCCGGCGCCATTGTATGGTGGTTTCTCATCACGTATTTCGTCAACAAAGTGCGCGCCCACTTCAATGTAAGATCCATGTGGCTCGTCAACCGCATCATAGCCGTGTTGCTGCTGATAATGGCTTCAGTAGGCTTCGTCCTCGGCATCAAAGAACTCTTTGAATAACCCATCCACTCACAGACATATGCAAAACGAAAGAAAACATCTCAACATCCCTTATCTGCCCGAACTCGACTCCATGAATCTCGACGAGGCCGTGAAATATCTCGACGAAAAGGGCGAACGTCAGGTCATCGACAACCTCAACTGGAAAGATCAGTTCCCCTACAAGCCGCTGACAGCCTTCACCATCGCTCATTCCGGGACGAAGATCTATATCGACTTCTTCACCCGCTGCAACTATCTGCGCGCGGTCAACGACAAGAACAATTCCGACGTCTATCAGGACTCATGCGTGGAATTTTTCGTCGCTCCCCACGGAGAAGCGCCATACTATAACTTCGAATTCAACTGCATCGGCACAATCCACGCCGCCCGACGCATGGACCGCCACTCCGGCGAAAAGCTCTCCGACGAGCAGCTCGACAGCGTCAAGCGTCTTGCAAGCTGCGGCACGCGTCCGTTTGAGGAACTGCAGGGGATCTTCTCATGGAATCTTCTCGCCGCAATACCCCTCGATCTTATCGGCGTGACCTACGAGCCGGGCAAGCCGGTGACGATGCGTGCCAACTTCTATAAGTGCGCCGACGCCACTTCCGAGCCACACTACCTGAGCTGGGCGCCGATAGACACTCCTCAGCCCGACTTCCACCGCCCGGAATTTTTCGGAGATATAACTCTGATGTAAAGCGTCTTACTCCCACCTCGCGCAATAAACGCTCATTTTTCCGCAAAAAAATCACCGCAAAATTTGGTCAATTCAAAACAATGGCGTAATTTTGCAGTGTCAATCGAGAGAGACTGACAAAAAATGGTGATTTAGTGTAGTGGCCTAGCACGCCACCCTCTCACGGTGGAGACCCGGGTTCGATTCCCGGATTCACTACTCACCCAATCAGAAGCCGGCCTTCTTCACGAAGACCGGCTTCATTTTTTACAACTCCCCCGTAACCCGATCCTTACATGATCTCCATACAAAACCTCAGCGTAGAGTTCAGCGCCAAGACGCTGCTCGACAACATAAGCTACGTCATCAACCGGCGCGACCGCATCGCCCTCGTGGGCAAAAACGGCGCCGGCAAATCGACTATGCTCAAAATCATAGCCGGACTGCAGAAACCGACATCAGGCACAGTGGCGGTGGCACAGGATGTCACCATAGGCTATCTGCCACAGCAGATGGAGATTTCCGACACTCTGACAGTTGCTGAAGAAGTGCGTAAGGCGTTCGCTGCAGTCGACGAACTTCATGCCCGGCTCGACCGAATGAATCAGGAACTGGCATCGCGCACCGACTATGAATCGGCCGACTATCACCGACTGATCGACGACATGACATCGCTGTCGGAACTGATAGCCATGGAGGAGAGCGAAAACATGGAAGCGGAGATGGAAAAGACCCTCATGGGTCTCGGTTTCGACCGCAGCGATTTCAGCCGTCCGACATCCGAATTCAGCGGAGGCTGGCGCATGCGCATAGAGCTGGCAAAACTGCTTCTGCGCCGCCCCGACGTGCTGCTGCTCGACGAGCCCACCAACCACCTCGACATCGAGTCGATACAGTGGCTCGAACAGTTCATGGTCAGCAAAGCCAAAGCAGTGGTGCTCGTCAGCCACGACCGCGCTTTCATCGACAACGTCACCAACCGCACTATCGAGATCTCGCTGGGCCACATCTACGATTATGCCGTCAATTATTCGCGCTTCGTGGAGCTCCGCAAGGAGCGGATAGAGCAGCAGATGCGCGCCTATCAGAACCAGCAGAAGCAGATACAGGATACGGAGGAGTTCATAGAGCGCTTCCGCTACAAGGCCACCAAAAGCGTACAGGTGCAGAGCCGCATCAAGCAGCTGGCCAAGATAGAGCGTATCGAGGTTGACGAAGTCGACACATCGCGTCTGAACCTTCGGTTTCCGCCAGCTCCGCGCTCGGGTGACTATCCCCTGATACTCGACAACGTGGGCAAAAGCTACGGCGATCACAAGGTGTTCGATGGCGCCACTTTCACTCTGAAACGCGGCGACAAAGTGGCGTTCGTCGGCAAAAACGGCGAAGGCAAATCCACGCTTGTGAAGTGCATCATGGGCGAGATACCGTTTGACGGCTCGCTCAAGATAGGCCACAATGTAAAGATAGGATATTTTGCCCAGAACCAGGCACAGCTGCTCGACGGGGAGATCACCGTATTCGACACCATCGATCGCGTGGCCACAGGCGACATCCGCACGAAGATCCGCGACATACTCGGCGCGTTCATGTTTGGCGGCGAGGCCTCCGACAAGAAGGTAAAAGTATTGAGCGGCGGCGAAAAGACGCGTCTGGCCATGATACGTCTGCTTCTTGAGCCAGTCAATCTGCTGATCCTCGACGAGCCAACCAACCATCTCGACATGCAGACCAAGGATGTGCTCAAACAGGCCATACAGCAATTCGACGGGACGGTAATCGTAGTGTCGCACGACCGCGAGTTCCTCGACGGGCTCGTCGACAAAGTCTACGAGTTCGGCGGCGGCCGCGTGCGCGAATGCCTCGGCGGCATCTATGAGTTCCTTGAAAAGAAGAAGATCAGCCGCCTCCAGGACCTTGAGCTGTCGAAGTCGCCGTCAGCATCCCGCCCGGCTGAAAAAGAGAGCCGGAAGGAGTCGCAGTGCAAGCCGGCCCCGACCACGCTGACCGAAGCCGCCCCGACTCCTGCCGCTCCTCAGCCCAAGAGCTATCAGGAGATGAAAGAGATGGAGAAACTCGCACGCAAGGCGCGCAAGAAAATTGCCGATGCCGAAGCGGCTGTATCGGCTGTCGAGGAGAAGCTTAAGGCTGTCGAGGACCGCTTTGCCGCAGGCGAAAGCAGTGAGGATCTTATCAAGGCGCATGCCGCCCTCAAAAAAGAGCAGGAAAATGCAATGAGCCTCTGGGAGCTCGCTGTCATGGAAGGAGAACAGTTCGGTATCTGAATCCACAACAGCCTCCGCGACAAAACGTCATTTATGAAATAACTGATGTGATCGGGAGATTGTATCGGGGCATAGATTCTATATCAGTTGTTCTGAGAGACGAAGCATCTGCACACAGCTGAAAACCAAAACAAAAGTGTTAACTTTGTGTATGGAAACAGTTGTACGTATTCACAACGAATCAGAATATAATGAAATATTGCGACAAGCTGTCGCAGTAATTGAAACCGCGCGAGGTAATGCCGCCCGAGCCATTGTCAGCACATCCAATGAAATGTATTGGCGGATTGGTCAACTGCTATATGAGCGTTAGCTCGATAGCGCACACGGAGATGGCGTAGTGAGGCGACTCTCTGTTGATTTGAAAGCGATGTATCCCAAAATGGGCAGTCGGTAAGCAATTTGTGGGCGATGAAGAAATATTACGTCCGGTTTCACCTCTCTGATCCAAAACTCCAACGCTGCGTTGGAGTTTTGCCTTGGCGGCACATAAATCAGTTAATGACCAAACTGAAAGATGATGACAACGCGATCCGATATTATGCCGAGAGAACTATCAAAAAAGGATGGAATTGCGATTTGCTGGTTAATGCCATAAAGCTGGAGATGCACAAGCATCAGCCGGAGTCCAACGTTTCAGACAATTTTGCTATTGCACTCCCGGATATTCAGGCCGCATACGCCAATGAGGCTTTCAAGGATTCCTATTGCATGGGATTTCTTGGCGTAACTGAACCACTTCTTGAACTGGAGCTTGAGCATCCTCTTTTTCCATGAACCAGCAACCTTTTGGCGCTTGTTTTTCATCTTTACGCTGATATCATCAATTATCGGACTTAAAATTGTATCATGAACCATGGCATTTCGTAAAATGCGGCGTTTACTGGTAAAGAAACTATTGAGCTTGTGAGAGAAAAGTAACTTATCTGTTGGAAACTTGCTCCACGTAGAGCTGGGCATTTTCATAGCGTACGATCCTGACGCGGCTGCCGCTGTCAAGAAATCCGTCGTCAGAGACGGCATCGACACGCTCTCCGCCGACCATCACCTTGCCCGAAGGGCGCATGTCGGTCAGTGTCACGCCTTCGTCGCCCACATAGCGCGCCAGACGCATATCAACACCTATATAGCCGTCCTCAACATGCTGCTCTTTCAACAGCTGGTTGCGTCCGCCGGTCAGCCGCGTGCCATAGCGCGATATCAGCAGCCATATGCACCCCGCTGCGAGAAATATGCCGACAAGCATGGTGGCCAGAGAGTACCATACCGCCAGAGAGCTGACTCCGCCGAGACTGAAGCTGAAATTCTCAAACAGACCGAAGAACACGGCTCCGGCCATCATGACGCCTCCCGCTATTCCGGCTATGCCGAATCCGGGAATGACGAACAGTTCCAGAAGCATCAGCAGCAATCCGACGACAAACACCACCACAATCCAGCTCGACACCACTCCCGAAATATACAGGGGCAGGAAATAGAGCACCGCCGCGCCGAGGGCGGCCATCGACGGGAATCCCATGCCGGGAGTCTGAAGCTCGAAATAGATGCCTCCCACTATTATCATGATCAGGATCGCCTGCACGCCGGGACTGCTGAAAAATCCTATCAGACGGTCGACCCACGTGGGCTCGTAGCGCTGGATCTCGAAGGAGTCCACTCCGACCTGCGCCAATGCTTCGGCCACATTGTCGGCCTTGCCGTCGGCATAGCCCCATCTGATGGCCTCGTCGGGAGTAAAGGTGAGCACACGCGTCTCGTCGATGAGTCCGTCGACTTTCACACGGGGATCCACCATTGCCTCCGCTATGACCGGATCACGACGCCACCGCCACTTGCCGTCGGCCCCGAGCACCTTGCCGTGGCTCTCCGCCGTGGCACGCATGATGCCGCGCATATACGACTGATATTTGTCGGGCATTGCCTGGCCGTCGGCGCCGCTGACCACCGTGGCGGCCCCCATCGAGGCGTCGGGGCGCATTATGACCGTATCACACGCCAGAGCGATCAGCGCTCCGGCCGAGGCGGCGTTGTTGTCGACAAACGCCACTGTCGGCAGCCCGCAGTGAAGCAGAGCGGTGCGTATCGAGTCGGCAGCGCCGACTTCGCCACCGTAGGTATTGAGATGTACGAGCACCAGCTGCGCGCCATTGTCGCGCGCGGCGTTGAGTCCGGCCCGTGTGATCTGCCATGTCGACGCTCCTATCTCGTCGTCGAGATTGATCTGATAGACTTTCACTGCGGCTCCGCAGGTAGCCGCCATGGCGAGCATCAGAGCCGCCAGCATTGTGATGATGCGTTTCATTGCAAGTGTCTCTTACGCGACCAGGCGGGTATTACCACCGCTCCGGCCGCAAGGTAAATATAATATGTCAGTATTCGCCACATGACGGCCACCACAAGAGTCATCGACCTGTCGCCGACAAGATCGCCGTAATATGTCGTAAAAAGCCATTCGCTTATGCCGCTTCCTCCCGGTGTGGGGCTGACCGTCAGCAGCAGCCATACGACAGCCTGACGGCCGAGCACGAGAGCCTGCGGCGCGTCGGGGATGAAGGCGGCGAAGAGAGCGTTGACCACAAGAAAACGCGACACCCAGCTGAGAGCCGTGGCTCCTGTGGCCTTTGCCCACCAGCGCCATCCCATGCCGCGCATCTGGCGGCTTGTCTCAAGCAGGTCGTCGGCCACGCCGTCCATTGTCTTCTGCCACCGGCGCAGCCATTTGCTGGCAAAGAGCTTGCGGAGCAAGGCGCTCATCGCCGACGGACGGAGGATTATGGCGGTGAACAGCACGAGCGTCCATGCCACAGTCACGCCCCACACGGCCCAGAAGGCGGCACGGATCCCTGTATCGACCGCCGAGCCGCCGCTGCCGCTGAAACCGAATATGGCTTCCGGCCCGAGAATAATCAGCGCGAGCGGACAGACGACAGCCATAAATCCCTCGTCGAGCAGCAGCGTGACGAGCATGACCGAGCTCGCCCGGCCGCCGCTCACCCCCTCGCGATGCATGAACCAGACGCTCATGGCACTTCCGCCGGCAGTAGTCGGGGTGATGGCCGATGTGAACTCGCACATCATGGTGACTCTCAGCGCAGCCATCGGGCTAAGCCTTCCGTCGGTCAGAATGCGGAAACGCCACGCAAGGCCGAACTCGCGCCCTGCCACGGCAAGCAGCGCGAGCGAAAGCGCCCACACCGCGCGCCCCGACCACGGGATACGCTCAAGATCGGCCAGACTGAACTCGCGGCCGAACAGCCACGCCACGACCGCCACTCCGATCACGAGCGGCAGCAGCGTCTTGAGTATCAGGCTGCGGTCGGCTTTCATGGCTTATTGATGGAGTTTCGCCTTAAGATAGCGGCCGGTATATGACGCGTCGCAGGCGGCCACCTCTTCGGGTGTGCCGCAACAGACTACATTGCCCCCTTCATCGCCCCCTTCAGGGCCTATGTCGATCACGTGGTCGGCCGTTTTGATGACATCCATGTTGTGCTCGATGATGATCACGGTATGTCCGGCCGAAATCAGGCGCCCGAATGAATCCATCAGGGTATTGATATCGTGGAAATGCAGTCCGGTTGTCGGCTCGTCGAATATGAACACCGTAGGCCGCGGCTTCTCCATCGACAGATAGTAGGCGAGCTTCACCCGCTGATTCTCGCCGCCCGAGAGCGTCGACGAGCTCTGTCCGAGCCTTATGTAGCCCAGCCCGACGTCGGAGAGCGGACGAAGGCGGCGGACGATTTTCTTCTCCGTCGGGCCGTCGGACTCGCCGAAAAACTCAATAGCCTCGTCGACTGTCATCTCAAGTACATCGTAGATCGACTTGCCGCGGTAGAGTATGTCGAGCACGTCGCGCTTGAAACGCTTGCCGTGGCACTCCTCGCACTCCACGGTGATGTCGGCCATAAACTGCATCTCGATGGTGATCTTCCCCTCGCCCTTGCACTCCTCGCAGCGTCCTCCCTCGGCATTGAACGAGAAATAGCCCGGACCGAAGCCCATCTGCCTGGCCCCCTGCTGATCGGCATAGAGGCGGCGTATCTCGTCGTAGGCCTTGAGATATGTGGCGGGATTGCTGCGGGTAGAGCGTCCGATAGGATTCTGGTCGACGAACTCCACGGCCTCTACCCGGTGGAGGTCGCCTTCGAGAGAGTCGAAAGCGCCGGGAGCATCGACCGGGATATCAAACCGGCGCGCCAGTGCGCGATAAAGCACGTCGCGCACGAGGGTCGACTTGCCGCTGCCGCTCACTCCGGTGACCACCGTGATGACTCCGAGCGGAAACTTCACGTCGATATTTTTGAGATTATGCTCTCTGGCGCCTTTCACCTCGATATAGTCGCGCCAGCGGCGTCGCTGCGCAGGCACGGCAATAGCCATGTGGCCGTTGAGATATGCGGCCGTATAGCTTCCGGGGACGTCGGGCAGACTGCCGGGCGCGCCCTCGTTGACGATGCGGCCTCCTCCACGTCCGGCGTCGGGCCCGACGTCGATCAGATGGTCGGCCGCGCGGATTATCTCCTCGTCGTGCTCTACGATGACCACCGTATTGCCGATGTCGCGCAGGCGGCGGAGCACTCCGATCAGGCGGTCGGTGTCGCGCGAATGAAGCCCTATGCTCGGCTCGTCGAGTATGTAGAGCGACCCTACGAGGCTGCTTCCGAGCTGTGTGGCCAGGTTGATGCGCTGGCTCTCGCCGCCCGAGAGGGAGTCGGCCCTGCGGTCGAGGGTCAGATATCCGAGTCCGACGTCGGAGAGGAAGCGGAGCCGGGTGGTGATCTCCGTCAGCAGGCGCCGCGCTATCTCTCGATCGGCCTCGGAGAGCTCTATGTGCTCGAAGAAGCGGAGCAGCTCGTCGACCGGCATGCCGACCATGTCGGTTATCGTCTTGCCTCCGACGCTGACGTAGGCCGCGTCGGCGCGCAGCCGCGAGCCGTGGCAGAGCGGACACTCCGTCTTGCCCCGGTAGCGTGCCTGCATCACCCGATACTGTATCTTGTAGAGATTCTCCTCCACCATCCTGAAAAATCCGTCGATCCCCTCGAAGCCCCCCGCGCCGCCATGCCACAGCCAGTCGCGCTGCTGCGGCGTCAGCTTGTCGTAGGGGGTATGGATCGGGAATCCCGCGGCGCCGGAGGCGGCTATGGCCATCTGTTTCCACTGCCCCATCTTCTCGCCGCGCCAGCAGGCCACGGCGTCGTCGTAGACCGAGAGCGTACGGTTGGGCACCACAAGATCCTCGCTGATGCCGATGACCCGTCCGAATCCCTCGCACCGGGGGCACGCACCGTAGGGATTGTTGAAATTGAACATCAGGTCGCTCGGCTCCGTAAACTGCCGGCCGCCGGCCTCGAACCGCTTGGAGAACTGGAGCCTTCGGGGCTCCTCTGCGTCGTAGAGCGTCAGCGTCAGCGCGTCGTGCCCCTCGAAGAAAGCGGTCTCCGCCGAGTCGGCCAGACGGCTCTTCTCGTCGGGATCGGCGCTGACTGTCAGGCGGTCGACCAGCAGTTCCCATCCCTCGGACGAGGAGGGCACAGAGTCGGGAGCCGATAGCAGGTCGGCGATATCCACCGGCTCTCCGTCGTGGAGCATGCGCGAGTAGCCCCCTTTGAGATATACGTCGAGCTGCGTGGCCATCGGGCGCCCTTCGGGGAGCGTCAGCGGAGCGCTCACCATCAGGCGCGTCCCCTCCGGGCAGCTCCACGCCGCGCCCACCACGTCGTCGACCGTATGCTTCGCTACCCTCTCGCCTGTGGCCGGATCGCGGGTCACCCCTACGCGCCCCATCAGCAGGCGCAGATATTCGTAGATCTCCGTGGCGGTGCCTACGGTGCTGCGCGGATTGCGCGTGCTGACCTTCTGCTCTATGGCTATGGCCGGCGGGAGGCCGCGTATGAAGTCGGCGTCGGGCTTGGGCATGCGGCCCAGAAACTGACGGGCGTAGGCCGAGAGCGACTCCACGTAGCGCCGCTGCCCCTCGGCATAGAGCGTGTCGAAGGCGAGCGACGACTTGCCCGAGCCCGAGAGCCCGGTGATGACGGTCATGCGTCCGCGCGGTATCTCCACGTCGACGCCCTTGAGATTGTTGACGCGCACTCCGCGCGCCGCGATATTTGGCTGCGCCGCCGTCGGCTGCGGGCGGCGCTTCTCTTCAGGTCTCTGCATAGCCTGCAAAGTTACGAATTTTCCGCCGGTTCACGCCCCTGTCGCGCGGCCCTTTTGCGCCCCGTTTGCCATTATTAAGACTTCGGGCGGAGCGGCGGCCGCCAACAAATCCGGTAATTTGGCGTTAAATTCTCCGGTAATTTGGCGCGGCTGACGCATCCGGGGGGGATGGGGCCCGCGCGCCGCCGGAGCGGAGCGTCAGCCGCCCCCCCGCCCGGCCGTGAGCGTGTAGCCCCGGCGCTTGATCGAGGTGATGGCTACGGACCGGTCGTCGGCCAGCAGGCGCCGCAAATAGGTGATCTGCACGTTGAGGGCAAGCGAGTTGGCATAGCTCGCATCGCCCCATATCCGCTCCAGAATGACATCGCGCTCCACCACCCGGCCGAGATTTTCGGCAAGAAGCTGAAGAATCTCGGATTGCCTCACCGACAGAGAATGTGTCTCGCCACGATATGTGAGCGATGCGAGATCCGGCCTGAAAACCGTATCGCCAATCCGGTATTCCTCATCCCTGTGTCCAACCATGATGTCAAGCCGCTCACTGATGCGGGCTAACAGTTCTTCCGGATAAAACGGCTTCGGGATGTAGTCGTTGCCTTTGAGAGAAAATCCACGCAGACGGTCGACCTTGTCGGTGCGGTCGGTCAGAAAGAATATAATTACGCGCCTGTCGGTTTTCCTGATAATGCGCGCCAGTTCGAATCCGTCCATGCCCGGCATGTTTATATCGAGCAATATCAGATCGGGCCGCATCGACTCATACATGGCCAGTCCCGCTATTCCGTCGGACGCATAACCTACCTCGTAACATTCAGCTTCGATAAAACGCTTCAGAAGCATCGAGTTTTTCAGGTCGTCGTCAACAAGGAGTATTCTGATCGCTCTGCTCATTGCGGCAAAATTATAGTGAACCGTGATCCTTCTCCCTCCACGCTTTCCACTTCTACGCTTCCACCGTGGGCCTCTACGAGCATACGGACGTAAGTCAGTCCGAGGCCGATGCCGGGCTGCTCCCCGCCGGCCGCTTTGCCGCGGTAGAAACGCGTGAAGATTTTATCGATGTCCGACCGCGGTATGCCGTCGCCGGTGTCACTCACCGAAATGTTCACGCTTTCGGCGCCGACCGCGGCTTCGGCCGTAACATCAACTCTGCTTCCGGAATATTTCACCGCGTTCTCCACCAGATTTGTCAGAATATTGAGGAGGTGGGTCCGGTCGGCCGAAATCTTCAGTCCGGCATCAATATGATTAAGAAATTCGGCGCTCTTGCCGTAAGGGACGGCTGTGGAGGCTACCGCATCATCAAACAGCGGTGCAAGATCAAACGTAGTGATATTCAGCGGTATCTGTTCGATGTCGTTGAACGTGATGTCGCGCAGCCTGGAGAAATAGGCCGACAGATTGTCGAGAGCCGACCGCGTGGAGCCGAGCAGCTCGTCTCTGACCTCAACATCGGCCATCATCGACTCGTTGCCAATACCCGACACACACATCTTCAGAGTGGCGATCGGACGCTTCAGCTCATGGATCATCGTAGCAACGAAACTGCTGCGCATCCTGTCAAGACGCGATAGTTTCAATATGGTCGAGAACTGAAGTATCAGACATACTATCAAGAACAGCGACAGCAACGCTACGACTACAAGCGTCCCCGCCATCCCGCCGAATATTTCCGCTACCGGAAACCGGTATTCCACCCTGACGCTCTTTCTCTGCAATTCGGAATAAGGCACATTCAAGGCAATGGCAGGCTTCATGACCGAAGCATGCCGCAATACGGAGGGGGCCCACGCGATGCTGTCGGTCACAGTCAGGCTGACGTCGGCGTCAATTCCTCCGGCAGCAAGCACGGAGTCGATTTCCGCCGCAGAGAGGGGCGATACAAACTCATTCTCCACATTCTTCATGGCTACCCAGATCTCTCCCTCAGAGGGCGCGGAAGTAACGTCGAACGAGTCGCGTCGGGTCACGCTCAGCGAAGGGTCATCCGCGACCTTTCTCGACGCCTGCAACAGTTCCTCCGTCGTGAGGCGGCGCTGACCGCTTATTCCCAGCACTTCCTCGGCGACATATTGACGGGTTGTCACAGTAGCTATTGTCTTCTTCCGGCCACAGCTGTCGACATCCCAGTCGATATTGTATTCAGTCTGATGTCGTTTCGATAATTCATCAGATTTTTTCCGGTTCTTTCGTCCTTTATTGTATCCGTCCACTGCCTTTACAATAGATTCGAAAGCATCGGCCTCATACGCACTGAGGGAAAACGCATAGCGGTTATACAGCCAATAGACCTGCATCGCGAGGAAGGCCAGAATGGCTATGATCGTAATAGAGTATAATGTCCTGATTCGGTGTTCCACACTGCGAAATTACTAAAATCCAGTGGTAAACGTCCTCTCCCGCTGACTGAAATTTCGCAGGAGTAATAATTCAGTAATAATTCCCTAATGATTGAGTAATGATAAAAATCGCCTCCCATCAGCTACTGTGTCTAACTTTGCCATGCAACTCTAAAACATCAAATGACATGAAACGATTAGCAATCATCATCGCACTCTCGGCCACACTCCTTACCGTATCGGCAAGGGTTCTGCGCCGTCAGCTCAACATCACCCGGACCTCCGTACCCGAAACCGAGACCATAGCCCCGGAGACTATGGAGTTTGTCTACGACTACGCCTACTGCGTCGACACCACTGCCTCGCTCGACGACAATTATGCCTCCGACAGGATGCTGCTCCAGATCGGCGCCGGCGGCCTTTCGAAATTCTCCAGCTACAGGAATCTCGCCATCGACTCCATTATCATGAGTTCGAGTAATGAACAGCTCACCAACGCAGCCATGGAAGGGAAACTCAACAATGGCGAGTTCATGACCATCTATAAGAACTATCCTGCCGGACGCCTGACACATACCGAGAAGATATGCAACGACTGGCTGCGCTACGAAGAGGAGATCCCCGCTATCGAATGGCGTCTGACTGACACTACGACGACCGTGCTCGGCTACCGCTGCCAGGGGGCGGAGTGTGATTTCCGCGGGCGCCGCTGGACAGCGTTCTTCGCCGAAGAGATTCCGCTTACCGACGGCCCCTGGAAACTCCATGGGCTCCCCGGTCTGATCATGAAGGCTACGGACGAAAAGGGGGAATACACGTTCGAATGCATCGGCCTGCGCGACAAAGCCGACCGGCCGATCACCATCTACAAGGTGCCGTACAATGATGTTGACCGCAAGACCTACTATGACACAAAACACCGCTATGAAGTGAATCCCTACGCCTATTTTGAGGCAACTACCGGCGGCCATATCACCGTCAGAGACGAGAACGGCAATATCATGCTCGACTCCTACGATCCGATCGAACTGCCTTTTGACTACATAGAACTCGACTGGCACAAATGACACGCGCCATTTTAATCATACTGTCAGCATTGATGTTCACATTGTCAGCTGAAGCATCGGCGACAGGGACGCTCCGCGGTAAGGTGACTGACGCATCGACCGGCGAACCGATCGCCGGAGTGATCGTCAGAGCCTGCGGACGATTCACTTCGACCGACAGAGAAGGGCGATTTTCAATCGCTCCATCAGCGGGATGCGACTCCGTCACTTTCCGGCTGATGGGATACGCTACGCTGAGACTGCCTCTTTCGGCCGATCTTTCGGCTGTCGCTCTCGATCCGAAAGTCACGAGTCTGGAGGAAGTGATAGTCGAGGCTCCCGACATTTACGCCCGGGGCGATACGCTTGTGTTCAACGTCGCACGCTACGCCACTGCCAAAGACAACGCCATAATCGACGTCATCAAGCGCCTCCCGGGCATAAAGGTGGAGAAAGACGGAACGATAAAATATCAGGGAAAGCCAATCAGCCGGTTTTACCTCGACGGCAACGATTTCATCGGAGGCCAGTACGGCCTGGCCACAAACAATATATCCTACAAAGATGTAAAATCGGTGGAAGTCATGGAAAATCATCAGCCGGTGAAAGCCCTCGAAGGGATAGAATTCCCCGACGAAGCCGGAATAAACCTGAAGCTCAAGGAGGATGCCCGGGGCCGATGGGTCGGGGTGGCCCAGGGAGCCATCGGAGCACAGCCTCTGATCGCCGACGGATCGGTTTTCGCCATGCGTATGGCGCGTAAGGCACAGACAGTTTTCACCCTGAAAGCCGACAATACCGGATGGAATCCTGCCGACGAGATCAAAGAGCACGATATCGACGGAATGTTCTCATCAGACTATGCCTCATCGCTGTGGCCCGAGTATATATCCGGCGGCACGGTAAGCGTGCCCCTGACCGAAGCCCGCACGCGCGACAACCTGTCGTGGCTCGCCGACGCCATCACGGCCTGGAAATCGGGCGACACCTCCATGCGCCTGAAACTGGATTATTCAGCCGACCGCCTCGACTACAGTTCAGCCGTCACGACCGACTATCTTGACAACTCCATACCTCAGTTCATCAAACGTGACCGGCTGCGCACCCGGCGCCATGATTTTTCTGCGAGATTCAACAGCGAGACCAACAAGCGTGAATACTTCATGCGCGACAGGTTCACCGTCAGCGGTGGCACCGACCGGTCAAACAGCGGTATAAGCGGAACGATGAATCTCTCTCAGCAGGTTGACCGCAACAGTCTGTCGGCAGTCAACGATCTGAAACTCGTGAAACGCAGCGGACACCGGCTGCTGACTCTGACGTCGCGCAACTCGTTTGCCCACACGCCCGACAGGCTGACGGTAAATGGTGACGGAGATGCATTGCAGCGTATATCCACAGATGAACTGCGAAGCACCACTGAAACAAGACTCGGACACGTGAAGCGATTCTGGAAATATTATCTCTCAACAGGTATCGACATCGACTATCACAGGATGTACAGCAGACTGGAGGGAAGAGGGGCCTATGACAATCACGGGCTGCATGAAGCCTTTCTGACGCGACTTTACGCTACTCCCCAGACCGATTTCGAACGAAACGGATGGCGCGCATCACTGAGACTGCCGGTCAAATGGGTCCATCACCACCTGAAGGGCGATCACGACTATGCCGACATTTATCCAGTATTGACCGGACGCCGCCAGCTGACCGCAAAATCATACGTTTCAGCCTTGCTCTCGTGGCACCTCGGCGCTCCGCAGGCATGGCGACTGACTGACGCGCCGTTCATGTCAGATTACCGCACGCTGTTGGTCGGCGGAGTGCCGGGCAAATATACCCATGATGTATCAACATCATTCTCCTATAGCTACCGCAACCCCATGAAAGCTCTGTTTGCAAGCCTGACGGCGTCGTACATCCACCAGAAATCGGCCATTATTCCAGAGCAGATATTTTCAGGCGACCTGATAATATCCACATATGCCGACCGGAAAACGGGATCAGATTTCTGGAAACTGCAAGGCGATATCAGCAAAGGGCTCGGCCACAGCCGTATGGTGACAGGATGCAACGTCAGCGCATCGCTTTCTTCAGCAACGTCCATGCGCGACGGCGCGGTCATTCCATACCGTCAGCGCTCAGTGACGGTCGCCCCGTATTTCAAGGGGAGCCTGCTCCGCTGGCTGTCGGCCAACTATGAGGCGGAGTACGGGTATTCCCGGCTGCATACTGCCGGCTCCTCAGCCGACTGCCACTCGCTTCATCAGAATCTGTCAGTCACAGTCATGCCCGGCGACCGACTGAATTTCACCGCCGGAGCCGAGCACTTCCTGACGCGGTTGCCTGAAGGGAACGATGCTTCGCTCCTGCTGCTCGACGCCTCTGCCGTATGGCATCCGAAAAACAGGATACGCCTGTCGCTGACGGCCCGCAATCTTCTCGACAGACATGCGTACCGCTACGTAAGCTACGGGCCGCTGTCGGTTTCGGAGCATTCGTTCGGCATACGGCAGCGCACTGTCATCGCTTCTCTTCAGTATCGTTTCTGATCCTGTGCAACGCCCGAAAACAGATCAGGCCCCGGAGCTGCAATAGCTCCGGAGCCTGAGGGCTGTCGGGGTGAGAAGACTCGAACTTCCGACCTCCACGTCCCGAACGTGGCGCGCTAACCAACTGTGCTACACCCCGAGCGCGTTGGGGCGACGCAGCGTATCTCTGCGTCAGCGGCTGCAAAGTTACTAACTCTTTTGCTCCCGCGCAAGCATTTCGCCAAAAAAAATCGCGCCCCGCCCACCGATTGCCAAAAAACCGGCGCAGCGGAGCCCTGGCATCCGCTATTTTCGCTAAATTTGCCGCCGCGGGGCGCCCCGCCCCACATCAAACCCCAAAAAACCGACAACAGATGGGATGGCTTGACAAAATGACATATCACCGGCGGCTCTTCGCCGCCCTGCTGATCTACTCGCTCGCCATGGTGGCGGCCTTCGCCGCATTTCAGTATCAGCGCGAGCGGCGCCACAAGGCCGAGACTCTCGACGCGCGCCTTCAGGGCGTCAACGCCCGGCTGCTCGAAGAGCTCGCCGAGGGAGCGCGCCCCGACTCGCTTCGCGCCCCGCTGGGCGACGCGCTGCCCGGCCTGAGGCTCACGGTGATGGATCGCCGAGGCCGCGTCGTCTACGACAATTCGCCCGGGGGCGACGGCCTGCAGGGCGCCCCCCACACCGACCGCCGCGAGATCGCCGCAGCCATCAGCCGCGGCCGCGGATACTCGCTGCGCCGCCACAGCGCATCGACGGGGCATACCTACTTCTACTCCGCCACAGCCGACAGCGCGAGGATAGTGCGCACGGCCGTGCCCTACGACCTGACCCTCCGCCAGCTCCTCTCGGCCGACTACGGATTCCTCTGGACGCTGATGGCCATCGCCGCCGTGATGTGCACCGCCGGCTATATGGCCACCCACCGGCTGGGAGAACACGTCAGCCGGCTCAACCGCTTCGCCGAGCGGGCCGAGCGCGGCGAGCGCATCTACGACACCGACCCATTCCCCCACGACGAGCTCGGCGAGATATCGAGCCATATCGTGAGGCTCTACGCCCGCCTGCAGCAGGCCGTGGCCGACCGCGACCGGGAGCACCGCGCCGCCCTGCGCGAGCAGCAGGAGAAAG
The DNA here is from genome assembly GCA_947629175.1 of uncultured Muribaculaceae bacterium. Lineage (GTDB taxonomy): Bacteria > Bacteroidota > Bacteroidia > Bacteroidales > Muribaculaceae > Paramuribaculum. Next base: position 31,938 of record CANRCT010000018.1, on the reverse strand, counting down.
ACCGCATCAAGCGCCAGCTCACCAACAACATCAACCATGAGCTCTAGACCCCCGTAGCCTCCATGCAGCTCTGCCTCGAAACGCTGCTCGCCCGCCCCGACATGGCCCCCCTGCAGCGCGAGGAGCTGCTCCGCCGCAGCACCCGCGCCTGCCAGCGGCTGGGCCGGCTGCTCGCCGACGTGTCGACAATCACACGGCTCGACGACGGAAGATCATGCATAGCCGCCGAGGAGATATCCATCGCGGCGATAGCGGCCGAGGCGGCCGAAGAATACACCGCTCAGGCAGCGGCCAGAGGCATGACGGTCATCAACCGAGTGACATTCAGCGACCCCGTCAGAGGCAACCGGTCGCTGATGGAATCCGTATTCGGCAACCTTCTGGCCAACGCCATAGCCTACTCCGGAGGCACAGTGGTGGAGATCAGCCAAAAGGTCGACGACGGCGGCGACACACTGACGATCACCGTCGGCGACGACGGCTGCGGAGTCGACCCGCAGCATCTGCCGCGGCTCTTCGAGCGATTCTACCGCGTGGACAAGGGCCGCTCCCGGCAGGCCGGAGGCACCGGACTCGGCCTCGCGATCGTAAAGAATGCCATCGCATGGCACGGAGGCACAGTCGAAGCCTCGCTGCGCCCCCGAGGAGGCATGCAGTTTACCATCACCCTCCCCCTCCGCCGCTGACAGCCCCGCCCTGTCGCGGACATCCGCCCCCCCTCTTGCCGTCACACCCGCCACGCTTAAAGTAAACTTAAAGAATCTGCAACATTTATGAAACATTCTATGCGTTACTTTGCGGAAGCAAACCACTAAACCAATTAAAGATGGAAATACTTTTTCTTTGCGTGGTAGTGTTTCTGTTCCTGCTCGCAGTGTTCGACCTGTCGGTAGGAGTCAGCAACGACGCCGTCAACTTCCTCAACTCCGCAATGGGATCGAAAGCCGCCTCCTTCAAGCGGATCATCATCGTGGCATCCATAGGCGTATTCCTGGGCGCGGCCATGAGCAACGGCATGATGGACATAGCCCGCCACGGCATATTCCGGCCGGAGCATTTCTCGTTCTACGACCTGATATGCATATTCATGGCCGTGATGGTGACCGACATCATACTGCTCGACATCTTCAATTCGCTCGGCATGCCTACGTCGACCACCGTCTCGATGGTGTTCGAGCTGCTCGGAGCCACTTTCGTGGTGTCACTGATCAAAATGGCCACCGACACTCCCGACCTCGGATTCAACGACCTGCTCAATACCGAAAAGGCGCTCTCCGTGATACTCGGCATATTCCTCTCCGTAGCCATAGCTTTCTTCTTCGGCACACTCGTGCAGTTCATAGCCCGACTTATCTTCTCGTTCAACTACCGCAGCCGTCTCAGATGGAAGATAGGCATCTTCGGAGGCATCTGCGCCACAGCCATCGTATATTTCCTTCTCATCAAGGGCATAAAGGATCTCACCTTCATGACTCCTGCGCTCAAGGCATGGATCGACACCCACACACTCGTCATCATACTCTGCTGCCTGGGAGGCTTCACAGTCATAATGCAGCTGCTCCACGCGCTCAGGGTCAACGTGCTGAAAGTAATAGTGCTTATGGGCACATTCGCTCTCGCCATGGCTTTTACAGGCAACGACCTCGTCAACTTCATCGGCGTGCCCCTGTCGGGACTCTCAGCCTACACCGACTATGCCGCCAACGGCGCCGGCGAAGCCCATACTTATCTCATGGGCACCCTCAACGGCCCATCCGACACATCCATATGGTTTCTCATCGGCGCCGGAGTGGTGATGGTGGTATCGCTTGCCACATCGCGCAAGGCTCGCAAAGTATCGCAGACCGAGATCGGCCTCGGATCGCAGGAGGCCGGCGACGAGATGTTCGGCTCGTCACGGATAGGACGGCGCCTCGTACGCTGGACCCTGTCGCTGGTCAACTGGACAAGAGACATCACTCCCCTGCCCGTGCGCCGCTGGATCAACCGACGGTTTGATCTCGACGAAGCGATCATGGATCAGGGAGCCGCATTCGACCTCATCAGAGGATCAGTCAACCTCGTGCTCGCCGGCGCGCTCATCGCTCTCGGCACATCGATGAAACTTCCCCTCTCCACCACATTCGTCACTTTCATGGTGGCCATGGGCTCCTCGCTCGCCGACCGTGCGTGGGGACGCGAAAGCGCCGTATTCCGCATCACCGGCGTCATATCCGTAATCGGCGGATGGTTCATAACAGCCGGAGCCGCCTTCCTCGGAGCCGGAGTGATAGTGCTTGCGATGCATCTCGGAGGGATCTGGGTGATGATACTCCTTGCCGTGGCGACAGTGGCCATCATCATACGCAGCAACCGCCGCTTCAGGAAAAACCCATCGGAAGCCGCTGAAGGGGGCGACACATTGTTCCGCGCCATTATCTCCACCACCGACCAATCGCAGATATGGCCCATGCTCATGATGTATATCACGGGCAATCAGGAACGTTTCATGATCTACGCCCGTGATACTTACAGGGATATAACACAGGCCTTCGTCGATGACGACGTGAAGACCCTCGACAGGGCCGAGCGCACGCTCTCCGACAACAAGAAAGCGCTCAAGAACGCCCGCCGCAAAGAAACCCTCTGCCTGCGCAAGCTCCCGCAGCAGACCGCACTGGAGAAAAGCGCATGGTTTTATACGAGCAACAACTGCTGCATGTCGATACTCTACAACCTCCACCGCATAAACGAGGTGTGCAAGGAGCACGTAGAGAACAATTTCCTGCCGCTCCCCGCTCATTACGCCACTGATTTCGCCGAAATCCGCACCCGCATCACCATCCTCTTCAACGACACACTGACAATGATGCAGAGCGGCGATATATCCACCGTAGCTCTCCTGCGCCGCCACTGCGACGAGATCAAGGATACCCTCTCCGAGACCTACCACAGGCTGCAGAACCGCCTGCACAGCGACGATCCCAAGACGATGGCAGTGCTCTACGTGTATCTCAACATGCTTCAGGAGAGTCAGGAGATGATGTCGGGCATCCGCAAATACCTCCGCGCTTTCGCCAAGCTGACCGACAGCGGCTACTCAACCCGCCGCCCTGCCAATGCATAGGATACGCAGGCGCCATACCGTTATTTCCGGCTGACATCACTTGTAAATGTAAAGAAGTATGGAGGCGGGTCAGACTTGCCGATTTCTGACCCGCCTCCATGATTGTTTGGCCGTCTGAAATATTATTTGCATTTTTGCGGTCATGAATCCGATTGTCACACTCCAGAGCCCCCGCCTGCAATGGATAGGCGTGGAGCTATCCAATCCGAAGGCAACGGCTCTGCCTCGCGGCGTCACAGCTGTCATAGGGCCCAACGGAGCCGGAAAATCCACTCTCGGACGCATAATAGAGCGAGGCCGCAATCTGGCCACCAACGCAATCCGTTCACCTCTGGCCGAACTGAAGGTGAAACGGCTTGAATTCAACGACGTTCATTCGCTCTCGGGCGGCAAAGTGACCTACCGACAGCAACGCTACGAATCGTCGATGAACGACGAGGTGCCTCTCGTCAGCGACGTTCTCGCTGAAAGCATCGCTTCGGGAAGCCATGCACCGTTTGACATGACTGCGCTGTTTGACAAACGGATCAACTACCTTTCGAGCGGCGAAACCCGCAAGATGCTCATCTATCAGGCGCTGAGCGGCCGGCTGCCCGACCTGCTGATACTCGACAACCCGTATATAGGTCTCGACCCGACATCGCGCGCGCAGCTCGACGACGCTCTGCAACGGATGGCCCGCAAAGGAGTATCGATACTTATGCTCGTGTGCGATCCTGCCGACATCCCCGATTATACGTCGGCGATGCTCGTGGTAGAGCATATGACGGTAGGCGAAATGGTAATAGCACCCGCTGGCGAACTGCGCGAAAGAGCGGAACGTCTGTTTCCCGCAGCCACGATTTCGCCCTCGCTGCCGCCTTGCGCCGGACCGGACGATATCGACGCGGGTATTGCAGCCGTGGAGATGCATGGCTGCACGGTAAGCTACGGAGACATGACTCTTATCGACTCGGTAGACTGGCGCATTATGCCCGGAGAGCGCTGGGTACTTTCCGGGCCAAACGGTTCAGGTAAATCCACACTTCTGAGCCTAATCTACGCCGACGGGCCGCAGGCCTACTCCAACGACGTCAGAATCTTCGGCCGGCGGCGCGGCACAGGCGAAAGCATATGGGACGTCAAACGCCGCATCGGATACATCTCGCCAGAGATGCAGCTTTATTTCGGAGGCGGAGCGGCCACAGTGCGCGAAGTAGTGGCCCGCGGTCTCAACGACACCGTAGGATGCTACACCCGCCTGACCGAGGCGCAGACCGCTGCCGCCGACGGATGGATGGCCACTCTCGGCCTGTCGCATCTTGCCGCCCGGACGTACGCCTCACTATCCACCGGCGAGCAGCGACTGGCTCTTCTCGCCCGCACACTCATCAAGGACGCTCCTCTGCTGCTTCTCGACGAGCCGTTCCACGGCCTCGACATCGCACACAAGAGAATTGTCCGTCAGATCATCGACATGATCTCTGCACGCTCCAAGGCGGCAATAGTCTTCGTCACCCACTGCCCCGAAGAGGTGCCCGCAGGATTCGACCTGCACAAGCCTCTGCCCCCACGCTGATCCGCATGCCAGGCAGATCAATAATCCTGTCGGATGTAAAACTCCCCGGAAGGCGAAAGCTTTCCGGGGAGCACTTTATTGAAGGGTTGAAACGTCGTGGGAGTCAGCTTCAGAAGCTGTACATCGTGCCTTCAAGCAGAGTGTTGTAGACGAAGCTTACCACACCGAGCAGCAGGATTCCTGCCACACATACCCACAGGGCAAAACGCTCGCTGCATGCACTGCGGAAAGGCGCGATCACGCAGTCGTCCTGCGAAATGAACATCGCCTTCACCACCAGCAGATAGTAGTAGAGCGAAATGATGGTGTTGATCAACGCTATAAGCACAAGCACGTAGATCGCTACAGTGCCCTGGGCTATCGCGCCGGTGAAGATGAAGAACTTCGAGAAGAAACCTGCGAACGGCGGGATGCCGGCCAAAGAGAACATGGCGAGCATCATTGTGAACGCCAGACGCGGATTGGTGCGGTAAAGTCCCTTGTAGTCGTCCATCCACACTTTGCCCGAAGCGTTCTCTATAGCCCCTATCACGCCGAAGGCGGCAAGATTGGAGAAAATATACACCAGCACGTAGAACATCAGAGCTGCCATTCCCATAGGATTGAAAGCTATGATGCCGAGCATGATGTAACCGGCCTGCGAGATCGACGAGAAAGCGAGGAAGCGCTTCATGTTCTTCTGACGGATGGCGAATAGGTTGCCCACGGTGATGGTCAGGATGATAAGAGCATAGAGCATCCATTCCCATGCCTGGGGATAAACCGTGCCGAACGCCTGCCAGAGCACTGCGAGAAACGCGAATGCGGCGGCGCCCTTGGAGATAACCGAGAGATATGAGGTCACCGGAGTCGGCGCACCCTGATAGACGTCGGCGGTCCAGAGGTGGAACGGCACGAGCGACAGCTTGAAGCCTATGCCTGCTATGACAAAAGCCAGGGCGCAGAGGAGCAGAGCGCTGTGCGACTCCGACCATACCGCAATGGCGATATCATAGAAGTAGAGCGAGCCCGACAGAGCGTAGACATACGATATGCCCATCATGAATATGGCCGAGGAGAATACAGCCGTCAGGATATACTTGACAGCCGCCTCACGCGATTCGTAGCGGTGCTTGTCGAAAGCCACCATGGCCGCCAGAGGAAGCGAGGCTGTTTCCAGACCGATCACGAACAGCAGGAAGTGACGGGCCGAAATCATAAGATACATGCCCAGGAGCGTCACCAGAAGCAGTTCGTAGAACTCACCGCGGCGGATCCTCACCATATCCTGATCGGCCCAGCGCAGGGCCTGAATCATGACTATGAGCACACCGACATTGAGAATGTTCTTGATGTTGATCACAGGCCATGTGGCCTCGTACATATCGGAGAAGGCCATCCCTTCGCCTACGACACCGGGGACGAAACCGAGCACCGTGAACGCTGCGAAGAAGATGCAGCTTATGACGCCGATCGAACCCTGCTCGCGACGGGGCAGGAAAGTGTCGGCGAGGAAGACAATCAGAAATACGGCGAGGAGGCCGATTTCCTGCTTCATTATGAGAAACTGTGAATAGTCCATTTTCTATCTATGCAAAATTACTGGCCGATGACGGCGAAGATCGACGGGCTGAATGTAAACTTGATAAGGTCGGCGAAGAAGTTGGGGAAGCATCCTATGGCTGCTACGCTGACTATGAGTGTGACGGTCGACACACGTTCCCACCATGTGGCGTCGGTGAGCTGCAGATGATGCTCGTCCTGTACAGGGCCGAAAAGCAGCTTGCCCACGACACGGAGAATGTAGACCGCAGTGATCACGATCGAGCAGCATGCCACGATGGTGAATACGCGGTGGAACATGTCGGCATGCTGGAACGAACCGATGAAAATTGTCATCTCGGCTACGAATCCGCTGAGACCCGGCAGACCGAGCGAAGCGAAACCGGCTATTACATAGCATACGGCCAGATACGGCATGATCTTCATCAGGCCGCCCATCAGACGTATGTCGCGGGTATGCGTGCGTCCGTAGATCATACCGATGAGGGCGAAGAAGAGGGCCGTCATCAGACCGTGGGAGAGCATCTGCATTATGGCGCCGGTCATCGCCGTGGTGTTAAGCATCAATATGGCGAAGAGCACGAGGCCGCAATGGCTTACCGAGGAATAGGCGTTGATATATTTGAGGTCGGTCTGCACACAGGCCGAGAAAGCGCCGTAGACTACAGAGATGCCTGTCAGTATCAGGAATATCCATGCGAGCTCGTTGGCAGCCTGAGGCATGAGGTAGATGGCTACACGGAAGCATCCGTAGCCGCCGAGTTTCATAAGCACGCCCGCATGGAGCATCGACACGGCTGTCGGGGCCGAAGCATGACCGTCGGGGCTCCATGTGTGGAAGGGGAACATGGCTCCGAGCACTCCGAAGCCTACGAACGTCATCGGGAAGAGGAAATACTGCCAGCCTTCCGAAATGCTCTCGTTGGCGCGGATCTCAAGGAGATTCCATGTCAGAGGCATTCCTTCGGGAGCCGAGTGATAGAAGATGCCTATGAGGCCGAGCATCAGGAATGCCGAGCCGCCCATGAGCATCAGAGTCAGCTTCATGGCCGAGTAGTTCTTGTTGCCGCTGCCCCACACTCCGATAAGCAGATACATCGGTATGAGAGCCACCTCATAGAACATGAACATCGTGAAGAGGTCGATCGAGATAAAGAATCCGAACACGCCCGTCGACAGCAGGATAAGCCAGAGGAAGAAGTCCTTTGTGTTCGGCTCGATCTTCCAGGAGGCGAAGCTGCCTGTCAGCAGGATGATCGACGACAGGATAAGCATTGCTATCGAGATACCGTCGACACCGACTGCAAGATGTATGTTTAGAGGCTCAAACCAGCTCCAGGAGCCACAGTAGAGCATCGGGGCGTCGGCGCCTGCGGCGCGGAGTCCCAGATAGTCGACCAGAAGCCATATCGAGAGGGCTGTGAGCGCGAGTGATCCGGTGACGGCCACGGCGCGTATCTGCCCTATGCTCCGGCAGATGGCGAGACCGGCCAGCATTACCAGCGGAATCACCACGAAATAGATCAGAGGATTGGAAAACATAATTACTTTTTCTTTTTCTTATTGCACCGTGAATGAAATTACATGAGGCAGACGGCTGTCACAGCTGCAAGCAGCAGAGCTCCGATGAGGTAGACCCATACATACATCTGTATCTTGCCGCTCTGCAGGCCGCGTATCGCGTAGGAAGCCTTGTTGGTGACTGTGGCCAGACCATCCATGGCTCCGTCGATGATGTGACGGTCAAACCAGGCGATGGGACGCGAAATGCATCCGAAGATAATCTTATGGGTGATGAACTGATAGAGTTCGTCCCAGTAGAAACGATGGTGACACCAGTCCCACAGACGGGGGAACATATCGGCCATGCGGTCGGGCAGCGGATTTTCCTTTCGGTACATCACCGTCGCTATGATTATGGCGACGATAGCCACTGCAAGCGAGACGAGGGCTACGCTCCAGTTGAGATGCGTAAGATTGGTGAAGAAGTTGACATGCTCGAACATCGGCACACCGTTCCAGGTGACCAGGTTGCCCATCGGCACGAAACCGGCCACGCACGAAATGGCTGCCAGAATGACCAGAGGCAGCGTCATTGTCCAGGGCTGGTCGGCGGGAGCGTGGTGGCCCTCATGCACCTTGTGTTCCTTCCACCAGAAAATCAGGTAGTAGAGTCGGAACATGTAGAATGCGGTCAGACCGGCTACTGCCGACATCCAGATATACCAGAAGATCGAGTGTCCGAAGCAAGCCACGAGAATTTCGTCCTTGGAGAAGAAACCTGCAAACGGAATGATGCCGGCGATGGCAAGACAGCCTATAAGGAAGCATGCATTGGTGATCGGCATGAATTTGCGCAGGCCGTGCATGGCAGTGTAGTCATTGGATCCCACGACGTGGATGATCGCACCGGCGCAGAGGAAGAGAAGCGCCTTGAACATGGCGTGGGTGAACAGATGGAACATTCCGGCCATGTAGCCTATGCCTTCGTGGAATTCCGGACGCGAAACTCCGAGCGATACCATCATGAAGGCTATCTGTGAGATAGTGGAGAATGCGAGGACTCGCTTGATGTCGATCTGCGCACAGGCCACCATCGCTGCATAGAAGGCTGTCAGAGCGCCTACCACTACTATGATGTCGAGCGAGGTCGTCTCCATCAGATAGAGCGGATAGAGTCGTGCTACCAGATATACTCCGGCCACCACCATAGTGGCTGCGTGGATGAGAGCCGAGACGGGAGTCGGGCCCTCCATGGCGTCGGGGAGCCATATGTGGAGAGGCATCATGGCCGACTTACCCATGCCGCCCATGAAGATCAGCACGAGAGCCCATGTCAGCACCGAAGCGCCCATAAACATTGGAGCCGCGCTCTGTGCGAAGATATTCTTTACTCCCAGAGCAGTCTGCTCGCTCACCTGATAGACTCCTTCCATGCCGTCGACAGGAGCGGATGTGAGCTGCATGAAGTCGAACGTGCCCGTATAGTACGACAGCACGAGGATGCCGATAAGGAAGCCGAGATCAGCGAAACGAGTGACGATAAACGCTTTTTTCGATGCCGAGACTGCCGAAGGTTTCTTATAATAGAAACCGATCAGAAGATAGGAGGATGCGCCCACAAGCTCCCAGAAGATATACATCTGGAAGATATTCGTGGCCACTACCAGACCGAGCATAGAGAAGCTGAAGAGCGACAGGAAAGCGTAGAAACGCTGGAAACCGTGCTCGTATACTCCGTGATGGTCGCGCATGTAGCCCATGCTGTAGAGATGCACCATGAAAGAGATGGTGGGAATGACTATCAGCATCAGCGCCGATATCGGGTCGAGGAGGAAACCGAGTTTGATCACCAGACTGGGAGTGAACTGCAGCCATGTGCAGTTGAAGATTACAGCCTGGAGGCGCTCGCCGTTTTCAGCGATAAACTGTGGCGAACCGCCGTAGAAATAGGTCAACGCCGTGATGTAGCTCAACACCAGCACAGTTCCCATGCCCGCTGTGCCGAGTGTGCCGGCAAGCCAGTGGGGCATTTTCATGCCTGTCAGTCCCAGCAGGAGGAACATGAATAGCGGTATGGCCAGAATAAGTATAGGTATCGTAATGTCCATGACGCGTAGTGGGTTAATGTTTCATTTTGTTGAGGTCGTTGACATCGACGTTGCGCGCTGCGCGGAACACGTTGATGATGATTGCTATGGCGAGGGCGGTCTCAGCGGCTGCGATTGCGATCGCAAACAATGTGAAGAACATGCCTTCCATCTGACCCGGGAACAGATAGCGGTTGAATACCACGAAATTAATGTCGACCGCATTGAGCATCAGCTCAAGCGAGATCAGCATAGCAATCATGTTTTTGCGGGTGACGAAGCCATAGACGCCGCAGCAGAACATCAGCAGCGCCGGTATAAGATAGTAGATCATCGTAATTTCCATAACTGCTTATCTTTTGCGGGCGACTGTCACGCCACCGATTATACATGCGAGAAGCAACACACTGATAGCCTCGAACGGCAGCAGATACTCTCCTTTGCCTGTGCCCATGAGGGTCTCGCCGATCTGATGCATGGTAGGATTGTCCATGACAGGCAGCTGAGCGGCCATGTCGGCGCAGCGGCTCACGAGAGCCCAACCGGCTACCACGAGAGTGGCCACTCCGGCTACCAGACCGAGCAGGCGCTTCTTCGACACCAGACGCGACGTATTGTCGCCCGGATGCGAGGTAAGCAAAATAGAGAACACGAACAACACCACTATGCCACCGGCGTAGACCGCCATCTGCACGGCGCCCAGAAACTCAAAGTCGAGTTTGAAATAGAGAGCGGCCGTAGCGAAGAGTACGAACAGCAGATATGTGGCCGAACGCAGGATTTTGCGAGTGGTGACAGTCAGCACCGAGAATATGACGATCGACAGAGCGATCACCCAGTACATGATTATACCTCCAAGTGATTCCATATCTAATAATTATTGTTTGTCAACAGGTTTTGCAGGCTGATCAGTCACCGGCTTGTCGCCCTGGGCTTTCTCTGCCGCCTCAATGCCTTCGGCGGCTGCGGCTGCGGCCTTTTTGGCTGCTGCCGCAGCTTTGGCAGCAGCTATCTTGGCCTCACGCTCGGCCTGAATGCGGGCGAGCTCTTCGGGCGAGGGAGCAGGCTCCTCCTTTTCCGGCAGATAATTGAGCTGCTTGACAAGCTTCTCACGGGTGAAGACTGCCTGCTCGAAATCGTTTGAGAATTCGATCGCATTCTGCGGGCAGGAGCTTACGCAGAGCTGACAGAAAGTGCAGCTGCCGAGATCATACATATATTTGTCAAGTTTACGCTTCTTCTTGCCGTCGGCGGTATCCACCATCTTAGTGCTCAAAGAGATGGTGCCGTTCGGACAGTTGCGCTCGCAGATGCCGCAAGCTATGCACTTGTGGCGTCCCTCGTCATCGTATTTAAGCTCCAGAATGGCGCGGAAACGCTCCGGAACGTGGACGGTGTCGCGGTTTTCAGGATATTTCTCCGTCAGCTTGGGTGTGACGAACTCCTTTCCGGTGACCGTCATGCCCTTAACGAGGCTGGCGATGCCGGCCCCGAGCGACGAAAAATAATCTTTTACACTACCCATAGTTTATCGTTGATATGTTTTACTTTTTAATTGCTTGGTGATATGTCGGTTGATTCTTCTATCTGACCTGACCGCCGAGTATGTCGAGCAGTTCGGTGGTGATACTCTGCTGTCGCAGCTTGTTGTATTCGAGCTGAAGCTGTTCGAGCAGTTTCTTTGCATTGTCGTTGGCGCTCTGCATGGCCATCACTCTGGCGGCCTGCTCCGAAGCACGGTTTTCGGTAAACACATCGTGCATCACCGACATTATGAACATCGGCAGCACGCTTCCGAAGATTGTCTGTGCGTCGGGCTCGAATATGCATGGACGCACACTGGGCGTCACTCCGTTGTCGGACAGCGTTGAAGCGGCCACAGGCAAAAGCTGCTCGGCACTCGGACGCTGGCGGCTGATGCTGTGGAAGTTCATATACAGGCAGTCAACTCTGTCGGTCTCGCCCGCTGTGAAATGCCGGCAAAGAGTGTCGGCGAAATCGCGCACTCCGTCACCGACAGTCTTGGAGTCGACCCCTTCGGCAGTGACGATGTCGACTGAAGCCGACTGAAGCTTGCGGCAGCTCTTGAGCATCTTCTTGCCGATCGGATAAAGCTCTATCGCCGTATCCTTGCCATACGTCTCACGAATATGACGGATATGCTCGGTCAGAAACTTGTAGATATTGTTGTTGTAGGCACCGCACAGGCCATCATCCGAGCCAAAGACCACTACGGTGACTTTAGCTACCGGCCTCTCTTCAAGCAGGGGCGAGCTGAACTCAGCGTCGGCTGTAAGCAGAGTGCCGATGATCCTTTCCACCTGACGGCGGAAAGGCTGAAGCCGGCGAAGGCTCATCTCGGCCTTATGCATCTTGGCCGATGAGATCATCTTCATGGCCCCCGTGATCTTCTCCGACGAAGCCACAGAGCCGATGCGTGTCTTTAGTTCGCGTAGTGTTGCCATTTATTTCTCGATGCCTTCAGGATTTCAATACGATGCGGCCACCTGACTTGCGGCTGCGTTGAGTTTCTGTTCCATGTCCTCGGTCAGCTTGCCTTCACGCAGAGGATCCATGACGTCGGCCTGATGAGCCGAATGCAGGATCTGCAGGAGGCTCTTCTCAAACTCCCCGACTTTGTCGAGGGGCACGTTTTCGAGAAGTCCGCGGGTGCCGCAATAGATTATCGCCACCTCATCCTCCACAGCCATAGGCTTGTACTGAGGCTGAATGAGAAGCCGCTCGTTCTTGCGTCCCTTGTCGATCACGCGGGCGGTCACAGGATCGATATCGCCGCCGAATTTAGTGAACGATTCAAGCTCACGGAACTGAGCCTGGTCGATCTTAAGCGTACCGGCCACCTTCTTCATCGACTTGATCTGCGCCGATCCTCCGACACGGCTGACAGAGATGCCCACGTTGATGGCCGGACGTATGCCGCGGTTGAAAAGCGCCGTCTCAAGGAATATCTGTCCGTCGGTGATCGAGATCACGTTGGTGGGAATGTAGGCCGAAACGTCACCGGCCTGAGTCTCGATGATCGGCAGAGCCGTGAGCGATCCGCCCCCTTTCACAATAGGTTTCAGCGGTTCCGGAAGGTCATTCATGCGGGAAGCCACCTCCTGATTGTCGATGATCTTGGCCGCACGCTCAAGCAGACGCGAATGCAGATAGAAGATATCGCCCGGATAGGCCTCGCGTCCCGACGGACGCTTAAGGATCAGCGAAATCTCACGGTAGGCCACAGCCTGCTTCGAGAGATCGTCGTATACTATCAGGGCGTCGCGGCCCGTATCACGGAAAAACTCGCCTATGGCTACCCCGGCAAACGGCGCGTAGTAGCGCATCGATGCCGAGTCGGAAGCAGTAGCGGCCACGACCACGGTATAGTCTAGAGCGCCATGCTGGCGGAGTGTCTCTACTGTAGCGGCCACTGAAGACGCCTTCTGGCCTATGGCCACATATATGCAGTATACCGGCTTGCCGGCCTCAAAAAACGGACGCTGGTTGATGATAGTGTCGATAGCGATGGCAGTCTTTCCTATCTGGCGGTCGCCGATGATCAGCTCTCGCTGTCCCCGGCCTATAGGCACCATAGAGTCAATGGCCTTGATGCCTGTCTGAAGCGGCTGCTTTACAGGCTGGCGGTATACCACTCCGGGAGCCTTGCGTTCAAGAGGCAGACGCATTAACCGGCCCTCGACCGGCCCTTTGCCGTCGATCGGCTCTCCGAGCACATTGATGACACGTCCCAGCAGTCCTTCGCCCACCGGGATAGAGGCGATCTCGCCTGTGCGCTTGACCGACATTCCTTCGGTCACCTTATTGACGTTGTCGAGAAGAATCACACCTACATTGCTCTCCTCAAGGTTGAGTGCCACACCCGTCACACCGTTCTCGAACTCGACAAGTTCGTTGGCGCAAACGTTGTCGAGCCCGTAGACGTGTGCCACGCCGTCGCCGACGTCGAGCACCGTGCCCGTTTCTTCAAACGACACCTTCGAGTTGACGGTTTCGAGCTGCTGCCTGAGCACTTCGGAAATCTCGCTGGGATTTATCATCGGGATAGATTGTTATTTGCTTGATAAATTGAGTCTAAGTTGTTTGAGCTCATTGCTTAGGGAAGCATCGAGACGCTCGTTGCCTACTGCCACAGTGAAGCCGCCGATAAGCTGCGGATTGACAGCCGTCGAAAATTCCACGACAGCGTTCTTGCCCAGATGACGTTCCACCAACGATTTGAGTCGCGACGCCTCTGCCGGTTGCAGCTTATGGGCGCTTGTGACTTTCACCTCATGGATGTCATTGGCCTTGCGGTAGATATCGATATATGACAGAGCGATATCGCGAGCCATGTCGAGCCGACGGTTTTCGGCGAGGAGCTTCAGGAAGTCGGAATATGCGGCGTCGGTCTTTTCAGCTCCGGCAGCCGTGACAAGCAGTGCTTCCTTATCGGATGCGCCGACATAAGGATTGGCCAGTGTCGACTGAAGGCCCCCGTTGGCGGCAAAGGAAGCCGTCAGATTCTTCATCATCGTGTAGACACGCTCCGCCACCCCCTTTTCGAGAGCGAAGCCGTAGAGAGCCTTTGCGTAGCGCCTTGGTACGAGTCCTTCGTTCATCACTCAGTTCAGTTTTGTTTTTCCATATCGTCGAGCAGACTGTCGACCAGACGGCTCTGGGCCTTCTCGTCGGCCATCTCGTTGCGCACCACTTTCGTAGCGATGTCGACAGCCAGAGCGCTCACTTCGTTGCGGAACTGCAACTCGGCCTGTTTGCGCTCCTGCTGTATCGACAGCTGAGCCTGCTCCATCACCTTGCGGGCCTCCTTCTGGGCGGCTTCGCGGGCCTCGTCGATGATCTGTGTCTTCATCCGGTCGGCCTCGCGAAGTATCTCAGTCTGATGCTTACGCGCTTCGGCTATGTAACTGTCGGCCTGCTGACGCGCGCTGTCGAGCTGTTCTTTGGCGTTTTGAGCGTACTCCACTCCTTTGTCGATGAGGTCGGCGCGGCCTTCCACACCTTTCATGATGGCCGGCCATCCCCACTTCCACAAAACGAAGAAGAGTATGGCAAACGCCACGAACATCCAGAAAATCAGACCGAAGTCAGGCTTGAACAGTTCCATTTCTGCCTACTGTTGATTAGAGGAACAGCGAGAGGATACAAATAATCACAGCGAAGAGGGCTACACCCTCGACCAGAGCCGCGATGACAATCATGTTGCTTCGGATGTCGCCGGCCGACTCCGGCTGACGTGCGATGGCTTCCATGGCCGATGCGCCGATTTTGCCGATGCCAAGACCTGCGCCGATAACGGCGATACCTGCTCCGACGCATGCTCCGATGCCGAGGATGCCTTCGATTGCTGCTAAAATCATTGCTAACATAATCTTAAGTTTTTATGGTTTGTTTTTATTGTTGATTCATTTGTTTGTCAACCGGCTGCAGGGCTTTCGGCCGTCGTGGCTGATTCCTTGTGGCCGTGTGCCTCCTCCTTATGATGTTCACGCTCCTGACCGAATGAGATGAATATCGTCGACAGCATCGTGAACACATAGGCCTGGATGAAGCTGACGAGCACATCGATCAGCAGCATGAATACTGAAAATGCCACCGAGATCACCGTCATGCCGCCGGTCACCACCGGTCCCATTGCGGCGAAAATGAAGATCAGCAGTGTGAGCACCAATATAATCATATGGCCGCCGAGCATGTTGGCGAACAGACGTACTGTCAGGGCTGCCGGTTTGGTCAGCGCACCGAAAATCTCGATGATCGGCATGATAGGGATCGGGAACTTTAGCCAAAGCGGTACGTCGGGCCAGAGTATCTCTTTCCAGTAATGCTTGGTGCCGATCACATTGGTCAGAAGGAATGTGAATATCGAAAGCACCAGAGTGACGGCGATATTGCCTGTAAGATTCGCACCACCCGGGAACACCACGATCAAACCGAGAAGATTCATGTAAAGGATGAAGAAAAACACCGTCAGAAGATACGGAGCGAACTTCATCGCGCGATCCTTCAGAGTAGGCTTGATCACCCCGTCGTAGACAAACGTGATCAGCGACTCTATGGCCCCCGTGAATTTACGCGGAGCCTTATAGCCGTTGCGCTTGTGCCAGCGGGCTACGTTGAGTATGCTGATTATGACGAGAGCCACAGCTATGAACAGCCCGAGGACATTTTTGGTGATGGAAATATCCCACGGCTTGTATTCCTTCCCGTCGATGATCTCCACGATCTTGCCCTTGTGCTCGCTGTCTTCTCCGGCCACCTTGAAAGTAGCGTTGCCGTCGACATACGTGCGTCCATGCTCTACCTTCGACGACATGAAGCAGTGGAGCCCGTCGTGCCCCCACACTATGATGGGCAGAGGGATCGACTTGCCATGACAGAAAGGCACCTCCCAGCCATAGCGGTCGCCGAGATGCTCGAAAATTATCTCTTTTGCATCGATCTTCTCCTCCCCCGCTTCCTCGCCGCCATGGGCTTCAGCTGCAATGCAAGGCATTACGGCCAGAAGGAATATGAAAGAAAATATGGCTGAAAGTCTATTCATGATCAGTATATACAAACGGATATGACATTATTGTCGACCGACACCAGGCCGCCGTTGACAGGGAGCGATTCGCGCTGTCCGTCGGCGACAGACTCGATATTGCCCGCAGTGAGCACCGAGATGAGCGTAGCGTGGTTCTGAAGCACGGTAAACTGCCCCATCACTCCCGGAAGAGCCACGAGAGTCACCTCGCCTTCAAAAAGTACGTCCTCGGCCGATATGATCTTTAGTGTCATGCCTTTTAACTATTTATGCCAGTCAATGCCGGTAGGTGTTTACGAATCCGTGAGCTGTCACTTCACTTCAGCGAGCATGCGCTTGCCCTTCTCGATGGCCTCGTCGATCGTGCCGACATTGAGGAACGCCTGTTCGGGGTACTCGTCCATCTCGCCGTTGAGTATCATCTTGAATCCGCGTATCGTCTCGCTGAGAGGCACCATCACGCCGGGAAGGCCGGTGAACTGCTCAGCCACATGGAAGGGCTGCGAGAGGAAGCGCTGTGCGCGGCGCGCGCGTGCCACCACCAGCTTATCCTCGTCCGACAGCTCGTCGACACCGAGGATGGCGATGATGTCCTGCAGCTCGTTATACTTCTGCAGCAGCTGCTTGACAGCCTGCGCGGTATTGTAATGGTCCTCGCCGATGATATTCGGATCGAGGATTCGCGATGTAGAGTCAAGAGGATCCACAGCGGGATATATGCCGAGCTCTGCGATCTTTCGGCTGAGCACCGTAGTGGCGTCAAGGAAGCTGAAAGTGGTGGCCGGAGCAGGGTCGGTCAGGTCGTCGGCCGGAACGTAGATGGCCTGAACCGACGTGATCGAACCGTTCTTGGTCGAGGTGATTCGTTCCTGAAGGGCGCCCATTTCGGATGCGAGTGTAGGCTGATAGCCCACAGCCGACGGCATACGCCCCAGAAGAGCCGACACCTCACTGCCTGCCTGAGTGAAACGGAATATATTGTCGATAAAGAGAAGAATCTCCTTTCCGCCGCCATCCTGATCGCGGAACTGTTCGGCGACCGTCAGACCCGAAAGAGCCACACGCAGACGTGCGCCCGGCGGCTCGTTCATCTGTCCGAACACGAGGGTGGCTTGAGAGTCGCTCACTTCCTTCATGTCGACGTCCTGAAGGTTCCATTCGCCTTTATCCATCCCTTCACGGAACTTCTCGCCATATTTCATGACGCCGCTCTCGATCATTTCGCGCAGCAGATCGTTGCCCTCGCGAGTGCGTTCTCCGACACCGGTAAACACCGAAAAACCATTGTGTCCCTTCGCGATGTTGTTGATCAGCTCCATGATGAGCACGGTCTTGCCTACGCCGGCGCCTCCGAACAGACCGATCTTGCCGCCCTTGCTGTAAGGTTCAAGCAGGTCTATCACCTTGATGCCGGTATAAAGTATCTCCGTACCGATGGTCAGATCGTCAAATTCCGGAGCCGGCTGATGGATCGGGCGGAGATTATCGCGCTTGAGAGCCGGCAGACGGTCGATAGCCTCACCGATCACATTAAGCAGACGTCCCTTTACCTGATCTCCGGTCGGCACAGCAATGGGCCGGTCGAGATTGTCAACGCGCTCACCGCGACGCAGTCCGTCGGTGCTCTCCATGGCCACGCAGCGCACGGTATTCTCACCGATATGCTGCTCCACTTCGAGTATTAGCATTCCGCCGTCGGGGCGGTCTACTTTCAGAGCGGTATAGATTGGAGGCAGATCATTGCTGCCGCCCTCAAAGGCCACGTCGACCACGGGACCGATGACCTGTGCTATTTTTCCGTATTTGTCGCTCATGTCTGTCTATTGTCAGAATAGATGGTTTTTCAGTTGTGTAAGGCGTATCAGAAGTGGAGTCCGTATACCACGATCAACACCATCAGCACGAGGTTGACAAGATTGATCGGGAGCAGATATTTCCATTCAAGCGAAAGGATATGGTCGATTCGCAGACGCGGGAATGTCCATTTGAACCAGATGATGATGAAGGATATCACCACAGCTTTGCCGATAAACCATATCACCGAAGGAATATAATCCATGATATGGTTGAAGCTCTCCCATCCGGGTATATGCAGTGGCATCCAGCCTCCGAAGAACAGAAGCGCAGCCACACCCGACACGATGAAAAGATTGAGATACTCGGCCAGGTAGAAGAATCCGAAGTGCATGCCGGAATATTCCGTATGGTATCCGGCGGTCAGCTCGCTCTCAGCCTCAGGAAGGTCGAACGGACCGCGGTTGGTCTCGGCCGTGCCTGCAATGAGATAAATGATGAACGCGATGATGGCCGGAATGTGGCCGGAGAAGATAAACCAGAGGTCGCGCTGCTCCTCGACGATGCCTCCCACCGACATAGTGCCTGCGAGGCATACCATCGTGAGCACCGACAGCCCGATCGACAGCTCATAGCTGACCATCTGCGCACCGGAGCGGAGAGCGCCTATAAGAGTGAACTTATTGTTGCTCGACCATCCGGCAAGAAGAATGCCCAGCACGCCTATCGACGAAACGGCAATCAGGAAGAAAATGCCGATATTGAAGTCTATGATCTGAAGGCCGTTGCCCCAGGGAAGCACCGCAAAAGCGAGCATAGAGGCGAGGATCACGAGATAAGGTGCGAGAGCGAAAAGGAATTTATCGGTATGTTTCAGAGATATAAGCTCCTTGATGAGCATCTTGAACATATCTGCGAAGCTCTGCAGCAGACCCATCGGGCCCACACGGTCGGGACCGAGACGGCACTGGAAAGCGGCGCACACCTTGCGTTCGTAGTAAATATAGAAAAGTGCCAGCAGCGCGTAGACCGTCAGAAGCACCAGCCCTATGAGCACGCACTCCGTGGTCACGGCGAGCCATTCGGGCATGAACGAAAGAAGCCCGGCATGGATCCAGTTGGTTAAAGCGGAAAAATCAAACATGACTTATGTTTTTTCAGGTGTCGTTGTCAATAACAGATGATTTGTTTATCGGTCCATGTCGGGCACGATGTAGTCGAGCGAGCCGCCTATGGTTATAAGGTCGGCGATCTTCTGGCCTCTGGTCAGATGATCGACGGCTGCCGCTGCGGGCAGACACGGCGGAACGATCTTCAGACGGTAAGGATTGACTGTGCCGTCGCTCTCGAGATAGATGCCGAATGCGCCTCGGCAGCCCTCGACCGTACGGAACCAGTGGCCTACAGGCAGTTTCAGCACTTTCGCCACCTTGGCCTGAATCTCACCTTCGGGTATATTGTCGATGAGCTGCGCTATGATCTTTGCGCTCTCCTCAATCTCCTTCATGCGCACCTTGAAGCGGGCCATAGCGTCGCCTTCATGCATCACCACCTGCTCGAAATCAAGCTCCGGATAGATGCTGTAGGGATGAGTCTTGCGGATATCGCAGGCCCAGCCCGAGGCACGGCCCGACGGGCCGGTCACCGACCATGTGATGGCATCCTCGCGGCTCATCTTGCCCACGCCCTCCATACGGTTGCGTGTGATGACGTTGCCGGTAAACAGCTTGTCGTATTCTTTCAGGTTGGCGGGGAGCACTGCGAGAAGCTCTTTCACATCCTTGACAAAGTCGGGATGAAGATCCTGCATCACGCCGCCTATCGTCTCATAATTGAATGTCATGCGGGCGCCGCAGGTCTTGTCCATTATATCGAGTATCTGCTCGCGCACGCGGAGCGTGTAGAAAAGCATCGTGGTGGCGCCGAGGTCCATACAGAACGTCCCGATGAACAGGCAGTGGGAGGCTATGCGCGAAAGCTCGTCCATGATCACACGGATCACCTGAACGCGTCGCGACACCTCTATGCCGGCGGCCTGCTCGATGGTCATGCAGAGACCGTGGTGATAGTTGTGGGCCGAGAAGTAGTCCATACGGTCCATGAAATGAAGGGTCTGCGGATAAGTCAGTCCCTCGCATATCTTCTCGATGCCACGGTGTATGTAGCCCATATAGACGTCGATCTTCCTGATAGTCTCGCCGTCGACTGCAGTGCGGAAACGCAGCACTCCGTGAGTGGCCGGATGCTGAGGACCGATATTGACCACGAAGTCATCTTCCTCAAACACACGGGCCTGCTCTTTGACCACTTTGCCGTCGGAATGCTCCACATATGTATCGGTGAAATCGCTCTGACGCTCGTTTTCAGTAGGCACCGGATTGAGCGACGGATCATAGTCCTTGCGCAGCGGATACCCTTTCCAGTCGATGCTGAGGAAAAGGCGGCGCATATCGGGGTTGCCGATAAAGACTATGCCGAAAAAGTCGTAGACCTCGCGCTCGAATATTCCGGCTATATGCCAAAGGTCGGCTATGCTGTGAAGCATGGGGTTCTCACGGTCGGCGGTAGTGGCTTTAATAGCTATGCGGCTGTGATCCGATGTCGACTGCAGGTAGTAGATGCATCCCATCTTCTCTACCCAGTCCATACCCACTATTGTCACCAGAAAATCGAATCGGAGCTCATCGCGCAGGAAACGTGCGAGAGCATGTAGCTTCGAGTCGGGGATTTCGACGGTGAGCACGTCGGATGTATCAAAAGTGGCTTCGGGGAACTGCCCGGCTATTCTTTCCTGAATGTCTGCCATATCTGTCAATGGTTTCTTCGTTTGATTGAAAGGTGTTGACTTTATTGCTCCGGAAGTCAGTCCTCCACTCCCTCTACGGGATGCTCTTTGAGGAATTCCTGCTGTTTTTCCTTGCGGTTGACGCCTCCGAAGAAGCGCTCTACCTTCATTTTGCGCGAAAGCTGCATGATAGCGTAGATCATGGCTTCAGGACGGGGCGGACATCCCGGCAGATACACATCGACCGGTATTATCTTGTCGACTCCCATCACCACATGGTATGATTTCTTGAACGGGCCGCCGGATACAGCGCAAGAGCCCGTGGCTATCACATATTTGGGCTCGGCAAGCTGATCGTAAAGACGACGCAGCACAGGAGCCATTCGATGCACTATAGTGCCGGCGACCATGATGAAATCGGCCTGACGGGGCGACGAACGCGCCACTTCCCATCCGAAACGCGCCATGTCAAAGCGCGCGGCTCCGAGCGACACGAATTCAATGCCGCAGCAACTGGTGGCGAAAGTAAGAGGCCAGATGGAGTTGGAACGTCCCCAGTTGATAAGTTTGTCAAACGAGCCGACGATGACATTAGTGCCGTTCTCCTTCAGCTCATTGACCAGGCTTTCGATATATTCATTATCTTTCCACGCCTCGTAGGGCATGCTCTTGGTTGTCACTTCCATTCAAGCGCTCCTTTCCGCCAGGCATAGACGAGACCCAGCACTAATATGGTGAAAAAAATCGCAATGCTGATAAGCCCGGCTCCGCCAAGCTCTTTAACGCGGACTGCCCACGGGAACAGGAACACGCATTCAACGTCGAACATCAGGAAAAGGATGGCGAAGAGATAATAGCCTACCTTAAACTGTGCCATGCTCTCGCCTCGGGTGGGAATACCACACTCATACGCTTCACCCTTCTGAGGGTTGAATGACTTCGGGCCCAGAAGACCTGCAAGCCATAGCGCCAAAGCCACCAGACCTATGCCCGTCAGAGCGGCGGCGATGGCAAGCGTTGCGTTAGAAATCGATAATGATACCATGTTATAGTTTTGTCAAATATTTGCGTTATCAATAGCCAAGCATCGCGCAAATCTTCTGACAATCAACAATCTAAGGTTAACTATCAGCCATTTGCGTCAATGGCCCGGGATTTCTGTTGCAAATTTAGGAAAAAAATCGGCATTCCTTAAATAAATCTTCTTCTTTTTCTCCACCGCCGATTTTTTTCTTGGCCTCCGTATGCCGTCACGGCATATAGACCGCCTCGAAATACGCCTCTACGGTATAACCTGCGGCCGTCACGTAACTGAGCGATGACTGACCGAACAGACTGACGTCAAATTTCAGTTCACGGATCTCATAATCCGGATCGGGAAAGCCTTCAACATAAGGCACTTCCGAGGGCGATATTATTGTAAATCCGTCGGGATTCGGCTCCATTTTCAGAGAGCGCAGCTCGAGTTGCGGCAAAGAGATCCGCCTATACAGGTCATACTGCGGATCTCTGATCACTAATGACGCCGTGAGTGATGAAAGGTCTATTTCCACCTCATATACGGTCTGGGTCGACACCATGGCTTCAACAGGATCATCCAGAGCGACCGATTCGGTAGATCCGTTCAACATGACGTGAAGGGGGATGAAAGTCACCCGCTTCCCCTCAGTCGTAAAGCTTACGGCGAGGCCGTCGACCATCCTGCCCGAAATATCGCGCGGAGCCTGATAGAGGATCCTGATATCAGACAGCACCGGCTCCGGCATGCCGTCGGGAGCAGCCGATTCGGTAGTCAGTCGTCGCGCCAGCCCGCTGAACACCCAGTCAAGATCTCTGAAACGCAACACACTCCCCTCTCCTTCCCGGCTCCATCCCAGATCGGGCATCATCACAAGAGCCGTCTTGTTCTCATCGTCAAATGCCACACTGCAGCTCACGTCGCTGACTATCGATGAAGCGCCGCCGGCATCGGTCACAACTGCGAACGACGGCGTAGTGACCGCCGTCACCAGATTGGCCTGAGGATCATTGTCGCTGCCGCAGGAAGCAAACACCCCCGCAAGCGCCAGCATGATCATATATGTAAGATTGCGTTTCATATGCGGAGCAGTTAAGAATAAGATGAGGTCTTTATCCTTATAACTCCGCCGCAGCCCCGATGGTTCCGGTATCAGTCAGCCGTAGTCTGATCGAAAGTGATCCGCGCCGTCACGCCCCACGTCAGAGGCTTGCCGCGTTGCACGAACGTATTGCCGATCGATTTGAAAGAAAACACGTTATAGCGCGTATCCGTAAGGTTTTCGCCCCATACTTCCACGGTCAGGAATTTATGCGTGGCACTCGCGGATAATCCGAGAGTGGCATAGAAAGGCTGCTTGGTGGCATTATCCTCGTCCCAGTAGAAATCGCCGACACCACGCACTCTCGCATTGAACGACATCACGTCGATCCAGCGTCCGACAGGCAGACGGAATGTGGCGCCTGCAAAAAAGGTGCTTCTTGGAGCGTAGGGCACGCGGTTGCCCTTGAAGTCGGTCAGACCATCGGTGAATTTCACAAATTTGGCATTGGTATATCCGTAGCTGGCATTGAATATCCACTGCGTCGTAGGAGAAAACCGGATCTGGGCCTCCACGCCGAAGCTCCGCGTCTTGCCGGCGTTGGTGGTGATCCGGCCCGTCGTCGCACCGTCGGGGAACATCGTCAGCTGCTGATCGCGGCAGTCGATATAGAACAATGAGAGATCGGTATGCACCCGGTTGTCGGCACAGCTCACGTGCGCGCCTACTTCATAGTTCCAGCTGCGTTCCGGCTTATAGCTGAGGATCTCGTCGATATCATATTCTACCGGCCGTCCCATCTCCGACATCAGCTGCTGCTGGAGCACATCGCTGAACATCTGGGTGTTGTAGCCGCCCGTCTTGTATCCCTTGGCGACAGAAGCATACAGGTCGCTTTCTCCCGGCATGGGCAGACGATAGGATATGTTGATCTTGGGCAGCAGCTCAAGAAAATGCTCTCTGAGGCGCCCTTTCTGGTCTATTTCAATTTCCTTGGAACCCATCGGACGACCGTTTTTCATCGTCATGGTGTAGGAAGTCGAAGTATGGCTGTGATAACGGAGAGCCACATGCTCATAATCAAGACGCACACCGCCCGAAAGAGTCCAGCGTCCGAGACTGACATCGCTCTGATGGTAGGCCGCAAGACCGTAGACGGGAATGCGGAAGTCGCTTCCCAGAACGAACTGATCCTCGTTCCAGCTGACGTTGAATATCGGATTGCGGTTAACATTATCCACTATCAGTCGTTTTATGCCGTGCTCCTTGAATGTGACCGGAGCGTGCATCGAGCTGTGTTTGTAGAACGCGAAGAGGCCTCCGAGCCACGAATAATGCTTCCCGGCATTGCCGCGGGCCACGATATCCTGAGTCAGGTTGGTCTCATGACGGCGTTGAGTGAGCGTAAAATAGCTGAGCGGCAGAAAATCCTGGTCGAGAGTCATGTTGTCGTCGATATACTGCACCGATGTAATGCTCGAAAGCGTCCAGTTGCGGTGGCTCCACTTTACGGTCAGACCGTCAGAAAGGATATTGCGCCTGTAGAAACATGTGTCGTTGTAGTTGATCTCCTTGCCGGCGAGATATTCGTATGGATAACCGCCGTTGCGGTCAAGAGTGAACGACATAGTATTGTCCAGTCTGACGCTTCCCGAAGGGCGCCATGCCGTCTTCCACCGCAGGCTGCCCCCCTTTTCCTTGTCGGCCTTGTAGCCGCGGTAGAGATTGGTGTAGTAGCCTCCGCGATAATTGAAATATCCGGTGATGCCCATGCCGAGATTGTCGCCGAGCAACGCATACTGGGAGGCCGACATTCGTATCGACTCTCCCTTGCCGGCCTCACCCATGATGCGGGTCCCCTGGTAGTCGAGCGGCGAGAGAGTATATATATTGATCTGTCCGGCCATCGTGTTGCGTCCGTAGAGAGTGCTCTGCGGGCCGCGGATTATCTCCATGCGGCTGATGTCGGGCAGATCGAAGTCATATGCATCCTTGTTGAGATAGGGCACATTGTCCACCGTAAGACCTACCGCCGGCTGATCCATGCGCGCGCCTATGCCTCTGACGTAGATGCTCGACGTCATGCGGCTGCCATAATCGGGCATATAGAAGTTGGGGGCTATCTCGCTGACTCCTTTGATAGAGCGGATGTTGAGCCGCTCGATGCGAAGCCGGCCGACCACGGTCGACGAGGTAGGCAGAAGCCGTATTTCCGGCGCCTGCTTGATGGCTGTGACCGACACCTCCTGCAGCCATTTGGTCGAATCCGGCACCGATTCAGGCTCGGCGGCATTTAACTGCGTGAAAAATAAAGGCGCTGCGATGAAAGCAATGCCTGATATCTTGATTTTTTGTGTCAACATGGCTGCAAAGTTACGCTTTAATTTGCGATTTTTATGATTACACTTATTAAATTCCTATTAAATCGCGCTCGAATCTGAGTCCACATATCACCCGATTCAGGGAAAAATGATTAACTTTGCACCCAACATTTACAGTCATTCAACAAATATGGCACAGCAAGACGACGTTTTCAAGAAGATAGTTTCCCATGCCAAAGAGTATGGTTTCGTATTCCAGTCAAGTGAGATTTACGACGGTCTGGCCGCCGTATACGACTACGGTCAGAACGGTGTGGAGCTCAAAAACAACATAAAACGCTACTGGTGGGACGCCATGACTCTCCTGCATGAGAACATCGTCGGCATCGACTCCGCCATCTTCATGCATCCGACCATCTGGAAAGCATCGGGCCATGTCGACGCGTTCAACGATCCGCTGATCGACAACCGCGACTCCAAAAAGCGCTATCGCGCCGACGTGCTCATCGAAGAAGAGATCGCCAAGATCGACGACAAGATAGAAAAGGAGGTAGCCAAGGCTGCTAAACGTTTCGGCGATTCATTCGACGAAGCGCTTTTCCGCAAGACCAATCCCAGAGTAGCGGAGCATGTAAAGGAACGCGAGGAACTTCATGAACGTTTCGCCAAGGCCATGAACGACAACGATCTCGACGGACTGCGCCAGATCATCATCGACCGCGGCATAGTCTGCCCCGTGTCCGGCACCAAGAACTGGACGGAAGTGCGCCAGTTCAAT
This sequence comes from uncultured Muribaculaceae bacterium, assembly GCA_947629175.1. GTDB lineage: Bacteria > Bacteroidota > Bacteroidia > Bacteroidales > Muribaculaceae > Paramuribaculum. The sequence continues at coordinate 5,857 of CANRCT010000018.1, read as the reverse complement.
CTCATGTTCCGCACCGAGATGGGATCGACTGCCGACGGAGCCATGACCGTATATCTCCGCCCCGAGACAGCCCAGGGCATATTCGTCAACTATCTCAACGTGCAGAAGACGGGCCGTATGCGCATACCCTTCGGCATAGCGCAGATAGGCAAGGCGTTCCGCAACGAGATCGTGGCGCGCCAGTTCATCTTCCGCATGCGCGAGTTCGAGCAGATGGAGATGCAGTTCTTCGTGCGCCCCGGCGAGGAGCTCAAGTGGTTTGAATACTGGAAGCAGTGGCGCCTGCAGTGGCACAAGGCTCTCGGAATGGGCGACGATAAATACCGCTACCACGACCACGAGAAGCTCGCCCACTATGCCAACGCCGCCACCGACATCGAATTCCTCATGCCGTTCGGCTTCAAGGAGGTAGAGGGCATCCACTCCCGCACCAATTTCGATCTTTCGCAGCATGAGAAGTTCTCTGGCAAGAACATCAAGTATTTCGATCCGGAGCTCAACGAAAACTACACCCCCTACGTCATCGAGACATCAATCGGCGTCGACCGCATGTTCCTCTCCGTGCTGTGCTCGTCGTATGAGGAGCAGACCCTCGAAGGGGGCGACAAACGCGTGGTGCTCCATCTTCCCGCACCCCTTGCACCGGTCAAGTGCGCCGTGCTCCCGCTCGTCAAGAAGGACGGTCTCCCCGACAAGGCCCGCGAGATAGTCAACGACCTCAAGTTTGACTTCGCCACACGCTACGATGAGAAAGACTCCATCGGCAAGCGCTACCGCCGCCAGGATGCCATCGGCACACCATATTGCATCACCGTCGACCATCAGACTCTGGAGGACAACACCGTCACGCTCCGCGAACGCGACTCCATGGAGCAGACCCGCGTCAGTGTGGCCGATCTGCATAAACTCATTCACGACCGCGTCAGCCTCACCACCCTGCTCCGCAGGCTTGGATAAGGCCTCAACCGGTCATACACTTACAAAACAAAACACTTCGAACACTCATGATCAAAACCCGTATCATAGCAGCCCTGGCTGCCCTTATGATGGTGCCCGCCTTCTCGTCGTGCAACTACAATTCGCTTGTCGAGCAGCAGCAGGCGGTCGACCAGTCGTGGGCTGAGGTACAGAACCAGTACCAGCGCCGTGCCGACCTCATACCCAACCTTGTCAACACGGTCAAAGGTTATGCCACCCACGAGAGCGCTACGCTCGAGAAAGTGACAGAAGCCCGCGCCAAAGCCACTTCAATCAACATCTCGGCCGAAAACCTCGACGAGGCCACCCTCGCTAAGTTCCAGAAAGCGCAGGGAGAGCTGACTCAAGCGCTCAAATCGCTGCTCGCAGTCAGCGAGGCTTACCCCGACCTGAAGGCCAATGAGAATTTCCGTGACCTGCAGGTGCAGCTCGAAGGCACCGAGAACCGTGTGGCTACGGCCCGCGGACGTTATACTCAGGCTGTGGCTTCCTACAATACAGCGATAAAGAAATTTCCCACCGTCATCTACGCCGGATGGTTCGGATTCAGCCCGAAACCTCAGTTCCAGGCCGATGATGCGGCCCAGACAGCTCCCAAAGTAGAATTCTGACCCGATGAGAAAATCCTTTGTAACATTGATGCTTGCCATAGCGGCAGCGACAGGATTCGTAGCGTGCAACAGCGAGAACACGTGGGATGAGTACGAGGAATGGAGAGAGGCCAACAATGCCTGGTATCAGCAGCAGACTTCGCTGACCAATCCGGACGGCACTCCATTCTACTCACGTCTCGCCCCTTCCTGGTATCCGTCATCCGGTGTGCTTATCCACTACTTCAACGACCGCCGGAAGACCGAAGGGAATCTCTCGCCGCTCATCACCAGCACAGTCGACGCCAAGTATATCGGTCGTCTCTACAACGGAGAGCCGTTTGACTCCTCATTCACACAGACAGCCTACGGCGACAGCATCTACCGGTTCAAACCGTCGGAAACCATCGCCGGATGGCAGATCGCACTCACCGACATGCGTGTGGGCGACAGTTGCCGTGTGGTCATCCCCTCCGATCAGGGTTATGGAGTGCAGTCGGCAGGAATCATTCTCCCCTACTCCGTGCTTGTTTTCGATATCAAACTGACGGATATCTATAGCCTGCAGCAGCCATGACCGGTTTTCAGGACGAATGGCGCAAAATGGTTTCCGGCGAGCGCTATCGCGCCGCTATGCCTGAATTCCAGCAGGGATTGCGACAGGCTCAGCTCATCGTCAGGAAATTCAACGACATGTCGCCCGACGACGTCGAAGGACGCATGGCTCTCATCCGCGGGTTTCTGGGCGCATGCGGCGAGAGGGTACAGATCAATCAGCCGTTCCGCTGCGACTGGGGATGCAACATCACCATCGGCAGCGACACCTATATCAACTTCAACATGACCGTGCTTGACGAAGCGCCTGTAACGATCGGAAGCAACGTCTTCATTGGCCCCAACGTCAGCATCTTCACGGCTTGCCATCCGCTCGATGCACCATCGCGCAACACCGGCGACGAATGGGCCGAACCGGTGATAATTTCCGACAACGTATGGATAGGCGGATGCGTCACCATCCTCCCGGGCGTCACTATCGGTCACGATTCGGTGATAGGAGCAGGCGCGGTTGTCACCAGGGATGTCGACCCCTTCACTGTGGTAGGAGGAAATCCTGCCAAGGTCATCCGGCAGATATAATCAGCTACACACTTCCACCTCATTGATTCATAGCGGTGCGGGATTCTATTACATTATGACTCCTGCACCGCTTTTTCTGTCCTGTAGCGGCCTGCTTTCTTGTGTGTGCTGGGCAAAAGATCCTCAACTTTTGTCTGAAAATCTTGTTATATAGTTAACTTGTATAATAAAACACACATTTACGACTATGAATTACTCCCAGATGACTGCTTCAGCCCCGGTGGTACTTGTTGAATTTTTCGCAACATGGTGCCCCCACTGCAAGCACATGGCCCCGATTGTGGAACAGGTGAGCGAACTGCTCGACAAGCGAGCTAAGGTAGTACAACTCGACATTGATAAGAATTCAGAAACTGCTGAAGAGGTGGGCGTACAGTCAATACCTGCTTTTATTGTCTATGCCGGCGGCAAAGAGCAGTGGCGCCATAACGGAGAGATCGAGGGCGAAGCCTTGCTGGCCGCAGTCGAAAGCGCCCTCTCCTGATAGCTCTATTCCACACCCTCAAATCATCCCCTGTCAATGAGCGGCACATCTCCGGATACAACAATTTTCTCAGATCTCCTGCAAGAGCTTGGAGTAAGGTATACCGGCGCTTACTCCGACCGTCGGTTTCGTTCGATGTCGTTCCCGACGCTGTTCGGCCTGACAAAGCTCATGCAGGAATACGGCATTGAGTCGCAGGGGCTGCATATTGCCGACAAAACCGAGATATGTCGTGCCACGCCTCCGTTCATTGCAAGCACATCGGCCGGTTTTGTCATCGTGACGTCGGTCGGTGCTGACTCCATCGGCTACATGTCGCAGGGCATGAGAGAGTCGGCCCCGCTTGATGATTTTCTCGGGGCTTTCGACGGCAATCTCCTGCTGGCATACCCTTCAGCTGAAGCCTGTGAGCCAGCCTACGGGCGCCACCATGCTTTCGATCTCGCCACGAAGGCCAAGCGTGTGTGTCTGTGGATCGCAGCCGCATTTCTTTCCCTGTATCTCTTCATCAGCAACCGCATCTATGCCCATGCTTCGACCGTCATACTGACCTTGCTCGATCTCGGTGGACTTTACATAAGCTACCTGCTGGTACAGAAATCACTCAACATCCACAATCCTGCGGCCGACAAGGTCTGCGGCGTGATTCAGGACGGTGGCTGTGACAGCGTGCTGGCCACGACGGCATCCAAGTTATTCGGCCTCTTCGGCTGGAGCGAAGTCGGATTTGCATACTTCTCCGTAAGCCTTATGGCTCTGCTGGTATTTCCTCAATGGATCGGCTATCTGGCCCTATGCAACGTCTGCTGTCTGCCGTTCAGTTTCTGGAGCGTCTGGTATCAGAAATACCGTGCCCGTCATTGGTGCACCCTCTGCCTGAGCGTCCAGCTGACACTGTGGCTGCTCTTCTTCACGTATCTCGGCGGCGGATGGTTCCGCGGCATCTTCTCGCTGCGCGTCGAACTGCTGGTGCTGATAGCCTCTTACGGGATTGTGCTTCTTGGCCTAAATGCCATTCTTCCGAAATTTGACAAGACTCCCGCCGACAACAATGAAAACTCCTAAACAGATTCCGCATCCTCAGTTCCGGTCAGCCACGCAGCTGTCGGCCATCGAACTCAACCGTCTTCGATTCTGCAAAGGCCGCACCGTTCTTACGCCCACCCGGCTCCATACCATAGTCAGGCAGCCTGATGATCCATCCACCCCATCCTCTCTCCCGCTTTAACCGATAATGTAAAAGCGCCGTGTCAGTATTCAGAGACCCTACACGGCGCTTTCATTATATTGTCAGTTAGTACTATTGTTCGCTGACTACTACCATTATCGGATTGGCGTCATCAGGGAGCCCCTGCAACGATGCGGGGAGTTTGGCATCGGGATGCTCCTCTGTCCAGCGGTAGATATCCTCGATTGTTATCATGCCGATCAGACGGCCGTCTGGAGTGGTCACAATTGGATTGAACGGCATGAAACCATCGATGTCGTCGACGAATCCTTTCTCAGCTTCCGTAGCAACGGTTTTACCCGTGGATTTATCATAAAACCCGACGAACGGCTCATGGGAGTCATCGCCCATCCAGCCCCTGCTTGCAGCAAATACTATCTTGCCGGGCGTCTCAAGCACGTCGCAGAGTATGAGAGTGTTCGGTTTTATCCCTTTTGAGTTCATTGTGCGGTAGTCGACCCCGTCGGCGCCGGTATCGAACACAAACGCAGGCATCATTGTCTCAGAGGTCACGGCATAAAGCGTGTCGACAAAAACCGGTTTGAACCGCGCCTCATTGCCAGTCAGCCACAGCTCGCAGCTTCCGTCATCCGGCGTATAGACTATGCCGTCAGCCGACTCATACTTGACAAAATGCACCTGACTGCCGGAGAATATGCCATTCACACGCTGAATCGTCACCATATCCCACGACCTGTAAGTCAATGGCCCTTGTAGGGGCAGAAGTACGGTTGTATCCGCAGGCGAATTGATGCCGCATTTGATAAACTTCAGGCCGAACACATCCTCAGGGCTTATCACCGATTCTACCGTCACCACGGTCGTATCACTGATCACGCTGTTTCCCTGCCAGTTGCTGAGCGCCCCCGGATGTATCTTTCCGAGATACTCTCCGTTGACCGAAAATTTCTGTGCTGTCGGACCGTCCGACGAATAACGGAAGAAATATAGATTATTGTCAGTGCTGACCTCGGGCAAAGGAGTCGACCATGCTTCAGGATCCTGTCCCGGATGTCCTACGGATGCGATAAATCTGCCATCGGCAAGACTGAATGTCAGACAGCATTCACGCGTATCCGATTCTATCACCATAAGCACGTCGTTCTTGGCCCTCAGGGTGCATTTACGGCCTATAAGCGAGCTGTCGTTCGTCTCCAACGGGATATAGGAGATTTTCGACCCGAGATCGCTCACCTTAAGACCTACAGGCTTTTCGATTGCGCCTGCCACATCAACTGCCTGGAGATTTCCTTCGTTGTTACCCGTCTTTCCGGTACAGCCATACAGCATTGCGGCGGCTGCAATAGACATAATGATTTTTCGCATTGTCAGTATGTATTTGCTTGAAATGCAAAATTAAAAAAAATATTGCTGTCCGATAAAAGTGGGATAACGCAATATAGTATGGCTCGAACGCTGATTTTACGGTGTTCGAGTCTT
>CANRCT010000017.1 GCA_947629175.1 uncultured Muribaculaceae bacterium | reverse complement strand
ATGGGACGCCGACGGACAGGCCTGCCTGCAGGTGTTCGGCAGCAAGGAGGAGTTCCTCGACGCGCTCGCAGCCTCTTTAGGGCAGGCCGTAGTGATCAAGCTGCGCGGCGACGGCTACGCCCTCGCCGGATCCATTACACTATAAAAGAACTTTCATGCTTCCATGTATACTACGAAGCTTGGAATAATCAAAAATAAATATTAATTAATTAAAAAATCCACAATGAAAAAGCTATTTTTCATGCTCGCTTGCGCAGCAAGCGTTGGAACCTATGTGTACAGTCCGCAGGCTCCCGAGAAAGCGGATGACCTTACTCTCGAAAACATCGAGACCGTAGGTCTGTCAGCAGGAGAAGCGATCTGTGATTGCTCAAACGATCAAACCTGCACGATTACCAATAATGAGGAGGGAATCAAACTAACCAGCACAGGTAGAGCTGTGATGCAATTCTAAAGCACAATGGAGGCCATTTGTTCAAATGATCTCCATCGTGGCAATTCTACAATGATCAACTGGTTTATTGGTACAGGGTATTTTAGGTCGCCCTTGCACTCAAGAGTGACTGGATGCTTGTAAAAGCATGTCCTGTACCGATAAACCGGTTTATTGGATTAATCAAAACAATTTATCAACGAATATGTCAAAAAATAGTATCTGGTTACTCTCGATATTGTCGGTAGTCATTTTAGCATCATGTCAAAGGGTACAAGAAAATACAATAATAGAAGAGTCATTGAGTTCTCAAGTGTTTCTGAATGATTCAGTCCTGACATCCCCCGGATGGATGATGTCGACAGGAAAGATGCTCGTAATCTCCAATACATCTAAAGCTGATACTCTTATAGATATTTTCGATAACGAGGGGAAATCATATGCCCGTTTATTAAAAAAAGGAGAGGGGCCGGATGAAGCGTTATTTATAGAAAGTATACAATATGACGATAGAACAAAAGCGTTTTATGTCCCTGATATTCTAAAGCATGTGCTATTCAAAATAACGGAATCAGGTGCAGACGGGTATATAATTACAACGGATTATGATCCTACCTCAAATGAAACGGATACCACAGATGCAATTACTGACCTTGCATTAAGCAGCTATATCGGACGTATGGCCAATGATATCTATATTGCTGCAAACCATTCTAAAGCAGGGCGCTTAGCCTTAATCAACAAGGATGGGACAGTGTTTAAGATGGTCGGCACTTATCCGGATAAGAAATTGATTGACGAAAGATTGACAGACATCGCGCACATTGATCTATACGGACCGATCATTAGGGTCAGTCCTAACGGTCAGTTTGCTGCTGCTGTTTATAGTGGTGCAGATATTCTCACATTGGTGGCAATCAATGGCGACTCTATAGTCTCGTATGATTTTGAGAAAGCATTACCCAATGACATATTCATAATGAATGCAGGATCTGACTATGTGCAAGGAATATTCACTGACAAATCCATGCTATATTCTCAAGATCTGACATTGAGTAACGAACATGTGTTCCAGTTGTATATTGGCTTGTCGGATGCGGAGATGCGTAATACTGACTTTTTCAGGGATACACACCGTAGCGGAACCCGACAGGTAAATGTATATGACCGTCAAGGCAATCTGTGCCGTAAGATATCACTCGATCATTGTGTGAAACATATTGCAGTCACACCTGACGAGAAATATCTGTATGCGTTGACCGAGTCATCAACCGATGGGTATACCGTCCTGCGTTATGAGCTGTAAGCGTTATCCATGGCTGTCGCTATTGTGCGCGATATCCATCGCCTGCGGCAGCGGGTCCGACAATGGTTCAACCACGGAATGGAAGCAATATTCAGAAACGAGACTGCGGGAGATCATCGGATCACATGTAGTGCTCCCTGACAGCCTGTGCGCCATACGCCCAGATAGTCTTACAATAGGCGAAATAATGCAGAGCCACGCAAAAATAATATTCAACGTTGACCTGGATTGCAGTGTATGCATATCAAAGTTTGCATACTGGGAAGATTTTGCCGGCAGATTCGAACGACGTCATCATCATGCTCTTCCGATCATGGCAGTCATCACATCATCTGATTTCGACGATGCAACTGAGGCGTTTGTAGGGAGATTATGGAAGCGTGCGTGGATATATGATCCTATGGGTGATTTCACATTTTACAACAAAATCGAGGATGACAGATTCCAAGCCATCCTGTGCGATGCGTTTGACACAATAAGGCTTGTCGGAAATCCGCTACTCAACAAAAAGTTGGAAGAACTTTATGAAAAAACGACTCTGCGTTATCTTCAATCGGAGTAATATGGTCATGCTTCTGTGCGGGATTATGATGCTTGCCGGGGTTATACTCATAAAGACGTTCTATATACAGACATTTGTTGTCAGAGGCAACTCCATGTATCCCACTCTTGAAAATGGACAGACTGTGATTGTCAACCGTTGGGTGGGAGGCTTCCGAAGTCCACGCAATGTCTATGAAGTCGGATGGGCCGGCTACATAGCATCGCTGCTCTATGATGATCGACATATTGATTCTATTCTTGCGGTCGACAGATCTTTCAGCTACACTGGACGCCGTCTGCCGGAAAGAGATGACATAGTAGCTATCAATATCCCTAGCAATGATCGTTTTCTCGCGATAAAAAGATGCGTGGCAATTGCCGGCGACTCGCTTCACTGCTATGTCGATACCGCATCTTTGAGTAGCCTAGCAAAACTGTTTACTATAATACCGCAAAAAGGAAGCAGAATAGATTGCCGTAGACTCAGCACCTGCCAGATCGATCAGATGATGTATAACAGAGATTTCCGTTTCGATTCGGTTGACTCCACGTTTATAGCTCTTGACGATTTTATATTTGTGATGGGTGACAACCGTAAGGCATCGGATGATTCACGACTATGGGGACCTATAGCCGTAAACAGAATCATAGGTAAACTCCTATAATTTTGAATATTATCATATCATGAATAGATCAAACGAACTAATCACAAATCAATATAGGTGGTTTTTCTATCGGGCCGGCGCGGAGTGAGGAGCAGATTCCATCCGATTGATTAAGCTTGAGAGAAACGACTGCGCCGGCCAATGCCGCCGGGCCGGAGAGACGACGAGGGAGCGATCCCCCCGCGCCATCCGGCCCGCTGCTGTATCGAGGCACTCTCCCTGCGGCTCATCTACGAAGAGGCCGAGCGTGGTCGCGCGGTGCCCCCACCAAGGCGTGGCTACGCCCGCCATGGCGGGGATAACAAAAGTGGCGTGGTCTCCGACCACTCCCGATGGCGATGCGATAGCGATGGGATGGAATGATGCTCAATGCGTGATGTCAGGGCTGGCTCGGGGCGACAGCATACGGGCCGGAATGTGGCTACTGTGACACTCTTATGGGGGAGCCTACGCTGACGCCAGGCGGCTGATCCCGCGCCCTCCGGGGCTCGGCCGAACGGGGAGGACCTGATGCTGTCCGGGGCCTCCGCTGCGCTCCGAACCCCGGTTACCAGTGCTCCGCCCGCTCCGCGGCTCCGATGGCGGCAAACCGGACGGACGGGATGGCGACTGCACCTGGACGGAGGGAGCGGCTGCACCGGGGGTACAGCCCTACAGCCGGAATGAGAGCGGCTCCGAGGGCGGCAACCCATAGGGAACGAGGGAGCGGATGCACTAGGGGAGGGCGGGATGGCGGCTGCATCTGGGGTAAAGCCCTACAGCATGGATGATGGCTCCTGCGGGAGGGGGATGGCGACAACCCATCCGGGGCGAGGCGGGAGAGGTCGGAGACCGCGTGACCTCGGTTAACCCCGCCATGGCGCGCGGAGCGATGCCTTGGTGGGGATAGCGGACGGGCATAGGCTGCTTCTTCGTAGAAGAGCCGCAGGGAGAGGTATATCGGAAGCAGAATGCCTCACCGGCGCGAGGCGCCCGGGGATTACTTGCCGGCGGGGGAGTTGGCGGTTTGGAAGATTGTGAGTAACTTTGCAGACCAAAACACGAAAATCATTGAAATCATGGCATTACAATGCGGTATAGTAGGCCTGCCTAACGTAGGCAAGTCAACACTTTTCAACTGTCTGTCGAACGCCAAGGCGCAGTCGGCCAACTTCCCGTTCTGCACGATCGAGCCCAACGTGGGCGTAATCACCGTCCCCGACGAACGTCTGACAAAACTTGTGGAAATGTGCCAGCCCAAGAGCGTGGTGCCCGCCACGGTGGAGATAGTCGACATAGCCGGACTGGTTAAAGGCGCAAGCAAGGGCGAGGGACTGGGCAACAAGTTCCTGGCCAACATACGCGAGACTGACGCCATAATCCACGTGCTCCGCTGCTTCGACGACGACAACATCACCCACGTTGACGGCTCTGTCGATCCGGTGCGCGACAAGGAGATCATCGACTACGAGCTGATGGTGAAGGATCTCGAAACGGTGGAGTCGCGAATGGCCCGCACTCAGAAACAGGCCCAGACCGGAGGCGACAAGACGGCGAAAATGCAGTATGAGGTGCTTTCGGCCTATCACGAGGCCCTGTCGGCCGGCCGACCCGCCCGCTCGGTGAAGTTCGAGACCGTCGACGAGCAGCGCTTCGCCCGCGACCTGTTCCTGCTCACCGACAAGCCTGTGCTCTATGTGTGCAACGTCGACGACGCTTCGGCCGCCACGGGCAACGCCTACGTAGAGGCCGTGCGCAAGGCCATCGAGGGTGAGGGGGCTCAGCTGCTTGTCGTGGCCGCGCAGACCGAGGCCGAGATAGCCGAGCTCGACACCTTCGAGGAGCGGCAGGAATTCCTTGAGTCGATCGGACTTGAGGAGAGCGGCGTGTCGCGCCTCATCCGCGCCGCCTACTCCCTGCTCGACCTGCAGACCTACTTCACAGCCGGCCCCGACGAAGTGCGCGCCTGGACATTCATGCGCGGCAGCAAGGCCCCGAAATGCGCCGGAATCATCCATACCGATTTCGAGAAAGGCTTCATCCGCGCAGAGGTGATCAAATATCCCGACTATGTGGAGCTCGGATCGGAAGCCGCCGTAAGAGCCGCCGGCAAGATGGGAGTGGAGGGGAAGGAATACGTAGTGCAGGACGGCGACATCATGCACTTCCTCTTCAACGTCTGATCCACTGACATTTCAACGTCAGCTCCATCTATCCGGAGCATTGACCGCAAAGGGGGAGACGGCTCGGCCGTCTCCCCCTCTCACGTTTCAACTATTTATTTATGAGAGCCCTGCAGCCCGGTATCACTACCCGATCAACAGGGACGAGGGATGTAGAATATCATTCAGTCCCGTTGGTGCGTCACATTAAAATAGCATCACACTTATCATGCGGTTCAGTATAGACAACAATCGGCCGGGCAAAAAAGGCTTTCGCTTTCAGCCATAAAAGAACTTAAAAAACCCAAAAATCGGAGCCGAACCTCTCCGCATCCCGTTGTCGCCGGCTCTGACCCCTATTTAGGGACAGGAAATCGAGCCCGGATTTTGCGGAGATGGATAAAAAGGGTTACCTTTGCAGACGCAAAACCTAAGAATTATATAAAAACACCCATTACACAGTGCCTTTATTGACACCAGCCACTCGCCTCATCATATTAGCTCTCCTCTGCTCTCTCGGCGTTAGCGCCGAAGTTGGGGACAATGTCAGTGGCTACCCCCCCCCGATAAACCACTAATTAACAAGACATTACGCAAGCACGGCGAACAACCGTGCCGTTTCGTCATATCTACCAACGCCCCGGCATGGGCCCTCCTGATGATCAACGCCGAGCCGGAGATCACCCTCCAGGGACGGCTTTCAGCCTCTCTGCCGCTGTATTACAGCGGCTTCAACTATTTCAGAGGCGACCTGAAATTCCGCACGTTCACGCTTCAGCCCACCCTGCGGGTGTGGCTCGGCAAATCGTCTGCTCACGGCTGGTGGGTAGGCCCGCATCTGGGCGTGGCCTGGTTTGACGTGGCTTTCGGCGGCTCGCGCCGCTATCAGGACACGCGCCCGGCTCTGGGGGCGGGCATCAGCGCCGGGTGGCGTCGCCCGATGGGGAGTTCCGGCCGCTGGACTCTTGAAGTGAGCCTTGGCGCCGGAGTGTACTCGACTAAATATGACGTTTTTGCCAACCATTGCAACGGCCCGCGCCTGGAGAGTCGCAGCCGCGTTTGGGCCGGAATCGACCGCGTGGCCGTGTCGATAGGCCGGATCTTTGACCTCAGCCCTAAGAAAGGAGGCCGCCGATGACCCGACGGCTCACTCCCCTGTTTCTGACGGCCATAGCTGTCATCGCATCGGCCTGCGTCCACGAGCTGCCGCCCGACACCAACCCGGGCCTCGAGAACACTCTGGAGGTGTGCATAGCCCATCCCGCCGACTGGACAACACGCACCCACGAGGTGGAAACCGCGACCCGCGCCTCCGCGACAATGATGCGCTATGTGGTGCGCACCTACCCTCCTGGCATGGCCCAGCACTTCAACGCCGCCCCCCTCACCGAGCAAGTGATTACGCGGCCGGCCACGCTCGACGATTTCACCATAACCCTCGATCGACCCTCCGGCGAAGTGGAGCTCTGGGTATGGGCCGACGGCATCGGATCCGACGGCCGACCGCTCCACTACGACGCCTCTCGCCTCAACGAGGTGAAGCTGACCACCTCGCCCTATCCCGCCTGCGACGACAGCCGCGACGCCATGTGCGGCGGCATCGCCATGCATCCCGCCGACCGATCGCTGACGCTTCAGCTTGTCCGGCCCGTGGCTCGATATGAGTTCGTGGCCACCGACCTCGCCGAATTCCTGCGCGACGAGAGCGCCGACGCCGGCCTCGAAGGCTATCGCGTGGAGTTTGTCTACACCGGCTATCTCACCACCGCCTACAACGCCTTTCTCGGCCTAAACTACAACTCCGTCACCTCCATCACCTACGCCGGCTCGCTCCGGCGCATTTCCGAGACGGAGGCCTCGCTCGGCTTCGACCACGTGTTCACCTCTGGCGGCGAGAGCGCCGTGTCGGTGCAGGCCTACCTCATAACCCCCTCCGGAGTGAGGCGTGCCATATCGCCCGTGGTCAATGTGCCCATAGCACCCGGAGTCAACACCCTTGTGAGAGGCGCATTTCTCACCGTGCGCGACCAGGGCGGCATCGACATCGACGTCGACTTCAGCGGCGACATCAACATAATCATCTGATACTGATACGCAATAACCCGCACACGCCTCCTCTATCCATATTTCACATAAAACCAATCAACCAAATAAAAATTAGCTTATGCGAAAACTACATCCGGGCCTTGCGGCCCTCGCGGCGGCAGCCATGCTCGCCGGATGCTCCCAGCACGACGAACTCGTGCAGGACACCGACGCAGCCACCGTCAGCTACTCCATCAACGTGGGCTTAGAGACCCTTAACCCAACCTCGCGCGCCGATGGCGAAGGCTCCACCAACGTGACCGTAGGTGCCGTGGGCGATGCCGGCGTGACACGCCTCTACTACAACGCCTACTACCGCGACCTCTCCGATGTCAACACCGACGGCGACGCCATTATCGAGGGCGACGTGTCGAGCGGCACCGACAAAGTGCCAGTGTTCGAGCGCAACAAGGTGGTAAACCTCGTGAACGGACAGGCATCCATCAACCTCTCCCTCCCTACCGGCGCCAGCTACGTGGTGGCATTCTTCGCCATCAACCCCGAGGCCGAGACCGCCGGCATATGGAAAAAGGACTTCGACAACGGCAAAGACATTGACCTGCGCGCCGTGGAGGTGGACTACTCCAAAGTCGCGAGCAACAACCTGCTCTTCATGAACGCCTTCTCGGGCCACATCAACGTGGATCATTCCTCCGGCAACACCAACGCCCAGGCCAAGACCGTGACGCTCACCCGCGCCGTGGCCCAGATCAACGTTGGCGCCGACAAGGAGAAGTGGCAGAGCATGGTCGAGGCCAACGGCGGCAAAGCCATTTACTCCAAGTCGAAAGTCACCATCAAGGGTCTGCCCAACAAGCTCGACATACTCACCGGCTTCACCGATCTCAACTCACGCACGGAGGGCCCCATCACATTCGAGTCGGCTGCCTTCCTGCAGCCCGACGAGAGTAAGGAAGAGATGAAATGGCTCACCGTGCCCCACACCGATATCGCGACGCAGCTGGTGCGCACACAGTATCGCTGGGTATCGATGACCTACATACTGGCCGGACGCCGACAAGACATGACAGTCGACGCCGAGTTTGAATTCACCAGCGAGGACGGTGCTAAGAAAAACACCATCATAGCCACTTCCCTGCCGGTGCGCCGCAACTACCGCACCAACATACTCGGCCGCGTGCTCGAGACCTCCGACCAGTTTGACATCGTTATCGACTACAAGTGGCAGGGCAACGACAGAGACCTCGAGATAGCGGGCGACGCCGACCACTTCCTCCCTCTGTTCAAGAACGACGAGCGCAAGGAGATATGCATCGACGGCACCATCGACCTGACCAACGCCACCGCCGAAGACCTCACCCTGACCACCGACAAGACCATCATCATGACCGAGGGCTCGAAGATAGTACTCCCCGGCGATCAATTCTTCTATACCGAGCGTCACGACCTGACCATAGAGGGCGGCACAGTAACCAACGCCGATGCAGAAAGCGCCCTCGCAGCCAGATCCTCACGCGCCTCTACCGAGAGAGTCTCCAAATCGCTCATTCATGTCAAGGATGCCAATTTGACCCTGCGCGACGTCACTCTTGTCAACGACCTCAATCACCACTGGCATGGAGAAACCTATAACTCTTCTGCCGTTTCATACTGGGGAGCCTGCGACATCACCATTGAGAACACGACCATCAAGTCAGGCATGTACGCACTTTGCGGCATGGGCAGAGAAGGAGCCAACCAATCTACCGTAACAGCAACAAATTCCAGATTCGAGAGCACATCCTCCAATATTTATAATGGACAGCACTGGGCTTACTGCATACGTGTGTTCGGTAAGTCGGGAGTATTCACCGATTGCGAGGTGAAGGGAGTGCAGGGTGGTATCTCAGGCGAAGAGGGTGAATTCACCCTTAAAGGCGGAAAGTACTATACGGAGAATAACCCCGGCAAAACTGATGCTTTCTATCCCGTCTACGCCACTAATAACGGTACATTTATCATAGATGGAGGAGAGTTCTACAGCCCCAACAAACGCGATAACATGTGTGAAGGCACAAGCTGCATCGTAAGCGACGACAACGACGTCAATCTTCCGGTAGGCTTTATCGTGATCAAGAGCGGAAGATTCTCAGGCAAAGCCTGCAACTTTGAAACGAAAACCGTTTACCAGCCGGATGATTACGTTAAAGTGACTGACGACGAGAATACGCTGATCCAGTGGGAGATCAAGGCAAAGTCGGAGTAAACCCCCGGCGCTTCTCGCACTGACGCGACGACTCACACTGCCCTCCGCAGCCCCTCGGCTTGCGGGGGGCTTTTGTCACATAGCGCGCCGGTCAGTGGATTTGCATGAGGGAATTCTGTTTCCATTGTGCCGTCACTTCACCCATGATCAGAAACAAATACCGCCTGTTGTCGTCGTCCATGACCGGTTTTTTGGCGCAAAAATAAGGATGATGAGATATTTTTGGGTAATTTTGCTGTTTGAATAGATAAGAACAATATCCGACAACGATACATAGAGAAATATGGACAGAGTGACTGTAAAGATTGTCAACCGTTCGGGCCACGAGCTGCCCGCCTACGAGACGCCCCAGGCCGCAGGCATGGACGTGCATGCTTGCCTCAAAGAGCCTGTGACGCTCCGGCCCCTTCAGCGCGCGCTCATACCGACCGGACTGCGCATAGCCCTGCCCGAGGGATACGAATGCCAGATGCGCCCCCGCAGCGGGCTGGCTCTAAAAAGCGGCATCACGCTCGTCAACACGCCCGGCACTGTCGACGCCGACTACCGCGGCGAGATCGGCGCCATACTGATCAATCTTTCCGACCAGCCGTTCACCATCAACGACGGCGAACGCATATGCCAGATGGTGATCACACGATATTCGCAGGTCGACTGGGAACCCGCCGAACAGCTTGAGGCCACACAGCGTGGCACCGGAGGATTCGGCCATACCGGACTCGAATGATGAACCGCGCTACCCGAACCCTCCGCATCGCCGCAGTGCTGACAGCCATTGTGGCCGGCATTGCGGCCATAGGAGCCCGCCAGCGCCATGAGCGGACCGGCATGGCCGACAGCCGCAAAGCCGACTATATATTTCTCGAAGGACAGCGCCAGAATCAGATCGGCAACCCCGACGCCTACTACGAGCTGCTCAAACGCGCCCATGAGCTCGACTCGACCGACAAATACGTCGGGATGGAGCTGGGCTACATGCGCATGCGTCTCGCCCGGGGCGACAGCGCCGAAATGGCCCGCGGATACGCGCTCATGGAGGATTACGTGGAGTCCAACCCCGACGACTTCTACGGATGCGTGCTCTTCGCGGCTGTGTCGTCGCAGATCGGACGTAACGACCGCGCGATTGATGTATGGGGCAGGCTGCACGCTGGTCAGCCCCATCGCCCGGAGCTGACGCTGCGTCTGGCCGAGGCCATGGTGGCGGAGGGTTCCGACAGCTCGCTTGCCAGAGCAGGCCAGCTCTACGACTCGCTGTGGGCTTCGGAGGGGCCGAGCGTCAGGCTCGCGCAGATGATGGTGCAGCTCCACTACCAGCAGGAGGACACCGCTGCCATGCTCGCCGACGCCCGGCGCCTTGTTGATGCCGCACCCGGAGTAGTGGACTACAATATCTTCGCCGGCAACGTGGAGATGGATCTCGGCGACACCGATTCGGCGCTCGTCTACTTCAACCGCGCCGTAGAGCTTGATCCGGGCAGCGGAGTGGCATATTACTCACGTGCGAATTACTTCAACGCTGTCGGCGACAGCGCGGCCTACGATGCCGACATATTCCGCGCCCTTGAGCAGGAGAGCCTCGACGTGGCGCCGAAACTGCAGATCATCCGCGACTATACGGCATCGCTGTATCAGGACTCCGTGCAGCAGCCGAGGATCGACAAGATGTATCGCCGCCTGGTGGAGCTTCACCCCCATGAGGCCGACGTGCGCAATCTCTACCGCGACTATCTCGTGGCCATCAACGACTACGAGGGAGCGGCCGAACAGTCGTCCTACTCCCTCGACATAAATCCCAACGACGAGCGCCAGTGGCTCGCCCTGACAAGCCTGTATATGCAGACAGGGCGGATGGAGGACGCTGTGGCCGCAGCCGAACGCGGGCGCCATTTCTTCCCCTCCAACCCCAATCTGCCCATACTCGAAGCCGCCGGACTGACGCAGCTTGAGCAGTATGACTCGGCGCTCGTAATGCTCGGAGTGGCCGCCATGTCGGTGCCTCCCGACGACAAGGAGACCCTCAGCGACATAGCCACCGCCCGGGGCGACGCCCGCTATGCGGCCGGAGAGCCCGACAGCGCTTTCACAGACTATTCCGAAGCGTTGCGCCTCAATCCAGAAAACATGACCGCGCTCAACAACTGCGCCTACTATCTGGCATGCGAGAACCGCGATCTGGAATACGCCCTGGCGCTGATATTGAAGGTGGTGGCGGCGCGTCCGGAAGAATCCACGTCGCTCGACACTTACGCCTGGGTGCTGTTCATGAAAAAAGATTATGAAAAGGCGCGTGAGGCGATCGACAATGCCCTCTCTCACACCGACGAGCCCTCGGCCGAGCTTTACGAGCATGCCGGCGACATCTACTTCATGGACCGCAAACCTCAGGAAGCGGTCGAATTCTGGAAGAAAGCCCTCCAGCTCGATCCCGACAATGACACACTGGCAAAAAAAATACGTCTCAAAAACATTTATACCGAATGAAGAGAACCAGTCTGCTGACAATAGCCGCCGCGATAATGGCCTTTCTGGCCGTCACATGTCTTGAAGGTTGCCGCAGCCATAAAGCCGCCGTCGTGCCCTCCACTGAAAGCTGGAGCGCACTGAGCCTGCCGGTGAAGATACGCATCGCCGAGCCGCAGAAGACATCGGTAAGCGGGACGGCTACATTCGAGCGCGGCCGGTCGGTCAACCTGTCATTCCGCATGATAGGCATGGAAGTGGCCCGGGCGCGACTCACCGCCGACTCCGCCACCGTCATCGACAAGTTTCATAAAAAATATATCAGCGTCGATCCTGCCGACTTCCTCAGCCGCGCCGGGCTCGACATGACATCGCTGCAGGATCTGCTGCTCGGCATCGACGATCATCCGGAAACGGCAAAAGCCACCGTCAGAGGGGGGAGCGAAGCCCTGTCGGTTGATTATACAGGCACGGCGTCCACTCCTTTTGGAGAAATGGCCACCGGAATCGCATGGAAAGCGAAGATCAAAGGCAAAAGCATCAGCGGCACTATCGAATGGGATCTGGGCCGTGCGCGATGGAATGAGAACGCCACCGTCAGCCCGCTGACCATTCCCGCAGGATATACCGAAGTAGACCTGACGAAACTGCTTACGCTCGAATGAGACGAATCATCACATTTCTTGTAGCCGCCACAATCATAGCGGCAATACCCGACACTCCCGCCGCCCAGAAAAAACGGCGGCAGCAGCGCGACATCAACAGCGTGCGCACCGAACTGCGCGACACCAAGCGCGAGATAGCCGAGACATCCAAAAAGATCACGGCAAACACCCGCGAGACAAGCCGACAGCTCGCGCGGCTCAACACCCTCTCGGGCGAAATAGCCAGCACCACCCGGGAGATCAGCCGCATGCAGCAGGGAGTAGACTCTCTCGACGGCCGCATCGCCGCCACTGCCGACTCCATCACCGCCCTTCAGGCCCGCGTGGAAACCATGCGCCAGACTTACGCCAAGGCTCTCAGGAGCACACAGGGGAGCAACGGCGCCATGAACACCCTCGCCTTCATCTTCTCCTCGGAAACATTCAGCAACGCGTGGCAGAGAGTGCGCTATCTGCGCCGCTTCGGCCAGTGGCGCCACAATCAGACCGAACGCATCATGCGCACGTCCGATTCCCTTGAACTGCGCCGTCAGGGGCTCGACACGCTTCGCCGCGAGCGGAGTGTTGCCGTAGCCCGAATGTCGATCTCGCAGCGACAGCTTGAGGCCCAGCGCAAGGAGACCGACCAGCTTGTGGGGAAGCTGCGCAGCGAAGGATCGTCGCTAAAGGCGCTGCTTAAAGAGAAGGAACGCAAGGCGCGCGCACTCGACCGCGAGCTCGACAGACTCATAGCCGAGGAACAGCGGCGACGCGAGCAGGAACAGCGCGAGGCCGAACGCCGCGAACGGGAGGCGCGCCGTAAAGCCGGGCAGAACAAACCGGCGAAAACCTCGACAGAGACCGCCACGGCTGCCAATGCTCCCAAACCATCGAAAAGCCGGCCAGAAGCCCCGACAAGCGTAGCAGCGGCCGACCGGGCGCTCACCGGCAGCTTCGAGAGCAACAAGGGGCGTCTGCTCTTCCCGGTGGCCGGACGCTACCGGATAGTGCGCGGCTTCGGACGCCAGAAACATCCCGAGCTCGAACATGTGGAGACCGACAATTCGGGCATCGACATCGAGGCCGTCGGCGGCGGCAAGGCCCGCGCCGTATTCAAGGGACGCGTGTCGGAGATCTTCAAGCAGCCCGGCTACGGCACCATCATAATGGTGCGCCACGGCAACTATCTGACCATCTACGCCAACCTCTCGCAGATTGATGTAGCCAAGGGACAGGAGATCCAGGCAGGCCAGTCGCTCGGCACGATCTATCCTGATCCCGACGAGGATGACCGCTCGATACTCCACTTCGAGCTGCGCAAGGAGCGCACCAAGCTCAATCCCCTTCTCTGGGTGAAATAATCTGCGCCGGTATAAAATGCAGGCAGCCGCGGTTCGCTGAAGAATCGCGGCTGCCTTTTTAAGGATATATCGTAACGGGCGATCAGAAGAGCGACCAGCTGACGGTCAGGCCGGCCATCACGATGGCCACCATCGACATAAGCTTGATGAGAATGTTGAGCGACGGGCCCGACGTGTCCTTGAACGGATCGCCTACGGTGTCGCCGGTGACGGTAGCCTTGTGGACCTCGCTGCCCTTGCCTCCGAAATTGCCTTCCTCCACATATTTCTTGGCATTATCCCAGGCGCCGCCGGAGTTGGCCATGAAGATGGCGAGGACGAAGCCTGCGGAGAGACCGCCCGTGAGCAGACCGATCACGCCCGGCACGCCGAACACCAGACCGGTGATGATGGGAGCCACGATGGCCAGTACCGACGGGAACACCATCTCGCGCTGAGCGCCTTTGGTGGAAATCTGCACGCAGCGGGCATAGTCAGGATCGGCCTTGCCCTCAAGGATGCCCTTGATCTCGCGGAACTGGCGGCGCACCTCGTCGACCATGTGGGAAGCGGCGCGGCCCACGGCGTTCATCGTCAGGCCGCAGAAAAGGAATGCCATCATGGAGCCGATAAACATACCCGAGAGCACTTTCGGACTCATGAGATTCACCTCGAAATAGGCCATGAAATCGGTGAATGTGGCATCGTGGAGCGCCACGGCGCGGTCGCCGATCTGTATGAATGTCTCTCCGAGGCGGTCAAGACCGATACGGATCTCCTCGATGTATGATGCGAGAAGCGCCAGGCCTGTCAGAGCGGCCGAACCGATGGCGAAACCCTTGCCGGTGGCGGCTGTGGTGTTTCCGAGAGAATCGAGGGCATCGGTGCGCTTGCGCACGCCCTCTCCGAGACCGCTCATCTCCGCGTTGCCGCCCGCATTGTCGGCGATGGGGCCGTATGCGTCGGTAGCCAGAGTGATGCCGAGAGTGGAGAGCATGCCTACGGCCGCTATGCCTATGCCGTAGAGACCCATGCCCACATTAGCGAAATCAAAGCCTGAAGCGAACCAGTAGGAGAGGATTATGCCGGCCACAACAGCTATCACCGGAACGGCGGTGGACACCATGCCCAGTCCGACGCCCGAGATGATGACCGTGGCGGGACCTGTCTTGCCTGCCTCGGCCAGACGCTTGGTGGGCTTGTAGCTCTGTGAAGTATAATATTCGGTAGCCTGACCGATGATGATGCCCACGAGCAGACCTACCACCACAGAGCAGCCTATCAGCGCCCAGTTGGTGATCTGGAGGAGCCAGAGTATGGCGAATGTCGCGGCCACAATCAGCGCCGAGCTGAGATTGGTGCCGCGCGAAAGCGCTTTGAGCAGCCCTTTCATGTCGGCGTCCTCACGTGTGCGGACGGTGAATATGCCTATGATCGACAGTATGATGCCCACGGCCGCGATAAGCATCGGCGCGATGACAGCCTTGACCTGCATCACTGGATCGGGCGTCGCGGCCTGCATGAAAGCCGCTGCGCCGAGAGCGGCCGTGGCGAGGATGGAGCCGCAGTAGCTCTCGTAGAGGTCGGCGCCCATGCCGGCCACGTCACCCACGTTGTCGCCCACATTGTCGGCGATTGTGGCCGGATTGCGGGGATCATCCTCGGGTATACCGGCCTCGACCTTGCCCACCAGATCGGCGCCGACATCGGCAGCCTTGGTATAGATGCCGCCGCCCACACGTGCGAAAAGCGCCTGCGTGGAGGCTCCCATGCCGAATGTCAGCATCGTGGTGGTGATCATGGTCATCTTCTGCATCGGATTGGCGTTGTCGACAAACACATTGAGGAGCACATACCAGAGCGATATGTCGAGCAGACCGAGGCCCACTACGACCAGACCCATGACTGCGCCGGAGCGGAATGCCACGTTAAGGCCGCCGTTGAGGCTCTCGCGGGCAGCATTGGCCGTGCGGGCCGAGGCGTTGGTGGCCGTTTTCATGCCCAGATAGCCCGAGAGGCCCGAGAAGAAGCCGCCGGTCAGGAAGGCTACCGGCACCCAGGGATTCTGCAGCTGGAATCCATAGGCCATGATCGAGAAAAGGACTACGAGAGCGAGGAATACGATGCCGACGATCTTGTACTGCTGCCGGAGATACGACATAGCTCCCTTACGCACATGAGAGGCGATGCGCTGCATGGTGTCGGTGCCCTCACTCTTGCGCATCATTCCTCTGTAGAAGTACCATGCGAGCAACAGCGCTATCACCGCCGCCGCTGGTACGATCCAGAATAAAGTCTGTTCCATTTGACTGATTTGATATTTGATTTATAAGGTAAGATTTTGAATTAGCAAATTTAGTCAATTTTATCAAAAGATTAAAAACGAAATCGCCGCGTCAGGACAATTTACCATCCCTACAGGCCATTTTTAATCCGTTGTGCCGCTTCAATGCCACAGACTATTCAACGACATACCACGTATAGCCGCGCGCCGGTATGGTCACATCGAATTCGACCGTATAGTCGCGGCCGAGCTCATGGCTGGCAGCCTCGCCCTCTTCGCGGCGGATGCTCGCCGTGTCGGTAAGGCCGGTATAATAGAGCGGGAGGCTGATACGGCGTGTGATATCCCTGTCGGTGGGGTTGTAGAACATGGCGAGCGCCTTCTCGCTGCCCTGCGGATCGACATGCATGATGCCGTCCCAGTCGTTGGCGTCGGGGCGGCGAAGATGGATGATGTCGCTGTTGAGGATGCGGCGGTATTTCTTGTACCAGCCGATGATCTCCTTTACGGCCTCCTTGGTCTCCTCGGCGTCGTAAAGCCGCGGCCCGCGGTAGCACGCCTGCACTCCGGCGCCGTAGTTCTGGAACATCAGCGTGCGGTATTCATACAGATGATCGCTCAGCGGCTCCAGAGTGGCGGCCGCTCCTCCGCCCTGATACTCCACAAGAGGCACGAAACTGATTTCAGCCCGTCGCATCTGATCTGTTGGGGGGAAGAAATCAGAAACCCTGTCGCCGACTCAGAGCCCCTATAAAAAATCCACGCCGACATCAGGCGATTAAGCAAAATCGGAGAAAAGAGGGCAATATTTTGTGAAATAATATGTAATTTTGCAATTCACGTTTCTTGCAATGACAATGAAAAGACTGATATTGCACATGACTTTGTGGGCTATTTCGGCCATTTCAGGAGCCGTATATGCCCAGACCTCACTGGTTTCGGAACTAAAATCGCGTCATCAGGCTACGGAATCCGACGGCGGTTTGAAGCACCCGGAGGCAAGCGACCCCGACACGCTCATAATACTTCCGTGGTTTGACGAGGAACTCGCCGACGACATCCATCTGCTCGACAGCTCCGACGCAGAGCCCGACACCGTGATCGTCTACCACTACAGGGAAATAATGCCTATACCTTCAGCCGACTTTTCACGCCCGGTATTCGACGGCTACCAGTTCCTCGACACTGTCGCGCTCACTCCTCCCCGTCATTCCGAAATAGCAGGATCGGCTTACGACTGGCTCGACGACCTGAAGCAGGGACGTCTGCTGGCGGCCCGCGCCAGGCAACTTTATATGTCGGAGCATCCTCAGGACGTGAGATACAACGTATGGATGCTGCCCGAGAAGCCTAAAGAATATGCCGCCATCATCAATCCGCAGACACGCCGCATAGAGATGCATGAGAAAGCTGTGGGCGACCGACGTGAAGAGGTGACTGCCCTCGCGCCTGAAGTGGATCGCAAGATTTGGATCCAGAGCCTGGGGGTCAACGCCCAGTTCTCGCAGGCATACGTGTCGCCCAACTGGTATCAGGGCGGCAACCGGAGCCTGATCATGCTTATCAACGCCGCATATAACGTCAAACTCAACCAACGTTACTATCCCAAGCTCCTCTTCGAAGCATCGGCAGGCTATAAACTGGGCATGAACACCACTCCGGAGGACACCGTAAGGTCAATAAACATCTCCGAAGACCTCCTGCAGGTCAACGCCACATTCGGTTACAAGGCCGCACGCCGCTGGTACTATTCGCTCAACCTGCAGTTCAAGACGCAGCTGTTCCACTCCTATCCCTCAAATTCCGACAAGCTCAAATCGGCCTTCCTGTCGCCGGGCGAACTCAACATCGGTCTCGGTATGACTTACAACTATCAGAATCCGAAAAAGACGTTTGATTTCAACGCCACCATAGCTCCTCTGTCGTGGCAGCTGTCGACATGCCTGGACAACAAGATCAACGAACAGTCATACGGCATACGCCCCGGACGCAACGCCAGATGCGAATACGGTTCGAACGCCGAGTACAAAATGAACTGGAAGATCACCTACAACATCCAATATCAGTCGCGGCTATTCCTCTTCACCGACTACTCACGTTTTCAGGGCGACTGGGAACACACCTTCAAATTCAACATCAACCGCTACCTCTCGACCAACATCTACGCCCACATGCGCTATGACACGTCGACCGTCCGCGAGCGTGGCTGGTCGAAATTCCAGTTCAAGGAGATCCTGTCGTTCGGCTTCTCCTACACGTTTGCCAACACCTGATGCCACAGGCCCATGTCATCGCGTCTCCTCCTCACTTTCATCTTTCTGCTGACAGCGGCCGGCGCCGCCGCCATCGAGCCGGGATATGACGACGCCGACTCGGTGGCCGCACGCATCATCGCGTCGGGCCCTCACCCGATCGAGGGCATCTGGCAGTTTCCGGCCGACGGCTCTCTGATGGCTATCGAGCGGCGTCATGATCCGTCGGGATCCACCGTCTACAGGCTCGTGGTGGTGAGAAGCGCCGACCGCACGGTAAGACCCGGCACACTTATCGGCCTGGCAACTCCTGCCGGCAACGGATCGACATTCGACGCCAGGATCTCCACCGGCTCCGACCGCGAGCAGGGACGTCTGTCGCGCGGACGCTTCACGATCCGTCTGGAGGACGAAGCCTCTCGCCTGGCTTTCAGCAAAGCCCGAAGTGAATACTATCTCGATCTGACACGTCTGCTCCCCTACATGTTCAGGCGCACCATACGCCATCGTCAGCCCACATCGGCTCCCGCGCAGATCTGCGTCAAAAAGGTTCCACAGCCGGCTGTGCCGGCCAGTCCGACTTACTTATGAGACTGCCTTTGGCCATATATTTCATTTTAGCAGCAACGGTGATGGCATCGGCATTGCCGGACCGCACTACGCGGCGGGGGCTCAAGGCGGTAGCGCCGACGGCCGTCAATGCTGTCGCCTTGCGCCACGACACGGTCACACCCTCTCCCGGCATGATCGACATATCGGGCTACGACAAACCGCTCCGCTCTTCGCGCGAGACACTGTTTGTCACAAACCGGAGCGCCCGCACTCTGAAGGGCGTGGAACTGAGGATCATCTATCTTGACGCCAAGGGACGTCAGCTTCATGAAGCCGTCCACTGGCTGCCGGCCGACATTCCGCCGGGAGAGACACGCAGGTTCAGCTTCAGGTCGTGGGACGTACAACGCACATTCTACTACAGGCTGACCGGCCGTCCGCGCACGTCGGACGGCACGATGTACGATGTCAGCATACGGCCGCTGCGGGCGGTATATCCCCGCGTTCCGACAAATCAATCATCACGCCAGCCACATGACCCATAAAGAGAACAAAAAACTGCTCAACGACGGAATCATAGCGCTTCGCGCACTCGAACCGGCCGACCTTGACGACATGACAAGGTGGGAAAACGATACCCGCGTATGGTCGGCAGGGAGCCAGGCCGCTCCCATGTCAAGGCATCAGATAGCCGAGTATATAGCAAACTACGACGCCGACATATTCTCGGCCCGTCAGCTGCGCCTGATCGTGACTGAAACGGCATCGGGCAACGCCGTGGGAGCTGTGGACCTGTATGATTTCGACCCGTTCAGCCGCAGGGCCGGCGTAGGCATCATCATCGACGAGGCGGCGCGTGGCCGCGGCTATGCCGTGCGCGCTCTGACACTCCTCTGGGAATACGCTTCGCTCCATCTCGACATGCATCAGCTCTGGGCCATGACTGCCATCGACAACACAGCGGCCGCGCGCGCCTTTGCCAGCGCCGGATTTACGACAGCCGGCCGCATGCGGAGCTGGATCCGCCGCGGCCGGCAATGGGTCGACGCACTGATTGTTCAGCGGTTGAAAATAGAGGCGTAGCGAACCATCAGCTGATGGAACCGCGGATCGGAACGCAGCGGCTCCACGTTGATATATCCCGTGTCGAGATCCATCCAGTTGTGATAGTCGGCATACCCGTTCTGCATGGCGAGCTGCGCGCACTCAATAGCTCTGTCGGTCATGCCTCGCCGGGCATAATAGCAGGCGGCATAGTAATGGATGAGTCCGTCGTAGTCGGGCTGGGTGTTGAGTATGCGCTCCATCCAGCTGTCGGCCTCCTCTGTCCGGTCAAGACGCATCAGCGCGAATCCGAGCAACGAGCTGACATTGTCGGGCGACATCTGCCCTGCTGCCTCGGCTGCCCTTTCGCAGAGAGTGCGCGAGAGGGGAATCTGCGCGAGGCTGTCGGAGCACACCCAGGCACGAAGAAGAAGCAGGCGCGGATCGCCGGGATTGTCGAGTATGGCCTCAGCCAGACTTACCGACGCGTCATGAGGATGTCCGAGCGCCAGGTCGGCCATTGCTTTTGCCTCAAGCCCTGCCAGCAGTCCGGGCTGTTTGGCCAGAGCCTGATCGGCGTTGACGAGAGCCTCGCGATATTCGCCGAGCGCACAGAGTATCTTGGCTTTCAGAGCATAATACGGAGCATTTTCTTCAGCGGCCGATATGGCATAGTCGGCGTTGGCGAGAGCCGTGTCATACTGTCCGAGGGCATAAAAGCACTTGGCAAGCGACGAGTTGAGGCCCGCATAAGAGTACAGGCCGTCGTTGAGTATCTTATCGTAGTCCTCGATGGCAGCGGTGTAGTTGTAATGACCTTCGGCGATAGCAGCCCTGATATAATAGAACATTCCCACTCTGGGAGCCTGGCGGATGGCGCGCGAAAGACCGTTCATCACGGCCGGATAATTCGTCCGCGCGAGACCGACGAGTTCGTTGAGCGCCTTGGTATTGACATTGCTGTCCATCGAAAGCGCTATGATATAGTCGTCGACCGCCCCCTCGGTATTGCCGAGAAGAGTGCGCACCGACGCACGCCTTATGTAGCTCTCAGCCTTGTCGGGTGCATAATCCACAGCACGGTCGGCCAGATCGTTGGCTGTGCCGAAATTCTGCTCGCGGGCCGCGCACCGCGCCAGTCCGAACGCGGCTTCCTGCGACCGCGGGAAGAGACGCTGCAGCCGCAGATAATCGGCGCGCGCATCGGCATAGCGTCCAAGCTCATAGAGCACGTTGGCCCGCTGATAAAGGCATGTGTAGGCCGACGGATCGAGCTGCAGGGCTGCATTGAGATCGGTCAGCGCGTCGGCATAATGACCCATGCGCTCTCTGACAGCGGCACGCAGCTGATGGGCCGAGAAGCGAACCTCTTTGGCCGACTCGGGCGCGTAACGGAGCGCCTGGTCGAGATCGGCCTGGGCCTTGACATAGTCATCGTGGTTGTAGAGCTCTCCGGCTCGTGCCAGAAGAGTCTCGTAGTCGGTAGGATCATTCTCGATCATCTTGTCATAGACCTTCATGACAGCCCTTGTCATGGGGGTGTCGGAGGCCGATTGCGCGCTGACAGCGAACGGCGCCGACAGCAACAGAAGAAATGCGATGAAATGCTTCATTTAGTAGATTGTCGTTGAATTTTTGCTTTATGATATCTCGTTGACGACCTCACGCAGGCGCGTCAGACGCTGGAGCAGTCCGGGCAGAAGGTCAAGACGGAGCATATTGGCTCCGTCGCTCTTTGCATGCGAGGGATCGGGATGAGTCTCTATGAACAGACCGTCGGCCCCGGCAGCGATACCGCAGCGGGCTATGGTCTCTATCATGTCGGGACGCCCGCCGGTGACGCCGCATGTCTGGTTGGGCTGCTGCAGCGAATGGGTGCAGTCGAGTATTACCGGGCATCCGAAACCCTTCATCACAGGAATCCCGCGATAATCCACCACCAGATCCTGATATCCGAACGTGACGCCACGCTCTGTCACGGCCACATCGTCGCAGCCGGCGTCGCGGACCTTCTGCACGGCAAACTCCATGGCCTCCGGAGAGAGAAACTGGCCCTTCTTGATGTTGACGTCACGACCGGTGCGCGCTGCAGCCACAAGCAGATCGGTCTGACGGCAGAGGAACGCCGGGATCTGGAGCACATCGACAAATTCGGCGGCCATCCCGGCCTCTTCAGGCGAATGGATATCGGTGACCACAGGCACTCCGAACTCCTCCCTCACCTTGGCAAGTATGCGGAGCGCCTCCAGATCACCGATGCCGGTGAAAGAGTCGAGACGCGAACGGTTGGCCTTGCGGTAGGAGCCCTTGAACACGTAAGGGATGCCGAGACGCGAGGTGATCTCGGTAATACGCCCGGCTATGTCAAGCGCCATGCGTTCTCCCTCGATCACGCACGGGCCGGCAAGCAGAAAAAAATTATCTGACGTTGTAACGGATTTCATATTGTAGACTTTTTATTGATTATCTTTCAGCGACATGTACTGGTCGAGTACATGGATCGTATCAACCGCCCGGAAGGCCGCAGTCTCCGTGCGGAGCCTCTCGGGGCCCAGCGCCACAGGCTGCCATCCGGCTCCGATGGCCGACGCTATCTCTTCGGGGGCGAAGTCGCCTTCCGGCCCTATCATTACGGCGGTGACCGGCATTCCGGTGCGGTAAGCCTCTACAAGCTCGCGACGCGGTATGGTGCGGTCGCAGTAAGCTATGAAACTCTGGACTCCGGCATAGCGTGATATTATCGCTTCTACGGGTGTCAGCGGTTCCACTATCGGCAGAACGGCCTTAAGCGACTGCTTCATGGCCGAAACGGCGATCTTCTCAAGGCGTTCGGGCTTTAGCTCGCGCCTCTCCGACCGGCGGCAGAGAATGGGGACTATGCGGCTGACCCCGATCTCGGTCAGTTTTTCGGTCATCCACTCCATGCGGTCAAGATGTTTCGACGGCGCCACCGCGGCCACGATCTCGCCCGACCAGGACTGAGCGACCACCTCCGACGAGATGATCTCCACCGACGTGTGGCGCTGATGTGCGCCCGTGATTACACACCGGTAGCGTCTGCCGCGTCCGTCGACGACGGTCAGCTCGTCGCCCTCGCGCAGGCGCAGCACTCTCACTGCGTGCTGCGAGTCGCTCTCGGGCAGCGTGAGGGTCGAAGCTATGTCAGGAGCATAAAACTGTATCATCACTCGATCTCAAGAGCGGCATCCTCGGCCTCGCCGATCTGGCGGCCGTCGGGCGCCGGTTTATGACTGTACCTGAAAAATATAGCAAAAAGCACTGCAACCACAAGTGAGTATGCGGCGAATATCAGCCATGGCGTCGACCAGTCGCCGAGCATGTAGGAGCGGCCGTCGGGCATCGTCTGCCAGCTGACATAACGGTTTACGACCTCTCCGGCTATCAGGGTGCCTATCGATGCGCCGATACCATTGGTCATCAGCATGAACAGTCCCTGCGCCGATGACTTGACCCGCTCGGAGGTCTCCTGCTCCACAAACAGCGCGCCGCTGACATTGAAGAAGTCAAACGCCACTCCGTAGACGATCATCGACAGTATGAAGAACCATACGCCCGACCCGGGGTTGCCTATGGCGAAGAACCCGAAGCGGAGCACCCATGCGAGCATGGCGATGAGCATCACCCGCTTGATGCCGAAGCGGCGCAGGCAGAACGGTATCAGCAATATGCACAGCGCCTCGCTCACCTGCGACAGCGACGTCAGCAGAGTGGCGTTGTTGGCGCCGAAAGTAGAGGCATATTCCTCCACGCCCTTGAAGGAGGTGATAAATGTGGTGGCGAAACCGTTGGTGATCTGAAGTGCCACGCCGAGAAGCATCGAGAATACGAAAAAGAGAGCCATGCGGCGGTCGGCGAAGAGACGGAATGCCGAGAGTCCTAAAGAGTCGGCCACACTTCGTCCGGAGGAAGCCGCGCTACGGTCGACAGGGCTCACCGGGAGAGTGAACGCGAAGAGTCCGAGCAGCAGCCCGAGCACGGCCGACGTCAGAAGCTGCATGTCGGTATACTGGAATCGGAACGCGCTCATCGGGTTGGCATCTGAGAGCGTGAATCCCCACTCGCCGGCATGCCAGTAGACTGAATTGACAAGCCACATTGATGCTATGAAACCGATAGTGCCGAAGGTGCGGATCGGGGGAAACGCCGAGACGGTGTCATAACCGCGCATCTTCAGCGCCTTGAATGCCGTAGAGTTGGCAAGCGCGATGGTAGGCATGTAAAACGCCACGCTGAGGGTATAAAGCGTGAAGAAAGGCGCGAATTCAAGCTGGGGATGATTGTGGCCATACCACCAGGCCGCGCCCATGAAAGCGGCTGCCAGAAGATGACAGATGCCAAGCACGCGGTTGACCGGAATCCATCGGTCGGCGATGATGCCCATCAATGCGGGCATAAATATCGACACCATGCCCTGCACTGAATAAAACAGGGCTATGTCGCTCCCGAGACCTGCGGCGCCCACATACTGTCCGAGACAGGTAAGATAGGCTCCCCAGACGGCAAACTGGAGGAAGTTGAGTATGATAAGTCGAAACTTCAGCATATCGTGACGGTAGGAAATATTTTGTTAGGGATAATAACTGTTGCGGTCATGTCACTGATCCGGGGCGGGCCCGCGGCGTTTCTGTTCGAGAATACGGCTCACTCTGGCCGCTTCCTCATAATTCTCATCGGCAATGAGCTTCTGCAGGGTCCGCTCAAGTTCCTCGACGGCATAGTTTTCAAGCTTCGGAGCCTGTGGGGCCTCCTCATCGTCGGGCAAATCTTCCGCAATGGACTCCTCGACTTCAAATCCGGTCTCTTCGAGTATAGCACGTGTGGTATAGATGGGTGCCGAAGTGCGCATGGCGATGGCAATTGCGTCGGAAGTGCGTGAATCGACCGTCACCGTCCGTTCGCCGTCGGTAAATGTCAGCTCCGATGAAAAGATGCCGTCCTCAAACCGGTAGATGAACACCTCGCGCAGCGTCACTCCGAAAGCATGGGCGAAGCTTACGAACAGATCGTGGGTCATCGGCCGTGGAGGAGTGATGCTCTCCATGCGTATCGCTATCGACTGGGCTTCGGAAGGCCCGATCACTACGGGTATTCGCCCCGGGCCGTCGGCCTCGGCGAGTATCAGCGCATACGCGCCCGTGCGTATCTGGCTGTATGAAAGGCCGAGCACTTTCAGTCTGATTCGTTCTGACATGGCTGTGTGAGTTTGAAATGACGAGGATCGTCGGTGGTGATGATGCCGCTGCCGAGGCATAGACGCCGGTCGGGCGTATATATCACAGCGAACTGCCCGGGAGCGATACCCTGCACGGGCTGAGAGCTTTCGACAACGTAGCGTCGGGCATCTACCTTCGTCAGGGTCGCCTCGATGAATTCAGGCATATGACGGTTTTTGAACACTATCGGCTCCGAATCGCACACTCCGGGCCACGGATCGCGCGTGATCCAGTGCATCTCGTCAAGGCATATCGTGCGGCCATACTGGCGCTCCGTGCCGTAACCGCCGCTGACATAGACGGCATTGTCGGCTATGTTCTTGCCGACGACGTACCAAGGCCCTCCGCTCAGCCCGAGCCCCTTGCGCTGCCCGATGGTGTGGAACCAGTAGCCGCGGTGCTCGCCGAGCTTGCGGCCAGTCTCTATCTCAATGATCGGCCCGGGGCGCTCGCCGAGGTGACGGCGGATGAAATCGTTGTAATTGATCTTGCCGAGAAAGCAGATCCCCTGGCTGTCGCGCCGGCGTGCATTAGGCAGGTTGAGCTCCATGGCCATGCGGCGCACCTCCGATTTGGGCATGTCGCCAATAGGAAACATAGCATGCCGGAGCTGGCTGTAGCTTATGCGGGCGAGAAAATCGGTCTGATCCTTGACCGGGTCGGGAGCTGTGGCCAGATATACGAGGCCGTCGGAAGGATCGGTATAAGTGCGGGCGTAATGTCCGGTGGCAGTGAAGTCGAATTCATGACCGCGCCGCTCCTCGAAGTAACCGAACTTGATGAAGCGGTTGCACATGATGTCGGGGTTGGGGGTGAGTCCCTGCCTGACGGTCCGCAATGCATATTCCATCACGCTTTCCCAGTATTCACGGTTGAGATCTACCGTTTCGAGGGGCAGGCGGTAGCGCGCCGCTATGAGCCGGCACATCTCGAGATCCTCCTCGGCCGAACAGTCGCCACGGCCATCGTCGGACGCAATGCGGATATAGAAGAGGCTGACGTCGTGGCCCTGCTCCACCAGCCGGTGGACGGCTACGGCGCTGTCGACGCCTCCGGATATCAACGCTGCTATCCTCATGGCATCATACATCCTCAAGCTCCTCGTCGCCGCTCTTGCCCTGACGGCTTATGAGAAACAGCGATATGAAATAATCGAGCGAGATCTTGCCCGGACCCGCCAGCAGGATATAGAGGTAGATGCCTATGAACATTATGGGCAGGTATCCCGGCTGAGTGTCGGACAGTCCGTAGACCGACACATGAGGGAGCATATTGTGAAGTATATAATATTCGGCCGCAATCATGGAGATGGCCGGCGGAATCACGGAGATCCTCGTCAGGAAACCGACCATGATGAAGAGGGAGCATACGATCTCGACTATGATCATCAGTATCAGACACGTCTCGGGCTGAAGGCCGAACATGCACGGGAACGACCCCCGCAGCTGCTCGAAAGCCACGAGATGGCGTATGCCGAACTGCATGAACATCACTCCCACAAACAGGCGTATGAAAAGCCTCGCGAGGTTGCTGTATGTATAGCCGGTGCACTTGACGAATGTGTGCGCCACGATTTTGTTAAATCTCGACATCTGACTGGATTTTGACGTTACACTGAATCATTCTTGCCTGCATGCCGCCTCATCACAGCCTCGACATGACCTGGAGGACGGTGTCGATGCTCGCGTTTTTCATGCGGATAACGGCATTCTCATCAAGGATGTAGAACGATGGGATGGTAGTGATATCATAGATGGTGTCGATATCGGGAGCCGCACCCACCGTCCATGTTTCAGGATAGTTTTTCACCTTCTCACGCCATTCCTCCGTGGGCTCTTCGAGCGATATGGCCACCACTCTCACAAGCTTACGGTCGATATAGTTCGACGTCGGTATGTCGGCATTGAGGCGCGTGCGTGCCAGATGGCAGTCGCCACACTCCGTATCGAAGAAGTAGATCAGCGTCACTTCCGACGAGTCGGGAGCAAACGTGCGTTTCCGGCCCTCGCGGTCGGTAAATTCGAATTCAGGCGCCGACATGCCCACCTGCGAGGCCGAGAGCACACGCACCTGATGCTCGTAGCGGGCCTTGAGGCTCTTGTCGACACGCTTGTTGTCGACCACGGCGCGTATGAACGGCAGATAAAGTTCGTCGGAATAAATCCGCGACGTGTCAGAATGTACATATTCCTCTGCCGTATTGGCAAGGAACACCAGGTCGTCGGGACGCTTTTCAAGATCCTTGAGAAACTTGGCTATGCAGCGGTGCACCTGCCGGGCCGATGCGTGAGGCATGAGATTGAGATAGGTCTTGAAGCTCTCACCCATACGCTCGCGGTTGCTGAAAGCCTTGTTGAAATCGCAGAAATCCCAGTAGTGCTGAATGAGATAGTCCACTCTCGGCTGCAGTCCCTGCAGCGAATCGGGCACAATCGGGAGCTGGAAATAGGTGTCCTGGGCCATCACCGAAGGCGAAGCCACCAGCGCCGCCATGAAGATGGCGACACGCAGAAGGATATTATGTGACTTTTTCATTGTGGCATGCTGTTTGCAGATACAAAGTTAGACATTCTGACCGAATTTTCGGCAAGCGTGGGGTAAAAATGTTGGTTCTTACCAACTTTTGAGCTCCCGTGATTGTTAGAAAATCAGCGGACGGCAAGCCCCGGCGGCTCGCTTCCGCGTCGGAATAAAACCGCATAAAACTGTTTATTTATTTAGGATATGAATTTCAACAATTTTACCATCAAGTCGCAGGAAGCCATCCAGAAGGCTGTGGAACTGACCCGTGAGAGCGGCGGACAGGCCATCGAGCCGGTGCATATCCTTAAGGCAGTGATGTCGGAAGGCGAGTCGCTCGTGAAATTTATTTTCGCCAAGACCGGCGCCAACATCAACACCGTAAACGCCGCCATAGAGCGCGAGATCGCATCGCTGCCCAAAGTGTCGGGAGGCGAACCGTATCTGAGCAGGAGCTCCAACGACGTGCTCCAGAAAGCCCTCGACATCGCCAAGAAACAGGGCGACGAATATGTCACTCTCGAAGCTCTTCTCACCGCTCTGTTTGAGATCCCCTCGCCGGCATCGAACATCCTCAAGGATACCGGACTGACCGACAAAGAGCTCAAGGCAGCCATCGACGAGCTGCGCAAAGGCAAGAAAGCAACCGACCAGAGCGCGGAGGAGACCTACAACTCCCTCAACAAGTATGCCATCAACCTCAACGAGCGAGCCCGTCAGGGCAAGCTTGATCCGGTGATAGGCCGCGACGACGAGATCCGCCGCGTGCTCCAGATACTCAGCCGGCGCACCAAAAACAACCCCATGCTCATAGGCGAGCCGGGAACCGGCAAGACCGCCATAGCCGAGGGTCTGGCCCAGAGAATAGTGCGCGGCGACGTGCCTGAAAACCTGCGCTCCAAGCAGATTTTCTCGCTCGACATGGGAGCCCTCGTGGCCGGAGCGAAATACAAGGGCGAGTTTGAGGAGCGCCTGAAAGCGATCGTCAACGAAGTGACACAGAGCGACGGAGAGATCATACTCTTCATCGACGAAATACATACCCTTGTCGGAGCAGGCAAAGGCGAGGGGGCAATGGACGCCGCCAACATTCTGAAGCCCGCTCTGGCGCGCGGTGAGCTCCGCAGCATCGGCGCCACCACGCTCGACGAGTACCAGAAGTATTTCGAGAAGGACAAGGCGCTCGAACGCCGGTTCCAGAAAGTGATGGTCAACGAGCCCGACGAGATGAGCGCCATAGCCATCATGCGCGGCCTTAAGGAGCGCTATGAAAACCACCACAAGGTGCGTATCCGCGACGAGGCGATCATAGCCGCCGTGCAGCTCTCGGAGCGCTATGTCACCGACCGTTTCCTCCCCGACAAAGCCATCGACCTGGTGGACGAAGCCGCTTCGAAGCTGCGTCTGGAGATGGACTCCGTGCCGCAGGCGCTCGACGAGATCATCCGGATGATAGCGCAGAAGGAGATCGAGCGCGAGGCCATCAAGCGCGAAGGCGACAGCGAGAAGGTCAAGGAGATCGAGAAAGATCTCGCACAGATGCGCGAGGAGGAGAAGGAATTCACCGCCAAATGGAAAGCGGAGAAAGACCTGATCAACCGCATACAGCAGAACAAGATCGACATCGAGCAGCTCAATTTCGAGGCCGAACGGGCCGAACGCGAGGGCGACTATGCCAAAGTGGCGGAGATCCGCTACTCGAAAGTGCAGCAGAAGGAGGCCGAGAACAAGCAGATTCAGGAACAGCTTGCCATGATGCAGGGCGAGAAGGCTCTGATCAAGGAGGAGGTCGACGCCGAGGACATAGCCGACGTAGTAAGCCGCTGGACCGGCATACCGGTCAACAAGATGGTGCAGAGCGAGAAAGAGAAGCTGCTGCATCTTGAAGAGGAGCTCCACGGACGCGTAGTCGGTCAGGAGGACGCCATCCGCGCCATAGCCGACGCCGTGCGCCGCAGCCGCGCCGGCCTCAACGACCCGCGCCGTCCTATCGGCTCGTTCATATTCCTCGGCACCACCGGTGTGGGCAAGACCGAGCTTGCCAAGGCCCTGGCCGAATATCTCTTCGATGACGAAAACATGATGACGCGCATCGATATGAGCGAATATCAGGAGAAACACACCGTGTCGAGGCTCGTCGGAGCGCCTCCGGGATACGTGGGCTACGACGAGGGCGGACAGCTGACGGAGGCCGTGCGCCGCAAACCCTACTCGGTAGTGCTGTTCGACGAGATCGAGAAGGCCCATCCCGACGTATTCAACATACTGCTTCAGGTGCTCGACGACGGACGTCTGACCGACAACAAGGGACGGCTTGTCAACTTCAAGAACACCATCATCATCATGACCTCCAACATGGGCTCCAACGTAATCCGCGACAATTTCTCAAAGATGACCCCGGAGAACCGCACGGAGACGATCGAGACCACAAAGGACGAGGTGCTCGAGATGCTGAAACAGACGATACGTCCGGAATTCCTCAACCGTATCGACGAGATCATAATGTTCACCCCGCTCAACGAGGCTGAAATCGAGGAGATCGTCGGACTGCAGATCAATTCCATCAAGAAGATGCTCGCCCGCAACGGCGTCACGCTTGAAGTCACCCCCGCAGCACTCCACTATCTCGCGGAGGAGGGCTACGACCCCGAATTCGGCGCCCGCCCGGTAAAGCGCGCGATACACCGCCTCGTGCTCAACCAGCTGTCGAAGGACATTCTGGCCCAGAAAGTCGACCGCGACCATCCTATCGTCATCGACTATCAGGATGGCGACGATCCCGGACTGGTGTTCAGAAACTGACCCAACGGCAGTCAGCCCTCTTTCTTAAGAAAACCGCACACTTAATCACTCTATTATGAAAAAGATACTCTACATGCTGATGGCCGCTCTGCCCTTTCTGGGCATGAGCGCCTGCAGCGACGACGACAAGGATCTGCCCGACGTTGACATCAATATCGAGTATACGGGCGCCAAGAAAGCCGACGGCAAGCTTTATGCCGTGGCCGGACAGAAGTTCGAGATCACTTCCGTCAGCTGCACCGCCCTGCGTCAGGGCAAGAAAGCAGCCATCACGGCCGTGACTTACGGCATGGACGGATGGGTGCTCGGAGCCACCAACCTGTCGCCGTTCACCATAGCTATCGACACCTCCGAACTCGCTCCCGGCAAACACGTGATGTCGATGTCGATGATCATAGCCGAAGTGGACTGCGAGCTTGCCACCGGTTATCTGGCTTTTGATCTCGTGGTAGTGCCGACCGAAGCCGACCTGCCGGAGACCACGCCCGACGATCCTTCCGAAGAAGCGCCGGGACGCATCACTGCCAAGCCCGACATACAGGAATAACCCATAACTTCACACAAAATGGCGCCACGTCAACCGATAGCCGACGCGGCGCCATTTTTTCACATAGTCCAGTCAATTCAATATTCTGCAGTCATGCCTGAAATAAGAACAAAGAGGGTCTATGCCGACCCCGACGGCGACCGCGCCGCCGACGGATACCGCATATTCATCGACCGCCTGTGGCCGCGCGGCGAGTCGAAAGCGGCTTTCCACTACGACCTCTGGGCCAAGGATATCGCTCCTTCGGCCGAGCTGCGCGAATGGTTTCATGCCGATCGCGCCGACAGATGGGATGAATTCGCGAGACGCTACTACGCCGAACTCCAAGCCAATCCGTCGGCCTTGAAACTGCGCGAGTCCATAGCAGGACAAAATCTCGTCACGCTGCTCTACGGATCGAAGGACACCGTCCACAACAACGCCGTAGTGCTCGCCCGCTTCCTGCGTCAATAGGCCAGCCGCCTCATCGGAGCTTACGCACGAATACCAGGCCGGAGGTTTCGTTTGATCCCACGCCGTTGCGCTCCACTATGATTGTGAATGGCGTGCCTGCCTCGAAGGCATCCACGTCGAAGCGATAGGTGGCCGTCTGTCCGGGCTTGACGGTATAGTCGCCGGCCACGTCGGCAAGCATCTCGTCACGTTTCATCAGGCGCAGCTGTCCGAAATGAACCTCTCCCCCCTTCTCGGGTATGAAAGTCACCTCATAGGATCCGTTGCCCGAAATCTTGCCGGTTGCGTCGATCTTCCACGGAGTGGGCACCGTCTGCACCTGCAGGGGCTGCCACTGGGCAGTGATCTTGCCGTATTGCGCATATCGGGAATAATCGGGTGCGAAATAGGTCGGGAGCGACACCTTGCGCCCGTTGACCGTTATTGCATGGAAATCGGCCTTTGACGGGGCTGTGACCGCACCGCCGGTATAAAGAGCAGAGTGGACGGTGGGATATGTGCCGTCAGTGGTATAGCGGATCTCGCTGCCGGGGATCGAAGGGGAGAGCGAAAATTCCCATTCACCCGAAGGCAGCTGCTTCATCGAGGATATGACCGGCTCCGGCACGCGATACGAAGCGCCCATCGCCTCCAGACGCGGGAAGTGGGTCATGACACGGCGCTGGAAATCGGACCATGAGCGGCGGCTCTCCTTGTCCCATGCCACCTCGGCCACGGCGAGCAGACGCGGGAAGGTGAGATAGTCGACATAAGTCTCCGACCGGTTCTCGTCGAGCTGAGGAAGCTCCTGAAGCACCGTGCCGTGAATAAACTGATCGCTCCACAGGCAGCCCTGCACGCCGATCACCGAAGAACTGTCGGAATAGTCGTTGACCGGCATCGAATAGGCTTTCTCAAGCGAGATCGGGGGCATCCAGCCGGCGGCCTTGATCTCTCCGGGCGTGGAGCTTTCAGGAAAGTCGAGATACATATGTGTGGCAGGCGTCAGTATGGCTTTATGTCCTTTTTCGGAAGCGAAAGTGGAATCGGCCACATTGTGCCATATCAGAGCCACCACGGGAGTACTGACGTCGCCACGGGTGATGATCTCTTCCCAGCCGATGACCGTGCGTCCGCGGTCGGCCATCATGCGCGCCACGGTGTCGGTCAGCCAGCCCTGCAGCTCGGAAGCCTTCGACAGCCCCTCGCGCTTGAGCAGCGCCTGACAGTCGGGGCACTTCTCCCAGCGGTCGTAGACAGCCTCGTCGCCGCCGATATTGATATATTTCGAGGGGAACAGCTCCACCGTCTCGTCAAGAATATCCGAGAGGAACTTCATCGAGCTCTCCTTGCCCACGCAGAGCAGGTCGCGGCTAATGAAGTGCTGGCGCGGAAGCTCATGCTGCAGACCGGTACACGACAGCCACGGGTAGGCGACAACCGCCGAAAGTATATGGGCCGGAAATTCTATCTCGGGGATAATCTCCACGTTGCGCAGACGTCCGTATTCGATGATGTCGCGTATCTGATCCTGCGTATAGAATCCTCCCAGACGGTCGGGGCCGGTGCCAGCGTATGCGCCGACCTCGGTCAGACGGGGATATTTCTTGCTCTCCATACGCCATCCAGAGTCGTCGATCATGTGGAACTGGAGCTTGTTGAGCTTATACATGGCCATCATGTCTATATAGTGCTTCACATAGTCGACATCGTGGAAATAGCGGGCCACATCAAGCATCATGCCTCGCCATGGGCGTTCGGGAGCATCATAGATGCTGACGCATGGCGCGGTCCACTCCATATGGCGCTGCGGACGGTCGGCATGGATCTTTTCCGGGAAAAGCTGCAGCAGGGTCTGGATGCCATAGAACAGTCCTCCCTTGTCGGCTCCGACCACACTGACGCGCTTAGGGCTTACCTCCAGACGGTAGCCTTCGGGGGCTCCTACGGCCTCACTGTCGACAGAAAGGGCTATATCAGCCTTCGCGATGCCGCTGACCACTTTCAGATCATAACCTGTCGACTGCAGCAGCACACTGTCGAGATATGCCGCATATTCCCCGAGGTCGCCGGCATAGCCTATCGACGTCTTTGGTGTTAGAGTGAACTGCCCCTTATGCTCCTCAACCGAAACCGGCTGCGGCACGACATTGACAGAAGCTCCGGCTACAAATGCGCCGCAGAGCAGTGCCGCCACCGCGATGAAATTGCGTAGTGTCATTGTGTGGAAAAAATGATGTGATATGTGGTGAATAATACTTGTCAGAGGTTAGTTTCCGCAAAGTTACCAAATAATCTTGGGAGGATAGGCCAAATATTTTTGCAGGAATGGTTAATTTCGCTTAATTTTGCACATTGACTGACTTCATCTTCTATACTAAAGTCAAAACCGGGCGTTGCTGGACAGAGCGTGCGCCGGATATGACGGAAGCGACAAGCTGGAGGCAGCCGCCGGCAATCGGCTGACACCTGAAAATCCATCATAAAAAACAAATACTTAAAATTTCACTTTCATTATGTGGTTAACCAACTCATCTATAGGTAGGAAGCTCGTGATGTCAATCACCGGAGCATGCCTTATCCTATTCGTTACGTTTCACGCACTGATGAACGGCGTGGCCCTTTTCTGGCCTCAGGCCTATGATCTGATCTGCGCTTTCCTCGGTGCCAACTGGTATGCGCTGGTGGCATCCATGGGTCTGGCGGCGCTCTTCATCATCCACATCTGCTACGCTCTCTGGCTGACCGTGCAGAACCGCAAGGCCCGCGGCGCCGACCGTTATCTGGTCAATGCCCGCCAGCCTCAGGTAGAGTGGTCGTCGAAAAACATGCTCGTACTCGGCATCGTGGTGCTCGCCTTCCTGGCT
Organism: uncultured Muribaculaceae bacterium; assembly: GCA_947629175.1. Classification (GTDB taxonomy): domain Bacteria; phylum Bacteroidota; class Bacteroidia; order Bacteroidales; family Muribaculaceae; genus Paramuribaculum. Next base: position 25,875 of record CANRCT010000017.1, on the reverse strand, counting down.
GTCCACCTGATTCAGTTCTGGGCAAAGATGCAGCTCGCCGAGATAATCCACTGCGAGTATGTCCACGACGGCGCTCCCGTTCCTCCCGCGGCAGGCACCCTGTTCCTGCAGATCGCATTCAGCCAGGTATGGACCCCGATCGTCTACATCATCGGTTTCGTAGCCCTCTGGTTCCACATGAACCACGGCTTCTGGTCGATGTTCCAGACCTGCGGATGGGACAATGACATCTGGATCAAGCGCCTCAAATGCATCGGTCTCTGGTGGAGCTCCATCGTAGTGGCTCTCTTCATCGCCCAGGCCGTAGTGTTCACCGTACGCGCCAACACCACCACCTTTGACGAGGCTTATCGCGAATACGCCGCAAGCGTAATGTTTTCCGACGTGACCGCTCCTCAGGAGGGCGTGTGCGTCGGTGAAGGCGAATGCACCCAAAAGCACAAAGACTGCAAGGGTCACCACGACTGCGGCAACAAGGATCTCAAGTGGGAGAAAGCTACAGAAATTTCAGAATAAACATCACAACGTCAAAAATATGGCAGACATCAAAAGCGTAGAGGGCATGATCGACTCTACACCCATAATGAAGGATTACGCCGACATCGAGTCCTCCAAGCTCCCCGAATATCAGATCGATTCCAAGATACCCGAGGGCCCCATAGCTGAGAAATGGACCAACTACAAGGCCCATCAGAAGCTTGTCAATCCCGCCAACAAACGTAATCTCGACGTGATCGTGGTGGGCACCGGCCTCGCCGGCGCATCGGCAGCTTCGACTCTGGCCGAGCTCGGATTCAACGTATATAACTTCTGCATCCAGGACAGCCCGCGCCGCGCCCACTCCATCGCCGCGCAGGGAGGCATCAATGCAGCCAAAGACTATCAGAACGACGGCGACTCCGTATACCGTCTGTTCTACGACACCGTGAAGGGCGGCGACTTCCGCTCGCGCGAAGCCAACGTATACCGTCTGGCCGAGGTGTCAAACAACATCATCGACCAGTGCGTGCAGCAGGGTGTACCCTTCGCACGTGAATACGGCGGCCTGCTGGCCAACCGCTCGTTCGGCGGCGCACAGGTGAGCCGTACGTTCTATGCCAAGGGCCAGACAGGCCAGCAGCTGCTGCTCGGCGCATACGCATCGCTCAACCGCCAGATCGAGAAGGGCCAGGTGCGCTCTTTCAACCGCCGCGAGATGCTCGACGTGGTGATCATCGACGGCCGCGCCCGCGGCATCATCGTGCGCAACCTCGTCACCGGCGAGCTTGAGCGCTATGCCGCCCACGCCGTAGTGCTCGCCACCGGCGGCTACGGACGCACATTCTTCCTCTCCACCAACGCCATGGGCTGCAACGGCTCCGCCGCCATCCAGGCATTCCGCAAGGGCGCTTACCTCTCCAACCTCGCGTTCACACAGATCCACCCCACCTGCATACCCGTGCACGGCGAAGACCAGTCGAAGCTCACCCTCATGAGCGAATCGCTCCGCAACGACGGCCGCATCTGGGTGCCCAAGAAGAAAGAGGACGCCGAGGCTATCCGCGCCGGCAAGAAGAAGCCGACCGACATCCCCGACGAAGACCGCGACTTCTATCTGGAGCGCCGCTACCCGGCATTCGGCAACCTCTGCCCCCGCGACATCGCCAGCCGCGCCGCCAAGGAGCGCTGCGACGCCGGCTACGGAGTGGGAACCGGCAACGCCGTATATCTCGACTTCAAGTATGCCATAGACCGTCTGGGAGCTGACGTGGTGCGCGACCGCTACGGCAACCTCTTCGACATGTACCAGATGATCTCCGACGACAACCCCTACGAGACGCCGATGATGATCTTCCCCGCATCGCACTACACCATGGGCGGCATCTGGGTCGACTACGAGCTGCAGACCTCCATCAAGGGTCTCTTCGCCATCGGCGAATGCAACTTCTCCGACCACGGCGCCAACCGCCTCGGCGCATCGGCCCTCATGCAGGGTCTGGCCGACGGATACTTCGTGCTCCCCTATACTCTCCAGAATTATCTCAGCGACCAGATCAAGGTCAGCCGTTCGACATTCGACACCAAGCATCCCGAATTCGACGAGGCAGAGAAAGGCGTGCGCGACCGCATAGCCCGTCTGATGGCCATCAAGGGCACCAAGAGCCCCGACCAGATCCACAAGAAGCTCGGCCACATCATGTGGAACCTCGTGGGCATGGGCCGCACGCTCCAGAGCCTCGTGAAGGCTATCGAGGAGCTCAAGGAGGTGCGCAAGGAGTTCTACACCGATCTGCGCATCGTGGGCAGCGCCGACGATCTCAACACCGAGCTTGAGAAGGCTCTGCGCCTGGAGGACTTCCTCGTGATGGCACGCATGATGGCTATCGACGCCCTTCACCGCAACGAATCGTGCGGCGCACATTTCCGCGAAGAGTACCAGACTCCCGACGGCGAAGCCAAGCGCGACGACGAGCACTACATGTACGTCAGCTGCTGGAAATACACCGGCGACGACGAGAAGCCCATCCTTCTCAAAGAGCCCCTCAAATATGAGGCCATCCAGGTTCAGACCCGCAACTACAAGTCGTAAAAACGTCAAGAAAAAAGCAACACAGAAATGGAAAATACTATAAGCGTAAATCTGAAAGTTTGGCGTCAGCGCGGTCCGAAGGAACCCGGCCAGTTCGTCAACTATCACCTCGACAATGTGTCGACCGGCAGCAGCTTCCTCGAAATGCTCGACATGCTCAACCAGCAGCTCGTGGATCAGAACGAGGAGCCGGTGGTGTTTGACAACGATTGCCGCGAAGGCATCTGCGGCATGTGCTCGCTCTACATCAACGGTCATCCCCACGGCCCGGTACAGGGCATCACCACCTGTCAGCTCCACATGCGCAAGTTCCACGACGGAGAGACAATCACCATCGAGCCCTGGCGCTCGGCGGCTTTCCCCGTGATCCGCGACCTGGCCGTCAACCGCAACGCGTTCGACCAGATACAGCAGGCCGGCGGCTATGTATCGTTCAACTGCGGCGGCGCTCCCGACGCCAACGCCACCCCGATCTCGAAGGAAGTGGCCGACGTGGCGATGGACTCCGCCACCTGCATAGGCTGCGGCGCCTGCGTGGCAGCGTGCAAGAACGGCTCGGCAATGCTCTTCGTTTCGGCCAAGGTCAGCCAGTTCGCTCTCCTGCCCCAGGGCCAGGTAGAGCGCAAGCGCCGCGCCCGCGCCATGGTCAAGAAGATGGACGAGCTCGGATTCGGCAACTGCACCAACACCGGAGCCTGCGCCGCCGAGTGCCCCAAGAACATACCTCTGAGCAACATCGCCCGCCTCAACCGCGAGTTTATCAAAGCCAAGTGCGCCGACTGACGCCCGGCTGACATAACCCCATAAAATGCCGACTGCCGCCCTCGATCGCGAGAGCGGCAGTCTGTTTTTTCTCTTCATTCCGGCCAAGCCATGCTGACCGTCAGTCAGCCTCAGGCTTACAGAGGAATCATAATGGCATCAGTTGCCGGAGGGAGGGAGCACCTGATGGGGCAGCTCGAAGTCGGGATAGACCTCGACGTCGACAGCAGTAGTGCCGCGCAGCGACCCGTCGGGCATATACATCAGATATACGTCGGGCTGTCCGGCCGTCTCCACCTCGATGCGGTAGAAGCTTTCCGAGCGGCGTTCGAAATACTCTATATCGTCGACTGTCCAGTCGCGGAAGTCGCCGGTGGCGATAGCGTTGGCCACGGGCTGCGGGAGTTTGGTCAGATCGCGGTCATAGTCATATTCGGTCATCGCCCACTGGTTTGAAACGTCAAACCATACATCGGCCGATACGCCGTCGATGCGTCCTTCGGCCACGCTCCAGTTCTTTTTCTTCTCCCATTTGTCAACCTTCATCGAGGGATATCTCGATGCGAGAGCCTGCTTAAGCTCCTTGTCGGGCGATACCTTGTCGTCATCGTCATCTCCACAGGCCGCCAGCGGAGCCAGCGCGAGGACAACCAGCGCGGCTGCCATAATCTTTTTGATCATAGTAAACTATTTATTGATTAAACACAATCTTGTCACTTCAGGGATAACGCCAAGGGACCCGCAAATGTTCACGCGGCAGGAGCCGGATCCAGCTTCATTATCGCGGCAAAGATGGCGGTAGCCGCTTCGGCAGTGGGCACGTGGGAGATGACGAAGCTCCGCTTGCCCTGACGGTCGCGGATCTGACATCTCGACACATTGGCCTGAAGCCACGACAGTATGCGGCCGAATGCCGCCGACTGATAATAGGCCTTGTTGCTGTCGTCGACAAAATGCAGAAACATCGATCCCTGCTTCAGCACCACCTTCTCCACGCCGAGACGTCGGGCCATGCGGCGCAGGCGCGGAATCCTCAGAAGCTCGCGCGCCTCGGGCGGGATTTCGCCGAACCGGTCGCGCAGACGCTCCTCGAACGCATCGAGATCGCTCTCCCGCTCTATGCTGTCGAGCTCCTGATAGAGCGCTATGCGCTCGCTCTCCTGAGGCACGTATGAAGCGGGCAGGAGCAGCTCCATGTCGCTCTCGATGGTGCAGTCGGCCACATAGTCCTGCTGCTCCTCCGGCGTGTCGGCCATGACCTCGGAGAACTCTTCTGTGCGCAGCTCCGTGACGGCCTCCTTCAATATCTTCTGATAGGTCTCGTAGCCGAGGTCGGCTATGAATCCGCTCTGCTCCGCTCCGAGAAGATTGCCGGCGCCGCGTATGTCGAGATCCTGCATGGCGATATGGATGCCCGATCCGAGCTCGCTGAAGCTCTCTATGGCCTGCAGGCGGCGTCGCGCGGTGGGCGAGAGGGGCACCGTAGGCGGCACGAGCATATAGCAGAACGCCTTGCGCGAACTGCGGCCCACGCGTCCGCGGAGCTGATGCAGCTCCGAGAGGCCGAAGCAGTGGGCATTGTTGATTATGATCGTGTTGACATTTGGCATGTCGACGCCGCTCTCTATGATGGTGGTGGAGAGGAGGATGTCGAAATCGTGGTTGGCGAAGTCGATTATGGCTTTCTCAAGCTTTTCAGGCGGCATCTGTCCGTGGGCTACGATCGTGCGGGCGTCGGGCACCAGCCTCTGAATCATCCGCTCCAGATCATAAAGTCCCTCGATGCGTGGATTGACGATAAAGACCTGACCGTTGCGCGACATCTCGAAATTGACGGCTTCGAGTATGGTGTCGTCGGTCAGGGCGCTCACGGTGGTGACTATGGGGTAACGGTTGGGCGGCGGAGTGGTGATGGCCGAGAGGTCGCGCGCGCCCATCAGTGAGAACTGCAGGGTGCGCGGTATGGGTGTGGCGCTCATGGTCAGAGTGTCGACGTTGGTCTTCATCTGCTTGAGCTTCTCCTTGACGGCCACGCCGAATTTCTGCTCCTCGTCGACGATCAGCAGCCCGAGATCCTTGAACCTGACGGATTTCGATATGATTTTGTGCGTGCCGATGAGTATGTCGATCTTTCCGGCCGCAAGATCGGCGAGTATCTCCTTGACCTGCTTTGGAGTGCGGGCCCTCGACAGATATTCCACCCTGACGGGGAAGTCTTTCAGCCGCTGACGGAAAGTGTTGTAATGCTGATAGGCGAGCACCGTGGTAGGCACAAGCACGGCGGTCTGCTTCGAATCCCCGGCAGCCTTGAATGCCGCGCGCATGGCCACCTCGGTCTTGCCGAAGCCCACGTCGCCGCATATCAGCCGGTCCATGGGGCGGTCGCTCTCCATGTCGGCCTTCACAGCCTGAGTGGCCGTCAGCTGGTCGGGGGTATCCTCGTAGATAAACGACGCCTCAAGCTCCCGCTGCAGATATGAATCGGGCGAGAAGCTGAAACCTTTTTCCTGCCGCCGGGCCGCATAGAGTTTTATAAGGTCGCGGGCGATATCCTTAAGTTTCTCCTTGGTGCGCTCCTTCACGCGGTTCCACGCTCCGGTGCCGAGCTTGTTGATCTTGGGCTCCACTCCCTCCTTGCCGCGGTATTTGGCAAGCTTGTGGAGCGAATGGATCGACACGAAGATCGTGTCGCCGCCGGCATAGACGAGCTTGATCATCTCTTGCGTATGGCCTCCCACCTGAGTGCGGAGCAGGCCGGCGAATCGTCCCACGCCATGGTCGACGTGGACTATGTAGTCGCCCGGCTCTATCGCGCTGAGCTCCTTGAGCGAGAGAGCGAGCTTGCCTGACCGGGCACGGTCGCTCTTGAGGCTGTATTTATGGAAGCGGTCGAAAATCTGATGGTCGGTGAAGATACAGGTCCGGAGGCGATGATCGACAAATCCGGCATGGAGCGTCGTGCCCACAGGGGTGAACGGTATCTCATCGCCACGGTCAGCAAAGATGGCTTTCAGACGTTCGATCTGCTTGGGGCTGTCGGAGAGTATGCATATGGAATAGCCGTCGGCCAGGAAATGTCCGAGCGACTCCGATATGAGATCGAAATTCTTGTGATATATGGCCTGGGGAGTACATCCGAAGTCGATGGCCGCAGGCAGCACTTTCCCTTCGGGCATCGGCGCGGCCGAGAACTGGAGTCGGGCGAAGCGGCTGAAAGAGAGAGCGAACGCTTCGGGATCCACCACCTTGTCCATCGCCGAGGCATCCCCTTCGTCGGCAAGAAGTGAGCTCTGCGAGAAGCTTTCATGACTGACCGCCTCGATACGCTGCAGGGTGTAGGCGGCATCGCGCACCGCTATCAGGGTGCCGTCGGGTATGAAATCGAGCAGCGACTGGCCGGTGGCCGAGGATGCGACATTGGCGGTGACAGCCACCGCGTCGATCTGCTGCTCCGAGAGCTGGGTCTCGGTGTTGAACGTGCGGATGGAGTCGATCTCGTCGCCGAAGAAGTCGAGACGGTAAGGCATCTCGAAGCTGTAGCCGAAAATATCGAGAATTGAGCCGCGCAGAGCGAACTGCCCCGGTTCATATACATAGTCGACCTCCTGGAAACCATTGTCGCGCAGCCAGCGCGCCGCGTCGGTCATCGGAGCCACGGCGCCCCGCTTAAGCCTCAGGGTATGCGTGTCGACGTCAGAACGCGATGCAACCTTCTCGGCCATCGCCTCGGGATATGTCACCACAAAACGCAGTCCCTTGTCGGCATGCCAACGGTTGAGAGCTTCGGTGCGCAGTATTTCTGAAGGGGGATCGATCTGGCCATACTTGATGGAGCGCTTGTAGGCCGACGGGAACATCAGCACTGCTTCCTCGCCGAGTATGCGCGACAGATCGTGGTAAAGATATCCGGCGTCGTCGAGCGAATCGCCCACCACCATCACCGGCTCCCGGCGCGCGGGCATGGCCGCAAGCATCATGGCAGGCGCAGAACCGGCGAGCCCGAAGGCATGCGCCTCGCTTCCCGACGACAATGCCGCCTTGAGGGCCTTGCGGCGCTCGGCGGTCATGAACCGGGTACAGAGATCAGCTATTCCGCTCATTTCCCATCGGGTTTGAGTATGGCGGCCGCGCGGCCCGGGGCGGTCAGGACATTGCGGACGCTGTCGATACCGGGATCAAAGCGCAGACCGGAGGCTATGCGTCCCGGCTCCTGATGGTAACGCTCCACGATCTCGCGCACAAGCAGCGGCTCTATAGCCTTGCGGTGGGTGTCGAGGTCGGCCGAAAGCGAATGTTTGAGCATCTTCTCAAGCACCGCGAACTGCGCGTTGAGCGAATCGCCCTCATATCCTTCGATCTTTGCCGCCTGACGCAGACGGTCGAGCATTATCTCGCAGACGCGGTCGTAATGGAAGCGCTCGGGATCTATCGAGCGCTTGAAATCCTCGTAGATAGAGTCCGTGATGGTAAATGTGGCGATATCGGGCACTTCACCGGGATGCTCGGCAAAATATTTGTTGGCGAAGTCGAAAGCCCAGTACCCCCTGACGATATTGTAGGTCAGACGGCTCGACTCGGGATACTCCACCTTGACGTCGGGAGTGATGCCGCCGCCGTCGCGCACGATGCGTCCGCCGGCCGTGCGGAATTCATTGGTCAGACTGTCGGGGATGCGGGTGACGCGGCCCTCCTCGTCGCGGTGGCTGTAGTCGATGGCCTGGATCAGACGTCCGGAGGGGATGTAATAGCGCGCCATCGTCACCTTAAGCGAGCCCTCGTAGGGTATGTCGCGGGTGATCTGCACCAGTCCCTTGCCGAAGGAGCGGTCGCCCACGATGACCGCGCGGTCGAGATCCTGGAGCGCGCCGGCGGTGATCTCCGAGGCCGAAGCGCTCTCGCTGTCGATGAGGATGGCGAGAGGTATTTTCGTGTCAATTGCTGACGACGTGGTCTTATACACCTTCTCGTTGAGCACTCCGCGTCCACGGGTGCGGAGCACCTCGGTGCCTTTCGGCACGAAATTGCCCACGACCTGAACGGCGCTCTCCACCAGTCCGCCGGGATTGCCGCGCAGATCGAGCACTATCGACTGCGCGCCCTGTCCGAGCAGCGAGCGGAGCGCCTGGCGCACCTCGTCGGCCGTCGACTCGCTGTAGGAGGTCAGGCTGATGTATCCCACCTTGCCGTCGCCTTCGAGCATCCCGTAATAGGGCACCGACGGAATGCGTATCTTCTCGCGCACCATATCCACCTCTATGACCGAATCGGCTCCGGCATAGGGCCGGCGCAGGCTGACGTGGAGTTTCGTGCCCGGCTCTCCCTTGAGCCGTGCCAACACTTCGGTATGGGTCTTCCCAAGCATCGTGTCGCCGTCTATAGCCACTATGAGATCCCCATGACGCAGACCCGCACGGTAGGCCGGGGTGCCGCGGTGAGGCCCCGAAACATAGACGTTGCCGTCGCGCTGCATTATATATGATCCTATGCCGCCGAACTCGCCGGCGCTGATGGAACGGAACTCCTCGGTCTCGCTTTTGGGCATATACACCGTATAGGGGTCAAGCTCCGACAGCATGGCGTTGATCGCCGTCGCCACCGCCTTGTCGGCGTCGATAGTGTCGACATAGAATGTCTGCATTTCCTTGAATACCGAGCTGAAAATGTCGAGGTTGCGGCTTATGCTGTTTTTCTTGCTGCGGGTACCGGCGGCTGCGCATATTGTCGCAGCGATCGCGATCGCCACTATTTGAAGGAGTTTCTTCATCGGGGAATGTGGTTATGGGGTTGATTTCAAAATCGAAGAGCGAAATTACAATAATTACAACACACTCGCAAACCCTCCGGTTTAATTTTTCATAACGTTCTGTCGGGCAATTATTTTTTGAAATAATCGCTCCCGAATTTCCATATTTCGCGCCGACTGCTTATTTTTGCATATCTTTAACCGCATTTACGGCTACTTCACAACATACCATTAAAAATGACCTACCCGTTACGTAACATCCTCCGCTGCCTGGCAGCCAGCCTGCTCCTGTCGGCCACGGCCGCCTCGGCTGAAGTGACAGTCGACATGACCTCTTACGGCATCCGCCCCGACACCCGGCGCAACATGTCGCCCCGTCTCTCCAAGGCACTTGCCGACATCAAGAGCAAATATGCCGGCAAAGAGGCCGTCACGCTTAAATTTGCTCCCGGCCGCTATGATTTCCACCCTAAGGGGAGCCATGTGCGAGAGCTATACATCTCCAATCATGATCAGGACAACCCCAAGCAGGTGGCATTCTGCATCGAGGGGACCGACAGCCTGACCATCGACGGCTCGGGCGCCGACTTCATGTTTCACGGCACGATGATACCGGTGGCTGTGATCGGCTCCATCGGAGTGACGCTGCGCGATTTCCACATCGACTTCGAGAATCCCCATATCGCCCAGTCGACCATCATACGGTCAGACTCCACAGGCATAGAGTTCGAGGTGGCTCCCTGGGTAAAAGCCGGCCACGACAAGAAAGGATTCTTCACCACCGGCGAGGGGTGGACAGAACGCCAGCGCGGCGGCATTGCCTTCGAACCCGACACCCGGAGGGTGGCTTACCGCACGTCGGACATCTATCTGCCGCTCGACAGCGTGGTGCCCACCGGTCCGCGCCGCTACTTCGCTCCACGCTGGCGCAACAAGGCGATGCGTCCCGGCATGGTCATCGCCATGCGCTCTTGGGCGCGTCCCACTCCGGGGATATTCGTAGCCGACTGCACCGGCACACGCATCGAGAATGTCAAGGTACACTACGCACAGGGCATGGGACTGCTCGCGCAGATGTCGACAGACATAACGCTCGACGGCTTCGCTGTGGCTCTCCGTGGCGACAACGACCCGAGATATTTCACCACCCAGGCCGACGCGACCCACTTCTCCGGATGCAAGGGCCATATAAGCTCCACCGGCGGACTATATGAAGGAATGATGGATGACGCCATCAACGTGCACGGCACGTATCTCAAGGTGGTAGGGCGGCAGGGCGACCGCACCCTCCGCGCCCGCTACATGCACCATCAGACCTACGGTTTCCGCTGGGGCGAGCCGGGCGATACAGTCCAGCCGATCGACGCTCCTGTGATGGAACCTTACGGCAACGCCCTCGTCATAGAGTCGATCCGTCCGGCCGACTCCCCGTCGATCGCGGGAGCGAAAGAATTTGACATCACCTTCACCACCGACGTGGACAGCGCCATCACGGCCGAAGGTGGCCGTTTCGGGCTGGAGAACATGGCCTGGACGCCGAGCGTCAGTTTCGCCGACAACATCATACGCAACAACCGCGCCCGCGGAAGTCTCTTCTCCACCCCGCGCCCCGTCGTTGCGGAGCGCAACCTCTTCGACCACACTTCAGGCACAGCAATACTGCTCTGCGGCGACTGCATGGGATGGTTTGAGACCGGCGCATGCCGCGACGTCACCATCCGCGGCAACCGTTTCGTCAACGCCCTGACCAGCCTCTTCCAGTTCACCGAGGCCGTAATCTCGATATATCCCGAGATCCACCGTCTCGCCGATCAGAAAGGCTATTTCCACGGAGGCAAGCAATATCCGGGCATTGTCATAGAGGACAACACCTTCGAGACATTCGACGCTCCGCTGCTTTACGCCAAATCGACCGACGGCCTGATATTCCGCCGCAACACCATCGTGAAGAACTCCGACTATCCACCGTTCCACCACAATCGGTTCGCCATACGGCTGCAGCACTGCCGGTCGGTGGAGATACTGGAGAATAAGGCCGCGGAACCACTGTCGACCATCGTGGAGTAAGCGCCAGACAAAGCCCTTAATCCTCCGACCGAAATTTTTTTTGATAAAATTTGCGTCAAAACTTGCACAGTTCATGAAAACGACTTAACTTTGCATCGCAATTCCAGAGGGAACGGCATCAACCGCATGGATGCGAAAGCGGAAGCCCAAGCATCGATTTCATGACAAAAGCTTCAGTAGCTCAGTTGGTTAGAGCACCTGACTGTTAATCAGGGGGTCGTTGGTTCAAGCCCATCCTGAAGCGCAAAGATAGAAAAAGCAAGAATTGGGACACTCCTGGTGCGTGATGTATCGGGAGTTTTTTATTTCCGTCCCCGTGAATCCGTCACGAACCTCACAGCGCCAAGTCACGTTAAAACGATATGACAACCACCGACAATCCTACCGAACGAACGACCGCCGAATCCATAAGCGATGTGGTCCGACAGCTTTCGTCAGCCGAGGATCTCCCCGGCGTATGCCGCACCCGCCTGCAGGGGGAGCCTCTTCCCACACATGACGCCACCCGGCGCATCGTCGACCTCTGCCGGCATCTGTTTTTCCCAGGTTTTTTCGCCAACAATCAGGTGAGACGCGACAACCTGCTGTACCACATCGGCATGGCTGTCGACGAACTGCGGGCCATCCTGTCACGGCAGATCACCGCCGGACTCTGCTTCGAGACCGAATGCGGCACATCGCCCGACATGGACGAGCTGCGCATGCGCGCCGACCGCCTGACGTTGCGGTTTATCGGGCAGATGCCCTCGATGCGTCATCTGCTCGCTGCCGACGCCGAGGCCACCTACCGCGGAGATCCTGCCGCCAATTCCACCGAGGAGGTGATATTCAGCTATCCGGGGCTCCGGGCGCTCATATGTCACCGCATAGCCCACGCGCTTTACGATCTGGGAGTGCCTGTCATTCCCCGGATGATCAGCGAGCTCGCCCACAGCGAGACAGGCATCGACCTGCATCCCGGCGCCACTATAGGCCCCGGACTGATGATCGACCATGGCACGGGAGTGGTAGTCGGAGCCACATCAATAATTGGCGACAACGTGAAAATATATCAGGGCGTCACTCTCGGCGCACGCTCTTTCGTGCGCGACGCCGACGACAATCCCGTAAAAGGAGTGCCCCGACATCCGATCGTGGGCGACAACGTGGTGATCTATGCCAACACCACCGTGCTCGGCCGCATCACCATCGGCGACGGAGCCGTCATCGGCGGCAACCTGTGGGTGACCTTCGACGTCGCCCCCGGCGAACGGCTCGTGCAGTCGCCCCCCACCAACATCGTCCGCCTCCCGAAATAATTCCGGCCCGTCATGATTCCTCACGATTAGGCACGCTTATTTCTTTCGGTGAGAGACAGGAAATCAGGGGATTTATGACCTGTGATCAAAAGAAAAGTATTATTTTTGTGACGCGGTGTCAAGCTTAATCTCCGGGTAAGGCATCCGTGTCACCTGGCGCCAAGACCGCACCTCCCTTTACGGGAGGTTTTTTTATACGCCATAATACTTGAGGCCCGTTTTTGCATACAACAACATACGCTCAATTTTAATTGAATTTCAATCTATTACTAATAATCAGCTACATAAGAAGATAACGATACGACTATCTGTTAGGGAAAAGAGGTAATGAAAAAGTTGCATTTAGGGATTTAAGAGATGGAACAGCAAGTATTTTGAATAAAATACTGAATTAAACACTGGCAGTCGATGAGCGTTTTTGTGATTTAAGAATAAGAACAAAGAAACATGTTATTTTAATGGAATACACTGCTTATCAACGAGAATTCGTAACTTTGCGTATTGGCATATACGCCATACCATAAACAATGGCAAAGATTACAGTTCAAAATACCGATATTACAATTATCGCTGTCAACGGGGATGATTATATTTCGTTGACCGATTTGGCACGACATAAAAGCGATGAACCTAATGCCGTGATTGCAAACTGGTTGCGCAACCGCAACACAATAGAGTATTTGGGCATTTGGGAACAGCTTTACAATCCACATTTTAAACCCACCGAATTCGAGGGGTTTAGGCGACAGGCCGGCCTGAACGCATTTACCCTCTCGCCAAAGAAATGGACGGATGCGACAAATGCCATTGGTATAATTGCTAAATCAGGGCGTTATGGTGGAACATATGCGCATAAGGATATTGCATTGAAGTTCGCGAGCTGGATTTCTGTTGAGTTTGAACTCTACATCGTCAAGGAATTTCAGCGGCTCAAAACGGAGGAACAGCGGTTGTTGGGTTGGTCGGCAAAACGTGAGCTGTCGAAAATCAACTACCGTATACATACCGATGCCATAAAGCAGAATCTTGTCCCTGCGGAGGTTACTCCGGCACAGGCAAGCATCATCTATGCCAGTGAAGCCGATGTGCTGAATGTAGCGATGTTCGGTGTAACGGCAAAGCAATGGCGCGAAGCTAATCCCCATCTCAGAGGGAACATACGCGACTATGCCACAATCAACGAACTTATCTGCCTGTCAAATATGGAAAACCTCAATGCGGTTTTCATTGAGCAGGGCATGACGCAAGGCGAGCGGCTTGTAAAGCTGAATCAGATAGCCATTCATCAGATGAGCGTACTGGAAAGCGGCGACAATGATAGGAAGTTGCTTAAATAAAGAAGTTGCATAAAATAAAACCATAATAATCCGGGCGGCTTTTTTTGACGGATGACGGGGAATCGCTAACTTTGCACCACGACTGCTCTGACGCCGGCGACTGACGGCGACAGGCGGCCGACAATGTCATATTCAACCAAACAACCGAGACATCCCCAATCTGACATTATGGACGCAACCGACGAATGCAGAGAGTTTGAAATGGTGGCCAAGACCTTCCAGGGGCTTGAAGAAGTGCTCGCCGAGGAGCTTCGCGGCCTCGGCGCCAAAAACGTGGAGCCCGGACGCCGCATGGTGTCGTTCGAGGGCGACCTCGCCATGCTCTACCGCGCCAACATGTGCTGCCGCACAGCACTGCGTATCCTCAAACCTATATATAAATTCACCGCCTCCGACCCCGACACGCTCTATTCGCTGGTCAAGGAGTTTGACTGGACCAAGGTGCTGTCGCTCGACAAGACCTTCGCCATCGACACTACGGCCTACTCCGACGAGTTCACCCACTCGCGCTTCGTCACCTACCGCGTGAAGGACGCCATAGTGGATTTCTTCAAGGACCGTTTCGGCCCCGACAAGCGGCCCGGCGTGCGCCTGCAGGATGCCGACGTGATGATCAACGTGCATATCTCCGGCGAGAGAGTGACCCTTTCGCTCGACTCTTCGGGCGAATCGCTCCACAAGCGCGGCTACCGCGTTGAGCAGACCGAAGCGCCGATCAACGAGGTGCTCGCCGCCGGCATCATACTCAAGAGCGGCTGGCGCGGCGACTGCCCGCTGGTCGACCCGATGTGCGGCTCAGGCACATTCCTCATCGAGGCAGCTCTCATAGGGGCGGGCATCATGCCGGGCATCTACCGCAAGCGCTTCGCCTTCGAGGCGTGGCCCGATTTCGACGCCGACCTCTTCGACAGCATCTACAATGACGAATCGGCCGAGCATGAGCCGGCATGCCGCATCATCGGCGCCGACATATCTCCCAAGGCTGTGGCCGTGGCCCGCGCCAACATCAAGCAGGCAGGCGTAGGACGCTATATCGACCTTGAGGTAAAGGCTATAAAAGACTGGACCGAGGCTCCGGCCGACGGCATACTCGTCACCAATCCTCCCTACGGCGAACGCATCGTCACCGAGGACATGGACCGCCTCTACCGCGAGATAGGCGCGGCTCTCAAACACGTGTTCACCGGCTATCATGCATGGATCATAGCCCTGCGCGAGGAGCATTTCAACGCCATCGGTCTGTCGCCGTCCACAAAAGAGGAGATCTTCAACGGAGCTCTCGAATGCCAGCTCCGCGAATACGTCATATTCGACGGCGACTACAACTCGTTCCGCCGTCAGGGAGGCACAATCCGGCACTCAAAGAACGGCGACCGCAGCAGCGAGGGAAGCGGACGCGAGAATAAGCGCGACCGCAAAGGGCCGCGACGCATGACCGACGAGGAGTGGCGCGACGACGCACGCCGCAACGGCTTCGGCGGCAAGGACAGGCGTCCGAAATCCGACCGCTACGCACCGAAATCGGGCCGTTTCGCCGAAAAGCCGGGGCGCCGCGACGACCGTCCGGGACATCGCGATAAAGATGACCGCTATGGACGCGACGACCGCCGCGACAGAGGCGACAGATTCGACCGACGGAGGGTCGACGACAGACCCGACCGCTCACCGCGCGACAACGAAGAGAATCCGCTGGCGCGCCGCCGCAATCCCGACGCGCTTAAGTCGATCACCGGACGCCGCCCGTCGATACCGCCTCAGAAAGGCGAAAACATCGTCATGCGCAGCCGCAAAGGATGGCGCCGCAACGACGGCAACGAAGTCAATGACAACGATTAACCACTCCCCACTCAGATAAAGATGAAAGTACTTTTGCTCGGAAGCGGCGGCCGCGAATCGGCCCTCGCCTGGAAAATGAATCAGAGCCCGCTGCTCGACAAACTCTATATCGCACCCGGCAACGGAGGCACCGAAGCGTTCGGCACCAATGTAGGCATAGCGCCCACCGATTTCGAAGCGCTGGCCGAGTTTGCCGCCCGCGAAGGGATCGACCTGATCGTGGCGGGCAACGAGGATCCGCTCGTGGCAGGCTTGGCCGACTTCTTCAAAGCCAAAGGGGGCCCGGCTGTGTGCGGCCCCTGCAAGGCCGGAGCCGCGCTCGAAGGGAGCAAGGACTTCGCCAAACGCTTCATGGAGGCCAACGGCATACCTACCGCCCGCTACCGCTCGTTCACGGCCGACACCATAGAGGAGGGCTACCGCTTCCTTGAAGAGCTTCAGCCCCCCTACGTGCTCAAGGCCGACGGCCTGGCCGCAGGAAAGGGCGTGCTGATACTTCCGACTCTCGACGAAGCCAAGGAGTCGCTGCGCGAGATGCTTTCGGGCATGTTCGGCAAATCATCGGCCACTGTGGTCATAGAGGAGTTCCTCTCCGGAATAGAGTGCTCCGTGTTCGTGCTTACCGACGGACAGGGCGGCTACCGCGTGCTTCCCGTAGCCAAGGACTACAAACGCATCGGCGAGGGCGACACCGGTCTCAACACCGGAGGCATGGGCGCTGTAAGCCCGGTGCCGTTTGCCGACGGGGAGTTCATGGAGAAGGTGCGCACCCGCATCATCCTGCCGACTCTCGAAGGCCTAAGGCGCGAGGGCATCGACTACCGCGGCTTCATATTCCTCGGCCTCATATCGGTGGGCGGCGAGCCGATGGTGATAGAGTACAACGTCAGGATGGGCGACCCCGAGACCGAGGCCGTAATGCTCCGCGTCGACTCCGACCTGCTGCAGCTCATGAACGCGGCCGCCCACGGCGATCTGGGCGGTCTGGAGCTGAAAGAGAACCCGATGACGGCCGTCACCGTAATGATGGTGTCGGGCGGCTATCCCGGATCTTATGCCAAGGGCAAGGAGATCACCGGCCTCGACACGGTGAGCGAGAGCATAGCGTTCCATGCCGGTACGCGCAAGGAGGCCGACGGGCGGGTCGTCACATCAGGCGGCCGCGTGATTTCGGTCAGCTCGCTCGGCTCGGACATAGCCGACGCCCTGAAGCGCAGCTACCGCTCGATAGCCGGCATTGACTTCGAAGGCAAATATTCGCGGCGCGACATCGGCCGCGACCTGATGGAGCTCCAGAGCCGCAAGCAGTGACCCGCCCGGAGCAACGCCTGACCGACTTCCTGCGTTCGCGCGGATTCACATGGCTGCTCACCGCCGTGGCCATTGCGGTGGCGTGTGTCAGCTTCATGCTCCCGATGCCCGACACTCCGGCCGACATGGGGCTGTGGCTCCCCTCGCCAGGACTGTGGATCGCCGATACCTCTACCAGTTTCGCATTCGCGCTGGCCGGAAGCCTGGTCACAGGCCTGGTCATGATTGCGGTCAACAGGGTGTTCAACCTGCTTCGGACTGTATCGGTGATGTTTGCCGGGCTGTTCATGCTCCTGCAGAGCTCCATACCTACCGAACTCACCCGCTTCAGCGGCGCTCCGCTGCTCGCGCTTGTGATGCTTCTGTCGATGACCGCTCTATATGCGTCGTATCAGTCGCCGTCGCATACGCGCCGCGTCCTCCTGATATTCATGCTGCTCGCGGCCGGTTCGATGTGCCAGTATGGCTTTGTGCCGTATTTCGCTATAGCCCTGATAGGGTGCAGCCAGATGCGGCTGCTGACGTTCAAAGGACTGCTTGCGGCACTGATGGGGACAATAGCGCCGCTATGGTGCTGCTGGGCTTTCGGCGTCATCGAGCCCGCAGCCCTGCGTCTGCCTCCGATGCCCGACCCGCATCTCTTTTTCAGCCTCCCGGTAGCGCCTAAACTCACCGCCGCGGTAGCCGTCAGCCTGACGGCCGGCCTCGTGTGCGGCACCCTCAATCTCATGAAAGTAATATCCATGAACGCCCGCACCCGCGCCATGCACGGATTTCTCTCCGTCACAGGCATCGCCAGCGGTCTGCTGTGCATAGTGGATTTCAACAACGTAATATTCTATGCCTGCCTGCTTAATGCATGCACAGCTTTCCAGGTAGCGTTCACCGTAAGGCTTTACAGCCAGCGACGCGCCTATATAGCCGTGCTCGCCCTGGCGGCAGGATGCCTGTCATGCATATTATGGAATCTGACAACCTGACGCGCCTCCGCCGGCCCGAAGTAATAATTGAGGCCAACATACCTTTCATACGCGGAGTGCTCGAACCTATGGCGGCTGTAAAATACCTGCAGCCGGCCGAGTTCACGCCCGACACCGTGGCCGACTCCGACGCCATCATCACCCGCACCCGTGTGAGATGCGACGAACAGCTCCTCGGCCATAGCCGTGTAAGCCTCATAGCGTCGGCCACAATCGGCCTCGACCATGTGGATATTCCCTGGTGCCGGAGCCATGGCATCGAAGTGGCCAACGCTCCGGGATGCAACGCCCCGGCTGTGGCGCAATACGTATTCGCATCCCTTCTGTCGCTGCCCGCTTTCGGCTCTCTCGAAAGGAAGACGCTCGGAGTGGTCGGAGTGGGCAATGTAGGGAAAATCGTGGCCGACTGGGGCGAGCGCCTCGGCATGCGAGTCATGCGTTGCGATCCTCCACGCGCCGCAGCCGAAGGCCCCGACGGATTCTCAACCATCGAAGAGATCGCCCGCGAGGCGGACGCCATAACTTTCCACACGCCACTTACACGATCGGGTGACTGCCCGACCTACCATCTCTGCGACACCACGCTGCTCGACAGCATGGAGCGACGCCCCGTGATCATCAATTCGGCCCGCGGGCCCGTGGTCGACAATGCGGCTCTCACAGATGCACTCAAAGCCGGCAAGGTGTCGGCGGCGGTGATCGACTGCTGGGAAAACGAGCCTGACATCTCCTCTGAACTGCTACGCATGGCCGCGATCGCCACGCCTCACATCGCAGGCTATTCGCGCCAGGGGAAAATACGCGCCACACGCATGGCCACGGACGTATTTACCGGATATTTCGGACTGCCGCGTGTGAAATGGGACGAGCCGGTAGCCGACGGAGCCGGGATAGCGGTAACCGCGGAGAAAATCGCGGCATCGTATGATCCGCTGGCCGACACCGCCATGCTGCGCGAGAATCCGGCATCGTTCGAGCAGCTGCGCAACCACTACCACCTGCGCGAGGAGGTGGCGGGATGAGAGGGAAGCGACAATTGCGGAATTTTTCGTAAATTTGCATCATAATATACGATATACAATGAAAATAGCACTTATTGGCTATGGCAAAATGGGCCATGCCATAGAAAAAATAGCACTTCAGCGCGGCCACGAGATAGTGGCGCATGTCGACGTCAGCTGCGGCGACGCAGAGATCGACTCCGACGCATTCCGCAGCGCCGACGTGGCGATCGAATTCACCACTCCCGCCACCGCTTTCGGCAATATAACGGCAGCTTTGGCCGAGGGGATTCCGGTGGTATGCGGCACTACGGGCTGGACATCACGCATCGGCGAGATAAAGGCCATATGCGACTCCGGGAATGGGACTTTTTTCTGGACCTCCAATTTCAGTCTGGGAGTGAACATGTTCTTCGCCGTCAACCGCTATCTGGCGGCCCTGATGGCCGGATTCCCGCAATACCGCCCCTCTATGAAGGAGATCCACCACATCCATAAACTCGACCACCCGAGCGGCACCGCCCTGACCCTCGCCGAGGGGATCATGGAGGAGGATCCGCGCATCGGATGCTGGAGCGAGAGCATCGGCGACGACAACACTCTGCTCATCGGTCATGAGCGCGAGGGGGAAGTGCCCGGCACGCATATCATCACCTGGGATTCGCCGGCCGACACCATCACCATCGAGCACCGTGCCAAGAGCCGCGAGGGATTTGCCCTCGGAGCCGTAGTGGCCGCCGAATGGATAAAAGACCGCAAGGGATTCCTGACAATGCCCGAGCTGATGGAGGGTCTGGTCAGCGATGCGTCACTTCTGAAAACGGTAGGTCTCTGAGATGAATACAACTAATTTTACGACCGGGCTGAAAGAGCGCATCAAGGCTACTAAACCCACGCGCTGGGCGCGGTTCGGCATCGTGGCACTGCTGGTGCTTGCCTGGACGGCATGGATGGGCAACTGGTGGCTGGCTCTGCTTCTGGTGCCCCTCTTCGACATATACATTACGGGCTATATACCGTTCACCTGGTGGAAAAACAGCAAGTCGAAAGCCGTGCGCACCGTCATGAGCTGGGTCGACGCCATAGTCTATGCCATCATCGTGGTATATTTCGTGTTTGCCTTCGTCGGGCAGAACTATCAGATACCATCTTCGTCGCTCGAAAAATCGCTGCTCGTCGGCGACTACCTTTGGGTCAACAAGATGGCCTACGGGCCGCGCGTGCCTATGACACCGGTGCATTTCCCTCTGGTGCAGAACACCATGCCCACATGGCTCGGAGGCACCAAGAGCTATCTCGACAATCCGCAGATAAAGTATCACCGGCTTAAAGGGCTTGACACGGTGAAAACCGGCGACATCGTGGTATTCAACTTCCCCGCCGGCGACACAGTGGCCGTCAACATGCAGAATCCCGACTACCACACCCTCGTCAGGCTCTACGGCCGCGAAGCAGTCAATTCAGGCGATCCGGCATTCGGCGAGATAATCTACCGGCCTGTCGACCGGCGCGAAAACTACGTGAAGCGCACTGTGGGGCTGCCGGGCGAGACGCTTGAGATACGCTCCGACTCAATCTTCATCAACGGCAAGCTTCAGCCCGCTCCGGCCGACGCCCAGCACAATTACTACTTCCAGACACGCAGGCCGCTGACCGAGTCAGATTTCGAGCGCCTCGACATCTCCGTGGACGACCGTCACCGGATATCGACATCTCCGGCCGACTATCCCGCGCTCGCCACAATGGGCTTCGACACCAACGCCGACGGCACCATACCGCCCATATATTTCGCTCCGCTCACAGCCGGAATGCGCGCGCAGATGCTGGCGCAGCCCAATCTGTTCAGCCACCTGATGAAGCAGCCCGCGCCAACCGACGACACACTCTTCCCCGAAGGGATCGCCGACGGATGGACACGCGCCGACTACGGCCCCATATGGATACCCCGCAGGGGAACGACCATTCCGCTCAACCGCGAGAACTGGGCGACATACAACCGGTGCATACGCAACTACGAGGGGCACCACGACGCTTACATCGACGAATCCGGCACCGTCCATATCGACGGCAAACCGGCCGACAGCTATACCTTCGACATGGACTACTACTTCATGATGGGCGACAACCGCGACAACTCGCTCGACTCGCGCTACTGGGGATTCGTGCCGGAGGATCATATCGTGGGCAAGCCGATGATGATACTGCTGTCGCTCGACAAAGACAAGGGCCTTTTCAGCGGCGGCATTCGCTGGAACAGGATACTGCGCAGCGCCAATCCGCAATGAACGCTCCGCTCTTTCCTCCGCAATACTGCGCCCCAGCCTCATATTACGCGGCGATGGCACGACACGGCGAAGCCGTCATAGCCGACGGACTGCGCTTTGACAAACGCTTCAAATCGGCCCACCGGTGCATGATACCCGGCAACCACGGCACGATCACGCTGACGGTGCCCGTCACCAAACCGCACGGAGCCGGCGCAACCTGGGACGACGCCATTGTGTCGGATCACGGCGACTGGTGGAACGAACATATAACCGCGCTTGAATCGTCCTACGGCCGCTCGCCCTACTTCGAGTTTTATGCCGACGATTTCAGGCATATCATATGCCGGGAAGCTGCCGGACGAAAACTTGTCGACTTCAACGCTGATATCGACCGGCTGATAAGGCGCCTGCTCGGTATCACCACACGCGTAGAGCATTCCCACGAGGCTGTCGGAGCCGAAAGGCTTTACCGGCCCGGGGACGACGCCATACCCCGCTACTGGCAGGTAAGACCGACCGACGAGGCCACACGCGCCCTGATCAGCGTGCTCGACATGCTCTTCTGCCTCGGGCCGGAAGCGCTCCCGCTGATGCTGACCCATGAATAAAATCCGTAAGCACTCCTCCATCATCAGACAAAAATGGAAAATATAAAGACACTGTTACGCTCACGCAGCTTCATCGGCACTATCGTGTCGCTGCTGGCCATCGCGGCCATATCACTGGCATTCTTCTACCCCGACGCCCTCGTAGGCAATGTGCTGCGCCAGCACGACATGCAGCAGGGAGCGGCGATAGGCCACGAGGCCGAGGCATTCCGCGAGGCCACAGGAGAGACCACCCGCTGGACCAACTCGCTCTTCTCCGGCATGCCGACATTCCAGATCGCGCCATCATATCCGTCGAGCTCGCTCATCAGCTGGGTCAACACCCTGATGGGCCTCGGGCTGCCGTCGCCGGCCAATCTGGTGGCCATGATGATGATAGGTTTCCTCATACTGCTGCTGACGATGAAAATGCGGTGGTATGTGGCGCTCATAGGCGCCATAGCCTACGGATTCTCGTCATACTTCATAATCATCATCGGCGCGGGCCACATATGGAAATTCGTCACCCTGGCCTACGTGCCGCCGACGATAGCGGGAGTGCTGCTCTGCTACCGCGGGCGCTATCTCGCGGGGGGCGCCATGACGGCATTCTTCGCCATGATGCAGATAGCGTCGAACCATGTGCAGATGACCTACTACTTCATGTTTGTCATCGCCGGCCTGTCGCTGGCCATACTGGTGTGGTCGGTAAGGAAACGGATGATGCGCCGCTGGCTCGCCGCCACCGCCACGCTCGCCGTGGCCGGACTGCTGGCCGCGGCCGCCAACCTGCCGAGTCTCTACAATACCTACGAATACTCCAAGGAGACCATGCGCGGCGGACACTCCGAGCTCACACAGCCGGGCGACGGATCCAACGCCACTGCCGGCGGCCTCGACCGCGACTATATCACCCAATACAGCTACGGCACTTCGGAGACGTTCACGCTGCTCATCCCCGCCCTGAAGGGGGGCGCGTCGATGAAGCCGGAGAAAGGATCGAACAAAATGCTCACCCTCGCCGACACCGACAAGGCCAGGGATCTGGCGGCAAAGGGTGAGATCGACCGGCAGGAACTGCAGTATCTGGGATACATGAGCCAGTATTTCGGCGAACCGGAGGGCACCAACGGACCGGTATATGTCGGCGCGCTGATCGTAGCCCTCTTCCTGCTGGGATGCATCATCGTCAAGGGGCCTGTCAAATGGGCGCTGCTTGTGCTGACGGTCATCTCGATATTGCTCGCGCTCGGGCGCAACTGCATGTGGCTGACCGATCTGATGATCGACCACATGCCGATGTACAGCAAGTTCCGCACCGTAGAGAGCATACTCGTCATAGCCGAGTTCACGATGCCACTGCTGGCCATAATGGCCCTGCAGAAACTGCTGACCACCCCCGACGCCTGGCAGCGTTTCCGCAAGCCGATGATATGGAGCTTCGGCCCCGTCATGCTGCTCTGCCTGGCCGGAATCATCATGCCCGGCATCTACGGCTCGCCGATCGGAGGCTCCGACCGCCAGATCGACGCCATGATAGCGCAGAGCCTGTCGGCCGGAGGGGCCGACCAGTCGACCCTCCAGTATTTCAGCCTTGAAAATCCCCGGATATATGCCGCCATCGAGACGATACGCCACGCCATGGTGTCGGGCGACGCCCTGCGCAGCTTCCTTGTGGTGGCGGCGGGAGCGATAGTGCTCGTCATGCTCATGCGCGGCCGGCTGAAAGCCGCCGTAGCGATGGGCGCCATCGGAGCGATAGTGCTCCTCGATCTGTTTACTGTCGACAAACGCTACGTCGATTCTGAGAGTTTCGTGGCCAAACGCCTGGCCATGGCGCCGCAGTTCCCGCTGAGCGACGCCGACCGCGCCATTCTCGCCGACACTGCCATGAACTACCGCGTCATGGACATGCAGCGGTTCTGGCAGGCCGATCCTTCCTACCACCACAAGGCGATAGGCGGCTACCACGCCGCAAAACTCACCCGCTACCAGGATCTCATCGACCGCCATCTGCAGCCGCTGCTCGGCGGCAACCCGACGGAGGCCGATTTCAGGGTGCTCGACATGCTCAACGCCCGCTATGTGATCACGGCCCAGGGCGAGGCGGTGATGAACGACCACGCCCTCGGCAACGCATGGATAGCCGACTCGCTGATCTACGTGGAGGGCGCCGACGCCGAGATGGCCGCGCTCTCGGATATAGATCCCGCGGTGACAGCCGTAGCCGACAGCCGTTTCAGGCCCATACTCGGCGATATGGCAACGCCCAAGTCGCCCGGCGACACGATATTCGAGACCTCCTATGCCCCCAACCGTCTGACCTACCACGCCCGGTCGGCCAAAGGGGGACTTGCGGTGTTCTCCGAAGTGTATTTCCCCTGGGGATGGAAGGCGACTGTCGACGGCGCTCCCGCCGAGATAGGCCGCGTCGACTATCTGCTGCGCGCCATGCGCCTCCCGGCCGGAAGCCACACGATAGAGATGTGGTTTGACCCCGACTCGCTCCGTACCACTACCACCACAGCCTACATCTCGATAATACTCATCTATCTGGCACTCGCGGCAGCCATAGCCGCCGCACTCAGAGGGGCTGCCGCCGGCGCCGGAAAACAATGCGATTCGCCGACCGAATAAGACGCCTGTGGCGCGGACGCGGCAACGGCGTCCACTCCCCGTTCGCCTACCGGTTTATCACCGAAGTGCTCCATCAGCATGAGGGATATTATGCCTACGACGAGCTGGAGAGCGACGCAGAGCGGATGGCCTACCGCGTGGCTCTGAGCGTGTCGCCGCAGAAAGTGACGCTGCGCCACGGCGACGAATCGCTGCAGCGGGCGCTGGACCTGGGGCGCCGGCACGGGATGCCGCGTGACCGGCAGCCCGAGATATCCGGAGCGGAGATGGCGGTGAAAGGGGCGTCGTTTGCCGGCGATGTCGCGGAGATGCGCCGCAGGCTCGACGCCGAGGGGTGCGGCATGCTCTTCGAGGGGCTGCGCGCCGCGGTAGCAATAAGGTCGCCACGCCTCCCCCGCACCGACTACATGATCGACATATGACCCAGCTGCGCCGCATAACCGATCTCGACCGTCTGCTCGACACCTACGAGGCCCACGTGAGCCTCGAACGCGGGCTGTCGGACAACACCCGCGTCAATTACCGTATGGACGTGGAGAAGCTGCTCCGCTTTCTCGCCGACGAATCGGTCAGTCTGGCCGATCTGACCCTTGAGCACCTGCAGACGTTCGGCGCCGCGCTCCACGATCTCGGAGTAAGCCCGCGGTCGCAGGCGCGCATACTGTCGGGCGTAAGGTCATTCTGCCGCTTTCTCCACACGGAGCACTTTCTCGACACCGATCCCTCGCAGCTGCTTGAGACGCCCCGCATCGGGCTGCATCTGCCCGAAGTGCTCAGCATAGAGGAGATCGACGCCATGCTCGCGGCCATCGACCCCGCGAGCGCCGAGGCCACGCGCAACCATGCCATCATCGAGACGCTCTACAGCTGCGGGCTGCGCGTGTCGGAGCTGGTCAATCTGGAGCTCGGCAAGATATATTCCGACGAAAGCTATCTCGTGGTCAATGGCAAAGGCTCCAAGGAGCGGCTCGTGCCGATATCCCCGACCGCCTTAGAGTGGATCAGGGGGTATCTGCCCGAACGCGCCGCCCTCCCCATCAGGCGCGGCGAAGAGCCCTACCTGTTCCTGAGCCGGCGCGGGAGCCGGCTGACGCGCCAGATGATTTTCACCATCATCAAGCGCCTCGCCGCAGCCGCCGGCATCACAAAGACCATCTCGCCCCACACCTTGCGCCACTCTTTCGCCACCCATCTGCTCGAAGGGGGAGCCAACCTGCGCGCCATCCAGCAGATGCTCGGCCACGAGAGCATCGCGACCACCGAGATCTACCTGCACCTCGACCGCTCGCGGCTGCGCCAGGAAATCCTCGCCCACCATCCCCGCAACCGCCGCTGACCGCGCGACGAACCGCTCCGACCGCCTCCGACCGCCTTGCCGCAGACTTTTGCACAACAATGCAAAATGCTTAACTTTGCAGCCTAATACCTAATATCATGCACAGGATAGCCATCATATTCATCATATCGCTTCTTATAGCCG
>CANRCT010000016.1 GCA_947629175.1 uncultured Muribaculaceae bacterium | reverse complement strand
TTTTGCTGTCTCTTAAACTTTGCTTATTTATGCTATTACAGATTAATTGATTAGTCCATTTCTTTCCGAAGTATTGTGATTACGATAATTCTTCCGAATCACATGTTATATTGGAAATTCCGGGACAAGTGATAAACAGGGAGTATTCAGAAACTCTCATGGAGAATGGATCTCTTGATTTGCAGACTGTAGTACTGCTTGATAGAGTTCAGAGAGGCAAACCGTTAAACAAAGATGCTTTGAAAAAGCTTCGCGAGCAAAAACTCGTAGAGGGTAGAAGTCCCAATGTTATCATTTCCCGTAAAGTTGCAGGCATAACTCATCAAGAAGCTGAATATACTGACCTTTCCGGTTTTGATGACCAATGGTATCGTGATCTTATACTCAGAGCATTGAAGGAGCATGGTAAACTTCGACGCGCAGACTTCGAAAAACTACTGATACCAAAACTTCCCGGAAGGCTATCAGCTATTCAAAAAAGGAATAAAGTCGGGAATTTACTTACCAGCCTAAGAGTAGAAGGAAAGATTTTTGTAGGGGAAAACAAGTTTTGGCATTTAGCGCAATAATCATTGTTTTCTCACATACCTAAAACGACCTTTTTCATCTAAGTGAAATAATGTATGATTTAAGCGAACAAATGTGAGATTTAAGTGAACATCCCCATCCGACTAAAAGCATAACTCACTAATATCAATT
Organism: uncultured Muribaculaceae bacterium; assembly: GCA_947629175.1. GTDB lineage: Bacteria > Bacteroidota > Bacteroidia > Bacteroidales > Muribaculaceae > Paramuribaculum. The sequence continues at coordinate 61,142 of CANRCT010000016.1, read as the reverse complement.
GTGTTACATTTCAAATGACTGAATTTTCTCTATCCTGTTAAAGCAAAATTTAAGCGAAGTTTAAGCGAAGTACCGCTTTACATCCGTGCATTCCACTTGTGTATGCAAGAAGACATTACGTTATTTTCACTCGCACAATCATAAAGTATTACAACAGCTTCAGTCGGTTTTGGGGAATTTTGGGGGAAGATAGGGGCAGATTGCAGGAATTTCACTACATTTGTGTTTTATAAACCATATACGATAGCGATCATTCAGACATGAACATGACTTTCGCCCAGCAGTGCAACCGAATATTCGATGAAACGGTAGCGCTCTACCATCTCACCGACGATGTGGACTTCAAGCCACAGAATCCTTATGCCGAACACGAAGCGGAGCATACGCTCTTCGCCAAGAACTGGATCGACGCCGTGCAGTGGCATCTGGAGGACATAATCCGCGACCCTGAGATCGATCCGGTGGAGGCTCTTGCACTCAAACGCCGCATCGACCGTTCCAATCAGGAACGCACCGACATGGTAGAGGAGATCGACACGTATTTCCTCGAAAAATATGCAGGAGTGAAGCCGCTCCCCGACGCGTCGATCAACACCGAGAGCCCGGCCTGGGCCATCGACCGACTGTCGATACTCGCGCTGAAGATCTACCACATGCGGGCCGAGACGGAGCGCGCCGATGCTTCGGCTGAACATCTGGCCAAGTGCCGCGCGAAACTCGACGTGCTGCTGACGCAGCGCGAGGATCTGACGCAGGCCATCGACCGGCTGCTCGACGACATAGCCGCCGGACGCAAATACATGAAGGTCTACCGCCAGATGAAGATGTACAACGACCCGTCGACCAATCCGGTGCTGTATGCCGCAAAATGACGCGTCAGGAAGCCGTTGCGTGCTCGTGGTGCGTTTCTCGGCCATGGGCGACGTGGCCATGGCCATTGGGCCGCTCTACGATGCCTGCCGGTCAAATCCCGACGTGCGTTTCATATTTCTGACCAAAGCCCCTACGGCTCGGCTGCTGCTCGAACCACCCGAAAACCTTACGGTAGTGGGGGCCGACATGAAGCATGAATACAGCGGCACGAGGGGCATGCTGCGGCTTCTGCGCCGCCTGCGCCGCGACTACCGATTCACCGAGATGGCCGATCTGCACGACGTGCTCCGCACCCGTCTGGCCGATCTCTTCTGCCGCTTCCACGGCATAAAAGTGAGCCGCATCCGCAAGGGACGCCGCGAAAAAGCGCGTCTGGTGGGCGACACTTCCGAGTGCCCGGCTCCGATAGCCTCGACCGACAGCCGTTACCGACGCGTATTCGAGGGCCTCGGCCTGAAGCTGAGCGGCACCCCCGCGCGATTTTTTGCCGGAGGAGCCGATCCCTCGGCATTCGCGGAGATCACTCCTCCCAAAGCCCCCGGCGAGCGCTGGATAGGCATAGCTCCATTCGCAGCCCACAGGGCCAAGATATATCCTCCGGAGAGGATGAGGGAGGTGGTGGAGCGGCTGTCGGAGGATCCGTCAGTGAGAATCTTCCTTTTCGGCGGCGGAGAGGAGGAGAAGCGGATTCTCGGCCGGTGGGCCTCGGAATTGCCGAGGGTGACCAATGTGGCCGAACCGCGCTACGGTTTCGCCGTGGAGATGGCGCTTATGAGCCGTCTGGACGCCATGGTGGCCATGGACTCGGGCAACATGCATCTGGCCGCTCTGGCAGGCGTGCCTACGGTGACCGTATGGGGCGCCACGCATCCCTCCATGGGATTCACTCCGCAAGGTTTCAACCCGAAGCTTGCAGTGCAGACCCCGATGGAGTGCCGCCCGTGCTCGGTGTTCGGCAACCGTCCCTGCCGAAGGGAAGATTACCGCTGTCTCGACTCGATAGAGCCCGCTGACATATTATCACGCATAAAATCCATAATCCCGTAAATTTGGAAGAAGATTTCGACATACGCGCCGCCCGCCAGGCGGCATCTGACCGCGACGGCGATATAGAGAAGGCTCTGCGCCCCTCGCATTTCGACGCATTTTCCGGTCAGGACGGCATTGTGGCCAATCTAAAGGTATTCGTGGCAGCCGCCCGCATGCGCGGCGAAGCTCTCGACCATCTGCTGCTCCACGGCCCTCCCGGCCTGGGCAAGACTACACTGTCGGCCATCGTGGCCAACGAACTCGGAGTGGGCTTCAAGGTGACATCGGGCCCCGTGCTCGACAAGCCCGGCGATCTGGCCGGCATCCTGACTTCGCTGGAGGAGAACGACGTGCTTTTCATCGACGAGATCCACCGCCTGAGCCCGATCGTGGAAGAGTATCTCTACTCGGCCATGGAGGACTACCGCATCGACATCATGATCGACAAAGGCCCCGGAGCGCGGTCGGTGCAGCTCACCCTGTCGCCCTTCACGCTCATCGGCGCCACCACCCGCAGCGGCCTGCTGACATCGCCTCTGCGCGCACGCTTCGGCATCAACTGCCATCTGGAGTATTACGACCACCAGGTGCTTCAGCGCATCATCATGCGGTCGGCCGGACTGATCGGAGTGGAATGCACGCCCGAAGCCGCCAACGAGATAGCGCTGCGCAGCCGCGGGACGCCCCGAGTGGCCAACGCCCTGCTCCGACGTGTGCGCGACTTCGCCCAGGTGAAAGGCAACGGCATAATCGATCCGCCGATAGCCCGGTTTGCGCTCGAAGCGCTCAACATCGACAAGTACGGACTCGACGAGATCGACAACAAGATACTCACCACGATCATCACCAAATTCAACGGAGGCCCCGTGGGACTCGGCACGATCGCCACGGCGCTGGGCGAAGATCCCGGCACTCTGGAGGAGGTCTACGAGCCGTTCCTGATCAAGGAGGGTTTCATCAAGCGCACGCCACGCGGACGAGAGGTGACCGATCTCGCCTACGCGCATCTCGGCCACAGCCGCCGCAACGCCACGCCTCCAGATCCCTCCCAGCCGTCGCTGTTCTGACCCATACCAACCAATAAAACCCGCAGACCTTGCCCTCACTGAAATCGCTTGCAAAGGATACGGCCGTCTACGGCCTGAGCAGCATCATAGGCCGGTTTCTCAACTGGCTTCTGGTGCCGCTCTACACCATCACGTTCGCCGAAGCCGAATACGGCACCGTCAGCTTTATCTACGCATGGGTGGCGCTGACGCTCGCCCTGCTCATCTACGGCATGGAGACAGGTTTTTTCCGCTTCGCCAACCATGAGCGGTATTCCGATCCGCGCGTGGTCTACTCCACGGCCATGACGTCGATAGCCTGCAGCTCCACTGTCTTCATGCTCATGGTAGCGGCGTCGCTGCCATGGCTTTCGGGAGCGATGCGCTGTCCGGATCATCCCGAATATGTGGCCATGATGGCCGCCACGGTGGCCATCGACGCATTCACCTCCATACCGTTCAGCTGGCTCCGCTACAAGCACCGCCCCATGCGCTTCGCCACCCTGAAGCTCATCAACATCGGCCTCAACATCGGCTTCAACCTGTTTTTCATCCTCCTCTGCCCGGCCCTCTACCGCTCGTGGCCCGACGCGGTGTCGGTCTTCTATTCGCCGACATTCGGCATAGGCTACATATTCCTCTCCAACCTCATAGCCACTGTGGCCACGCTGATACTGCTCATCCCTGACTTCACGGGATTCCGCTGGCGCTTCGACCGGCAGCTATGGCGCGAGATGCTCGCCTATTCCGCCCCGCTGCTCGTGCTCGGCCTCGCCGGAATCATGAACCAGAACCTCGACAAGATACTCCTGCCGGCGCTCATAGCCGATCCGGCCGAGGGCATGCGCCAACTCGGCATCTACAGCGCCAACTACAAGATAGCGATCGTCATGGTGATGTTCACCCAGGCCTTCCGCTTCGCCTACGAGCCGTTCATCTTCGCTCAAAACCGCGCTGACGAGACCGCCGGCGACAAATACAGGCCGTTCCGCGTGGCGATGCTCTATTTCGTCATCTTCTCGATGGTGATATTCCTCGGGGTGATGTATTATCTCGACATAATACGCTACTTCATAGGCCGTGAATACTTCTCGGGCCTCAAAGTGGTGCCGGTGATAATGCTCGCCGAATTCTTCTTCGGGGTATTCTTCAACCTCTCGCTCTGGTACAAACTCACCGACCGGACTATCTGGGGCACATATTTTTCGCTCATCGGCCTCGTAGTGACGCTGCTGATGAACTATCTCCTCGTGCCGGCGATAGGTTATATGGGGTGCGCATGGGCCGCTTTCACGTGCTACGGCGTCATGATGGTGCTTTCCTACATGGTCGGACGCGCCAAGCATCCGATAGGCTACCGCCTCGGGCCGCTCGCGCTCTATTTCTTCCTCGCCCTCGCGCTTTACGGCGCTGCAATGGCGCTTGCCACGGGCAACCACTGGATCGACTACACGTTGCGCACCGCCCTGCTGCTCGGATATATCCTTTTCGCCGCACGGCGCGAAAATTATTTCGGACTGCGGCGCCACGCCGCCAAAACCTCCTGAAACACACCCGGAATATGGCAAAATTCCAGATAGATATACTCGGATGCGGCTCCGCCACCCCTTCGGTGCGACATAATCCGTCGGGACAGATCATCGACTTCCGCGACCGATTGCTTATGATCGACTGCGGCGAAGGATCACAGCTGGCGATGAGGCGCATGGGAATACGCTTCAACCGCCTCGAACATATTTTCATAAGCCATCTCCACGGCGACCACTGCCTCGGACTGCCCGGACTGCTGTCGACAATGGCGCTCCACGACAAAGGAGGACGTATCAGAGTGACGATGCCCAGCGAAGGGATAGACAGGATGAGAGAAATCATAAGCTATTTCTGTCCCGATGCCCCCTACGATATCGAATACGAGGGCGTAGGACCGGAGAGAACGCTGCTTGTCGACGACCATGCCGTCACCGTGGAGTCATTTCCTCTCCGTCACCGGGTGCCATGCGTGGGCTACATCATCAGGGAAAAACCGAAACCCCGACACCTTCGCGGAGACATGGTGAAATTTTTCGGCATCCCTGTAGCCGACCTGCATGCCATTAAACAGGGAGCCGACTGGGCGGCCCCCGACGGTCGCGTGATAGCCAACGAACGGCTCACCACCCCTGCTGATCCGTCGGTAAGCTACGCCTATTGCTCCGACACGATGTTCTCGCCCGAAGTGGCCGAGGCAGTCAAGGGGGTCGACGTGATATATCACGAGGCCACCTACGACGACTCGATGGCGCAGCAGGCGCACGCACGAGGTCACTCCACTGCCCGCGAGGCCGGAAAGACAGCACGCATGGCGGGAGCGAAACAGCTGATAATCGGCCACTACTCCAACCGCTACACCGACACGTCGCTCCTTCTGCGTGAGGCGCGCGAGGAGTTTGACAACGTGATCGCCGCCGACGAAGGACTAAAAATTGATCTCTTATGAACGAAACCGACCAGATGGCCGACGAGCGATATATGCGCATGGCGCTCGACGAGGCCCATCGCGCACTCGAAGAGGACGAAGTGCCGATCGGGGCGATAGTAGTCTGCAAAGGCGCTGTTGTAGGCCGGGGCCATAATATGACCGAAGCGCTTGCCGACGTCACGGCACATGCCGAAATGCAGGCCATTACAGCTGCCGCCCAGACTCTCGGCGGCAAATATCTGACCGACTGCACGCTTTATGTGACCGTAGAGCCCTGCCTGATGTGCGCGGGCGCGATCGGCTGGAGCCAGCTGCCGCGCATCGTTTACGGCGCCACGGATCCCAAGCGGGGCTACAGCCGGATGGCGCAATCACCCTTTCATCCCAAGGCTAAAGTGACGTCAGGCATCCTCGCCGACGAATGCAGCGCGCTGATGAAGGATTTTTTCGCCCGCAAACGATAAGGAAGCGGCCACATCAGGCGTCGGCAGGCTGCACGATATAGGTCTGCTCCGGAGTCACCTCCAGACGCGTCGGCAGGCTGACCTGAAGCGGGATATTGTGGTCGACATGCCCCACCGGCACGCCGAACGCCACAGGGTAGCTGAAATCCGACACCATCGAGCTGACCATCTCTTCCATCGTATGGCCGTCGACATCGGGCGTATAGTCGGTGAAAGCTCCGACGATCAGTCCTTTCAGCCGCGAGAGCGCACCGTTCAGGCGCAGCTGGTAGAGAATGCGCTCCGTCTTGTAGATCGGCTCGGCTATATCCTCGATAAAAAGTATAGTATCAGGCAGAATGGTGTCGAACGGAGTAGCAACCAGATCGGCTATCACGGCGAGATTTCCCCCTACGAGCGGAGCCACGGCGGCGCCGGGCCGGTTGAGAGGACTTGGCGGAATGGAATAGAGCTGCGTCTCGCCGGAGAGTATGCTGAAGAGAGCGCGGGCGTCGTCGTCGCGCCCTTTGAGCGTGGCCAGATGCTTCGCCATGGGAGCATGGACGGATACTATGCCATGTCGGTGCATGAGAGCATGGAGGGCGCTTATATCACTGTATCCTATAATCCACTTGGGATTGTCGCGCAGTGGCAGCCGGTCGAGCTCCTCGAGAAGATGCACGGCTCCATAGCCTCCGCGAGAGCAAAGTATGGCCTTCACCGACGGATCGAGGATGGCCTGCCGGAGATCCGACAGACGATCCGCTGCGGTGCCGCTGTAAGTGCGCCAGCGTCCGAGAGCGTGAGGCATCACGAACGGTTCATAGCCTTCGTCCTGAAGCACCTGCATCGCCTGATATACAAATTCGGGCTTGATGATGCCGGCAGGAGAGAGTATGGCTATACGGTCGCCTTTTTTCAGCGGCTGCGGCACGATAAGAGTCTTTTCGCTGTCGTTCATGGTCAGCTCACCAATACGTTGATACCCGCCTCGCGGACCCGCGACGCTATGCGTTCAAGCTCCTCACGCTCCACCTTGACGAGAGCCTGCTCGGGAGTACGGCGGTCGATCGAATAGAGCATCACCTCGCGCGGCCTGATAAGCCTGTAGGCGTCAATCAGCGCCTCCACTTCCTCGTCGGTGGTATTGTCAACCGGCTGACCGTCGTGGCTTCCGCGCAGTATCATCGTCTGGACGATGCAGTCGGGAGCGAAAGAAGCGATCTGCCCGATTACCTTCTCCGACGTGAAATCAGGAGAGCCGGGGCGGTCGATAAGCCTCATGGTAGGAGTGAGAGCGCTGTCGAGCTTCAGTATGTTGTTGTCGACGCGCCGCAGCGCACGGCCTACAGCCTCGTCGGCGAGCCTGGTGGCGTTGCTGAGCACGCTTATCTTCACGTCGGGGAAATATTTGTCGCGCAAGGCTATCGTATCGTCTATCACTCCCTCGAATTCGGGATGCACCGTCGGCTCACCGTTGCCCGAGAAAGTGATCACGTCGAGAGTCTCGCCCGCATTTTTCATGGCGCGCAGTTTATCTTCGAGCTGACGCACCACATCGGCCCGCGACGGAAGTCCGCTTTTGCCCGGCCCCTGGGCATTGAATCCGGCCTCGCAATAGAGGCAGTCGAACGTACAGACTTTTCCGTCGACCGGCGACAGATTGACGCCAAGCGACGTGCCGAGACGCCGGCTGTGGATCGGACCGAAAATCGTATCGTGAAACAAAACTGTCTGCATGATTTTTATCTATTGATGATTGAATGGAACAGCGCGGTAAAGCGTCCGGCCACAGCCGTGGCCGAAAAACGCCGCCTGACGCTTTCGTGGAGCTCCTTACGGTCAGCCTTGCGGTCCAAAGCCCACAATATGCCCTCGGCAAGATCGCGCGTATCGCCGAAACGGGCAATATAGCCATCCTTAAGGTGAGTGACTATATCGGCCTGGCCGCCGCGTCCGAATGTGACGGGCAGACAACCCGAAGCCTGTCCCTCGATAAGAGTGCCGGGTAGAGTCTCGTAAAGCGAACTGCTGACCACAACCTTCGACCGCGCATAGAGATCGCGGAGAAGGTTCGGATCGTTGATGCGTCCGGTATGGTAATGCGGGAAACGCAGCCGGTGAAGCGACGTCGGAGAGCGCAGCTCGCCGAAAAATACCGCGAGAGTGCGCTGAGCTACCTCAGGATGATTGTCAAATATATGGTTGAGAGCTTCGACGGCCATAGGGAGTCCTTTGATTGGATCGTCAAGACGCGCCGCCCCCATCAATATGATGTCGCGATCCATAATGTCGCCTTTGAGAAGGGTCAGCTCGCCTTTAGGCTCCGTCGAGAATGAATCGACCGGAAATGCATTGGGAATCACATGCACTTCATGATGACCCAGCAGCGAACTTTCGGCGCAACGGTCGGCCAGCCATCGGCTCACCGCCACGAAAGTGAGCGGCACAGTGTCATACAGCCGCTTCTTCCGGTTCCATACCCGACGAGACAGATCGTTGGCCCGCTTGCTTACGAGCAGCGGGCAGCAACCGCAATTATCCTTGTAACGCTGACACCCGAGCGAGTGATGACATATGCCGGTGAGACACCACATATCGTGCATCGTCCACACGATCGGCTTTCCGAGGCGTCCGAGCGAAGCTATGTCGGCAAGCGACAGCAGTCCCTGATTGATCCATGCGAGAAAAATCACGTCGGCCTGACGCACCCAGCTGTCGCGGCTAAGATTGAATCCAGTCTCTGCTGTCGACACCTTGAAGAGATCCTCGCGCCTGAAACCGTTGGCACACATAATATGCATCCGTTCCAAGGCAAACCTGACTCCACGGCTCCCCGCCGAACCGATCTGACGGACATACGGATCGTCGGTAAACCGGGAGTAAACCAGCATGCGTGCATCGACCCCCTCGGCCCGGAGCGCTTTCATCAGACGGTAGGTGACGACTGAAGCGCCGCCGAGGGTGTCGCTATGGCTGATCATGGCGACTTTGAGCGGACGACGCGAAGATTCAGAAGAGTCGTGGCGCGTCATTTCTTCACATTTTGAGTGTTGTCGGACTCGGATATCACTGATTTGCTTACGGGCACTATGCTGACTCCCGAAAGCTGCAGGCGCGCGCAGAGATATTCGCGGAACTTCTGTTCGGTGGCCTTGTTCATGGCCGATGAGAAGCGTACGAGAGCCACATTGACTGTGTCGAGTCGCATCGAATCGACAGAACTGAACACCGGCTCGGCGATGGCTATCTCCTCAACCTGAGGGAAAAGCACTTTCAGCTCCGGCGAGATCAGGCGCCCGGCACTACGCGATGTGCCAGCCTGACGGACAAGCATCCGCAGCGAGTCGATCTGCTGCTGCTGCGAGCTGATGGTGGCCTGAGTGATCTTGAAGATATCCGTAGCCGCTGCCGTGGCATCCGGCGCAGCCACGGCGTCGCCCTGCACGAGCATCAGCCGGGTGCCACCGAGGCCATAGTAGCTGAGGCGCGACGAAAGAGCCATGTTGAGAGAATCCTCAGGAAGCACTTTGCCGATAAGCGCTATCTTGATGAACTTCTCCCCATGATCGGTATAAGCGTCGGAACTGAGCACCTGAGTGGCCGGAAAACGGCACTCCTCTGCGACGAAACGCTGCGCGTTGACCTGAAACTTATTCTGGCGAAACATATTGTAGGTAAGCCATATGCTCGGCAGCATCGTCAGGATGGCCAACGTATACACGATGCGCATCACCTTATGCGCGCGGTCGGCATCGACCACCGCCACCGGCTTATACTTGAACAGCTTGACCCCGATATAGGTAGCGAAAGCTATATATATGGAATTTATGATGAAAAGATAGCTTGCTCCGAGAAAATAATGAAACTGGAGGGTGGCCAGTCCGTAACCCGCCGTACACAGCGGCGGCATGAGCGCGGTCGCTATGGCCACGCCCGGAATGACATTGCCCTTGGAGCGGCTCCCGAGCCCGATGATGCCGGCTCCGCCGCCGAAGAATCCAATCAGCACGTCGTAGATCGTGGGCGAAGTGCGGGCAAGCAGCTCGCTGTGCCCCTCGTTGACTGGCGAGATCATGAAATATATCGTCGAGGCAAGAACCGAAAATCCGGCAGCCATTATCAGATTGCGCAGACAACGCTTGATAAGCTCGAAATCATGCACGCCCACACCGAGACCAATGCCTATGATAGGCCCCATAAGCGGCGAAATAAGCATGGCACCGATAATAACGGCCGTGGAATTGGTGTTCAGACCGAGCGAGGCGATCAGAATAGCGACTATCAGTATCAGGATATTCGTTCCGCGAAACGTCACCCCGTCACGTATCGCAGCCTCGGCTTCCGACTGAGGCACAAGATCCGACAACGTAAAGAAATTCACAAAAAACTGGCTGAGCCGGTTCATGAAATTGCTGTTCATCGAGTTATGGTAGGCTCTGAATAAGATTAAACATACGGCGAACGACGCCTTTGTAACTTTTTGATAAAATTACTACTTTTTTCAGTAACCCCATCCAATTATCCGATTTTTTTATTGTCCGCGGCTCCCGAACCGCTCACCTGCCATAATATATGCCGATAAATGCCGGGGGGCGGAACAATCACTGTCCCGCCCTCCCGATGGCTTACGTTATTTGTTTGAGTAAAGAAATTTCAGTCTGTCTTTCTGAAATGATTAACCGATACAAAATTACTCAACTACGCAGATTCCCGTAATACCCTGAATCAATGATTTTACATGCGGCACTACGGCTGAAAACACCGTCTGAGCCCACAGAAACGGATTTTCCGACGCCTAATCAATAAATCCATACCCTTAATAAAGTATAAGAGCCATCATTACCGCCTCTTAAAATTGGCATCATTGACAATGATTTGCTAACTTTGCATAAGCAAACAAAAGTATAACCCTAAACTCTGATCACTCGTGAACCTTAAAACTATTATCACGGCGGCGCTCATCGCAGCGATGGGCGGCGCGCCTGCAGTGGCTTCGAGCGTTGAAGGCGAAACTCCGCAGCAACAGGCCAAGCGCATGGACTGGTTTTCGAAAGCCAAGCTCGGCATCTTCATCCACTGGGGCCCCTATTCGGCCGGAAAGACTTCGGAAAGCTGGGCGTTCCACAACGGACACGTCACGCTCGACGAGTACATGAAACAGGCCGACGAATTCACAGCAGCCAACTATGATCCCGAGTATTGGGCACAGCTGATAAAGGACAGCGGCGCCCGCTACACCGTCATCACCACCAAACACCACGACGGTTTCTCTCTCTGGGACACGAAAGCAGGCAAAGTCAGCGCCGTAAAGTCGGCACCGGCAAAGCGCGACGTGATCGGCCCGTTTGCCGACGCAGTGCGCAAGCAGGGCCTCAAGCTCGGCTTCTACTACTCGCTGATCGACTGGCCCCACAAGGACTATACCGACATATACCGCGCAGGCCCCAAGAAATACGAGATCAAGGATGATCCCAAGCGCTGGCAGCGTTTCCTCGACTTCAACGACGCCCAGATGAAGGAACTCGCGACGACGTGGAATCCCGATCTGTGGTGGTTTGACGGCGACTGGGAGCATTCAGCCGAGGAGTGGAAGGCGCCTCAGGTCGTGGCAAAACTCCACTCCTACAACCCCGACGTGATCGTCAACTCCCGCATCCAGGGCTACGGCGACTATACGACGCCCGAGCTCGGAGTGCCCGTAGGGCGCCCGGAGTCGAAATGGTGGGAGACATGCATGACGATCAATGACTCATGGGGCTACCGCATCGAAGACGACAACTACAAGAGCACGTCGACCATACTGCGCATGCTCGTTGACTGCATAAGTCTCGGAGGCAATCTGCTGCTCGACATCGGCCCCAAAGCCGACGGCACCATTCCCGAAGAGGAGGTGAAGATACTGAAAGATCTCGGCCGATGGACCAAAAAGCATGCCGAGGCTGTCTATGACACACGTGCAGGCATTCCTGCCGGCCATGTACAGGCCTACACATCGCTCAACCAGGCCGGCGACGTGCTGTATCTCTACCTTCCCTACCGTCCCAACGAATCGGTGGAGGTGAAGGGCCTCAAGAGCCGTGTCAAGAAAGTGCGCGTGGTAGGCACCGACAAGGAGCTCTCGTGGAAACAGTACAACGACATCTCGTGGAGCCAGGTGCCGGGTGTCTATTACATCAACGTCCCCGACGAGGTGCTTGATCCGGAGATCACCGTTCTCGCTCTCGAACTTGAAGAGCCTGTGAAGCTTTACACTGGAGAGGGTCAGGTAATGACGTTCAACGACAACGAGGCAGCTCCGGTATCGACCGGCAACAGCGCCGAGTAATACAACTCATAACCTTGGACACATAGATACGTCTCGTATATAAATGGCGAAAGCGTGGCGGCCGGCTGAAAAATGCCACCACCACGCTTTCGCTCTAAATGTCTATATCCTGATTTAATAATAGCCTACTATCCAGTTTAACTATGGCGAATTCGCCATAATTAAAACCGGAATAGCAGATTATATAGTGTCAATGGGGGAGAAGACGCCGCAACTTGCGTCCGGCAAAATACTGGTTGTAGAGGATTCCTCCGACAATCAGTGTCAGGCCTATGTAGGTAGACGGGAGAATTGTCTCGCCGACGATCACAGCCACGAAGAAAAGCGACAGAAAGGGCGCCAGGAAACAGAGCTGATTGACGAGGGCAGGATTATCGGTGGTGCGGATAGCTATGCCGAAACATATAAACGGTATGCCCATCTCAAAGGCGCCTATATAGCAGCCGGCGAGGAGTCCCTGTGCACTGACCGGTTCAAGCGGTCGGAACAGTGAGATAACGACAAGATAAAGTGCTCCGAAAAAGAATGTCAGAAAGAGCGAGGCCGTCTCGCTGACTGATGATTTCAGACTGTCGTTGACTATCCAGTAGAGCGCCCAGAGCAGCGCCGATCCGATAGCCATCGCTATACCGGCTACCGATACGTGCCCCTCCATTCCTCCTCCGAGAGATATACATGTCACTCCGGCAAGCGAAACGGCCATGCCTACATATTTGGCGGCCGGAATCGGCTTATGGTCGATCACTGCGATCAGCAGCGACAGGATGATGGGCCACACATAGTTGATGGGCTGCGCCATCTGCGCCGGCAGATAGTCATAGGCCTCGAACAGCACAAAATAATAGCTTACCGGCGCGATAAGGCCCAGCAGGGCGAATCGCAGCCAGAGAGCGACGGGAAGTCGGCGCAGTTCGCCCCAGCCTCTTTCGACAGTGAGCCATACGGCGTGGACTGCCAGGGCCGCCATTACCGAAACAAATACCATCTCGAAAACGCCCATCGAAGCGAGGGCGATCTTGAAAGCGGTGGCTACCGTCGACCAGCTTAGGACTGTGACGGCGGCCAGCACTATTGCGCGTGATGATGCTTTCATCATTTGCTTGACTTGAGGGTGTGAAAAACTGCTTGCAGACGGTTGTCAGCGCATGGCTTCAACCTCTTCGGTAGTCAGAGGGATCTTCTTGCCGAGACGACGCGAGCTGTCGGCGGTTATGAGATAATCTTCCTCGTTGCGGATGCCGCCGAAATGGCGCCATTTCTCAAGCTCATCATAGTTGATGAATTCCTTGAAGCGACCCTCCGCTTTCCAAAGGTCGATAAGCTCGGGTATGAAGTAAACACCGGGTTCGATAGTCAGCACGAATCCCTCTTCAAGCTCGCGGCCAAGACGGAGCGACTTGCGGCCGAACTGGCGGCTTTTGGGTTTGCCGTCGTAGCCCACGAATTCCTCGCCGAGATTCTCCATGTCGTGCACGTCGAGGCCCATCATGTGGCCCAGACCGCACTGGAAGAACATGGCGTGGGCGCCTGCGGCAACGGCCTCGGCAGGATCGCCGTGGAGGATGCCCAGATCGCGCATACCGGCACATATCACCTCGGATGCACGCTCATAGACTTTAACGAAAGGCACACCGGGCCGGAGCATTTCCACAGCCGCGAGATGCGAGGCTACCTGAATGTCGTAGACGGCTTTCTGGCGCGACGTGTATCTGCGCCCGGCGCAGATAGTCGACGACATGTCGCCGGCATATCCCGAGGGACGCTCTGCTCCGGCGTCGATGAGCACCATGTCGCCCTCCTTGATCAGATTGCCGTGATAATGGTTGTGGAGCGTCTGGCCGTTGATCGTACAGATAGTGGGGAACGAGAGGCCGCAGTTCTGCGAGGCCGCAGTCTCCTCTATTATCGCCACTACCTCGTATTCATGCATTCCGGGGCGGATCGCTTTTGTTGCGGCGATATGCATGTCGGCGGTGACATTGCAAGCCTTCTCGATCTCGGCGATCTCTTCGGGCTGCTTGTGATTGCGCATGTCGACCACTCCGCGTATGAATTCTTCCGACGGCTTTTCCTCACCGGGCATTACGCCGAGCAGTCGCCAGAGCTTGATCTGATGCTCCGGACGGTAAGTGGGGAGATATCTCACGAGGGAGCAACGGTCGAGATAGCTCTTGAGGTCGGCCGACGGACGCACATTGTCGACACCCACAAGATGGGCTTTCTCGTGCAGTGTGGGCTGAGTACCCATCCATACGATGTGGTCGATGGTAAGCTCATCGCCGAATATGATCTCGCGGTCGTTGTCGATGTCGATCACTGCTGCGAGTCCGTCGTAAGGCAGTCCGAAATAATAGAGGAATGTCGAATCCTGACGGAAAGGATAAGTGTTGTCGGCGTAGTTGCTTCCGCACTCGTCGTTACCGAGGAAAAGCAGAGCGCCCGAACCTACGCGCCGTTTCAGCTCAGCCCTGCGGCGCACATAGATATCTTTTTCAAACATAGCGGTTTACGTTTAATGGTTTATGTAATTATACTGTTTATTATTGATTATCAACGCATTGAGTGGTAATATCGTCATCCGCAGGATGAAGAGCGCCATATACGATCGAGGCCTTTGAGGGGCCTACTACAGCTGCAATATCGTCGAGATCGGCCTCGCGTACACGCTTGAGGCTTTTGAAATGTGTCAGAAGGGCCTCGCGTGTCTTCTCGCCGATACCTTTGATAGAGTCAAGAGCCGATACCGTCTGCGAGCGGCTGCGGCGGTTGCGGTGATGCGTGATGCCAAACCGGTGGGCCTCGTCGCGGAGATGCTGCACGACCCGCAGGGATTCGGAATTCTTGTCGATATACAGCGGCACGCTGTCGCCGGGAAAATAGATCTCCTCAAGACGCTTGGCTATGCCTACCACGGCGATCGTGCCGCGCAGCCCCATCTCGTCGAGGGCCTCCACGGCCGAGCTCAACTGCCCCTTGCCGCCGTCGACCACTATCAACTGAGGCAATCCCTGGCCCTCGTTGACCAGACGGGTATAACGGCGCGTCAGAACCTCTTTCATCGACGCGAAGTCATCAGGCCCCTCGACTGTCTTGATATTGAAGTGGCGGTAGTCTTTTTTCGACGGGCGTCCGTCGCGAAACACGACGCACGATGCCACAGGATTCGTACCCTGGATATTCGAATTATCGAAGCACTCTATGTGGCGCGGCAGTTCAGTCAGGCGGAAATCAGCCTTCATGCGCTCAAGCAACCGGTCGGTACGCTGCTCCGGATCATTGCGCTCCATGTGTTTCAGCATATCGATCTTGTGCTGGCGGGCATTGCGCTCCGACACTTCAAGGATCTTGTTCTTGTCGCCACGCTGCGGCACGATAAAGGTCACTCCCGGCATATCCACATCGGGCTTCTCGGCCACTATCACCTCCTCGTATCTGACACCAAGCTCACGCTCTACCTCGGCCATGGCATAGGAGAGAAGCTGCGCCACGGTCTCGTCCATCGAGCGGCGATATTGCAGCGTGACGCTGCGCACCACCGCCCCGCAATGCATGTGCATATAGTTGATGAAAACCTCATCGCCGCCGTCGTCGTCGACACCGAACACATCGATATCCCCTATCGTCTGACTGACGATGACGCTCTTGGCGCAATATCGCTCCACGAGCTGATAGCGCTCCTTCACCGCCTGCGCCTCCTCGAAACGCAGTTCGGCCGACAATGCCTCCATCTCCCCTCGGAGATGGCCGAGCAACTCCGACATATCCCCGCGCAATATCTCCTTCACGCGCTCGATATGACGCGCGTATTCCTCCGCGCTGACCTTGCCCACGCACGGGCCGCAGCAACGCTTGATGTGATAGTCGAGGCAGAGCCGGTATTTGCCTGCCTCGACCCCTTCGCGGGTGATCGGGCCGCGGCATGATCGGAGTGGATAAAGCTCCCTGATGAGATCGAGTACTGCGCGTGCCGATCCGGTATCTGTATACGGGCCGTAATATTTCGAGCCATCCTTGATGCGCTGACGGGTCAGGAATACCCTTGGAAAAGTCTCGTTGGTCACCACGATCCATGGATATGACTTGTCATCTTTCAGAAGCACATTGTAGCGGGGCTTGTACTCCTTGATCATGGAATTCTCAAGGTTCAACGCATCCTGCTCTGTGGGCACGACGATATATTTCATATCGGCGATAGCCCTTACGAGAAGATTGGTGCGGAGCGAATCGTGAGTGCGGTTGAAATATGACGAGACGCGACGCTTAAGATTCTTCGCCTTGCCGATATAGATGACCGTACCCTCGTCGTCGAAATACATATAGACGCCGGGGGTGGTGGGGAGAATGGCTATCTTCTCCTCAAGTTCGTGTGATTTTCTGTGCTTTGGCAATTCGGGTCAGAGTTGATTATTACGACGGACAAATACATCCGTCCGACAGATTCAGTAGGTGATCAGTGTCGATACTTCGGCATCTTCAGGCAGCCGGACTTTGCCGTTGAGATCGGCGAGCTCCACTATGGCGTTGACGTAGATCTTGCGCGGGTTCATACGCTTCACCAGCTCATATGCCGCCGCCATGGTGCCTCCGGTGGCGAGCACATCGTCGTGGATCACCACGACGTCGTCGGGAGTTATGGCGTCGCGGTGTATCTCGATCGTGTCGGTGCCATACTCCTTGTCGTAGGATGCCGACACCACCTCGCTCGGAAGTTTTCCCGGCTTACGGGCCGGCACGAATCCCGCCCCGAGTTCATACGCAAGGATCGAGCCGCAGATGAAGCCACGCGACTCTATGCCTACGACTTTTGTCACACCCTTGTCGCGATAGAGCTGCGACAGATTCCAGCCCAGAATGTGGATAGCCCGGGGATCCTTGAACGCTGTTGTAAGATCACGGAAGATTATTCCTTTTTTCGGGAAATCCACGATATCGCGGATTTTGGTCTTTACATATTCCATATAATAGCTTGATTTTAATTGACTAATTGCTGTTCCACGTGAAACAATCATCTGCCGAGCAACAATAGCAGAATATTGATATCGCTTGGTGATACACCGGGAATTCTTGATGCCTGACCGACCGTAGCCGGATCTATTCTTGAAAGCTTCTGACGGGCTTCGGTTGAGAGAGAATTAACCGAACTGTAATCAATACGCCCGCGCAGTTTCACTTCATCAAGACGGCGCAGTTTCTGGGCTATCTGCCTCTCACGGTCGATATACCCACCATACTTAAGAAGTATCTCCGCAGCTTCTATGATCTCATCGCGCCTCGCAAGCTCTACATTCTTCCCGATAAAATCAGCCAATGCTGGCAGACAGTCTGAAAGCAAAGCAATCGTCAGCTTCGGGCGGAGAACAAGGTCGACGAGCTTCACTCCCTGTCGGAGCGGAGTGTCGCCGATGCGCTGGAGGAGCGGATTGACGTCGGCTGCCTTTACACTGTATGTTGATACAAAATCTATCAGTGAGTCGCGCTGCTGCCGCTTTGAAAGCATCAGTGCGAATCTCTCGTCACTCACCAGTCCGATCTCACGGCCTCGCGGGGTGAGACGCATGTCGGCGTCGTCCTGACGGAGCAATATGCGGTACTCAGCACGCGAGGTGAACATCCGGTATGGTTCATCGACACCCTTCGTGACAAGATCGTCTATCAACACCCCTATGTAGCTCTCGTCGCGTGCGAGAGTAAATGGCGGCAAACCCTTGACCATCCGATGAGCATTTATACCGGCTATGATGCCCTGCCCCGCCGCTTCTTCGTAACCGGTCGTACCGTTTACCTGACCGGCGAGGAAAAGCCCTGCAAGCACCCGGCTTTCGAGGGTGTGGTGAAGCTGAGTGGGATCGAAAAAATCATATTCAATCGCATAACCCGGACGATATATCTGCACATCGGCAAAAGCCGGGATAGTCTTCAGCGCCCTTAGCTGTATATCCATCGGAAGCGACGACGAGAACCCGTTAAGATAGTATTCATTGCCATCCTCTGCCTCCGGCTCTATGAAAAGCTGATGCTCCGTCTTGTCAGCGAATGTGACTATCTTCGTCTCGATACTCGGACAATACCGCGGCCCGATGCTTTGAATCTGCCCGTTGTAGAGAGGCGAGTCGGGCAGACCCTGACGCAGGATTTCATGTGTAGCCTCATTGGTATACACAAGATGACATGGTTGCTGCCGAAGAATCCGACGCGACGACGGCATATATGAGAACTTGTGAAGCTCGTCGTCATCTCCATCCTGTCTGACGGTTTTCGACCAGTTGATACTCCGTCCGTCAATGCGTACGGGTGTACCCGTTTTCATCCGGTCTGTCCGTATTCCGGCATCTCTAAGTTGCTCCGTCAGCCCTGTCGATGCAGGTTCGGAAATTCGACCTCCCGGGAATCGATGCCGTCCGATATGCATCAGGCCGTTCAGAAAAGTGCCTGCAGTAAGCACTACCGCGCCGCATGTGAACCGGGCACCATGAACAGTTTCAACTCCCTTGGCCTTGCCATCCTCAATCAGCAGCCTGCTTACACTGTCCTGCCACAAATAGAGATTGGGGGTTGATTCAAGCACCTTGCGCCATGCAGCCGAAAATTTCATGCGGTCAGACTGCACCCGCGGACTCCACATCGCCGGACCTTTTGATCGGTTGAGCATGCGGAACTGCAGAGCAGTTGTGTCGGAAATGATTCCCATCTGACCGCCCAAAGCATCTATTTCCCTAACTATCTGACCCTTGGCGATACCACCCACAGCCGGATTACAGCTCATCTGAGCTATTTTGTCCATATCCATGGTGATAAGCAGAGTCGACGAACCCAAGCGTGCCGCAGCAGCAGCCGCTTCGCATCCGGCATGACCGGCACCGACAACAATTATATCATAGTAAGTCATCATAGCCCGAACAACGCTAAGGATTCATCTTCATGACGCTCCATTATCTCACGTTCGCCCGAACCCTTGTCGTCGATACCACACAGATGGAGAATGCCGTGGATTATGACGCGCATCAGTTCGCGTCCGTATGGCTGACCATACTGTTCGGCATTTGAGCGGACAGTATCAAGCGATATGACTATGTCGCCTGATATTGTGCGCTCGTCGGAATAATCGAAAGTGATTATGTCGGTATAGTAATCATGATCGAGAAACTGGCGGTTGACCTCCAGTATCTTTTCGTCATCGCAGAAAAGGTAGCCTATCTGCCCCACTCCCCTGCCCTGCCGGGCCGCTACGTCGACTATCCATTTCTCGACGGCGGCAAAATCGAGTGCGGGCATATCCATGCCCTGGCTGTTCCATGAAATCTGTTTCATAACCAGCACAAAAGTAGTCAAAAACAAAAAAAATAGCAATATCCCCCGTATATCAATTTTTTAGATTAAAATGCGACGAACGCCAAAATCATCATACACATCTGTTTATCAATAGAATAACCTAAAATTAACATTCTGACAATCAAAAATTCAAAATCATGCCTGAATCCATACGCAAATATTGAATCCTAAAAACAACGACGTCGTGATAATACTCCGGGAGCGTTAGGGTCAATCATGCTCCAAGAGTGAGATCGACATTTTTGCGACTCTCACGCAATAGACGCCGCTGGAGACGTATTGCGGCCGTCACCACCATCGCTCCTGTTATGATCCATGATATCGGGTAGATCATCAGAAGTACATCAAAAGAATGATAAGCCCGGGCCACTGTATATACCCATACAAGGCGAAGCACACACGTACCGAAAATCGTCAGCACCATAGGGCTCACGGAATGGCCGAGGCCTCTCATATATGATCCGCTCACCTCATAGCTGCTCGCCAGGCACTGAAAGACGAGCACGGTATGAAACCTCATCATCGCATAGCGCGCCACCTCCGCATCGGAAGTAAATACGCCTATGAAAAAATCCTCCTGCCACACGACGAGAGCATTGGCAGCAGCACACAGCCCTACGCTCATCATCATACACAGAGCCACCACTCTGCGGCAGCGGTCGAGCCGACCGGCTCCATAGTTCTGACCGGTGAAAGCGATGGCGGCAGCATTGAATCCGGCAACTATATAATAACAATAAGCCTCATATGTGAGAGCCGTGGCGGATCCGGCAACAGCATCGGATCCAAACCCGTTGATCGCCGACTGGATAAAAATGTTGGATATGGAAAACACCATGCCCTGCAGGCCTGCAGGAATGCCTATCTGAAGCATCTTGCGGAAATCTGACAGCGAGAAACCCCGGCGGCTTATATGCAGATGAAGAGTCAGCGGATCCGGTTCTCTCATGAGAAAAACCACAATGATGAAAGCATTCACCGCGTTTGCTATCACCGTGGCCCACGCAACACCATCGACGCCCATGCCGAACACAGCCACAAACAGCCAGTCGAGAACAAAGTTGCAAAGCGTAGCGACGAGCAGTGAATAAAACGGCAGGCGGGTGTCGCCGACCGAGCGCATGATAGCCGACCCGAAATTGTAGATCATTGTGAACGGCATGCCGCAGAAATAAATGCGCAGATACTGCGCCGCGAGATCTATCACATCGTCGGGCGCCGACATGGCCTCAAGTATAGGCCGCGCCAGGCTCACACCAAGCAAAAGCAGCAACACTCCCGACAGGAGTGATACTACCGCGACCGTCGACACCGAACGGCGCACAGCCTCGGGATACTTCTGGCCGAGATAGTTTGCTATTACAACGTTGGCGCCTACGGCTATGCCTAAAAAAAGATTGACAAGAATGCTGATTATAGGGCCGTTGCTGCCGACGGCAGCTATGGCCTGACTGCTTGAATAATGACCTATGACGGCCACATCCACGGCGTTGAACGATTGCTGCAGGATGCCGCTCGCTATCAGCGGTAGCGTGAAAACGAATATTTTCCCGGCCAAAGGGCCGTTGAGCATATCGACCTGTCCGGCAGTCCTGACTCTTGTTGACATCCTTGACGATTTCTTTTTCCATTGCAAAGTTACAATATTATCCGCGAATATTTCAAAACCCAATTTACTACGGAGATTGTTATAATAAAGTTATTATGATCCAATTCATTTCCGGGAATATGACTGAACCTATCGACAACAAACAGTCTGAAACAAACATATCTACTTCAGCTACGGACGCCGCAAACACTTCCGCTATGAGCAGGGCGCTGTCCGCCAACCCACGCTATTACTGGTTTCTCATGACATACCTTGTGGGACTCAGCGCCATGGGATCGTTTGTCAACGACATGTACTCCCCCGCCCTTCCCGCTATGGTGAAGTTTTTCGGATGCACGGTGTCAATCGGCCAGCTGGGTCTGACAATGGGAATGATCGGACTTGGCATCGGACAGATCATCCTCGGCCCGGTCAGCGACAAATACGGACGCCGTCCGGTGCTGATAGCATCGATGTCGCTGTTTGTGGTGGCGGCTGTGGTCAGCATCTTCTCACCTACGATACATTTCTTCAATCTTTGCCGGCTGTTTCAGGGGATGGGAGCATCGGGAGGATATTTCCTCGCCCGCACCATACCCGCCGACGTATATTCGGGCCGTCCGCTCGCCAAACTGATGGCCCTTATCGGAGCCATCAACGGCGTGGCGCCAGCTTCTGCACCGGTGATAGGCGGAGTGACGGCTGAGCATTTCGGCTGGAAAGGAGTCTTCATACTCCTCGCGGCTTTCGCCATGATAATACTTTTGTTCTCCCCGCGGCTCAAGGAATCTCTGTCGGCCTCACGCCGGTCGGCAGGCTCCCTGATAAGCCTGTTCGGCGGCTACCGGCTGCTGCTCGCCAACCGGCGCTTCATGATCCATGTGTGCTTCAAGGGAACTGCTCTCGGATTGCTCTTCTCCTACATTTCCGCAGCCCCGTTCATCCTCCAGACCCATTACGGACTGTCGCAGACCGTCTACGGACTTGTCATAGGATTCAACGCACTGTTTGTGGTAAGCGGATCTATGCTCGCACTGAAGTTTCACCCGCTCAAAAAGGCATCTGTGACAGGGGCGGCACTCTTAGGTATCGGCATCGTCGCGCAGGCCTTCTCGCTGTGGCATGTCCACAGCCTGCTGCTGTTTGAGGCATGCATGGATCTGAGTCTGCTGGGCCTTGGGCTGATATTCTCCACTACCAACACACTCGCCATGAACGAAGGCCGTCAACATGCCGGGGAGGCTTCAGCAATACTCGGTGTGTCGGGATATGCCGTGGGAGCGGTCGTGGCGCCTCTCGTCGGAATGGGCAATATTCTCCACTCCACTGCGATAGTATTTCTATCGCTGACAGCGCTCGTGAGCATATTCGCGCTGCTGACACACCGTCTGTCGCCCGACAAAAACATGTACTAACCATCAGGGCAACCCCATTTCTGACATAATAACACAAAAAAAGAATGAGTAACGTGGGCCGAAGCTCAACAATTACTCATTCTCCTCTCTCCTCTGCGGTGCGGACGGGACTCGAACCCGCGACCCCTAGCGTGACAGGCTAGTATTCTAACCAGCTGAACTACCGCACCAAAATGTTTAACCCTCGGAGAGGCGCCTGACGGCGTTACTGCCGTTTTGCGAGTGCAAAGTTACGACGTGATTTTCATTCCACCAAATTTTTTATCAAGAAATTTTATTTTCACCTGAAATTTTTTGTCCGACGACGATTTTCCCGACATATACATACTGTTCCGGCAACGCGTTTTCAAGCATGGAGCCGACAATACCGACTTGATAATAATGAGGAGGTTTTGTAACTTTGCAGACAGATATGGAAACAGCTATCACCGACGCTATATGCGTCTACGGCGCCTCAAGCAGCAAAATCGCCACCGTATATAAGGAAGCGGCCCGGCTCACCGGCCGACTCATCGCTCTCGCCGGGCGTCCGCTCGTGTGCGGCGGCGGACGCGGCGGCCTGATGGCCGAAGCCATCGAAGGCGCCAGCTCGGAGGGAGGAATGACTGTCGGCGTACTCCCCGAGTTCATGGTAGAGCGCCAATGGCAGCACCCTGAGCTCGGACGTATGATCATCACCCCCGGAATGCATCAGCGGAAACAGACCATGGCCTCCCTCTGCAGCGCGGCCATAGCCCTCCCCGGAGGAGTAGGCACTCTTGAGGAATTGCTTGAGATCATCACCTGGCGCCAGCTTGGACTGTTTCAAGGCAATGTGACCATACTGAATGTAGCCGGTTATTATGATCCGCTTCTGGCTATGCTTGAGCGCACCATAGATCAGCGTTTCATGCGTCCAGGCAGTCATGACTTATGGCATACGGCATCCACACCCGAAGAAGCTGTGGAGATAAGCATATCGGGAAAATAGGAAACAGGTGGAAGACGACAGCATATTCACAGTACCGTTCGGACCCGCTTCCGCCACAGCGCCGTCGACCACCGACAGCATCACCGTCACGGCGGCAGCCATAGAGGGATGGCCGTTCGCTGCGGTGTGCACTGAGGAGGAAGCCCCTTCCGACGTCGTATCACGGCTGCTGACGTCACCCTCCGCATCATATTCCGAAGGAATCCTCGGAGAGCCGCGTCAGATGCTGCCGGGATACGACAGCGGCGTCATGGCGATGCTGATAGGTCTGTTTCTGATTATAGCCTTCTTCACACGCAATCATTCCATCTTTATCAAGACATTCTTCAAGGATCTGCTGACGGTGCGCCGGCACTCCAACGTTTTCGACGACCATACCGTCAACGAATCGCTTCTCACCGGCGGCCTGATAGCCACTATGTGTCTTGCCGAAGGGATACTGATAGCCGGAGCATGGCGCGTATCGGGCCTTGACTGTCCCGACATATTTGTATCCACCGGCCTGTGCACGCTTCTGGCGGCCGTATTCTACGCCGTGCAGCTTACGGGCTATAATCTGGTCGGCTATGTGTTCTCCAGCCGGTCAGGACGCAGCCAGTGGGTCAGGGGATTCAATGCCTCGCAGTCGTTTCTGGGGCTCTCGCTACTGCTTCCGGCGCTCGCGCTCCTTTTCAATCCCGGACTCTCCGAAGTCGTTTTATGGATCGGAAGCCTGTTGTATATAATCGGGCGTATGATATTTATATTCAAAGGTTTTAGGATTTTTTATACCAATATTTTTTCCTTAATCTACTTTATTTCGTACCTTTGCACCTTGGAAATTGCACCCATAGTGTTTCTATACCGAAACCGCAATTTTGTAGAAATATAAGTCTGTCAAACTATCCATAGCATAGCGTGAAAGTCAAGAAAATATTAGTATCACAGCCCCGGCCTACATCCGACAAGTCGCCCTACTTCGAAATCGCACAGAAATACGGAGTGGATATTGATTTCCGACCATTTATCAAAGTGGAAGGTCTGACGGCAAAAGAGTTCCGCCAGTCGAAAATATCCATATCAGACTATACGGCAATAATATTCACCGCACGCACTGCCGTCGACCATTTCTTCCGTCTTTGCGAAGAGATGCGTGTCACCATTCCCGACACGATGAAATATTTCTGCACCACAGAATCCATAGCGCTCTATCTGCAGAAATACACACTTTACCGCAAACGCAAGATATTCCACGGCAACACCGGCAAGATGGAGGAACTCATCCCCTTCCTGACAAAACACAACAAGGAAAATTTCCTCTATGCCGTCAGCGACGTACATAAAGAGGATACCGGCCTGCTCGACTCAGCCAAGATACGTTATACCAAAGCCGTGATGTATCGCACCGTCAGCACCGTGTTTGATCCGAACGAGAAGTTCGACTACGACATGCTCCTTTTCTTCAGTCCAGCCGGAATAGCGTCGCTCCTCAAGAACTTTCCGGAATTCAAGCAGGACGATATAAAGATAGGATGTTTCGGACTATCGACCGCACAGGCCGTGAAGGATGCCGGTCTGCGCCTCGACGTGGAAGCTCCCACAGTAGCGGCTCCCTCTATGACCGCAGCGCTCGACAACTATCTGCGCGAGGAGGCCAAAGCCGAGGAAGCACAGGCCTGAACAGCCACAACAGACCGATGATATCGCTGAAGCTCCACAAAAAGGAAAAACTCTGCAGCCAGAAGGCTATCGACACACTGTTCTCACCGTCGGGAAAGACCGACGGTGGGAACTGCTTCATTATGGCCTATCCCTGGCGCACAGTGTGGAGAGTATCTCACCGGCCTGACGACGATACGTGGAGAGGGCCGCGTTTCCTGATATCGGTACCTAAAAAACGGCTGCGCCATGCCGTCGACCGCGTCAAGATGCGCCGTCGCTGCCGTGAGGCTTACCGGCTGACACGCAAAGCGGCGTTGTCAGACGATGCGACGGTCGATATCGCGTTTATTTATGTAGGTCAGGGACTGACTGACTATGACCGCACCCACCGCGCCATGGAAAAAACACTCTCCCGTATACAGCAGACCCTGTCGCCATCCGCCCAAGGCAATGAAAGCGATCAGTGATTTCATCGCATGGATTATGTCGCTGCCTGTGTATTTTTACCGCGGCTGCATATCGCCGATGTTGCCTCCATCATGCCGTTTCACTCCCACCTGCAGCCAGTATGCCCTCGAAGCGCTGAAAAAACATGGCCCGCTGCGTGGCAGCTGGCTGACACTGCGCCGACTGCTCCGATGCCATCCCTGGGGAGGATCGGGATATGATCCGGTGCCATGATACGCGACGCCCATACCCACAATCTGCTGTCGGCCGACGGCATAATCTCTGTCGGCCCGGATTTCACCGGATTCGATCCGTCGCGTCACTATTCAGTAGGGATCCATCCATGGCTGACGGCCGGCGAAAATGTCGTATATCTGTCCGCAAAGCTTGTTGAGACTGCAAACCGCCGGGAGATAATCGCCATAGGAGAGACCGGCATAGACCGCCTGCGTGGAGGCTCCCAGCAGATTCAGGAAAGCCTTTTCAGGCAACATATCGAACTGAGCGAACGTCTGTCGAAACCACTTATAATCCACAACGTTAAGGACCTTGACACAATCCTGCGGCTCCATAAGGAATATGATCCCGGACAGCCATGGATAATCCATGGATTCCGCGGCAACAGCCGGGTGGCTGCGCAGCTTACAGCGCGCGGCATCTATCTTTCGTTGGGCGAGCGGTTCAATGCCGACGTACCCGCTGCCATTTCCCCATCGCTCATTCTCGCCGAGACCGACGAAAGCGACATGCCTATAGAATCCATCGCCGCACGCATATATCCGGCCGATCCGTCACTCCCCTTCCGCAATCTCGGCCGCCTGACAGGCCTGTAATCCACCGGAATCATATACACGTCTGTCGATACATTGTCAGTAACTGCACATACAAGTATCAACATAATTTTTTACTTTTGTGCATGCGAAAATTCCTGATATCACTGATAGCATCGTGTGCCTGCAGCGTAATGGCTGCAACGCAGACAGACATTTACGTATCGCCTCGCGGTGACGACTCCGCTCCGGGAACAATAGACGTGATAGCCAACTCCAATCCCGACATAGATCTTCGGCCCAACGACGTGATACTGAGCGTTGACAACACCGACACCGACGATACTGACGCGCTTGAAAAAGCCCTGAAAGCTAAAAAGGCCGGGTCGCATGCCGAAGCTGTCAGAGTCAGAAACCAGTCGGCCGGGAAAATACACATCCGTATAGTATAAAATCAGTAAACACAACTCCCTTAACCAAGCTACATAAATGAAAGTAATCAATTTCGAAGAGACACCCTCGCTTATCAACCAGTATGTGGCCGAACTGCGGTCGGTCGACCGTCAGACCGACCGGATGCGCTTCCGCAGAAATCTCGAACGCATAGGAGAGATAATGGCTTATGAGATAAGCAAGACATTGACTTACGACAAAGTGGACGTCACCACTCCGCTTGGCGTCGCCACCTGCCGCAATATAGCCGACAAAGTGGTGCTCGCCACAATATTCCGCGCCGGAGTGCCTTTCCATCACGGATTCCTGTCGTATTTCGACGATGCCGAAAACGCTTTCGTCTCGGCTTATCGCAAATACAGGGAAAAAGATAATTTCGACGTGTTCATAGAATACATAGCTTCGCCGCGGCTCGACGGCAAGACACTTGTTATCGTCGATCCGATGCTCGCCACAGGTTCGTCGATGGAGCTCAGCTACCGCGCTCTCCTTACGAAAGGCAATCCTGCACGTCTCCACGTGGCGTCAGTCATAGCTTCGCGTCAGGCGATAGAATATGTGGAGCGCACCTTCCCGGCCGACACCACTCTCTGGTTAGCGACAGTCGACGATGAGATCAACGCCCATTCCTATATAGTGCCAGGTCTGGGCGATGCCGGCGATCTTGCCTACGGAGTGAAGGAGTAAGCCTGGCTTCGCATCAATGTCAGTAAACATGTTGAAAAGTATGTTGAAATCAATTCAACAGCTTTTCAGCATGTTGTTTTTTTGCCGGAACCGGATAAGACCGGAAGATAAAACATAACTTATTATCCGGTATTCTACAAGTATTTTTCACCCGTTATCACGCCGTATTCTCAAATATTTATTAACTTTGCAAGAAATTGACATCATGTTAATAAACCGTCTAAACCGCTGCCTTGCAGCACGAACAGATGTTTATAACACTGTTGTCAGTGTAAGAAACATGTAAATAATGTCATTAAGGACAATACGTCATTAAACGTTATCCACATTTCCTACAGACATTATTACTCTTGTTTCGGTATTATATAGTAAATCTTATATCCTACATAATATAAATCATGGATGTCAGTAACAATCCCGAAGTGACTGCCCGTCTGCAAGAAGAGATCAGCAGACTCAAGAAAGAGAAAGACGCGGTGATAATGGCTCATTACTACACCAATCCTGAAATACAGGATGTGGCTGATTTCATAGGCGATTCGCTGGCACTTGCCCGTATAGCCCAGGATGTCGACCAGAAGGTGATAGTGATGTGCGGCGTACACTTCATGGGAGAGACTGCCAAGATACTCTGCCCAGAAAAAACCGTGCTCGTGCCCGATCCGGAAGCCGGATGTTCGCTTGCCGACAGCTGTCCCGCCCCGCAATTCGAGGAATTCATCCGCCGGCATCCGGGACACACCGTGATAAGCTACGTAAATACTACGGCGGCCGTCAAGGCTCTCACCGACATAGTGGTCACCTCAGGCAACGCTCTCAAAATAGTCAACTCTCTGCCGGCTGACGAAAAGATAATATTCGGGCCCGACCGCAATCTCGGAGAGTATATCAACAGCCTTACCGGACGCGATATGGTGCTCTGGGACGGCGCCTGCCATGTGCATGAACGCTTCTCAATAGAGAAAATACTCGATCTGAAGAGACAGATGCCCGACGCCGAGATCCTCGTGCACCCCGAATGCAAGAAACCGCTCCAGACCATAGCCGACAAGGTCGGCTCCACGGCAGTGTTGCTGCAGCATGCCCGCGACAGTCATGCCAAGCGCTTTATAGTAGCCACGGAGAGCGGCATACTGCATCAGATGCGCCGCCAGTGCCCCGACAAAGAGTTCATAGCCGCTCCCCCGTCGGATTCATGCGGATGCAACGAATGCGCCTACATGAAACTCAATACCCTCGAAAAGCTTCGCCGCTGTCTTGCCGACATGTCGCCGGCAGTGGAGGTAGACACTTCCTTGGCCGAGCGCGCCCGGCGCCCCATCGTCAGGATGCTTGAGATGTCGAAATAATCCGATGTCAGTATTGCTGTAAAAAGGTGTTGAAAGGTTGTTGAAAACAGTCCGACAACTTTTCAGCAAATATATTTGCATATCATCCCCGTTTTTACAATGCAGCACAGCCATATCCATTGCAAAAAAGATGACGAGAGTTTTTATAACCTTTTTCATACCCTTTATCAGCATTTTTCCACACCGTGAAAAGCTGCTTTTTATTAACTGAGACGGTTATCAACACAGTGTAGATAAACATGTCTAACACCTGAATTTCAGCTATCAGGGATGTTGATAAAGTATAGATATCGCTCTACTTGAGTTCAATAACCTTATGATGCAAGAATATGGTCTAAAAGTTATTGCCGCTATTTACATCGGTTATTATTTTTCTTCGGATTTGTTTTTTTGAAGATTTTAATTTTTCAAATAAGAAAATATCGTTGTAAGAAATCCCGCAGAGACGGCCCGAAGAAGTGGTGACCAGTATGTAACGTAAGAGGGCGCTATGTAACTTATATAAATTATATATTTATTGAAAACTTTGATATATAATCATAATGTAGTAAATTTGCATGCACACATAGCAAAACGTCAAAAATATGTCACTGATCATACCAAAAAGCTACAAGCGCAAGCTTCTTCCCGAAACGACGGAAGTTGCCATCAAGATGATTAAGGATGATTTCCAACAGCGTCTGTCGGCCAATCTCAATCTGCGGCGTGTCACTGCCCCGCTGTTCGTGCTCGCCGGGACCGGGTTGAACGACGATCTCAACGGAGTGGAGCGTCCTGTAAGCTTCGAGGTAAAGGCCGTGGGCGGCCGTCGGGCCGAGGTGGTGCATTCTCTTGCCAAATGGAAGAGAATGAAACTCGGGGCCTACGGTATAGCTCCGGGATTCGGACTTTATACCGACATGAATGCCATCAGAGCCGACGAGGATCTCGACAATCTCCACTCTCTTTACGTCGATCAGTGGGACTGGGAGATGACCATAAACGAATCGGACCGCAATCTCGACTTTCTGCGCGCCACCGTGGAAAAAATATATGCCTCGCTGAAGGCTACCGAAGCGACTGTCTATTCACGTTTTCCGCACATAACTCCCCGCCTGCCCGAAAAAATCACTTTCCTGCATGCCGATGATCTTCTGCGGCTATATCCCGGACTGTCGGCCAAAGAACGCGAGGACGAGGCGGCGCGCCGCTATGGAGCTGTGTTCCTCATAGGCATCGGCGCCCCTATCGACGGAGGCGAACCCCACGATGGACGCGCGCCCGACTATGACGACTGGATCACTCCCACCGAAGGGGGCCATTTCGGTCTTAACGGCGACATAATACTGTGGGACAGCGTGCTCGGCCGATCTTTCGAGATATCGTCGATGGGTATTCGTGTCAGTCCGGAATCACTCCGCCGGCAGCTTTCACTGCGTGGTTGTGAAGAACGTGCCTCACTCCCCTTTCACGCGTCGCTTCTGCGCGGCGAGCTCCCCTTCTCGATCGGAGGCGGCATAGGACAGAGCCGTCTGTGCATGTTCATGCTCCAGAAAGCCCATATAGGCGAGGTGCAGGCAAGCATATGGCCTCCGGAGCAGATCGAGGCCTGCCGTGCGGCCGGAATAGAGCTTTTATGATATAGCGTGGTTTATTCCTTGCGGCGTGCGTTTTCGGCGAGCATGCGGTGACCTATGCGGCAATAGAGGCATTTGCGCTGTTCGCAGTAGCAGCGTCGCAGTTCCACCATGGCCTGACTCATGAATGCATCGGATGCATGCATTCCCGATGATTCAAACATCGTCACTATACTGTTGCTTTCGGCTGGAAGCGAGTGAAGGAGATCCGACGCACGGTCGGTGAGCGATGTGTCGCCGTGGAGAGTGCCGTAGGCCATCATGAGAGGAGCCACGCAGTTGATGGTCATTATTATGACTGATTCGCGGCTCATGGCCCGCAGCTGACGTTCGCCCCCCTGACCGAAGACATATCGTGTGGCCCAGTAGCTTTCCATGGGCGGATTGAATATGGTCATGGCATCGTCTATCGTGCGTATGGCAAGAAGGCGAGAGGTCATCCTGAAGCCTGAGCGCAGCATGGCTGCGAGCACAGCTATGCGCCTGTAGGGGAAGTTGGCCGGACGCATCCGCGCCATTTTCCATCCGAGGCTTTCGGGAGCCCGAAGACCGAATTTATGGGCCAGAAAAGCGTATTCCCGGCTCAAACGTGCGGCATATGGATCAGTATCCTTATATTTGTCAAGAAGACCGCTCTGGCCGAAAAGAAGCGCCTCCACAGCCAAAGGAGAGTCGGCATGCTTGCCGATGAACATAAGCGGCAGACTCATGGCGAGCCTTTCGAAAGGCTCGCTGTTGGTGCTGAATCCGAGGCATCGCGCCACGCTGACATATACGGCCTGCTCCCAGTCGCCTCCGAACCGACGGCGTGTCTCCTCCAGTCGCTCGGCCTTATTGTAGAGCCGTTCGAAGCCAAGGGTGGATATCCAGTCGGTAAGGTATACGGGCGGCATATCCTTTATGGCTGCGGCGCACGGCAATCCGCGGTCGGCGGCTCCCACAAGAGCGCCGTACTTGATATGGAGGTCGGCCGCGCAGGGCATGCGCAGCTGTGGTATGATCTGGCCGTCGCGTCGGCGTATGACCGCGTCGTCGCGATCCACCACATGCAGCACTACCGAATCGTAGGCGCTGTCCGACGAATGGCCGTGGCGGTGCCAGTCGCTGGCTTTGACATGTATCTCTACGTTTCCGGCCCACATGCGCCCGTCGATGCATATCTTGGCATTGAAGAAGTCGGGGCCGGCGTCGGTGTTGAGGCGGCCGGGGTCGATGACCTGGACGCGTCGTCCGTCGACTGTGCGCATGTCGTTTTGACGCCACAGACGATGCTGCCATACATATTGCATCAGTTTTTCCATCGGTCGCTCAAGCTTTAGGGGCAAACTTACTTAAAAAGTCGGATATTTTAAGTAAGTTTGCACAAAATCTTACGATGAAACCGATATTTCTTATAGGCTACATGGGCTGCGGCAAGTCGACTCTCGGGCGCAATGTGGCCAGGATGACAGGTCTGCAGTTTGTGGATCTTGACAATTTCATAGAGACACGTTTCCATTCCAGTGTCAGGGAGATATTCGCCTCACGCGGCGAACAGGGATTCCGTGAGCTCGAAAGAATGATGCTCAGAGAAATATCGGAATTTCAGGATGTGATAGTGGCATGCGGAGGAGGCACTCCGTGTTTTTTTGACAACATGGATATAATGAATGCCTCAGGCACCACGGTGTTTCTCAACGCGTCGCTTCCGAGGCTCCACACACGGCTCATGCGCGGGCGCCACAAGCGTCCGCTCATAGCTGGCATGGACTCGGAGGAGCTCAGGGAGTTCATCGTAAGCGCTCTTGCCCGGAGAATGCCGTTCTACAGCAAGGCTGCCATCACTTTTGAATCCGACCTTCTTGAGGATGAAGCAGAAGTGACCGATACGGCCACACGGTTCATCTCACAGCTCAATCTGCCTTTAATACCGGTCAAATGAATTCACCTGCAATAGATACAGCTCCGTCGCCCGTAGCCATGAAACGCCCGCGACGGATATTCTCAATAGGTCTGCCGCGATGTGAGGCGGGAGGCGAGCGTCGTTTTCCACTGACTCCTGAAGCTGTGGCCATAATGGTGGAGCGTGGATTTGAAGTGCGTGTGGAGGAGGGAGCCGGCAATCCGATACATTATTCCGACGCTGCCTATACGCGTTGCGGAGCTTCTGTGGTAAGCCGCAGCGAGGCTTTTGCCGCCGACATAGTGATCCATCTCCGGCCGGTCAGCGCCGACTCTGTGAAAATGATGCGCCGCGGCGCCATGCTTCTTACCATGAGCTTCGCCCATCAGCTCGTCAGGCGCGACGTAAAGGCTCTGCTCGACAACAATATCATCACCATAGCCATCGACCGCATCACCGACAGCCGCGGTAATGCTCCCTTTGCCGATATTCTCTCTGAGATAGACGGTCGCGCTGCGGTGGCTATCGCGTCGGCTCTACTGGCCGATCCTGTCCATGGCAAGGGGATACTGCTCGGAGGAGTGGCCGGAATAGTGCCGTGTGAGGCCACGGTGATAGGATCCGGAATAGCTGCATGCGCTGCCGCTCGTTCGGCTTCAGGCGCAGGCGCCATGGTGAGGATATTTGACGACGATGTCTACAGTCTGCGAGAGGCCACGCGCGATCTCGGCGCATGGGCCGTCGGCTCGTCGCTTCATCCGAAGGTGTTGCGCGGAGCATTGCGTGCAGCTGATATAGTGGTGGTGACCGATACTTCGGCCCATCCGGTTCTCGGAGCCGATGTGGTGGAGGACATGAAGCGCGGGGTAGTGATATTTGACCTTACTTCATGTCCCGGCAAAGTGTTTCCTTCGCTCAGATGCGTGGATCTTGCCGATGCCGTGGCGGAGATAGGAGAGGTGCGCTGCTGCTATGTCAATGCCGGAAGCGCTGTGCCGCGCACTGCCGCCATGGCGCTGAGCAATACTTTCCTGACCTTTTTCAGCGATATAACGGCTTCCGACGGACTGGTCAATGCCCTGAAGCTGATGCCCGGCATGCAGCGGGCGGCAATGACTTTTCTGGGCAAGGCTGTCGACAGGCACGTGGCTGAGGTGGCCGGAGTGAGAGCCGTGGATCTTGATATTTACCTTACACTTTCCTGACACTATGGCAAAGAAATATTATGTGGTATGGGCCGGGCGCGATACCGGTGTGTATGATTCATGGGAGGAGTGTCAGCTTCAGACCGATGGCTTTCCCGGCGCGCGATTCAAAAGTTTCTCCTCTCTTGAGTCGGCGATAGCCGCCTATCGCGAGGAGACCCGGGCCGATGACATGGCTGTCATCTCGGCCATCGCTTCCCGTCCGGCCATGACTGTCAATTATGCGGCTATTCCGGGCATAAACATGAACGCTATCTGTGTCGACGCCGCATGTTCGGGCAATCCCGGGCCGATGGAATACCGCGGGGTGGATCTGTCGACAGGCCGCGAGCTTTTTCACTACGGGCCTCTTGAGGGTGGCACCAACAATATCGGCGAGTTTCTGGCCATAGTGCACGCGCTGGCGTTGCTCGAACGTCAGGGACGTACGGGAGTGACCATTTATTCCGACAGCCGTACGGCCCAGGCGTGGGTGCGTGACCGCCACGCACGCACCCAGATAAAGCCTGCGGCCGCCAACGCCAGGGTCAGAGAGCTGCTGCAGCGCGCCGAGACATGGCTGCAGACGCACACACCCCGCAACCCGGTGGTCAAATGGCCTACCGAGGAGTGGGGTGAGATACCGGCCGACTTCGGCCGGAAATAGAGCGGATGGTGGGAGTATTACTGCTTTTTCTCGCAGTTCTGCGCCTTGAGAAGATCGCGTATTTCGGTCAGTAGCGCCTCTTCCTTGGTAGGTTCGGGAGCGGGCGCCGGAGCCGGCTGCTCCACTTTCTTGCGGCGGAGCTGGTTGATGAATTTCACCATGATGAAGATGCAGAATGCCACGATGAGGAAGTCCACCACTGTCTGTACCCACGAGCCCCAGTTGAGCGACACCTCGGGAGTGATGATCTCCTGTCCGTCGGTCACCGCTTTCTGTATCACCCATTTGAAGTCGGTGAAGTTCATACCTCCGGTTGCGACCCCCACCAGCGGCATGATGATATCGTCGACCAGTGAGGATACAATTTTGCCGAACGCGGCGCCGATTACCACACCTACTGCCATGTCGATCACATTGCCGCGCATGGCAAATTCCTTAAATTCTTTTAATATAGCCATTTATTAAATATTTTGGTGAAGGCGGCACACTGTCCGCCATACTTACAACAAAATTAAGAAAAAAAAGACGTCAATAACATTTATGACTCAAAAATAATTACTAATTTTGTGTCGCAGCAAAGAATATTTTTCTAAAGCTTCATCATAACCCAACAATACAAATACAATTATGACAAAAATCGGTATTAATGGTTTCGGCCGCATCGGACGTTTCGTGTTCCGTGCTTCGACCAAGAGAGACGACATCGAGGTTGTTGCTATCAACGACCTTCTCCCCGTTGACTACATGGCCTACATGCTCAAGTATGACACAATGCACGGCAAATTCGACGGCACTGTCGACTACGACATGGAGAAGAGCCTTCTCATCGTCAACGGCAAGGAGATCCGTGTGACCGCATGCAAGAATCCCGCCGAGATCGGCTGGGGCGCAGTAGGTGCCGAATATGTAGTTGAGTCGACTGGTCTCTTCCTCACCAAGGAGAAGGCTCAGGCTCACATCGAGGCCGGTGCGAAATACGTGGTTATGTCAGCTCCCTCCAAGGACGACACCCCCATGTTTGTCTGCGGCGTAAACGACCAGACCTATGCCGGACAGCAGTTCGTATCCAACGCTTCCTGCACCACCAACTGCCTTGCTCCTATCGCCAAGGTGCTCCACGACAAGTTCGGCATCACCGAAGGCCTCATGACCACTGTTCACTCCACTACTGCCACACAGAAGACTGTTGACGGTCCCTCGATGAAGGACTGGCGCGGCGGACGTGCTGCTTCGGGCAACATCATCCCCTCGTCGACCGGCGCTGCAAAGGCTGTAGGTAAAGTTATCCCCGAACTCAACGGCAAGCTCACCGGCATGTCGATGCGCGTTCCGACTCTCGACGTATCTGTAGTTGACCTCACCGTCAACCTCGCAAAGCCCGCTTCCTACGAGGAGATCTGCAAGGCTATGAAGGAGGCTTCGGAAGGCGAACTCAAGGGTATTCTCGGATACACTGAGGACGCTGTCGTTTCGAGCGACTTCCTCGGCTGCCCCCTCACCTCGATCTTCGACGCCAAGGCCGGCATCCAGCTGACCCCGACTTTCGTGAAGGTCGTTTCGTGGTACGACAACGAGATCGGCTACTCCAACAAGGTGCTCGACCTCATCGCACGCATGAAGAAGGTCAACGGCTAATCCGTAGCTTACAGACATATCAGATATTATAACATGGGTCTGCCTTTCCCGACGAGGGAGTGGCAGACTCATTTTTCTGTCTGTGTTGTCACAAAACATGGCGCGGTAAAGTCGTATTATATGTAATGACACAGCAGGAGTTTGAAATAAGATCGCAGCAGTGCCGTCCGGTTATGTATCGTATAGCCTACGCCATCCTCGCCGACCGTGAGGAGGCCGCCGATGCCGTGCAGGACGCATTGCTTAAATTATGGTGCAGTCGCTCCGTGCTCGACACCGTCGACAGCCTTCCGTTTATTTCAATATCGCTGTGCGCAATGCGGCTTTGGATATAGCAGGGCGCAGGCAGACGCCTGTTCAGGCTATCGATACCGAAACCGACCGAC
Source organism: uncultured Muribaculaceae bacterium (assembly GCA_947629175.1). Taxonomy (GTDB): domain Bacteria; phylum Bacteroidota; class Bacteroidia; order Bacteroidales; family Muribaculaceae; genus Paramuribaculum. The sequence continues at coordinate 24,946 of CANRCT010000016.1, read as the reverse complement.
ATATCGTAAACCCGACATGTTCCGGCGCCGAGAGCATGACCGATGCCGCACTCGTCATGAGAGCTATCGATTTGCTACCCGCCAACAGCAGGCAGGTGATGCGACTGAGCGTCATGACCGGCATGTCGTCAAAAGAGATAGCCGACCTTATGGGGCTGACCGATGCCAACGTGAGAGCCATATTGTCGCGTACACGCAAAAAACTTAAAGAATTATTCACATGATGGAGACTAAGGATTATCTGTTGGAAAAATATTACGGTGGCGAGACTGACCGTAGAGAGGAAGCCTCGCTCCGGAGCATTCTTGCAGCCGATGAGTCGGCTGACGGCCGTCTGATGCGTGCCTTGGGAGAAATATATGCCATGGCTGCTCCGGACGAAATTAAGCCCGTCAGAAGGCGTTTTTCGGGTTGGTCGGTATGGATTTCAGCTGTAGCGGCCGCAATAGCAGTCATCGCGACTGTAGGTGCATGGATTTTGCCAGGCAGCGATGTGGAGCCGGATATGGCGGTCACGGCATCTTGCGGAGGGCAGGGCAGTGGAGCGCGTATAGTGACCGATCCCGACGAGGCCATGACCATATTCGCCGGAGCCATGGCAATGGCCCAAAGCCGTATCGACGCGGCCAATCTGACGGCGTTCAAGACTGTCGACCGAATATCTATGAATGTAAATGCATCCATTGAAAATCAGATATCATCAATCCCTAACTTCAGATAATATGAAACGATTAATTACAATCATTACGCTCATCATGGCTATAATATCGCCATGCGTGGCAGATTCGCCGGTCTTCATCGAAAAAATGGTCAATGATCCGAATGTTACGGTCACGTATATATCTCAGGCTATGCTTGAGAATAAGAAATATAAAGATATGATGGCGCGGCTGCCGATATCTTCAAAGGACGCACGGTTTGAGGTAGTCCAGATATTCAATTGTCAGAGTCAGGCTTCTTCAAGCGTAGCCAGGGATTATGTGAACGAATTTGTCAAAGAGAAGACCTCGGAAAGCGAGAGGGTCAACGCTGAATATGGAAAAATATTGCAGAGTAAACCTCAGTTGCTGATGAAATCCGCTTCAGGAAAGACCAACACGCTTATCTATGGCTTCTATAAGTTCAAAGATGGTTATTATTTCGATCAGATAATAATATTGATGACGGAAAACAAAATGACTACTCTTATAGACATGAAAGGATTTTTCCCGGTCCGTTCGCTGATAATAGGCAACTGACTTTAGAGATACAGTCCATATTGGCAGGCGCTGTGCCGGATACCGGCATGGCGCCTCGTCATTATGATCCGCAGCGCAATGAAATTGTATACTTATTAAAATATTTAATGCATATTTGCCGGAATAATATCAATGAATGTTCTTGAACCGTTTAATATGACCGGTGACCGGATTATTGACCGGTTTTTTGACCGGTGTCCGATTTTTTGACCGAAAAGTTGACCGATTAAGTGACCGGTAATCCTTATGTCAGTTATTCTCCGGAAAGGAATTAAAAACAATAATCTTTATCCCGGATAAAGCATCGGAAAATATAAGTTGAATTCAGTGTTGAATTTCGTACGCTTTTTGTACGTATATGTTGACTACTAATTGAATATATAGTTTATTTACAATTATTGTATTTATGTGAGTGATGATTATAAATATGTTAATTTGAACTTTTTTTGACCCCTTTTTAATCCTTTTTAAATTCTATCGGTACTTTGAAATTCTTTTAGTTCTTTCAAAATCCTTTTGAATTTCTTTTGAAATTCTTTTGAACTCTTTTCGAACATTATTCGAACACTATTCGAACACTATTCGAACACTATTCGAACATTTTTCGAACATGTATTGAGTCAGATTGATTAGGCAAAATCCAGCTCCGGATGGTCGGTTGTAGAAAACATGGTTGAAGCTGACAATGGATATATGGGTGAGTCATTATATATGAATGTACGGAATGATTCAATTTAAGGCTAAATTTTAGTTTTTGTTTGAAAATATTTTAGTCAACCTATATTTTATGATTTCGTAACAAAAGATATTTATCTGTATTTATCTACGAGATATGTAATCAGAAGGAGATATGAAGGATATGTGAAAGACAGATTTATATTTTGTGGAATATAATGTAACTATATAAAAATAAGCAAAATAAAATACATATAAGACAGAATGAAGACATATCAAGGAGACATTTTTATTGTCGGACGAAACAATCAGTAGTTTCTGTTTTATTTATAATATGATGAATATTATCTGATACTGAAATTTTGAAAGCATCTCCTCCACCATAATAAAATACTGCTGCCGCGGGCAGGATTGTTATTAAAAATTTGACCCTCTTTTGAACTTTTTTTGACCCCCCCTTTTGACCCTTTTTGAACTTTTTTTGACCCTTCTTTTGACCCCTGTATCTATCTTTTGATGTTTTCGCTGTAAAATATGCATGATTTATACTACTGTATTAACGGGGCGGATAGTAATGACACTCCCCTATGTGAATATTTTGTATAGCCGGAAACGGCCATATTGATAAAATGTCGGGATAAAATGACATGTTAATCCGTGTTGATCCGGGAGCTAAATTTGGAAGTTAGGATTGAAAAATGTAATTTTACGCTCAATAATATACATAACCCAATAGAGCGATATGTCAAAAGTAATAATCATCGGTGCCGGCGGCGTCGGTACAGTAGTGGCCTACAAGTGCGCTCAGAATCCTGAGGTGTTCAGCGAGATCGTGCTCGCATCGCGCACCTTGTCGAAATGCCAGGCCATAGTGGACAAGATCGGGGCCAAAAACATGACGGCCGATTCGGTCGATGCTGATTCGGTGGAGCAGCTCGTAGCGCTGCTTCGACGTCATAAACCCGACATTGTCATCAATGTGGCTCTTCCTTATCAGGATCTGACCATCATGGACGCATGTCTGGAATGCGGTGTCAACTACCTCGACACGGCCAATTATGAGCCGCGCGACGTAGCCCACTTCGAATATTCCTGGCAGTGGGCCTATCGCGAGAAGTTTGAGAAGGCCGGCCTGACAGCCATTCTCGGCTGCGGCTTCGATCCGGGAGTGTCGGGAGTGTTCACGGCTTATGCGGCCAAGCATTATTTCAGCGAGATGGAATATCTCGATATAGTCGACTGCAACGCAGGCGATCACGGCAAGGCTTTCGCCACCAACTTCAACCCGGAGATCAACATCCGCGAGATCACGCAGAACGGCCGCTATTATCAGGACGGCAAGTGGGTGACCACCGGGCCGCTCGAGATACACCGTAATCTGACGTATCCCAATATCGGCGGACGCGAGTCGTATCTGCTCTATCACGAGGAGCTCGAAAGCCTTGTGCAGAACTTCCCCTCGATAAAGCGCGCACGCTTCTGGATGACGTTCGGGCAGGAATATCTGACCCATCTGCGCGTGATCCAGGATATCGGCATGGCGCGCATCGACGAGATCGACTACAACGGCACCAAGATCGTGCCGCTGCAGTTCCTCAAGGCCGTTCTTCCCAATCCGCAGGATCTGGGAGAGAACTATCATGGCGAGACCTCCATAGGCTGCCGTATCTCCGGACTCGACAAGGATGGCAAGCACCTCACTTACTACATCTACAACAACTGCTCGCATGAGGAGGCTTACCGCGAGACAGGCATGCAGGCCGTCAGCTACACCACGGGCGTTCCGGCCATGATAGGCGCCATGATGTATCTCAAGGGGCTCTGGAAGAAGCCGGGAGTGCACAATGTCGAGGAGTTTGATCCCGATCCCTTCATGGAGCAGCTCTCTCTGCAGGGACTTCCCTGGCACGAGGTGCTCAATCTTGATCTGGAGATGGACTGATCTACGGCTCCGTAGAAAAGATATACACAGACAGTCGGCCGCATCCTGTTGCTCTATCCAGAGCTTGGATGCGGCCGGCCGCGTCTTATGGGAATAAACAGGTTATTCTTCAGGAAGAATTTTCAGATGGTCGTGGGCATTCATGCGGTATCGCCCCATGGTGCCGGTGGAGAGGTTTCTGACTGTGAAAGTATAGTCGCGGATGTCGAGCAGATTGGCCGGCCCACCTTCGTAGGCTGCCATTACGGCTTCTTCCACATTGTGGTAGCCCGATCCCTGATAGTCGGATACGGTCTTGCCGTTGATGTCGTTGATTTCTACTCTGACGTCATCTATTGTTTGCAGACGGTTGTTCATGATGCGTTATGTTGGTTGGATTTGACAGAGACATAACGCACATGCAGGCTTTGTGGTTCAGAACTGGAATGCGTCAATCGTGCGTCCGTCGGCTCCGAGCACAGTGACGCTCATGCTGTCGCCTTGCCGGCGAAGCACCGTCACTGTAGCTCCGTCGAGGTCGTAACCCCCTCCCACAATGACCGGAAACGGATTCTCGCCCCGCTTTGGATCAATGCGGTTGTATTCGTGGACATGGGCTGTGATATTGATGTCAAACGGCGCTTTCGACAGCAGGGGAGCCCAGAGCCGGGTGCAGGGCTGGTAGCTGTCGGTGTTGCCCCATACCGGTATGTGGTGAATGAGCACCCTGCGTCCGGCTTTTTTGAATTCCTTGGAAGCCAGTTCGTTTTTGATGAATTCGGTCTGCTCCTGGCGCAGACGGCTGAAGTTGTTGAGTCCGTAATACACCCATGTGGTGTCGGGTTTGTCCTCTCCGCAGTCGAGTGTGACGAAGCGTGTGTCGCCCCAGTTGAATGCGCCGTAGGTGAGTCCGTCGTTGCGGTCCACGAGCGATGTCTGCCCGGATGAATAAGCATTGCGTATCTCATGGTTGCCTCTGATGAATACTCCCGGACGGTCGGCGAGACCGAACGCGTCGGCCATGAGATGTATGTCGTGTATGGCCTGGCTGCGCGAGCCCGGTTCGGCCATGCAGTCGCCGTTAAACACTACGAAGTCGGGATTCTGCTGCATGGCCACTTTGGCCATTGCCGATATTGTGGCCGGAAAACAGTGCATGTCGTTGACTATTACGGCTGTGAAATCCTTTTGGGCAGGGGAGGGGACGGTAAATGTGTGCCAGGGGGTGACGCTTTCGTTGCCGAAGCTTTTGTAATATCCCTGGTTTTCGGTGATCTCGCGGGCTCTGACGCGATAGAAGTAGCGCTGTCCCGGTTTCAGGCCTGTCAGACGCACACGGTGCTCGATGTCATGCACCGCCTCCTGGCCTCCGATGAGCTGACGCTCGGAGAGAGTGTTGATGGTGTCCGTACCGTATTCCACTGAGCTTGTGCATATCGGCCGGGTCTGGTACATTACGGTCACCGCGCCATCCTGGCTCATGTTCTGCAGATATGGCTGGTGGTATATGATCCGATCGGCCGGTACGGGCAGATATATGTCGGCTACAACAGGCCGGTGATCGCTCTCCACCGGAGCCTCCACCACTCGGTAACCGAGGCATCTGGCTCCGGAATCCTTGCTGATCATCATGAAATCTATCTTCTCCTTGGGTTCGGGTGCGGGAAATGTCGGCTTGTCGTCGCAAACGCGCTTGAAGCTCTCTTCAAGATGCTTTATCACGGGGGAGTCGGGATATGAATTGAAATCTCCGCACAGTATCAGCGGTTTGCCGGCCGCGCGGGCCGCCTCCCTGATGATGGCTACCGATGCTTCGGCGTCGGCAGGCGTCAGCGATAGATGCGTGCATGCCGCCACATATGCGGGAAATTCGGCGATAAGGAGCGCGCGGGCCTCCTCCCGGCCCGGCAGAGCGACTCTCTTCACGCTCAGGGGCTCTTCGCGGCTCAGCATGCCTATGCCGTATTTGCCGCCGTCGTAGTCTATGGCCGGAGCGAAAGTGGCGTGCATGCCGGTGGCTGCTGCCAGATCGCCGAGCACGTAGCGGCCTCCGCTGCGTCCGGTCACGCTGTCTACCTCCTGTATGGCCACGACGTCGGGCTGTTGGCGCAGTATGACGTTGGCTGTGCGGGCTATGTCGCGGTTATTGTCGTAGCCCACTCCGTTTCTGACGTTGTAGCTCATGATCCTTGCCTTCAGCTGCTCCTGGGAAGCTGAAGGAACGGAGGCGGCGAGCATTGCGGCCGCCGCGATAAATACCACGAATGATCTCATCATAAATGTGTGAATGGTTAATAGTCGGAGAACAGTGTGGGCTTGATGACGATGCCCACGCGGAGCTGGGTGTGGAATTCCTTGTAGGCGAGCAGTCCCTCTCCGTAGCCGTTGTAATACTGCAGGAAAAGATACTGGTTGTCGCGTGGAAATATCCTATAGTTTAGCTCTATTATCGTATTGTAGTTGAGTCGCCATCCCTTGCGCTTGGTGAGTATCACCGAGGCGCCGAAGCGTCGGTTGAGGGTGGTGAACGATGTGCCCATCTGGTATATGCCGCAATAATCGAGTATGTCTTTGTTTTCCACGCCGTCGATAATTGGTATCCAGAATTTTGCATGCACCTGCACCTGGGGGCCTATGATGATGTTTCCTCCGAACGATATCTTGTTCCAGGAGCGTGAGGCGGTGCCGTCGCGGCCGTTGCTCTCGTGTTCGGCCAGCAGGAAGGCTTTGCCGATATACCGGTTTTTGACAAACAGCGGTTTTGCAAGCCCGATGCCCGGGTTGAAGTTGAGGTCGGTCATGGGCATGGAGTTCTCAAGCACGTTCCAGAAGCACTTCTGGGTGTAGAACAGAAACAGATAGCTGTGGAGCGGCATCACCTGCTTGGTGAGACGCTGCGATATTGATATCTGGAATTTGATATTGGAATTCTCCCTTGTGGGGCGCTGGCCCACAGAGGTGCCGAAAATGAAATAATTGTCCTTGTACAGGCCGAAATACGGGCCGTTGTCGAATGCCTTCCGGATACTGTCGGAACTGATGACTCCGCCCGCGACCGAATCGGTACGGACTATCTGCGCGCGGGCACCGACACATCCGGCCGCGGCCAGGATGGCCAGGCAGACGGTAAGGCGTATATAATATGATATTTGGCTCACTGTCGGGTGAAGGGAAAATGACATGGTGGTGGATATGGTAGTGCAAATTTAATGTAATTTTCGTTGAATGCCCGTCAGAATGCGCCATTTTTATCATTCTTCGGGTTAAAAGCGAAAAGAATGAGTAATTTTGTAGTCTGAAAAGAAAAAGCATATGCTATGAAAGAGATAAAGAACGAAGAATTTGGCGGGGAGAGACCATTGTTTGCCTCCCACGGTCTGAAACTTGAGAATGTGACAGTCCATGCCGGCGAATCGGCATTGAAGGAGTGCAGCGACATTGAGGCCGTCGGATGCACATTTGAGGGGAAATATCCGTTCTGGCACGTCGACCGCTTCCGTATAAGCCGATGCACGTTCACTCCGGGAGCACGTGCTGCCCTCTGGTACAGTTCGGCTCTGGTGATGACCGACACTTTGGTGGAGGCGCCCAAGATGTTTCGTGAGATGGATGGCCTCAGCCTGTCGGGCGTCAGGATTCCGGATGCGCAGGAGACCCTCTGGCACTGCCGCAACATCATCTGCCGCGACTGCGAGGTGGCCAATGCCGACTATCTCTTCATGCATTGCAGCGACATCCGCATCGACCGCTGGCGTCAGAAGGGCAATTATTCCTTCCAGTATTGCCGCGATGTGGAGATACGCAATGCGCATATCGAGTCGAAGGACGCTTTCTGGAACACCGAGAATGTCACCGTCTACGACTCGGAGCTGCATGGCGAATATCTCGGGTGGCACTCCGAGAATCTGCGGCTCGTGCGCTGTCATATATCGGGCACTCAGCCCCTCTGCTATGCCCGCAACCTCGTGCTTGACCATTGCACTTTTGATCCCGACTGCGATCTCGCTTTCGAGGAGAGCTCGCTGAAAGCCGTGATCGACAGTCCGGTGACATCAGTGAAGAATCCTACTTCGGGCTCGATTGAGGCCCCGGCGATAGGCAAAATCATTATCGATGAGAATATAAAGGCCCCGGCCGACTGCAAAATCACAATAACCAAGCAGAAATGAGCACATCCGATTTCGACAGAATCAATCCCCGCCGCAATACGGCGTCGATAAAGTGGGATTCATATACCGAGCGTGAAGTAATACCTCTCTGGGTGGCCGACATGGACTTCCAGACGGCCCCGGTGGTGCGCGAGGCCATGATACGGCGCGCCGAGAGCGGCGTCTACGGCTATTCGTTCGCCGACGAGGACTACATGGATTCTCTCGAAGGATGGTTCGAGGGTCGCCACGGCTACATGATCGACAGGTCGATGGTCATACCGGTGCCCGGAGTAGTGCCGGCTCTGTCGGCCATCATCAAGGCGCTGGTTAAACCTGGCGAGGGTGTGATCATACAGCCACCGGTCTATAACTGTTTCTTCTCTTCGGTGCGCAACAATGACTGCGTGCTGCTGGAGAATCCGCTGCAGCGCATAGATCTGCCTGACGGCCGCTTTACTTACGAAATGGATTTCGACGGCCTGGCCGAGCTTGCCGCCCGCCCCGACGCGAAGCTGATGATACTCTGCAATCCCCACAATCCGGCCGGACGCGCATGGCGCGAGGAGGAGCTGGAGCAGGTCGCCGAGATATGCCGCGAGAACGGCGTCCGTGTGGTCAGCGACGAGATCCACTGCGAGATAGTCATGCCCGGATGCGAATACGTGCCATACGGCACGATCGATTCCTCGGCTGTCGTGTGCACTTCGCCGTCGAAGGCGTTCAATACCGCCGGACTCCATACCTCCAATATCATATGCCCCGATGGGGCTGTGCGCGAGGCGGTCGACCGTGCGGTCAATGTCAACGAGGTGTGCGACCTTACATGCTTCGGAGTCGACGCCCTTAAGGCATCCTACACTCAGGAAGGAGCCGACTGGATCGATGACCTCTGCGACTATATATGGGACAACTACCGCTTTTTCGCCGACACGATGGCGAAGCGCCTCCCTCAGTGTCCCGTCACGATGCTTGAGGCCACCTATCTGCCGATGGTCGATGTCAGCGCCATAACCGCATATACGTCGGAGCAGCTTGAGGAGAAACTCAGGTCTGATTTCGGCGTGTGGGTCAATGCCGGCGAGATGTATGGCCGCGAAGGGTATCTGCGCGTCAATCTCGCCTGTCCCCGGGCCACTCTCGCCGAGGGGCTCGACCGCCTCTGTTCGGGGCTGGAGAAGTTCATAGGGTAAAATCTCCGTTTCTGCGATGATAAAGCTTATCCAGTCGGGCGCGCCGCTCTCGCTACGTCAGCGGATGCTGCTGACGGCGAGTCTGTCATGGCCCGCCATCATGGCGCAGCTTTCGAGCATACTCATGCAGTATATCGACGCCGCCATGGTGGGTCATCTCGGCGCTGCCGACAGCGCGGCTGTCGGACTGGTAAGCACCAGCCTCTGGCTCTTCTGGGGCACATGCTCCGCAGCCACGATGGGATTTTCCGTCCAGGTGGCCCACAGAGTCGGAGCCGCCGACTATTCAACCGCCAGGGCTATCCTGCGGCAGGGTATCACGGCCTCGGCAGCTTTCGGGGCGATAGTGGCGCTGATAGGCATGGCCATAGCTTTCCCGCTGCCCGGATGGCTGGGGGGCACTCCGGAGGTCAACCACAAGGCATCGGTCTACTTCATGGTGTTCGTGGCGGCTCTGCCTGTGCTGACTCTCAATTATCTCGGCTGCGCGGTGATGAGGGCGTCGGGTAACATGAAGGTGCCGGGCGGACTCAACGTCATGATGTGCGCCCTCGACGTAGTGTTCAATTTCCTGCTGATATTCCCCTCGCGTGAGGTTAGTATCGGGGGAGCGGAGCTGACGCTGCCGGGCGCGGGTCTGGGAGTGCTCGGGGCCGCGCTGGGTACGGTGGCGGCCGAGATCGTCTGTGCGGCTCTCGCGCTCTGGTACGTCACATGCCGTCAGCGCGGGCTGGCCATATTCGGCCGCAGGGCCACCGACCGCGGTTCGTTCCGTCCGCGCCGCAAGGTGATGCGCAACGCCCTGAAAGTGTCGGCGCCGATGTCGCTTGAGCATGCGGTGATATGCGGAGCGCAGATCATGGTCACAGTCATCGTGGCTCCCCTCGGAGTGATGGCCATAGCCGCCAACTCGTTTGCTGTCACGGCCGAGGCTCTCTGCTACATGCCCGGCTACGGACTGGCCGATGCGGCCACCACGCTGACAGGTCAGAGCTATGGCGCCGGACGTCCGCGGCTCGCCCGCCAGTTCGGCTATCTGACCGTAGTTCTCGGCATGATAGTCATGACCATAATGGGAGGTGTCCTCTGGGTATGCGCTCCGGCCGTCATGGAGCTTTTCAGTCCGGTCGGTGAGATATGCCGGCTCGGCGCCGAGGCGCTGCGCATCGAAGCGTGGGCCGAACCGATGTTCGCCGCTTCGATAGTGGCTTATGGCGTGATGGTGGGCGTGGGCGACACAGTGGTGCCCGCGGTGATGAATTTTTCGAGCATCTGGCTTGTGCGTCTTCCCATAGCCGCTCTTCTTGCGCCCACCATGGGGCTTGCCGGAGTATGGCTGGCCATGTGCATAGAGCTCTGTTTCAGAGGCGCCATATTTCTGTGGCGTCTGATATCCGGCGCGTGGCTCCGTCATGGCCTCGACACTTCGGGCGAGCCCGGGCCTCCCCCTCAGCCCGATCCTAATGTATGACAGTCCTAACTTAATATTTGATATGGATTTTAATGAAATATCCCGACGCATCATAGCCGGCGGACAGCTCACCGATGAAGAGGCGCTGGCTCTCGCCGACATACCTTTGGAATCGCTTCCCGACCTGTGGAATGCTGCCGAAAGAGTCACCGCGGCTCTTGTGGAGCGGCGTTTCGACACTTGCTCGATAGTCAACGCCCGGAGCGGTCGCTGTCCGGAGGACTGCAAATGGTGCGCACAGTCGGCGCATTATTCCACCGGCGCCGACGTCTATCCGGTGATCGGACGAGAGCGTTGTCTGGAAGCGGGCCATCGCAGCCGCAGCCACGGCATAGGGCGCTTCTCGCTCGTCACGAGCGGACGGGCCATGCGAGGCGCAGAGCTTGAGAAGGCATGCGGCCATATCGAGGCTCTCCGCGATGAGGGCGGTCTCGGCCTGTGCGCCTCTATGGGGCTGCTCGGCCCGGAGGAGCTGCGGCGTCTGCGCGAGGCCGGAGTGACGCGCTATCACTGCAATCTGGAGACGGCACCGTCGTTTTTCGGCGAATTATGCTCCACACATACCACGGAGCAGAAGCTCGCCACGATCGAGGCAGCGCGCGCCGAGGGGCTGGAGATATGCTCGGGCGGCATTATCGGCATGGGCGAGACGCGCCGTCAGAGGGTGGAGCTTGCGCTGACTCTCCGACGGATCGATCCGGTGTCGATCCCCATCAACATACTCTGCCCCATTCCGGGCACGCCGCTGCAGGATGCTTCGCCTCTTACGGAGGACGAGATCGTCACTACGGTAGCGCTTTTCCGGCTTATCCACCCCAGGGTGACGCTCCGGTTTGCCGGGGGCAGGGCGGCGCTCAGCCGCGAAGGGCAGCTTCGCGCCATACGCGCCGGCATCAACGGAGCCATCACAGGCGACATGCTGACCACCACCGGTTCTACCGTAGAGGCCGACCGTAAGCTTGCCGCCGACGCGGGCCTGAAATTCTGAAATCATTCCGACGCATTATGGACGACATCGAAAGATACACGGGACATCTTAATCTCTGCGAGATAGATCTGTCAGGCCAGAGGGCGATATCTTCGGCGCGTGTGCTGATAGCCGGAGCCGGAGGCCTCGGCTCGCCTGTGGCGCTTTATCTCGCCGCGGCCGGAGTCGGAACGATAGGCATCGCCGACGCCGATACTGTCAGTATCAGCAATCTTCAGCGCCAGATAATGCATGGCACAGCCGATGTCGGCTCCAGGAAGACCGATAGCGCCCGCAGAGCCATGGAGCGCATCAATCCGGCCGTGCGGGTGGTGGAGCATCCCATGATGATAGACGCAGATAATATCGTGACGCTGCTTGACGGCTACGATGTAGTGGCCGACTGCACCGACAATTTCGCTACCCGCCTGCTGCTGAGCGACACCTGTGCCCGCATGGGGCGGCCTCTCGCCTATGCGGCCGTCGACCGGTTCAGCGGCCAGATTTTCACTCAGCTCCCGGGTCATCGCACGCTTCGCGACATATTCGGCCCGGAGTCGCGCGACGCCGCCGACTGCGGATGCGCACGGCGCGGAATACTCAATGCCGCCGTAGGTGTGGCCGGCTCGCTACAGGCGGCCGAAGTGATCAAGATCATAACCGGGGCAGGCGATATGCTCGTCGACCGGCTGCTTACATTTGATCTTATCACGATGGATTTCAATGTTTTTGACCTTTAACAGACGTACGGCATAGGCGCGCCTCGGGTTGCCGTGGCGAAATAAATTTGGCTGTTTCAGATAAAAAGACTAATTTTGCAGCGGGTAAGTCCTACACGACCAGCTCCCCGGGAACTCCGTCAGGTCTTGATCGAAGCAGCGGTACCGGGTCGTAGCGGTGCGATGTAGATAGCTTACCCTTTTTTTATTGCAATAATTAGTGATAATGCATCGATTATCACTTTTTTTGTGTTAAAAATCAGACACAATAGCATTTTTTTAGAACTCTTGCTTTATATTTGCACTCGGAATACAAGTGTAAGGAAAGCCGTCGCTTTTTTCTTTATGTCCGGCAGGGGATTATTTATGAGGGAAAAGTTGCAGCAAAGCAGGAAAAAGTAAATACAGGGACGTGAAAATATACGAGGATAAAAACTCTGATTGTAATTACTTTGGCAGCTGTAGGTCGTCGTCCGTACATCGCGGATGGATCTGCGGAGTGCTTTTCATGCTTCTTGGCGCCATATCACCGGCATGGGCACAGAACGCCAGGGAGGGCGAACTGTATTCTCCGACACCTGAGGTATGTCCCGACGACAGCGTCACCGTAAGCATAGAGTCGGACGGCGGACGCATTGACACCGTCGGAGTGCGCATCTATTTCCATCAGTCAAAAGTCAATTTGCTCCCTCACTACCAGCGCAATGCCGAGCGCCTTGATGAATTTCTGGGCGAACTCTACCGTATCAGCAACGACTCCTCGCTCCGGGTGCGTGCTATCCGGATCATGGGCGGCGCATCGCCCGAAGGCACCACGCGGTTCAACAAATGGCTCTCCGAACAGCGCGCCGCACGCATCACCGAATATATGGTGAAGAACTCGCCCATAGAGCTTGATCCGTCGATGATCACGGCCGAGTATCCGGGCGTCGACTGGTGCGGACTGAAACGCATAGTGCTTGCCGATCCCGACGTGCCCGACCGCGAGGAGGTGCTCCGCATCATTGATACTCCCGGAACCCCCGACGACCGTATGCCGCGCCTGAAGAAGCTTCACTGGGCCATCCCCTGGATGTATCTCTACAACAAGTATTATCCCTCGCTGCGCGCCTCGCAGGTGCAGATCATATATGAGCACCCGCGTCCGCCGCTGCCGGCTCTCGTGATAGGCCCGCAGAGGCTCAATATCGTCCATGAGATAGTGCCCCCTCCCATGCCTTACCATCACCCCGACAGGCCGTTCTACATGACCCTCAGCACCAACATGCTCTATGACGCCGCTCTGATACCCAACATCGGCGTGGACTTTTATATGGGAAAGAAATGGTCAGCCGAGATCAACTGGGAGTATGCATGGTGGAAGAGCGACCGCATCCACTGGTACTGGCGCGTCTATGGGGGCGATCTGACGGTAAAGAGATGGTTTGGCAGCAAGGCCGAGGAGAAGCCTATGACCGGACACCATATCGGCCCGTATTTCCAGCTCATCACCTACGACTTCGAGCTCGGCCACAAAGGCTATCAGGCACGCCGCTGGAGCCATGCCGCAGGCATAGCCTACGGCTATTCCATGCCTATAAAGAAGAGATTCAACATCGACTTCACCATAGGCATCGGCTACAGCTGGGGACAGTTCTACAAATATGTGCCTATCGACAACCATTACGTCTGGAAAGAGACACGCCGCCGCAAGATGATCGGTCCGACGCGTGTGGAAGTGTCGCTTGTATGGCTTCTCGGCCATGGCAATGAAAATCACGACGATGACACTGACAAGTGAATGAAGCAGACCCTATCAGCAATATGACACGCAGACTACTATCACATATATCGCTTCGCAGACACAGCGGGATGGCCCGGCGCCTGATGGCGCTGCTCATAGTGCTGACGGCCTCTGTGGCCTGCGAACACAAGCCGTTCTGCTGGCATCATCCCCACGACGGAATGCTTCGCGTGGAGTTCGCCTGGTGGGATGCTCCAGAGGCGGAGTATACGGTACGGTCCATGGCTTTCTACGCCTATCCCAAGGATGGCGGCCAGCCTCATCGGTTTGACTTCGCCGGATCCAAGGGAGGCACCATCACGCTTCCGGCCGGCGACTACCACTTCCTTTGCCTCAACTCCGACACCGAAAGCTATCATTTCAGTGGCCAGGACTCTCATACTACCTTCACAGTGGAGACGCGCGACAGCTATATACTGGCCGGCATGGATGTGAGAGCCGACGGCGGAGGCGATTTCTCCGACGAGGGCGACATAAAGCGCGCCGAAGGCACATACAATGAGGGTGTCAAGGAGTCGTCGGAAGAGGGTATCTACGGTCACACCATAGAGGACTATAACATCCACGGTCAGGTGGGAGTCACTCAGGTCGTCACGATGTATCCGCGTCCGGTAGTGATCCACTATCACGTGATAATCGAGAATATCGGCTGTCTGGAGACTGTGCTGAAAGTAAGCGGCACTCTGTCGGGCCTCGCCTCGCAGGTGAGAATCCACAAGATGGAGGTGCCGGGCCAGGGCGACGACAACAACATCATACCGTTCTCGCTAATACCTACCGATGACAATGTGCTTGAAGGGCATTTCTACGCCTTCCCCCATTGCCCGTCGGATCCGGCGACATGGTCGAAACACAAGCTCGCCTGCTACGTCATCAACGAGCAGGAGGAGCGCCGGTTCTTCGAGTGGGATGTCACCGGCCAGGTCGATGAGCAGGACGGTGAGAAATACGTTAAGATCGTGGTGCGCGACATGGATGTCTGCGGCATGAACGAGCTCGGCCCCGTGGTCGATCCCTGGCTGCCTACACCGCCGATTATCATACCGATGCAATGATACAGTCAGAATGAGAATTAAAACAAAATATCTAAATATCAATAAAATGCAACGTTACTCCACTTTGCTCTTCGCCGTAGGGCTGGTCATGTGTAGCGCATTGACAGCTTGTGTCGACGATGTGATCACGAATGAGGACCGTGGCAATCCTATCGGATTCACCACCTCGGTCAACACCCACAGTCGCACCTCGCTGATACATACTACGGAAAATCTCGACTCGTTCCGTATCTACGCCTACTGTCCCGACGGTCTGGAATTCTTCCACGATCTGCTCGTGACTAAGGTCGATCCCGACTCCATCGAGGCCAACTATTACGCCCTCAACTGGCTGATCGAGGGAGGCCCGTATTTCTATCCGCGCGACGCTGCGTGGGTCGACTATTACGCCTACCGCTTCATCTCGGGCATCAACGGCCACTACAGCCGCGACAATTTCCTTCCTCACAGCGCCACGCACGAGGAGGGACGACGCATCGACATCAGCGCCGTGAAGCAGATGATCCATGACTTCCGCCCGTATGACCGTCCGCAGGATCAGGAAGACCTGATCATCGAGCACAAGCGTTCTTACAACGACGAGGTGAGCGGCGTGGAGCTTCATTTCCACCACGCCCTTTCACAGATCGAGCTCAAGGCCTATTCGCCCAACAACAATACGCGCGTCTACGTGGCCGGAGCATGGTTCTGCAACATCATCAACAACGGCGACGTCACCTTCCCGCAGCCCAAGGTTGAGGGCATCGGCGACGACCAGCTCTACTGGACTCTCCCCGGACGCCAGAATTTCGATGACAGCGATATCGTCGATCCCGACAAGCTCGTGGATCCGTCAGAACGTCATATTGGCTGCAACCGCAGCCATTACGGCTGGTTCTTCCCGAAGCCGGTGATGCTCGGCCGCTCGATCAACAATCCCACCGAGCTGCCTGTAGTTCCCGACGAGGGAGATGAGGGAGGGGATTCCGGCGAAGGAGGGGATTCCGGCGACGATTCCGGCGCCACTACCCAGAGCCGTCACGGTTCGAGAGCCGATGGCGACGGCGAGACGACCGATCCGGGAACCGATCCGGGAACTGATCCCGGCACAGATCCCGGCACCGGCTCCGACAAGCCCGATGACGAGAACTGGCCCGATCCGACTCCCGGTCATCACACCGACTACGACGGCGACGGCATCTGCGACCACCTCGTAACGGACAATATCAAGGCCTCACCCTATGTCAGCAACCTTCTGACAAACAAGAATATCGAGTATGAGGGCATGGACTCCACCAACATGCTTCTGCTCCCGCAGCAGCTTGTGCCTTACAACAAGAACCGCGAGGAGGATCCGAAGCTGCAGTTCTACGATGAGGACGGCAAGCCCAACAACCACGGCGCATACATACTTCTCGCCATCCAGGTGTGGATGGTTCACGGCGACGAAAACCATATGCACCGCCATATCCTCTTCCCCTATACCGACCCGGAGAAGTGGGATCTCAACGGCAATCCTGTGGATCCTGACGGGGTGGCACGCGACCATCTCGGCAACCGGCTGGATGCCGACGGATTCCCGGTCAACAATGAGACCGGTCAACCGATGTACAGCGATCCGGATCAGACGCAGCGTATCGACAATTTCGGAAATCGCGTGGATGCCGACGGAGTGATCTACGACAAGGATACCGGCAAGCCTCTCGATAATGTCAACTACCGCTATCCCAATGTGGACTACAGTGTGGGATGGAGAGACGTTTTCAAGCAGTTCGCCTGGGTATGCGTGCCTATCGACGACAAGTGGGAGCCCGGCTACAAGTATACCTACATACTTGAGTTCATGGGGCCGAACAGTGGCGCAGGCATCTATCCTCCCGACGACTTCGACTTCGGTCTCGGCGGTGTGGGTATCGACAACGGCGGACAGCTCTCTACCGCCTGCCGCGACAACTGGAAGGCTCTTCCCGGACAGAAATACGCCGGAGAGTATGATATCATACCTTCTCAGCAGTGTCGCCTGCGCGACCCGGGCACGATGAACTCCAAGAAGCGCTGGGTTGGCAAGAAGCAGGGAGATCCTGTGCTGACCAAGGCCATCGACTTCCGTGTGGTTGTGGATGAATGGAACAACCGCGACATACCTGTCGACATGGAAGACTATTATACTTCCGAAAAGGGTCACAATAAGAAGAAGTAAAGCCCCGGCCACGTGTAATTCTCACCTCTCAGGCCAGAGAAATCATCAGCCCCCCGTAACAGAGATCTCCGTTGCGAGGGGCTGATGTATTGTTGTGAGGCCAAAAGGGATACCTTGTTCAGGCGAGCATGGGGGCTATGCGGCGGAGGGCGGCGATGAAAGCGTCGGCCTCAGCGAAGGTGTTGTAGGCGGCGAAGGAGGCTCTGACGGTACCGCTGACTCCCAGACGCTCCATCAGCGGCTGGGCGCAATGGTGGCCGGTGCGCACGGCTATGCCGAGCTTGTCGAGCAGCAGTCCGGTGTCGTAGGAGTGGGCGCGGCCTATCAGGAATGATATGATGGCGCCTTTGCCGGGGGCTGTGCCGAATATGCGCATGCCGGGTATCTCCTGCATGCGCCCGGTGGTGTATTCGAGAAGTCGTTCCTCATGCGCGGCGATACGCTCCACTCCCGTTGCCTCAAGCCATTCGATGGCTTTGGCAAGGGCGGCGATGTCGACGAAGTCGGGCGTACCGGCCTCGAATTTGAAAGGCAGGTCGGCAAACACAGTGCCGTCGAAACTTACGGTCTTGATCATCTCTCCGCCTCCCTGATAGGGGGGCATCTCCTCAAGCAGCGAGCGGCGCCCGTAGAGCACCCCTATGCCGCACGGGCCATACATCTTGTGGGATGAAAATACGTAGAAGTCGGCGTCGAGGGCCTTGACATCGACACGCATGTGGGCTATCGCCTGGGCGCCGTCGACGAGCACTACGGCTCCGGCCCTGTGGGCGTCGGCGATCATTTCGGCCACGGGGTTGACCGTGCCGAGCACGTTGCTGACCTGGGTGACGGCCACCAGACGGGTGCGCTCGTTGAGCAGGCGACGGTAGGCGTCGAGATCGAGCACACCGCGGTCGTCCATCGGCACGACACGTATCTTCACTCCGCGCCGGGCTTCGAGAAGCTGCCAGGGCACGATATTTGAATGGTGCTCCATGACGGTGAGCACTATCTCGTCGCCTTCGTGGAGCAGTCGTCCGTAGGATGAGGCCACGAGATTGATGGATTCGGTGGTGCCGCGCGTGAATATCACCTCGGCCGTGTCGGCGGCGCCGATATAGCGGGCCACGAGGGCGCGGGTGGCTTCCTGACGCGCGGTGGCTTCCTGCGACAGAGTATGCACACCGCGGTGTACGTTGGCCTTCGAGTCGAGGTAGCCGTCGCGCACGGCATCGATTACCGCGGCCGGTGTCTGGGTGGTGGCGGTGTTGTCGAGATATATCAGTTCATGGCCGTAGATCCTGCGGTCAAGAGCCGGAAACTGGCGCCGTATGTCGGCGGTGTCGAGCTGTGTATTCTTTTCCATAGCGGATGTCGGAGGGTTTATTTTGCCGGACAGTCGCCGCACACTGCCGTATCGCCTCTGAAACGCATCTCCACCAGATGGCGCAGGCGGTCGGCGAGTCCGGGGATGGCCACGGAGTCGATGACGTCGGCCATGAAAGCCTGCATGAGCATCAGCCGCGCCTCGCGCTCAGGTATGCCGCGGGTGCGCATGTAGAAGAGCGCCTGCTCGTCGAGCTGTCCGGTGGCGGCGCCGTGGGAACAGCTGACCTCGTCGTTGTAGATCTCAAGCTGCGGCCGCGAGTGCATCCGGGCTGTAGCTGAGGCGAGTATGTTGCGGTTGCTCTGGTAGGCTTCGGTAAACGGAGCTTCGGGAGTCACGAGTATCGAGCCTTCGAAGGCGCCCTGGGCGTAGTCGTCGAGCACGTATTTGAAGAGCTGCCGGCTGCGCGAGCGGGGATGGAGATGGCGCAGCACGGAGCAGTTGTCGGCATGGCGCCGCTCGGTGCAGATAGCCATTCCGTTGATGTGGGTGAGGCAGTGCTCGCCGTTGATGTCGGTGCGCAGGTCGTTGCGCGTGGTGCCGCAGGAGAGTGTGACCACGTTGGCGCGAAGCTGCGACGATGAGTGCTGGCTGACGTAGACGCGCGAGCAGCGGGCGTTGTCGGCCGATGTCTCCTCCATGTCGCAGAAGTCGAGCTGTGCGCCGTGGTCAAGCCAGATCTCCGTCACCTGCAGCGAGAGGCACGACGGGGTGTCGGGACGGGTGTGGTCGCATGTGAGAAGCATCGCCGAGGCATCTTTCTCAACTATGACCAGCAGGCGGCGAACGGCCATCTGAGGCTCCGTGCCGTCAAACACGTTGACGAGCTGCAGCGGCTTTTCGAGATGCAGTCCGGCAGGAATACGCACCACGACGCCGTCCTGCGCGAGCATGGTGTTGAGCGCGGTAGGAGTGTCGTTCAGGTCGGCCAGGGCGCCGAGACGGGGCTTTATCAGATCGGGCCAGAGCTCGCAGGCACGGGCGAGGGAGGTGAATATCACCCCCTCGGGCAGCCGGCGCTCAAGCCCTTCGGTGGGCACGAATGTGTCGCCCACGAGATAGGCCTGCAGGGTGGATACGTTGGGGAGCTCGCACCGTATGGCGGTCGAGAGGTCGAACGCCTGCCCTACGCGCATTATGTTGACGCCGCGGTCGGGCGCCATCATCTCTTCGAGCGAGGTGCGCTCATATCCCTCCGTATGGGTGTCGGGGAGCCGGGCCCCCTCCAGGGCCTCGCGCGCCGCCGGCCGCAGGGCGTTGAGGAGCTCCGGGGCGTGGGCGTCGACCGCCTCGCGGTGTGCGTCGTAGAGATCTGTATATTGTCTGAGAGCGTCCATGGTGTGGTCAGTCGGCTTGTTGCTTTATCCAGTCGTAGCCGCGTTCCTCGAGCTCCAGGGCGAGCTCGGGGCCTCCGGTGCGCACGATGCGCCCGTGGTAGAGCACATGGACGAAGTCGGGCTTTATGTAGTCGAGCAGCCGCTGATAGTGGGTGATGACTATGGTGGCGTTCTCTTTTGTCTTGAGCTGATTGACTCCGGAGGCCACGATGCGCAGGGCGTCGATGTCGAGGCCTGAGTCGGTCTCGTCGAGTATCGACAGACGGGGCTGGAGCATTGCCATCTGGAATATCTCGTTGCGCTTCTTCTCGCCGCCCGAGAATCCCTCGTTGACCGAGCGGGAAGCGAGGCGGTTGTCGAGCTCGACTATCTCGCGGCGCTGACGCATGAGCTTCAGGAACTCCGTGGCGGGCATCGGCTCCTCGCCGAAATATTTGCGCTTGGCGTTGATGGCGGCGCGCATGAAGTTGGTCATCGACACTCCGGGTATCTCCACCGGATACTGGAACGACAGGAAGAGTCCCTCGTGCGACCGGTCCTCGGGAGAGAGCGAGAGCAGGTCGAGCCCGTGGAAGCTGACGCTGCCGCCGGTGACGCGATAGGCCGGATTGCCGGCGAGCACTCCCGAGAGAGTGCTTTTGCCCGAACCGTTGGGGCCCATGATGGCGTGGACCTCGCCGGCGCCGATCTCAAGGTCGAGTCCGCGGATTATCTCCTTGCCCTCGACCGTGGCGTGGAGCCCTTTTATTTCAAGAAGTTTGCTCATTTTGGCGATTGTTTTTCGGTTATGGATGTGAGGGGATGGGAGCGACTGTCATCCTACGCTCCCTTCGAGCGATATCTGCAGCAGCTTCTGAGCTTCGACGGCAAACTCCATAGGGAGCTTGTTCATCACCTCCTTGGCGTAGCCGTTGACGATCAGGCTGACGGCCTCCTCTGTGGGTATGCCGCGCTGGTTGCAGTAGAATATCTGGTCTTCGTTGATCTTCGACGTCGTGGCCTCATGCTCCACTACCGATGTGTCGTTCATAACGTCGATATAGGGGAACGTGTGGGCGCCGCAGTCGGGGCCGAGCAGCAGGGAGTCGCACTGCGTGTAGTTGCGGCATCCGTGGGCCGAGGCTACGACCTTCACCTGGCCGCGGTAGGAGTTCTGGCTCCGTCCGGCCGATATGCCCTTGCTGACTATGGTGGAGCGCGTGTTTGGCGCCAGATGTATCATCTTCGTGCCGGTGTCGGCCTGCTGACGGTTGTTGGTGACGGCCACGGAGTAGAATTCGCCAGTGGCGCCCTCGCCGGCGAGCACGCACGAGGGGTATTTCCATGTGATGGCCGAACCGGTCTCTACCTGCGTCCACGACAGCTTCGAGTCGCGGCCGCGGCAGAGTCCGCGCTTGGTGACGAAGTTGAATATTCCGCCACGGCCGTCGCGGTCGCCGGCATACCAGTTCTGCACGGTCGAATATTTCACTTCAGCATGATTCTCCACCACGATCTCCACTATGGCGGCGTGGAGCTGGTTCTCGTCGCGCATCGGGGCGGTGCAGCCTTCGAGATAGCTGACGTAGGAATCGTCGTCGGCCACTATCAGCGTACGCTCGAACTGGCCTGTGCCCTGCGCGTTGATGCGGAAGTAGGTGGAGAGTTCCATCGGGCAGCGCACCCCCTTGGGGATGTAGACAAACGAGCCGTCGGAGAATACCGCCGAGTTGAGCGCGGCGAAGAAATTGTCCGATGCCGGGACTACCGATCCCAGGTAGCGGCGCACCAGATCGGGGTGCTCTCTGACCGCCTCGGAGATGGAGCAGAATATCACCCCCTTGTCGGCCAGCAGCTGCCGGTGGGTGGTCTTGACGCTGACGGAGTCCATCACCGCGTCGACGGCCATGCCTGCGAGCTGTTTCTGCTCCTGCAGGGGTATGCCGAGCTTGTTGAACGTGTCGATCAGCTGCGGATCCACGTCGTCGAGGCTCTTCGGCCCCTCCTTCTTGACCGGCGCGGCGTAGTAGCTTATCGCCTGATAGTCGATAGGAGGAATGTCGAGATGCGCCCAGTCGGGCATCTTCATTGTCAGCCATTTGCGGTAGGCTTTCAGGCGGAAGTCGAGGAGCCACTGCGGCTCATGCTTGCGCGCCGAGATAAACCGTATGGTGTCCTCCGACAGCCCCGGGGGCAGTATGTCGGTGTCGATGTCGGTGGAGAAGCCGTATTTGTATTCGCCGGACTGTGCCAGAGCGTCGGCCGGCGCTTTGTGCTGCGATGCAGGTGTTGGGTCGTCGTGTCTCATAATCTTTAGTGTAACAACCTGCGCGGCGTCATTGTTGACGTTTCCCGCCATGACGATATCTTTGTCGACGAAACCGCCATGGCGCTGCCTGATGCGCCGTGCAGACTTGCCTACAGCAAGCCCGATACAAAATTACATCATTCTCCCCACAATGCAAAATTTCCACTCCGGGCGATCACGGCATGTTGCAAAAACAGTGGCCGCACCGCGGAAGTCTGTGGTGGGAACTTCCGTGATGCGGCCAGATGTTGATTACGTCTCGGGATTTTCAGCGGTCTGATTTCGTTGTTGTATTATTCTTGAAACTCGTGATATTCTTCCCATATGACGGATGCGAGGTACTTGTCGCTTCGGCATTGTAAATCGGCAACGCCATCTTCTATTAGTTCAGATGTGTCGGATTGATAGTAGACATCGGTAGCCTCCTGTAACGACAATCCATAGAGTTCGCACAGGCTTTTTATTATGTTAGCGCTTTTGCTGGCCTGAAATGCCAATTTGCTTTCGTCAGTCATAATTGTCGGCTTTCTATGTGTTTCAAACAGTTATCCAGCATCTTTTGAGAGCGGATGCAATACTGGATATTGGGTCGCTCATACTTAAGCAGCCCTAACGTTTCGTTCTCCGATAATTCTCCTTCGAAAAATCGGTCAAGCGTCTGGATTACCTTATCGTTGGCTATGCCTCCAATGACGAGGTCAAAATCAGTAGTATCATTTCCGGCACGGCAGTTGGCGACGAAATTGAGCCAGTCCTTATTGTAACAGTCGAATTTCAGGATTTTCCATTCCAAAGAGTCGAAATTAAACTCATATGCATTGACCCATGCCTCCCGCTGACGTCGGATAAAGCGTTGTGCATATCTTACAGCTTGGTCGTGAATCGAAGTCAGATAAAAGCCTTTGCCGAAATCAAGAAAGTCTCTGGAATGAATCACATCAGGCCTTACCACGGATATATTGGATGAATGATAGAGTCTCATTGCGGCAACACTCCTTTCTCCCTCATGTAATCTGTGAGATCTTCAACGAGATAGCGCGAACTGAAGGTGTGAAGCACGTCGTATGACGGCACGATGTAATCATAGAGAATCCCCGACTGTTTCAGGCGTCGGTAAACCTCACGCTGGCTCATCTTAAGCGTCTGCGCTAATTTGCTGATGCAATATGTTACGAATTCGAGAGTCTTGACATCCATAATGAGTGGGATTGTATGCCAATGATGAGGCTGATCAGGCTGCTAACGACGTTGCTGCCCCGATACAAAATTACATCATTCTCCCCACAATGCAAAATTTCCCCTCGCCCCTCGGCTGCAAATTATTAACGAACTCGGTTCACCGCATCTTTTTACAAGATGTCAGTTTTCTGATAAAAATTTCGTTAATACAATTTTTATCGGACAGCTATTTTTTTAGTACGACATGGATGCTATCGTGAGATTGGCGAGGGATGGAATGTCAGTGGATAACGAGCTTGATGTTCATAAATTTCGTAAATTTGCATTTGTCAACGGAAATCAATCGCCGTTCGCCATTTTTCGCATGAGCAAACTGACTAAAACCGATGCCGGATATTACCGGTGGATTCAGGATCTAAAAGAACGTTACCGTCGTAGCCAGATCAAGGCTGCCACGCAAGTAAACCGAGAGATGCTGCGCTTCTATTGGTCGCTCGGCCGTGACATCGTGGCTCGTGATGCCGAAAATGTTTACGGTAGTGGATTTTATCGAAATCTCAGTCAGGATTTGAAGGCTGCCATACCTGAAGCCGAGGGTTTTTCCAGGCAGAATTTACAATACATGAAGAAGCTGTATCTTCTTTATCGTGAGGAGTCTGCAAATTGCCCACAACTTGTGGGCATATCGCAAGATATCCATGACGATATTATCTTTTCTGTTCCGTGGGGGCATCATCGAACTTTAATAGATAAATATTTCGAAAAAAGAGAACGAGAAACCGCATTATTTTATGTTCATAAAATGGTTGAAGAAGGTTGGTCGCGAAATGTCTTGAAATCATTTATGGACACGAGTCTGCATCTTCGTCAGGGCAAAGCTCTGACGAGTTTCTCTCGCTTGTTGCCCGCTCCTGACAGCGATCTTGCACAGGAACTGACAAAAGACCTATATATATATTCGACTTTACCGAAATGGCTGAGCCATACAAAGAGCGCGAACTAAAGAAAGCTTTGATGGCCAATATCTCGCGTTTTCTTCTTGAACTCGGTTCCGGTTTTGCCTATGTCGGTGAAGAATATCGTCTTAAAGTCGGGCATACGGAGCAATTCATTGATTTGCTCTTCTACAACATAAAACTACACGCCTATTGTGTCATAGAGGTAAAAACCGGGACATTTGGTGCTGGCGACATAGGTCAACTCGGCACATATATGACGGCGGTAAATCACATACTGAAAACCAAGGAGGACAATCCTACGATCGGTTTGCTGATCTGCAAGGATAAAGACAATGTGCTTGCCCAATATGCTCTCGAATCGTCGTCGCAGCCTATTGGAGTGGCTGAATTTCCTGTTTTCGTCATGCGTTACCCAAATCGCGAGTTACCCACTCAGAGACCAGTCGATATAGCTCCTGCTGCTGAG
>CANRCT010000015.1 GCA_947629175.1 uncultured Muribaculaceae bacterium | reverse complement strand
AAACAGACAGTTTTTTTAGTTAGTATACAGAAGGCGCGTCTCCGATGTGAATCGGGGGCGCGCTGTATTTTCAGGGGGATCGGAATTATTCCGATTGTTCCGATCGGGTGAGATCTATCTCAGGTGAGATCTATCTCATAGGTGTCGTAGCAGACGGCGCGGCCGCCGAATCCCTCCTTCTGAAATATCAGCCCGTCGTTGAGGCAGCGGCCCATCTGCTCCGTGCTGGCGCCGAAATCAAAGTAGGGGCTCGATGCGTATTCGCGGCGGATGATGGTGTCGAGGAGCAGATCGAGCGCGCCGAGGCGCTTCCCCTCGGGCGAAGCGGATATATACTGCGTATGAGCCACGCATCCGGCTGAATAGACCACCGTGGCGCCAAGCATACTGCCGCCAAGCATGGCCGCATGAAGTCGTATATGCCCCGGCCAGGCGGATGCCAGGCGCGTGATCTCCTCAAGCGAATGCACAGGCGCTACTCCGTGGCGCTCCCGGAGGTTGTCGGCAAGTATCTTCCAGAACGAACCGTAATCGGCTGACTCCGCGATCTCCACTCCGGCGCGCAGGGCCTTGCGCAGACCCGAGCGGCGCGATTCGACCAGCGGCAGACGGCCGTCGCGGCAGATGGCCGACGACAGATGGCGCCCTATCAGCGCAGCTCCACCCATGGCGAAAAGAGCGTAGAGATCCTCCTGGGCCGGAATCCGGTGGTAGATATAGGGCACCGGCTTGTAGACAAGCCGGACGATGCCTCTGCGGCGCAGCCACTCCGCAAGCAGGCGCATCATGGCCAGTACGGCCGCAGCATTGACCCTGGTGTCGGTGATGAGACCGCCGTAGGTCAGTCCCTGGTGGGAGTAGCAGACATTTCCCTCGACATTTGCCGGCATGACGGCCACCAGGCGCCCGCCGAGGCGGAATGTAACCGACGAGTCGGCGAAACGGTCGGAATGATAGTCCATATAGCGGCGGTCGAAGAGAAATGTGCCGTTTTTCGAGCGGGCTACAAATTCATTCCACTCCTCCGCCATGCCGGGGGTATACGGGACAAGCTGTATGCGGGCGGCGTTCATAGGTCGAGATCGTTGATTATACGGGCTATGGCGGCAGCGTCGGCCACCGTCAGCGCACCCGCTACCGGCAGGCTTACCGCCTCGCGGCATATGCTCTCCGCCACCGGAAGCGGCGTGCGCGCCAGTCGCCCGGCATAGCAGGGCTGCAGATGCGGCGGCACGGGATAATGTACGTCGGTGGCCACGCCGGCTTCGAGCAGCCGGCGGCGGAACAGATCGCGCTGCCGGCCGTCGACGCGCACCACATACTGATGCCACACGCAGTCGGTCACGGAGGCCGACATCAGCGGCTTGACCAGTCCCGGGCGGCTTATCGTGCGCTCATAGGCCATGGCGCGAGCAAAGCGGGCCGCATTCTCCTCCGCAGTGTGAGGGAGCTTGACGCGGAGCATGGCAGCCTGTATCGGGTCGAGACGGCAGTTGGCGCCCTCATAGATATTATGATACCGGCGGTCGCTGCCATAGTTGGCGAGCGCGCGCACGGTGTCCGCAAGCTGCGGATCGGAGGTCACCACGGCTCCCGCATCGCCGAGAGCGCCGATATTTTTCGTAGGATAGAAGCTTATGGCCGCGGCATGGCCGAGAGCTCCCGCACGGCGGCTTCCGCAAAGCCCGTCGGCTGTGGCGCGCGCCCCGATGGCCTGCGCGCAGTCCTCCACCACGAAGAGCCCGCGCGAAGAAGCCAGGGCGGCGAGCGTCGTGTCCCAGCATACGCGGCCGTAGAGATGAACCGGCATTATGGCCCGCGTGCGCGGCGTCAGGGCAGCCTCCACGAGCGACGTGTCGAGATTCATCGTCAGCGGATCGGCGTCGACCGGCACAGCGACAAGCGACGCGTCGGCAACAGCCAGCATGGAAGCAATAAACGTATGGGCCGGCACTATCACCTCGTCGCCGGGGCAAAGCCTTCCCATCGCTATCCAGGCACGCAATATCAGCCTTAGGGCGTCGTAGCCGTTACTGACGCCCACGGCATATCGGGAGCCTACAAGCTTCGCAAGCTCATCCTCGAATGCCTCGACTTCCTCGCCGCCGATATATCTGCCGCTGTCGATCACCCGGCAGGCGGCGGCTTTCAGACGGTCGGCATACGGCGCATTGGCCGCCGCGAGGTCAAGAAACGGATAGCGCGGCACGCCGCCGGAGGAATTGTTCATGATCATACAGATAATCAGTCGGATCGTAGGAGGTTGATGCCACCGCAAGCACCACAGCGTCGGGGCTGAATCCGTGGAGTGTGCGCCACTCTCCCGCCTCGACGGCCACCGGAAGGCACCCGGAAGTGAGATGGCGGCACGTGCGGCGCACTCCGTCGTCGCATGTCAGGTCAAAGCAGCCCGAGGCGGCCATCAGCAGGGAGCGCTGGCGCAGATGAGCGTGGCCTCCGCGCGTGCAGCCCTGCGGGATATCCCATATATAGTAGATGCGCCGCATTTCAAACGGCACTTCGATGCCGCAGCGCACAGGCCGCGCCACGAGAGCCACTCCGCCGGGCGAAAGCTCCATGCCGCCGACGCTGTCGAACAGCAGTCCGTCGGCCGGATTGTCAACCGCGAGCGCCCCCACTGTCAGCGATCCCCGGAGCGCCACGACGATACCCGGGCCGGAAGGGAGCGGGCCCGACGCAGCGACGAGCTCCACCGAAGCGGGCGAGAACGGGATCGCTCCTCCCCGCTCAATATAGGCGAGCGAGCCGCGGGCGTCGGTGACGGCAGGTATATTGATTCTTGTAATCGGCATCATAACCATAACGATGCCGCAGGCGATTTATTTCACGGTCCGGCAAAACAGTTGGCCCCCGCGGGGCGTTATAATGGCAGGATTCAGATCCCGCCATTCACATTCAACTGTTTGTTTATTATCGGAGAGCTATGAAAGGGATTTCACGATCGCCCCTGGCTGCGGCAGCCGCGGCAATCGCAATCGCGACAGCCAATGCGGGCAACAACGTTCCCCCGGATAACACTATCCGGGGGATTGAACCTATCGTGAAGGCGCTGCGGGCCGCGGGCGGCTACAGCGACACGGTGCGTTTCACCGTCGGGATGCCGCAGCTGTCGGACGACGTGGTCTATACGGTGGCGCTGTCGCAGCAACCTGCCGACGGCGACCCGCTGCTCCCCTGCTCCTATCTGATCGACTGGGAGCTGACAGGACGCGACGAACCGGTGCGCGGCTTCTCGGCATATTTCGGGGGCAATCACTACCGCTATTCGGCCCGCAAGCTTCAGGAATACCATTATTCGACCGATTCGATGGCCTTCAGGCCGCGCGAAATCGGGCAGCTCAAAGGGGAAGGGGTGCAGCGCACGGCACAGTTCGCCAGCCTCCTTCCGGCGCTTCTCGCCGACGAGATAGAGCGCCAGGCTTCGGATACGGCATACAGCGTCAGCCTGAGGCCCGACACTCTCGTGGGCGGCGTCAGAAGGACAGGCCTGCGCATTGTCAGGAGGCTCGAAGGGGATCAGCGCACCGCCTCGGAAGCTGAAATGATCTTCGACCGCGCAACGCTGCTCCCGGTAAGCCTCCACTACGAGAACTCGCCCGGCACGGTCAGCGAGCAGACTGTCGACGCAGTGTATGGCGGAGCGACCCTCTCAGCCGACACCGACCACCTGACGGAGGACAGACTCATCGCGCTCTACCCCGACATATTCGCCAGCTACCGCCGCAGCAACTTCCGTGTGGAGAGTCTGCCCGGTCAGCCTATGCCCGGATTCTCGCTCCCGACGCTAACCGGCGAACGGTATTCGCGCCGCGCCTCCGACCGCTTCGCGGCTCCCACAGTGATAGCGATCCTCGATCCTGACGGAGGATTCACGCAGGCCTTCATCGAGGGCGTCAGGCAGGGAGTGGCGCAGCTCCCCTTCGCCGCAGAGATCATATGGGCCTTCACCGGAAGCCACGGCGACACGATCGAAGGACATACCGGCCCCTCGCGCATGGGCGAGACCACGCTCATCAGCGCCCGCGGTCTGGCACGCGACTGCGGAGCCGCTACGCTGCCCGTGGCCGTCATATGCGGCAAGGACGGCACGGTGGCCGACATAATAGTGGGATTCAACAATAATCTCGCCGCCGACGTTATTCAGAAAACGACAATCGCCGGGCAGTGACCGGCGACTAAAACAAACGACTATATCATGCAGACAATCTACTTCAAGGGAGAGCCGTGCCACACCTACGGCCTGCCCCCTATGGTCGGACAACCGGCTCCGGCATTTCATCTCGCAGCCCCCGACCTGAGCGACTGCTCGCTCGACAGCTTCACAGGAAAACGCATCGTGCTCAACATCTTCCCGAGTCTCGACACCGAAGTGTGCGCACGCTCCGTGCGCCGCTTCAACGAAGAGGCAGCCCGGCTGAAGGACACGGCGGTGGTGTGCGTGTCGATGGATCTGCCTTTCGCTATGAGCCGGTTCTGCACGCTTGAGGGCATCACAGGAGTGACATTCGCCTCGGCATTCAGATCGCCGCTATTCGGACAGAACTACGGAGTGATGATGACCGACGGCCCGCTCGCCGGACTTCTGGCCCGCGCGGTGATGATCATCGACCGCAACCGCAGGATGGAGTATGTGCAGCTCGTAGACGAAATCACCCACGAGCCCGACTACGAAGCCGCCCTGTCAGTACTCAAATAGCGAAACGACGCAATTTACAGCCCGTTTCTCTCATGGCTTCGCTCCGCAACAGACGGCCCGCTGTCATCTGGCAGCTGCCGCCGGGCGCAGAGTGAAGCCTGCTGTAATGCCCTCGTAGGACGACAGCAGTTTCGACATAGCCTTGGCCGACGCATTGCCGCTTACGGCAGCAACCTTGTCGACCAGCCATATGAGTTTGGTGACATCGAACGTCAGGTCGATGCTCTCCTTGCCGTTGCGCTTTATGTAGGCGTCCATGCTTCCCAACGGCACCTTTCCACCGAGCTTGAAACAGAGAGTCATCGTTGCGTCGATCCCCTCCTGGGGCGCCTCGATGACACCGGCGAGACTGATGCGCCCGAGTTTCATAGTGAAGGTGGAGTCGGGCGAGAATGTCACTTCGGCCTTGTCGAGACCCGCCGAGCGGTAATACGGCTCCAGTTTTTTCTCTACAGCCGCCGCGGCAGCAGCCCCGCCGGCCTTCTTCAGGAGATTGTCGGATTTGAACGACACGGCCGGCGAACTGTATTTCCACGTTCCGGCTATCGATTCAGGCGTAATCTTACTGTCTGTTCCGAGAATTCCGCCGATAAGGCTGCGCAGGTCGGTCTGAGCGCTGAGATCGGCCGCTCCGGCTGCCGCTAAAGCGAACACACAGGCGGCGATAATGCGTTTGATCATATCAGATGTTTTGTTGGTTCAGATAATTGTCGCTGCAAATTTAACCATATTTAAGCGGCCAGGACAAATCCGGTTAACCTATATTTATTAACTTTACGGTCTTTTGATAAACAACCGTCCGACATTGACTCATTCATATCGCTTCATTACAGCCGCTCTCGCCGCCGCCATCCTGACAATCCTCGGCAGCTGCTCTTCCGAATCGTCATCGCCCGTCAACGACAGCGGCCTCATCAATCCGTTCATCACGGTGGATCCGACTGTCGACACCGGCAACGGATCCCCGCAGACCACCGTAGGCGAGCCTCCGCTTCCGGAGGAGCTCGGGGGACAACTCTCCACAGCCGACGGATCGCTGTCTCGATCGTGGCCCTCGATGGCCGATTTTCCCGCCGACCAGCCCTTTCTGGCCGGGACATATACCCTTACCGTCGGCTCCGCTGCCGACATGACCGAGGGATTTGACTGTCCGTATTTTTTCGGAACGACCGAATTCACTGTTGCCGGAGGAGAGACGGCCAGGCCGGAGATAGTCTGTTCGCTCGCCAACACGATGCTCGACGTCGACTTCGCCGACGGCTTCAGCGACTACTTCACGGAGTGCTCTGTGACGTTCCACAGCCATGGCGGACGCTACGTGAGCTTCTCGTCGGGCGAAAAGCGCTGCATATATCTTCGGCCCGGCGACATCGACGTAAGCCTCGACCTGACGCTGCCCGACGGGCGCAGCTGCTCCGTCTACATGACCAGCATCAAGAATGCCCTGCCCCGCCACTGCTATACGGCCACGCTGACCATCTCGACCGACGGCCAGGAAGCGCCGGTCGTCACTCTGTCGCTCGACCCTCGGATCTCATCGGACGACGTCGCAATACGTCTGACGCCGGAACTTCTTGACGCTACGGTGCCAAGAATACAGTGCGAGGGCTTTGCCGACGGCACGCCCCTGCAAGTGACCGAAGGCGCCGCCCCCTCCGGCCGGATCATTGCATCGGTCGACGGCACTCAGCTGCGCGGCCTCTATCTCAGCACCAACTCGCCGTCGCTCCTTTCGGCCGGCTGGCCGGCCGAAGTGAACCTCATAGAAGCATCGGCCACCGACCTCCAGACCATGAACTCTCTCGGACTGTCACTGTCACGGTCAGAGGGACTGATGACGGTGGACTTCACCGATGTAATACCACGGCTCCGGACAATACCGGGCCTGCCGCAGCACCGCTTCCAGCTTCAGGCACGCACCGTGGCCAACATCGAGTCTGAACCCGCCATCCTCGCCGTGGAGTTAGGAAGCGTCGACGTAGGCCTCACGTCGGTGAGCGACGCAGTCATGGGCGTCGACAGCTGCACGATGCATCTTTCACTGCCTGCCGACGCGTCGCTCCCCGACCTCGGGGTGGAGCTGCTGTCGGAGAACGGCCAGTGGATCAGCCCTGCCTCCATCAGAAGGATCCCCGACGCCGACGGCACCGGCGCCTCGATTACTTTCGATGTGCCCTCCGGACAGGCTGATATCAGCGCACGGATCATCTACTGCGGAGCGGTCAAGACGACAGCCACTATACGGCGCAAAGCGCCAGCGTTCGGCATCAATGTCGACGCGTTCGCCCACAGCGCCGTCATAAGAATAGAGCCGCAGATGCCTGAACTCACAGCCTATATCACCCGCACGGCATCGATCTACGCCGGAAACGAGCCCACACTG
The DNA here is from genome assembly GCA_947629175.1 of uncultured Muribaculaceae bacterium. Taxonomy (GTDB): domain Bacteria; phylum Bacteroidota; class Bacteroidia; order Bacteroidales; family Muribaculaceae; genus Paramuribaculum. Next base: position 56,700 of record CANRCT010000015.1, on the reverse strand, counting down.
CAGCTCTCGCGCAATGAAGAGAACGGCCAGATTATCGTCACAGGCCTGAAAGCCGACACCAGATACACACTCCGGGCCACAGTACTCGCGCAGCCACGCGACATCAGCGACTTCACCGCGCCGGTTACCATAACCACAGAAAAAGCCGCCGAACTACCCAACGCCGATTTTGAGGACCGTCGCGAATCCGTCAGATACCGCGACCTTCCGAGCGGAGGCCGATACTCGCAGACCATAGTGGGAATCTTCAACCGGCAAAACCGCGTGAGCCTAAAACAGGAAGTGCCGCTTAAATGGGCCAATGTCAACGCCAAGACATTCTGCACATCGGCCGCACGCCACAACACCTGGTATATGCAGCCGTCGACCGAAGCGGTGATCGACGCCTACCAGAACTCCTACGGAGTGAAGATACAGAGCGTCGGGTGGGATATTGACGGTCCCGAGATCCCCGACTACCGTCAGACAGGCACACCCTACACCGACTACAGCCTCAACATCCCCCGGCCCGGACACCGCTCGGCGGGGCGCCTTTTCCTCGGCTCCTACCGGTTCGATCCGCCGACCCTCACGGAGACCTACGACGAAGGACTGGAGTTCTCTTCCCGTCCTACGGCTCTCAACGGCTTCTACAAATACATCCCGGCCGCTCCAGGCATAAGCGAGCAGGGACTCGTCAGAGTGGAAGTGATCGGCGTGGCCGACGGAACGGAGGTGACTATCGCGCGTGCGGAGGCGACTCTACCGGTAGCAACGGGCTACACGGCGTTTACTGTGCCCCTTTCCTATTCGATGTTTGGCGTCAAGGCCACAAAAGTGAAGGTGCTCCTCGCATCGTCGACAGCTGTAGGCACTATCGCCGAAGAGACCGAAGGCGTGGTGACCGTGGCAGACCCCGTCACATCCACCTACAGCGGAAGCACCCTGTGGGTCGACGCCCTGTCGTTCTCCTACTGACCGCTTCCCTCCTTGCAGCGGCTCAATCGAGCGGACTGCGGTAATCCGGCTCCAGCTCCAGCAGAGGCCCCATGACAAAAGGCCTCTCCGAAGCCCACGGATGCGGCAGCGTCAGCTGTCGGCTCAGGTATACCATACGACCGTAATCTATCAGATCTATGTCAATCGGCCTGTCGGCATATCGGCCGGCCGAGTCGCGGTGGGATATGCCGTTCCCTACCGAACGTTCGATCTCAAGCAACACCGACAGGAGACTCTCCGGGCCAAGATCGCACTCTATCATCACACCGACATTGACAAACGTATTCGGGCTGTCGAAACCCCACGGCTCCGACTCAACCGGCCCACTTACAGCGGCACCCGGAAAACGCCTGCATAAGGCAGCGACCGCCCGCCCTATTAGAGCCAGACGGTCGCCGATATTGGATCCGATATTTATATGTGCTGTCAAAGCGTCTTCTTCACCTCAACCTCCTCGAAGGCCTCGATCATGTCGCCCTCCTGGATATCGTTGTAGTTGTTGATGTTAAGACCGCAGTCGTAGCCCGAAAGCACCTCCTTGACATCGTCCTTGAAACGTTTGAGAGATCCGAGTTCGCCTGTATGGCGCACGATGCCTCCGCGGATCACGCGCACCTTGCACGAACGCTTGATCTTGCCCTCGCGCACGATACATCCGGCCACCGTGCCCACCTTCGAGATCTTGTAAGTCTGAAGCACTTCGGCAGTGCCGGTCACCTCTTCCTTGATCTCCGGAGCAAGCATGCCCTCCATGGCATCCTTCACCTCCTCTATGGCCTGGTAGATGACCGAATAGAGACGTATCTGCACGCCCTCACGCTCGGCCTCGCGACGCGCCGCCTGCGACGGACGCACCTGGAAACCGATGATGATGGCATCGGATGCGGCTGCGAGAGTGACATCGCTCTCCGAGATCTCTCCGACAGCCTTGTGGAGCACATTGACCTGTATCTCCTCTGTCGAGAGCTTGATGAGCGAATCGCTCAGCGCCTCTATCGAGCCGTCCACGTCGCCCTTGACGATGATATTGAGTTCCTGGAAGTTGCCTATGGCTCGGCGGCGGCCGATATCCTCCAGAGTGAGTATCTTCTTGGTGCGGGCGCCCTGCTCGCGCTGCAGCTGCTCGCGCTTGTTGGCTATCTCGCGGGCTTCGGGCTCCGACTCCATGACGTTGAACGTGTCGCCGGCAGTCGGGGCGCCGTTGAGGCCGAGTATCAGGGCCGGTTCGGAGGGTCCGGCCTCCTTGATGCGCTGGTTGCGCTCGTTGAACATCGCCTTGATGCGTCCGAAATGCGTTCCGGCGAGTATGACGTCGCCGACGCGGAGCGTACCGTTCTGCACGAGCACCGTAGCCACGTATCCGCGGCCCTTGTCGAGCGACGACTCTATGATAGAGCCGGTGGCACGCCGGTCGGGATTAGCCTTGAGCTCAAGCATCTCGGCTTCGAGGAGCACCTTCTCCATAAGCTCTTCGACACCCGTGCCTTTCTTGGCTGAGATATCCTGCGACTGGTATTTGCCGCCCCATTCCTCCACGAGGTAATTCATGTTGGCCAGCTCCTCCTTCACCTTTTCAGGATTGGCGGCCGGCTTATCGATCTTATTGATAGCAAACACTATAGGCACGCCGGCAGCCGATGCGTGATTGATGGCTTCGACGGTCTGGGGCATTACGTTGTCGTCGGCTGCGACAATGATGATACAGATATCCGTCACCTTTGCGCCTCGGGCACGCATGGCGGTGAATGCCTCGTGGCCGGGAGTGTCGAGGAACGTGATATGGCGTCCGTCGGCAAGCTTCACGTTGTAGGCGCCGATATGCTGTGTGATGCCTCCGGCCTCGCCGGCGATCACATTTGCCTTGCGGATATAGTCGAGCAGCGAGGTCTTGCCGTGGTCGACATGACCCATGACGGTCACGATAGGCGGACGGTTGACGAGCTGGTCCTCCGTATCTTCCTCCTGGTTGATCGCCTCGACCACTTCGGCCGACACATATTCGGTCTCGAAACCGAACTCCTCGGCCACGATATTGATCGTCTCTGCGTCGAGACGCTGGTTGATGCTGACCATCACACCGAGGCTCATACATGTGCCGATGACCTTGTTGACGGGGACGTCCATCAGCGAGGCCAGATCGTTGGCAGTCACAAACTCCGTCAGCTTCAGCACACGGCTTTCGGCCTCCTCCAGTTCGTGGGCCTCGCGCTCACGCTCCGCGTTGATCTCTTTTTTCTCCTTACGCCATTTGGCGGCTTTCTTGAGGCCTTTGTCCTTGTTGGTCAGTCGGGCGAGAGTCTCCTTGACCTGTTTTTGAACATCCTCCTCGGTCACCTCGGCATGCTGCTGAGAGCCGTGGCGCTGACGGTCGCGTCCGCGCTGGCGGTCACGCTCGCCTTTCTGCTGGTTCTGGCGCTGTCCGCCGCCATTCTGTGCAGCCTGCTGTGCGGTCTTTTCTATGTCGATCTTCTCTTTGCCTCCGATACGTTTGCGTTTCTTGCGGTCGCCCGATGCAGCCGTTCCTCCTCCTACGGCTGCGCCCTGGCCCTGACGGCTTGCGGCTATACGGTCATTGCGCTTCTCCTCTTTGCTTTTGCGGCGCGGGCGCGTCGACTGGTTGATGGCCGAAAGATCAATCTTGCCCACGACGTTGATGTTGAGCGTCGGGCGGGCATTCGGACTGAACACGGCTTCCGATCCCGAATCATCGGACGTCGTCGCGGCAGCCGTCACCGGAGCTTTCTCCTTAACGCCTGCTGCAGCCGGCTTCTCTTCCGGCGCGGCAGCCTTTGCGGCAGGGGCGGCAGCTTTGGGAGCCTCCTGGGCAGTCTCTGTACGGGGCTGTGCCGAGGGTTCGTCGGCCTTTGCAGCAGCGGGAGAGGCTTCTGCCGGCTGACTGCGAGTCTCCGAAACTTCAGCTGACGGCTCCGGAGCAGCGGGCTTCTCCACGACTGCGGGCTCCGCGGGCTTGGCCACGGGTTTGGCGGGTTCGGCGACAGTCTTTTCAGGCTTGCCGGCCGCTTCCGGCGCCACTGGCTCTGCGGCCGGTCGGGAAGGCTCCGTGACCACCGGGCGTCGACCGCCAAGATCTATGTGTCCTACTACCTTCGGACCCTGCTGTACAGGCGCCTCGATCCTTATCTCCGGAGCCTGACGCTGCTCCGGCTGACGGTCTCTGGGCTTGTGACGCTCGCCCGAAAGATTGTCGCTCTTGGTTTTCTGGGCTCTGTCGGTCTGGTATTCCTTGACGATGATGTCGAGCACGCTGTCGTCGATGCGTGCGTTGGGATTATCCTCGATGGTGATGCCTTTCTTGTGCAAAAAGTCGATCAGCGTGGGGAGGGCCACGTTGAAGTCCTTTGCTATTTTACTGATTTTCGTTCTCGCCATATAATGTTTTGACAGTTTTTATTGTTTGTTGGAGGAGAGTTGTCACAGCCCGGAGCTCTTCGGTCAGGCCTGTGCGTCGGCCTCGGCGTCGCCTTCGGGGGTATCCTCGAACTCGGCGCGGAGCACCTGCAGCAGCTGGTCGACGGTCGACTCTTCGAGGTCGGCCTTGTCGATGATCTCCTGACGCGGCATAGCCAGCACGTTCTTGGCTGTGACCAGTCCCATATTCTTGAGGGTCTCGATAACCCAGGGATCGATCTCGTCCTTGAACTCGTCGAGGTAGATATCCTCTTCCTGCACCTCGTCGCTCTCGCGGTATACGTCGATCACATAACCCGTAAGCATCGAGGCGAGTTTGATATTGAGGCCCTGCTTGCCAATGGCAAGAGACACCTCCTCGGGACGGAGGAACACCTCGGCCTTCTTCTCCTCCTCGTCGATGCGGATGGTCGACACGCGGGCGGGGCTGAGGGCACGCTGTATGAACAGCGACGGATTCGACGTGTAGTTGATCACGTCGATATTTTCGTTGCGGAGCTCGCGCACGATGCCGTGGATGCGCGATCCCTTGACACCCACGCAGGCTCCTACGGGATCAATACGCTCGTCGTAGCTCTCCACAGCGATCTTGGCGCGCTCTCCCGGTATGCGGGCCACGGCGCGGATGCTGATCAGGCCGTCGTGGATCTCGGGCACTTCAAGCTCGAAGAGACGGCGCAGGAAATTCTCGTTGGTGCGGCTTACGGTGATCTTGGGATTATTGTTCTTGTTGTCGACGTTGGCCACAACGGCTCTCACAGTCTCGCCCTTGCGGAAGAAGTCGCCGGGTATCGACTCGCTTTTGGGAAGGAGAAGCTCGTTCTTGTCATCGTCGAGAAGCAGAGTCTCGCGCGCCCAGGTCTGATAGACCTCGCCGGTCACGAGCTCGCCCTCCAGTTCCTTGAACTTGTCGTAGATAGCCTCCTTCTGCAGATCGAGGATCTTCGACTGAAGCGTCTGACGCAGGTTGAGGATGGCGCGGCGCCCGAAGTCGGCGAAGAATATCTCGCGTGTGTGCTCGTCGCCGATCTCAGCGTCGGGATCCTGATCGGCCTTGGCGTCGGTCAGACCTATCTGCAGGTTGGGATCGGTGACGGTGCCGTCCTCCACCACTTCGAGATTCTGGAAGATCTGCACGTCGCCCTTGTCGGGGTTGAGGATCACATCGAGATTAACGTCAGTGCCGAACATCTTCGCCAGCACGTTGCGGAACGATTCCTCAAGCACATTGATCATCGTGATCTTGTCGATATTCTTGAGCTCCTTGAATTCGGCGAAACATGCCACCAGATTGGGAGTTTCCTCTTTCTTTGCCATAACCGGTAATATCTTGTGGATTTTATTTTATTGTATCTGTATTGAGTTTGAGCGGTAATTCACTTGAAGTCCAGAACGGGAGTGATGCGGTTTGTGTCGGCGATCCTCACGGGTATCGTCTCCTCCACCATCACCGGCTTTTTCTTCCCTTCCGGACGCACCTTGCGGCTGACCGTAATGGTGATCTCCGACATATCGTCGCTGACCGAACGGAGCACTCCGCAAAGCTTTTTGCCCCCTTCGCGCATCATCACCTCCACCTCGTGGCCGATGTTTTTGTCAAACTGTCCCTTGACCTTGAGCGGCGAAGTCAGTCCGGCCGACCCCACTTCCAGTTCATAGTCCTCGGCATCGCGGTCAAAAGCAGCCTCGATTTTGCGCGAAAGTTCCACACACGTGTCGATATCAACGCCTTCAGAGCTGTCGATCTCCACCGTGATACGGTTGTCGGGGGTAACGTCCACATCCACCAGAAAGAGGTCGGTGCCTTCAAGCGCCTCCTCCACCGTCCTGGTCAGTCGCTGTCTGTCTATCATCTGTAGTCGGTTGGTTCGGTTTATGATTGCGCAGCCGTAAACAAAAGGAGGAAGCTCTCTGGCCTCCTCCGCGACTGCTTGGTGTTGCAAAGTTACAACATATTTTCCATTAAAGCGCTCTGTTTGGCCCATATTTCACGCTTCGGGAGGGGATGACACATGAAATTAACAGTTAGTTAACCTTATTTACCATTATTTAATCAATATCTCTCTTATTTGAAATTCATGTAATAAAGGTGAGGGCGCCGCGTTATCCTATCATGGAACGTCCGGAAATGACAGCAACCATATCGGCGAAAGACGACAATCCTCAGCCCGCGTACTGCCGTTGCGCATCCCGTACACGCAACAGTGTCCGCAACAGCGCTGTGGCCTCAGCCTATTTCATCGTCATGCTGACGCTGGAGTTCTTCTCGCGCAAAGTATTTCTGGCCCATCTTGGCGCGGACATACTCGGCCTCAACTCTACTGCGTCAAACCTTCTTCAGGCGCTCAACATAGCGGAACTCGGCATCGGAGCAGCAATAGGTTTCTCTCTCTACCGGCCACTGATGGACGGCGATCGGCGACTGATATCGTCGATAATATCGCTGCAAGGCGCCATTTACCGGCGCATCGCGGCTATCATCGGAGGCGGGGCGACTCTCCTGATGGCATTTTTCCCATTGATTTTCGAGACCATGACACTGCCGCTGTGGTACGCCTATGCCTCATTCGGAGTGATGCTGTGGAGTGCGCTTCTCGGATATTTCGTGAATTATCGGCAGGTTCTCCTCACGGCCGACCAGCAAGACTATAAAGTGTGCCTGAGCTATAGGACGGTCATGATAGTGAAGACACTCGTACAGATGTGGGCCGTAAGCCGATTGACCGACGGATACATCTGGTGGCTGATACTCGAAGGCACATTCGCCGCAGCCGGAGCCTGGGCCGTGGATCTGGCCGTCAGGCGATCCTTTCCATATCTCAAATCTTCAAAGGAACGGTTTCACACGCTACGCCGACGATTCCCGGATATAGAACTTAAAGTACGCCAGCTCTTCTTTCATAAAATTGCCGGTTTCTCGATTGAATACGGCACTCCGCTCATCATCTACGCGTTCGGTTCACTCGCATCGGTGACAGCCTATATCAACTATTACATCATAATACGTGGCGGGGAGAGACTGATGGGAGCGCTGTTCGACTCCGCCAATCCAAGCGTGGGGAACCTTGTGGCCGAAGGCGATCAGACTAAAATACGCAGCGTTTTCGCCGAAATCTTTTCGGCAAGATTTTTTCTTTCGGCAATTCTGGTAATCAACATATACCTGCTTGCACCGCCGTTTGTGACACTTTGGCTCGGACCGTCGTTTCTGCTTCCCCGACACACTCTCGCTCTCATGTGCATCATCCTGTATATTGGCCTGACACGATTCACGACCGATGCTTTCCGCTATGCTTTCGGACTGTTCTCCGACACCGGAGCTCCAGTGGTGGAGACAATTTTAAGCCTGGGACTGTCTTCTGTCCTGGGAATGCGATATGGACTCGACGGAATTCTTTCGGGCTTCATACTTGCACAAGCCGCAGTCATAGTGATATGGAAACCATATTATCTGATCACCCGCTGCATGAAGGGATTCGGATGGACTTACATCGGCCTCTATGCCGGTCACACAGCCATTGGATGCGCTGTCCTCGGGCTGACCCTCCTCTTTTTTCAGCACTCGCATACAGGCGTGGCACTCGCAGCCAACGCAGCCGTATCAGCAAAATGGCTTCTTGTCGCAATCATTGTTTCCGGCTCCGCCACCGCCATTCTTCTGTCCATAGCGATGTTTGTCTGCATCCAACCGTTCCGCAGGTTCACAGCGCGGATAACAAGTCACCTGAAATGATATTAAGCGTTGTAATACCGGTCTACAATGTCAGGCCATATCTTCAAAGATGCATCGGCAGCCTGACGAACCAACTCCCGGAAAATGCCGAAATCATACTGATCGACGACGGCTCGACCGACGGATCTTCCGAAATATGCGACGATCTGGCTGCCGCCGACAATCGTATCAGGACTATCCATACGTCAAACGGAGGCGCCGCACGCGCCCGCAACCGAGGCCTGGAAGCCGCCAGAGGGAAGTATCTGATGATGATCGACGCCGACGATACCATCAAGCCCGACAGCATCGGCCTCCTGATACAGCGCATGGAATCCGACAGACTTGACTTACTGACTTTCGGCATCGACGAGCATACCGATAGAGACTGCCGTGCGACAAACCTAACCGGAAAACCCGACCTTATTGTTGACGGGCCCACTTACGCCCTGCGTTATGCAGTCGAACATTCACCATGCTGTTATATCATAAGACGCATCATTCTTGACGGCATCCGCTTTCAGGAAGGAGTCACCATGGAAGACTATGCTTTTTGCCTGGAACTCTATGAACATTGCTCCAGGATTGCCCATCTCCGGAAACCGATCTACAACTATATGATCCGCAGCGGGTCAGTCAGCCGCGCCAAAGGCTATCAGGCTGATTCAGCCAAAATGCAATGCTGGCGCCGGATTCTTCAGCGTCTGACATCCCTGCCATGGTCAGATACATATCGCCCCGCCGCCATGCGCTGGATAGCCCACTACAAACTCGAAGCGCTCAAGCAGCTTGGCCACACATGCCTGCCGACGTCAGAGAAACTTGCGATCCGGCGCTCGCTGCTGCCCATAGGCACGCCTCGCGCCGGGCATGAGGCACTGCCTTCGGTGCGGAGCGCCGCAATGCGTCTCATGCTCTCCTATGCCCCGACGAGCATCCTGCTCTGGGCCGTCTGCACCGCCCGGCGCAAGATGCTCGGCCGCTGAAAGCCATCGGCACTACATACCATCATCGGCCATACTGGCCGACGCTGGAAAAGCTGTCAAAGGGATCATGAGAACCAAACAATAGTGTGAAAATTTGTGAAAATACCATCGCATCTATTGCACAGTACACAAAAAGGGCTTAACTTTGCAGCGCTTTTAGGAAAAGCACCGGGGTGTAGCTCAGCCAGGTTAGAGTACGCGTCTGGGGGGCGTGTGGTCGGAAGTTCGAATCTTCTCACCCCGACAAAAGCTGTCAGCAGTCTGCTGACAGCTTTTATTTTATTATAATGTTGATAAAATTTCGCCGGAAAATGAAGTTTTTGGTGATTTCTGTATTTTATTCAGTATTTTTATTTAACTTTGCAGCGTCATTGGATTCTATCTGAACACAACATATCAACTCATGGAGATAAACGACATCAAGGTGGCTTTTGCGGAGCCTGAACATGCAGTCCACTCCGAACGCATCTGCACCCTTATCTACGAATCAGCCCTGCAGCGCGGCACAGGCATAGCACGCCGCTCGCCCGAATATATCTCGGCTAAAATCACCGGCGGAAAAGCCGTAGTGGCGCTCGACGGCGACAAACTCGTAGGCTTCAGCTACATCGAGTGCTGGGGTCATGGCGATTTCGTAGCCACATCGGGCCTGATAGTCGACCCGGAATACCGCCATATGGGTCTGGCGAAACGCATCAAGGAGAAGACCTTCGAGCTCGCACGCCAGAGATTTCCTTACGCCAAAATATTCAGCATCACCACTTCACTCCCCGTCATGAAGCTCAACTCACGCATGGGCTATATGCCGGTGACGTTCTCCGAGCTGACCGACGACGCGGAGTTCTGGGAAGGATGCAAGGGTTGTGTCAACTACGACGTGCTCCAGCGCAACGACCGCAAGCGGTGCCTCTGCACCGGAATGCTTTTCGATCCGGCGCAGCCTGCCTCGGAAGAACCTTCGAAAGCCACCCCCTACATGATGCTGCTGCGCAACAAGATCGGCAAGATACTGCATCTCAAATGACCGGCCGCGCGGCATCTTTCAATAAAACGTCAAACAATCGCAACAACATATTAAAGCCTACAGCTATGAGCAAGAAAAAAGTGGTGCTCGCCTTCTCGGGAGGCCTCGACACTTCATTCGCAGTAAAATATCTTACCGAGGATCTCGGTTATGAAGTACACACCGCTATTGCCAACACCGGCGGATTCACCGACGCAGAGCTCGAAGTGATCGCCGACAAAGCCAAGCGTCTGGGAGCGGCCTCGCACGCCACCCTCGACATCACCAAAGATTATTACGACCGCAGCATACGCTATATGGTGGCCGGCAACGTGCTCCGCAACGGCACTTACCCCATATCCGTCAGCTCCGAACGCATATTCCAGGCTATCGCCATCATCGAATACGCCAAGAAGATCGGCGCCGACGCCGTGGCCCACGGATCTACGGGAGCCGGCAACGACCAGGTACGTTTCGACCTCACATTCCAGATCCTCGCGCCCGAAATTGAGATCATAACGCCCACACGCGACATGACTCTCACCCGCGAATATGAGATCAATTATCTGCGCGATCATGGCTACGTGGCCGACTTCACCAAGATGGAATACTCCATCAACAAGGGACTGTGGGGCACGAGCATCGGCGGCAAGGAGACTCTCCACTCAGAGCAGACTCTCCCCGAAAGCGCATATCCCTCGCAGCTTGAGGCCCACGGCGAAGAGGACATGACGATCACCTTCGAGCAGGGAGAGATAGCCGCCGTCAACGGCAAGCCCTACGCCGACAAGGTCGAGGCCATCCGCGAGGTGGAGCGCCTTGGCGCACGCTACGCCATCGGCCGCGACATGCATATAGGCGACACCATCATCGGCATCAAGGGACGCGTAGGCTTCGAGGCCGCCGGCCCGATACTGATCATCGCGGCCCACAAGATGCTCGAGAAGCACACCCTCACCAAGTGGCAGCAATACTGGAAAGACCAGGTGGGCACGTGGTACGGCATGTTCCTCCACGAGGCGCAGTATCTGGAGCCTGTGATGCGCGACATCGAGGCCATGCTTGCATCTTCGCAGCGCAACGTCAGCGGCACAGTCACCATACGCCTGCGCCCCTATTCCTACACGCTGGTAGGCGTTGACTCGCCGTTCGACCTGATGAAGACCGACTTCGGCGAATACGGCGAGGTCAACAAGGCATGGAGCGCCGACGACGTCAAAGGCTTCACAAAGATACTGGGCAACCAGATGAAGATATACCATAACGTACAGCGCCGCAACGGCAAGGACGAATGAAAGCGGGAATCATAGGCGGAGCCGGCTATACGGCCGGAGAGCTCACACGCCTGCTCATCAACCATCCCGAAGTGGAGATCGGATTCATCCACTCCACCAGCCACGCCGGGCAGCCCGTCAGCTCCGTCCACGAGGGGCTGCTGGGCGATACCGATCTATGCTTCGCAGCCGACTTCGACCTCAACGCCGTCGACATACTCTTTCTCTGCCAGGGACACGGCAAAAGCACCCAGTTCTGGGCCGAGCACGCTCTGCCTGAATCGCTCCGCGTAGTGGATCTCGCGCAGGACTTCCGCGACGAATCGGCAGGATATGTCTACGGGCTCCCCGAGCTGCAGCGCGACCGCATCCGCTCAGCCCGGCTCGTGGCTAATCCGGGATGCTTCGCCACCGCCCTGCAGCTATCGATGCTGCCGCTCGCATCGGCCGGGCTGCTTCCGGAGCGCGTCAGCGTGACAGGCGTGACCGGATCGACCGGAGCCGGTGTAAAGCCCGGAGCCACCACCCATTTCAGCTGGCGCAGCGACAATCTGTCGGTCTACAAGCCGTTCACCCACCAGCATCTGGCGGAGATCCGCCGCTCTCTGGCGTCGCTGCAGCCCGGATGGGACGGAGAGATCGACTTCGTGCCCGTTCGCGGCGACTTCGCCCGCGGCATCTACGCCATGACGTGGATCCATACCGGCATGACCGAGGCCGATGCCCGCCGACTGTATTCCGATTACTACCGCGACGCTCCGTTCACCGTAGTGGCGCCGGGTGAAGTAGACCTCAAGCAGGCCGTCAACACCAACAAGGCCGTCATCGGCATAACTGCCGTCGAAGGGCGTCTGCTCGTCACCTGCGCCATCGACAATCTACTCAAAGGGGCCTCCGGTCAGGCCGTGCAGAACATGAACCTAATGGCCGGATTCGACGAGACCGCCGGATTGCGGCTCAAACCATCAGCTTTCTAACAACCAGCATGAAACTTTTCGACGTATATTCGCTCTACGACATAGAGCCCGTCAGAGGACAAGGCTCACACGTATATACCGCCGACGGCACGGAGTATCTTGACCTCTACGGAGGCCACGCCGTCATATCCATCGGCCATGCCCATCCGCGCTACGTGGAGGCCATCGCCTCGCAGGCCGTCAGACTCGGATTCTACTCCAATTCCGTAGGCAATTCCCTCCAGACACGGCTTGCCGAGCGCCTCGGCAAAGTCTCCGGCTATGACGACTACTCGCTGTTTCTGTGCAATTCCGGAGCCGAAGCCAACGAAAACGCCATAAAGCTCGCCTCATTCCAGACCGGACGCGCGCGGCTGCTCGCTTTCTCGCAGGCTTTCCACGGACGCACATCGGGAGCCGTAGCCGCCACCGACAATCCGAAGATCGTATCGCCGTTCAACGCCACCGACCACGTCACCTTCGTGCCGCTCGGCGACATCGTGGCCGTGCGCCGCGAACTCGCCACACGCCAGTATGCAGCTGTGATAATCGAGGGTATCCAGGGCGTATCGGGCATCCACGAGCCGTCGCCCGAATTTCTGCGTCAGCTCCGGCAGATCACCGAAGAGACCGGCACCATGCTGATACTCGACGAGATACAGAGCGGATATGGCCGCACTGGCTCATTCTTCGCCCATCAGCCTTCGGGCATACGACCTGATCTCATCACGTGCGCCAAGGGAATCGCCAACGGTTTCCCGATGGGGGCCGTGCTGATATCGCCCCGCTTCGAGCCCCGCAAGGGTATGCTCGGCACCACTTTCGGAGGCAACCACCTTGCCTGCGCTGCTGCTCTCGCCGTGCTCGACGTCATCGAGGAGGAGCATCTGGTGGAAAACGCGGCACGGGTAGGCGACTATCTGCTGACGGAGCTCCGCCGCATGCCGCAGCTCAAGGAGGTGCGCGGCCGCGGACTGATGATCGGCGTAGAGATCGAGGGCGACGCGGCCGAGCTCCGCAAACGCCTGCTCTTCGAGCGGCATATCTTCACCGGGGGCGCCGGAGCCCACACCGTGCGTCTGCTCCCCGCTCTCTCGCTTCCGATGGATGAGGCACGACGGTTTATCTCCGAATTCAGCTCGCTTATCGCATCCTACACCAAATAATCAGCATAGCTCTACACCGCAACTTATACTTATGAAGACATTTACCTCAGTGGCCGACATAGGCCCGGTCAGCGAAGCCATAGCCGAAGCGAGGGCCATCAAAGCCGACCGCTTCGCATATACATCGCTCGGACGCAACCGCACACTGCTCATGGTCTTTTTCAACTCCAGCCTGCGCACGCGCCTCTCCACCCAGAAGGCGGCGCTAAATCTGGGGATGAACGTAATTGTGCTTGACATCAATCAGGGCGCATGGAAGCTTGAGACGGAGCGCGGCGTCGTAATGGACGGCGACAAGCCCGAACATCTGCTCGAAGCGATACCCGTCATGGGTTGCTATGCCGACATCATCGGGGTGCGCGCCTTTGCCTCGCTGACCGACAAGAAAGCCGACTACGAGGAACAGGTCATCAACCAGTTCATACGCTACTCCGGAAAGCCTGTGTTCAGCATGGAGGCCGCCACAGGCCATCCTTTGCAGGCATTCGCCGACGTGATCACCATTGAGGAGCACAAGACAAAGGAGCGTCCGAAAGTAGTGCTGACCTGGGCTCCGCATCCGAGAGCGCTTCCCCAGGCCGTTCCCAACTCATTCGCGCAATGGACCGTGGCTGCAGGTTATGACGTTGTCATCACCCATCCCCGCGGCTACGAGCTCGCTCCTGAATTCACTGCCGGCGCCACAATCGAGTATGACCGCGAGAAAGCATTCAGCGGAGCCGATTTCATCTATGCCAAAAACTGGTCGGCCTACGCCGACCCGAATTACGGCAAGATCCTCTCGACCGACCGCGGCTGGACAGTAGATACCCGCTCGATGGAGCTCACCGACAACGCATTCTTCATGCATTGCCTTCCGGTGCGCCGCAACATGATCGTCACCGACGACGTCATCGAATCAGACCGCTCGCTCGTAATTCCGGAAGCGGCCAACCGAGAGATCTCCGCACAGACAGTATTAAAACGCATGCTTCAATCGCTGTGACCCTTAAAAACATCACCATAGTAAAAATCGGAGGCAACGTCGTCGATGACCCCGAAGCTCTCCGCCGCTTCGCAGCAGACTTCGCCCGGCTGCAGGGACGCCGTATCCTCGTGCATGGAGGCGGCAAGGAGGCCACCCGCATGAGCCAGGCGCTCGGCATACCGACAACCATGATCGACGGACGACGCGTCACCGACGCCGCCACTCTCGACGTCGTGACAATGGTATATTCCGGTCTGGTCAACAAGCGCATAGTCGCGCTGCTGCAGAGCCTCGGCTGCAATGCCGCCGGATTCTGCGGCGCCGACGCCGGACTGGTCAGAGCCACACGGAGGCCTCCGCGCGACGGCGTGGACTTCGGCTTCGTAGGCGATCTTGATCCGATGGGAGTCGATATCCTGACGCTCTCGTGGCTCCTCGAATCGGGAATCACACCTGTGTTCAGCGCCATCATGTCGGACGGCGAGGGACAGCTGCTCAACTGCAACGCCGACTCCGTGGCCTCATGTCTGGCCAAAGCCTGCGCGCGCGTCGCCGAGACACATCTCGTCTACTGCTTCGAGATGCCCGGAGTGATGCGCGATGTCAACGATCCCCGTTCGGTCATCCGCTCCATCACTCCTGAAAGCTACTCCTATCTGCGTTCAAGCGGCATAGTCAGCAAGGGAATGATACCGAAAATCGACGGTTCGATCTCGGCTGTGGAAGCCGGCGTACGCACCGTCACCATAAAGCATGCCTCCGATCTGCTTGAACAGTCGGGGACAGTAATCACCCTATGACAGCCACAGCCGACGAAGCAATAACGCTGCTGAAGCGACTGATCGCCACCCCGTCGACAAGCCGCAACGAGGGTGCCACCGCCGACATTATCGAGCAGTGGCTCAATGAGCGCGGACACGATGCTGTGCGCGTCGACAACAACGTTTACGCTCTTGCCGCGCCGCTGCGTCAAGGGCTGCCGGTCGTGATGCTCAACTCCCACCACGACACTGTCAAACCATCCCCGGCCTATACCCGCGACCCCTATTCGCCCGACGAGGCCGACGGCCGCATCTACGGCCTCGGGAGCAACGACGCAGGAGCCTCCGCGGCAAGCCTGCTCGCGGCCTTTCATCAGGCCGATCCGGCCGCGCTTCCGTTCAATCTCCTTGTGGCCATCACCGCCGAAGAAGAGGTGGGAGGCGAACATGGGATGCGCTCGCTCCTCCCTCATCTGGAGAAAGCCGGTCTGAAACCCTCGATGGTCATCGTCGGCGAGCCCACAGGCATGCAGGCAGCCGTGGCCGAGCGCGGCCTCGTGGTGCTGGACTGCGTGGCCCATGGAGTGACCGGCCATGCCGCCCGCAACGAGGGTGTCAACGCCATCTATCGCGCTCTGGCCGATATAGAGAAGCTGCGCGGCTATAGCTTCCCGCGCGTCTCCGACGTGCTCGGCCCGGTGAAGATCTCGGTCACGCAGATCGAGGCGGGGCGCCAGCACAATGTCATACCCGACGAATGCCGTTTCGTTGTCGACGTGCGCACCACCGATGCCTATTCCAACGAAGAGACTGCCCGCATGCTCGCCGATCTCATCGAAAGCGACTGCAAGCCGCGATCCACGCGCGTGCAGGCCTCAGTCATTTCCACTGACCATCCGCTCGTAAAGACCGCGACCCAACTCGGAGCCACGACATTCGTATCCCCCACCACAAGCGACATGTCGCTGCTTCACGGCATCCCCTCGCTGAAGATCGGCCCGGGACGCTCCGAACGCAGCCACACGGCCGACGAATACGTGCTTCGCGACGAGATCGGCCAGGCAATCCCCTTCTACTCCTCGCTTATTTCCAACCTCAAAAAACATATCTGAATGAAACTCTGGAGCAAGGGCTTCGAGCCCGACGAAATGATAGAACAGTTCACTGTAGGCCGCGACCGCGAGCTCGACCTGCGCCTGGCGCGATTTGACGTGGAGGGCTCAATGGCCCATATCCGCATGCTCCAGAGCATCGGGCTTCTCACGGCCGACGAGCTCGCCACGCTGCTCGACGCGCTCACCGACATACTCGCCGTGATCGACCGCGGCGAATTCGTGATCGAGCCCGGAGTGGAGGATGTCCACTCACAGGTGGAGTTCATGCTCACGGCTCGCCTCGGCGACACCGGCAAGAAGATACATTCGGGCCGCTCGCGCAACGACCAGGTGCTCGTAGACCTCAAGCTCTTCATGCGCAGCGAGCTGAAGCTCACGGCCGAAAGCGTCAAGCATCTCTTCGACCGCCTGCAGGAGCTCTCGGAGATGCACAAGGACAAGCTGATGCCCGGCTACACCCATCTGCAGGTTGCCATGCCCTCGTCGTTCGGACTCTGGTTCGGCGCCTACGCCGAGAACCTCGTCGACGACATGCAGATGCTCGTCGCAGCCTACAACGTAGCCAACCAGAATCCGCTCGGATCGGCCGCCGGCTACGGATCGTCGTTCCCGCTCGACCGCGAGATGACCACACGCCTGCTCGGCTTCGAGACAATGCACTACAACGTAGTGGCCGCGCAGATGTCGCGCGGCAAGACTGAGCGTGCAGCCGCCATGGCCATAGCCTCCATCGCCTCCACCCTCGGCCATCTGGCCATGGACGTATGCATGTGGATGTGTCAGAATTTCGGATTCATATCCTTCCCCGACGAACTCACCACCGGATCGTCGATAATGCCGCACAAGAAGAACCCCGACGTGTTCGAGATCATGCGCGGCAAATGCAACCGCCTCCAGGCCATCCCCAACGAGATAGCGCTCCTGACGGCCAACCTGCCGCTGGGCTATAACCGCGACCTTCAGCTGCTCAAGGACATCATATTCCCGGCTACGACCGAACTCCGCTCATGCCTGGAGATGGCCGACTTCATGCTCCAGCACATACGCGTGCGCGCCGACATCCTCGACGATCCCCGCTACGACTATCTCTTCACCGTGGAGGACGTCAACCGCCTCACGCTCGCCGGCACGCCGTTCCGCGAGGCTTACCGCACCATCGGGCGTCAGGTGCAGGAGGGCACCTACCGCCCCACCCGCGAAGTACACCACACCCACGCCGGCTCCATAGGCAACCTCTGCAACGCCGAGATCGCGCTCAAGATGCAGCGCGTGCTCGACCGTCTCGCCTGAGCTGCGACAATTTGACCCATCCGGGCCTCTGCTTGCGCCCCGACCGAAGTTTTTTCCGGCCGGGGCGCATTGGTTTTAGCGTTTTTTTTATAATTTTGCCATCGGTGTAAACCGTTGCAAGTGCCTATTACCAATCATACAGGGAAAATGTACAGGAATTTATTTATCGCGGCGGCATCGGCGCTCATCCTCCTGCCGGCCCTTACTGCCTGCGATGACGACAAGAAACAAGTGGAGGAAGAGGTGATCGAGGCTCAGATCGTGCCAATGAGGGTCTTCACGGCAGGTGTGCCGACAAAAGTAGGCGATCTCAACATCGTGGTCGACAACACCGCGCGTGTCAGCAGCATGTCCGACGCCGCCAACGACATCAGCTTCAGCTATCTTTCCGGCTCGTCGCCGGTCAGCTACAGCATGTCGATGACAGTCAGGAGCCATTCCGGAGCCGTCACCACCTGCTATTTCACCCTCAACGACGAACTTTACGCCTCGCACTGCACCGAGACCGGCCCGTCTGGCACCAAGGAGTGGGACTTCGTCTACAACAAGCAGGACCGTCTCGAACAGATAAAGGTGAGCGGCAACCCCGGATGGAACGTGGCAAACTTCACCTACTACATGCAGAGCATCGGCAAGGTGACATTCGGCAACGAGGGCGACGACAACCCCAACACGCAGACCATCTCCAACGCCCTCAACAAGACCAACAAGGGATGCATCATGCTCTTCGCCGACAACTACGGCGTGGACATCGGCAACATGCACTACGCCTACTTCGCCGGACTTCTCGGACGCGCATCGGTCAACCTGCCGGCGAAGCGCACCTTCCTCTCGGCCGACAAGACATCGACCGACACCCATGAATACGACTGGGAGCTGAAAGCCGACAAAATGCCGGCGCGCTGCACCGTCACCGATAAGAATCAGGACGGCACAACGCGCGAGCAGCGTGTCATAGAGATCAGCTGGTAATCAGCCGGTCTGCGGAGATCACTCCACGCTGAAACCGGCGAGCTCCACGGCGCGGGCAAGAGCCTCATCGTCGACATTGCCTTTCACGTGGGCCACTCCCTTGGCCAGATCGACCGATACTTCCTCCACGCCCTCAAGGCCGCGGATCGTTCGCTCCACCGTGGCGGAGCAGTGGGGGCAGTTCATCCCCTTGATGCGATAATCCTTGTTCATTTGCTTTTCGATATTTTTGTTGCGGCGGCGCCTCATCAGGCGCTGCACTATGAGTGTATATCCAAGAAGAAGCGTCAGCAATATTCCGCAGGCTTTGGGGAACCATCCTATCGCCTCGGCCGAATGGCAGGCGCCCGCGCCCGACATCGGCAGAGCGAACCACGACTGAGGCAGCAGACAGTCGATCACCAGGCCGAAACCGATAGCCGTAGCGACAACCGACGCTATATAGATCGCCGTGGCGCGCCGCCCGTTGGTACGCGACAGGATCATCACCGAAGCGAAGTTGGCCGCCGGCCCCGCCATCAGCATCACGAACGCGATGCCGGGGCTCAGCCCCTTCATCATGAGCGACATGGCGATAGGTATCGACCCGGTGGCGCACACATACATCGGCACAGCCACCACCACTACGGCGAGCATGGCCAGCAGACGGTTGTCGCTCAGCGCGGTGAAGAAGCTTTCAGGTACCGTCACGGTGATCAGCGCGGCCACAATCAGGCCGACGACAAGCCATCCGCCAACGCTCCCCACAATGTCGACGAAACCGTAGCGCACGGCGCGCAGCAGGCGGCATCCAAGCGAGGCATCGCCCGATGAAGCCTCCTCCTCGCCGACCACGCAGCAGCTTTCCTCGTCAGAGGCCGCCTTCTCCTCACCGCCGAACCGTCCCACAGCCCATCCTCCGGCCACGGCCCCGACAAGGGCCGCCACAGGGCGGATCATCGCGAACGGCAGGCCCAACAGCGAATAAGTGGCAGCTATAGAATCCACGCCGGTCTGAGGCGTGGCTATCAGAAACGACGTCGAGGCCGCCCGGCTCGCACCGCGTCGCCGCAGCGACACGGCTGTCGGGAGCACGCCGCACGAGCATAGCGGCAGAGGCACCCCGAGCGCCGCTGCCTTGACCACCGGCAGCAGTCCGCGCCCCGAAAGATGGCGCGCCATAGTGCGCGGCTTCACGAACTCATTGAGCAGCCCGGCGAAAAGAAAGCCGAGCAATATGTAGGGCGCCATCTCGAACACTATGGCGCCAAGCGACTGGAATATATGCGTGATGTCCATGCGGCAAAAATTACATTAGCGTGAATTTCATGCTGCAAAATTACATCACGCCGCCCCCGTCCGCGTTGCATCATTCCGCAAAAATGTTGCCTGATTCCATTCACTTTTCTTATAATCATAATCATTGGAATTGAAGCTTGTCGGAAAATACAATCTTATAATACCAACCAGACCGACATTCCGACGGGGGATGGGGAAGCGTCAGGTCAGACGTCGGGGAGAGGGGTGCGGCGGGCATGGCCGGAGGCGAGGGCGCTGACGTATTGCGAGGGGGTCATGCCGGTGACCTCCTTGAACTGGCGTGAGAGATGGGCTGTGGTGGAATATCCGGTCAGCCAGGCGATCTCGCTGACGGTGCGGTCGCCGTAGCCCAGCAGCTCCTTCACGCGCTCCACTTTCTGGGCTATGTGGTATTTCTCGATGGTGCGCCCCTCGCTATGGCTGAAAATGCGGCTCGCTACGGCATATGGCTCCCCGGTCTGACGCTCTATGCACGCCGACAGGTTGAGACGGCAGTCGGGCTCTTCGCGCACATGATGCATCACGGCGAGCTTCACCCGCTCCACCACTTCGGCCGCATGATCGGTCACGAGCCTGAACCCCGAGGCTTCCAGAGCCTCGGCCAGATGACGGCGCTGACCGTCAGTCAGGCCGCTCTCGGCCACGCGGGCGCGTCCAAGCTCCACCTCCTCGACCGTCAGACCCTGGCTGCGGAGCACGCGGTCCACCTCGGCCACACAATGGCGGCAAACCATTCCGGCTATGGTAAGATCCATATATTTCGGGCTATCCACCAGATTATAATGACAACAAACACTGTCCATATCACCGTCCGGGAATTGAGGGCGTTGTGCAGCCGCGGCCACCGGCGGCTCATCGTCTGCGCCACAAGCAGCAGCGCCACGAGCGGCAGCGACGCCACGAGCAGAGCGTTGCTGCGCCACGCTCCGGCGATATCGGCGTGGAGCAACGCATGGATCGCACGCTGCGAACCGCAGCCTGGGCACTGCAGGCCCGTCAGCGAAAGAAACGGACACCGCGGGAAAGGCGCCGTGGCCGGGTCGAACAGCGCATAGACCGCCACAGCGGCCGCCAACACCACCGCCCCCACGACCCATAGCGCACTGCGCCGGGTCATAGGAGCGACAGCACGATCTGAAACGGCACGGCGATCAGACCGCACACCACCGTCACGGCAAGCCATATCGCAGTGGTCTCCGACGCCTTGCGCGCACCCTCGTAGTCGCCGGCATAATAGCGGCCCGACACCTTGGTGGAGTAGACAAGGGCCACCACGCCGGTCACTATACAGCAGAGGAGCATCGCCACTATGCACCACGCCAGATATGTAGGAGGCATGGTCTGCTGCGGATTGGCCGCCGACTGATAGTTATATGGCATAGTCCGTGGCGCCGGCGCCTGATAAGGAGCCGACACCGGGGGCACAGGAGGAGCCGCCGCGACAAAGAGCTGCCGGAGCTCCTCGACCTGACAGGCGGCAGTCCAGTCATTGAGTCCCTGACGCCACACGGGCGTATCGGGCTGCGGATGCAGACTGACGAGCTGTTCGAGCGTCATCGGCCCGAGCCGTTCGCCTGTGGTCGATATCGCCCAGTAGTTTTGAGTATCCATGATATGACAGATCAGAAAAATTTGGTTTCCTCGCCAAGGATCTCGCCGAGCAGATTGTTGGCCAGACGGCTGGCGCCTATACGGAAATACTCCTTGCTGAGCCATTTCTCGCGGAGCACCTCCTTGACAATCGTATAATAGGCCACGGCCTCGTCGGCTGTCGTGATGCCGCCGGCTACCTTAAGGCCTACCATACGCCCGGTCTTCGCCTCGTATTCCTTTATAGCGAGCGCCATGACGTAGGCTGCCTCCAGCGACGCTCCGGGATATTCCTTGCCGGTGGAGGTCTTGATGAAATCAGCTCCGGAATACATGGCCAGGATAGCCGCATCGCGGATGTTTTTAGCCGTCTTGAGCGCGCCGGTCTCCAATATCACTTTGAGGCAACGCTCGCGGCATGAATGTTTGATCTCGTCGAGATCGTCGGACACCTGCTGCCAGTCGCCGTCGAGAAAATCGCCGAGGTTGATCACCACGTCGATCTCATCGGCTCCTCCCTCCACGGCAAGAGCCGTCTCTGCCACCTTCACCTCCGGGAATGTCTGCGACGAAGGGAATCCGCCGGCCACGCAGGCCACATTGACCTCACTCACATCGAGAACTGTGCGCACCACCTGCGCGAAATTGGGATAGACGCAGATAGCGGCCACACTGGGCAGATCGCCATGCTCGTTCTCGAAATCATTCACTCTCTCGGTGAAAGCAGCTACCGACTGCTGTGAATCGGTGGCCTTGAGCGTGGTCAGGTCGATGCACCCCAGCAGCATGCGCATCACCTCCGGAGTCATGTTCTCGGCCTTGTGCTCGGCTATTATTCTGGCCACTGCATCGGCCACCTGTTGATCGTCGGTTGTCACGGCGCTTGCCGCCACCGTGTCGTGATACTTGTCTGCCATATCGTTATTCTTTTAGTTTTGAATCAATTATTATAGTCACAGGGCCGTCGTTGACAAGCTCCACCTGCATGTCGGCGCCAAACACCCCGGTTGCCGTCGGGCGGCCGGTGAGACGCGTCAGCTCGGAGCAGTAGGCTTCATAAAGAGCGGTGGCGGTCTCATGCCCTGCAGCTCGTATATAGCTGGGACGGTTGCCCTTGCGCGTCGAGGCCGTCAGAGTGAACTGACTGACGGCTAGAATCTCGCCGCCGCAGTCTATCACGGAGCGGTTCATCACCCCGGCTTCGTCGGGAAAGATGCGCAGCGCGGCGGTTTTGGCCGCCAGCCACATTGCATCGGACATCTCATCGCCATGCTCCACCCCGACAAGCACCATCAGGCCGCGGCCTATGGAGCTGCGGAGTTCACCGCCTATACTTACGGCGGCATGGCCGACGCGCTGTATCACTATCCTCATCTCTCCCTGTAGGTCAATAGAGATTGAATATGCGGTCCATCTGACGCCATTTCTCCGATGACGTCGCTTCGGCCGAGGCCTGCTGAACTTCCGCCATATAGGCCTCCCATTCGGCCTGACGCGGCAGCGTGGCCAGACGGGCCATGGACGCATCCCAGTCGAAATCCTCAGGCGCTTCCACTATCATGACAAGCTGCTTGCCGCAACGGTAGATCTCCATCTCGAGGATTCCGACCTCACGGATTCCCTCGAGCACTTCGGGCCATACGTTGCCCTCGGCGTGGCGACGCTCGTATTCGCGGAAAAACTCGGGCGTATCGCCCCGGAGCTCCATCGTGCGCACGTAGCGCTTCGTCGGGCCCTCGAATCTCTTTACCTTGTATCCTTCTGTATTCATTGTCGGGAGAATATATTCAGCATGTATAATTAACGTCTCGGACGAGGCGTTTTGTTTGGTTTCGCATCGCGATATCTCGAAAGAGTGTCATAGATACGCGGAAGATCTATCTCTCCGTTCCTGACGAGCTTGCGCAGCTCGCGCTCGTTGGAGCGTTGTGTCGGAGTGCGGTAGGCGCCCCAGAGCATGTCGGCCACCCGCTGAGCGTCGCGGTTGGTGGCCACGCCCTCGCGGGCGAAATAATCTGCCTCGGCTATATCCTTGATGCTGCCGGCGGCAAACAGATCGAAAAACGCCCTGTAACGGTCGCTTTTCAGGCTGGCGCGGCGCCACACTCGCTGCGCGTTGAGATACTGCAGGTCGGCAGCCTCGTCGGCAGCCTGCGACGGCTGAACCGCCGCGACTGAAGCAGTATCAGGCGCCATGACTGTTGCTGTGTCGGGCGGTATGGCTGCCGCGACAACGCTGTCGGACTCCGCGGAATCCGGCACGAAGTGCACGGGCACGCCGTCGTCGTGGGGCTTCACGCCGCTCACGTCCGTACTCTCCGTCGAGGCAATAGGGTCAGCCTCCGGTATCAGTCCGGGCAGACAGCGCACTGCCGCGTAACCGACTCCAAGCGCCACGACAGCCAGCAGCACGAACACCCATCCGCTCCGGCGGCGACTGTGGCGCGAGCGGGGAACGCCCATACCGTCGGTATGATCAGCACTGTCGTCGGCCCCTTCATTGTCGGAATCTTCAAGCCAGCCGCGCAGATTGCGTCGGTCGCGCGGAGAGGCCGCTGTGGCCGGCCGCGGAGGAGTGGTCACCTTGAAGTCGGGCAGAGGCACAGTCACGGTGGTGTCGCGTTCGAGACGCTCCCCCTTGCGCGAGGCCACCACGGTGGCTTCCACCACCAGTTCCGGCGAGGGATGCCCCTCGCGGGAAATGAAGTCGTCGATAATCCGCTCCACATCGGTGCGCGACATATAGCGCCGTATTGTGCGCCCTGCAAGCTGCAGCGGATCGCCGCCACCGGCTATAGGCTCGGCATCAGGAGCCTGGAGGGCCCGGAGCATGACGCTTCCGGAAGCTTCCTCGCCGGCGTCAACCCTGATGCGCCTCTCGCAGTGTCCTTCAATCAGACTGACGAGAGTGCTTCCGTCAGCCATCCGGTCGAGAAGATATATTCGTTCGGCATTGAGAAACAGATCATTGAAGGCGTCGTCGCCAACACCCGGCTCAAGTTGCCATGATTTAGGTCGTATGCTTGACTGGTTCATGTTGCAAAGTTAGCCAAAATTTTGTGTAACTTTACGAGCAAATTTTGAAAAGATGAAACGACTTATCCTCTGCGCCCTCATGGGGCTCATCCTCGCCACATCGCTCGGCGCACGCACCGGACGCCGGGCCGACGGCACCGTCTACGGCATCGCATTCTACAATCTTGAGAACCTCTTCGACACGATCAACTCCAACGGCAAGTTCGACCTCGAATTCTCGCCGCAGGGATCGCGACGGTGGGATTCGGAAAAATACCGCCTGAAAGTCAACAATCTCGCCAACGCCATAGCCAATCTCGTCACCGAATCAACCCCGGGTGGCCCTGCCGTCATAGGCATAGCCGAGGTCGAAAACGAATCGGTGGTGCGCGACCTTGTGGAGGCCGAGCCTCTCCGCAGCCGCGGCCTGGCCTATGTGCACCACGATTCGCCCGACGCCCGCGGCATCGACGTGGCTATGCTCTACGACCCTGCCATGTTCACACTCCTCTCCTATGAGCCCCATTTCCTCTACATCCCCGACAATCCCGACTTCCGCACCCGCGACCAGCTGTGCGTCACCGGCCTTCTCGGCTCCGACACCGTCAGCGTCATCGTCAACCACTGGCCCTCGCGTCTCGGAGGGCAGGAGATGTCAGAGCCGATGCGTCTGGCAGCAGCCGCGCTGACGCGCGACATAGCCGACTCGCTGTGGACTGCCGACCCTTCGCGCGCCGTCATCGTGATGGGCGATCTCAACGACGACCCCGCCGACATCTCCTGCACGGGCGTGCTCGGCGGCCGCGAAAGCGAGGCGCAAACCGCCCCGCACGACTTTTTCAACCCCTGGATGAAGATCCACGCCTCCGGACGCGGAACACTCACCTATCGCGGACAATGGAACCTTTTCGACCAGATACTCGTCGGAGGCACCCTGTTGCGCTCCAACGGAGCCCGCTCGCTCGTCTACACCGGCGCGCGCATCATGGACCTCGACTTCCTGAAGCAGCGCGGCGATCCCCGCTACGAAGGCACCCCCTGGCGCACCTACGCCGGCGGCCGCTTCCTCAGCGGCTACTCCGACCACTTCCCCACCGAAATCTTCCTCTTCGCCCCCGCCCGCTGACCGGGCGGCTTACACATTAAAAAAGATAAGCCTATCAGCATTTAATTTTTATTATCTTTTTTTTTGATTATTTTTATTTTATAATTACGTATTTTTGCGAATGTATTAATCTCTAAACCAATTCGCCTATGAAAAAGAAAATTCACTTCGCGATTTTTGCAGCCATCATGATCGCTGCGATCGCAGCCGTGACAGCGAAATCCACCTCGACACAGGAAACGTCCGACCTCGTTGTAGCCTCGATTGAAGCTGTTGCGCAATCAGAATCAGCCAACAACTATGGACCATCCTATGATAAACCATGCGCGCAAGAAGGCTACACCAAAAAATTGTGCAGATGCCTGCCAGGCTATCCTGTATGTACTGAAACAGATTGTTTCTAAACAATCCTTCAGCAAATGAAACTGACTAAAGGTAAATTCTCGATAATGCAGAGAGTCATCATGCTGACCCTCTACATTATCTCTATGGCATGGCTTGCCGGGTGCAACCATAACGGCAACATTTCCCGTCAATCGTCAATTGATTGTAAAGTTGACACGTTGAGTATTTCATATAATATGACGTTCTACGACAGCGCGATCAATACACTACCTTCCCCGCATTTTGTAATACTAAAGGAAAACGACGCCACAATGTATTCCGAAATATCAAGAGTAATTGACGCTAACGGCAAGTATTTTATTCTTGATGCGTGGGGCGCCCGGAAATTAATCTCGTTTGATCACGATGGAAACCCTATCACTTGTTATGGAAGAAGAGGCAACGGTCCCGGGGAATACATCACTTCCGATTATTGTGATGTTGACTCTACTGCAGTATATCTTCTGAACAACGCTGGAAAGCAGCTTTTAACATACGACCTTTCAGGCAATTTTATCAAAAAATCAGAAATGCCGTTCTATGCCAACGCTTTCTGCAGACTTAACAACGGCAATTTCATGTTCAACCTTCTCCCAAACGAGGAAAATACATACCAAATCTGCATAACAGATTCCAATCTTACCGCAAAAAAATTTATTTTGAAATATCCGAAAGGTTGTGTGGGAGGATTTCTCAACAACGACATTATCAGGAAAAACGGCAACTGTATCACTTACTACTCCTCGCCATCAGACACCATATATCATTTTGACCTCATTGGAAATATGACAGGCAAAACCGTATTAGACTTTGAAGATGGAGCCATTGACAACCTTGCTAAAATCAACTACGTCAAAGCTCGCGAAGAAGGATTAATAGAAAAACATGGAATGCAATATTACGACAGTCCGCTCATAACTTCCAACGGACTGATTTTTGGAACCGTCAAGAATCGAGGAAATTATTATTATTCCTGCAACGATACCAAAACAAAACGGCACGGGCTGAAAAAATTCGGCGCAAACATGTCCGCTTACAGTGTTGTCACTCCCTTGAATATTGATAGCGAGGGGCATATCATCGGAGTGCTGTCACCTGAAATCCTCAGATACCTCGATGACGCCGACACGCTGCCCGACAGCGTCAAAAATGCATTGGACGACGGATGCAAGGTGCTTCAGATATTCCGCTGACGATGGGCAACAGAATCTACACCTTGGTGCTGATCGGCACCCTGACTCTCGCTGCATCATCATGCAAGAACCGGAGAATTGAAAGAGCCGTAATTGAAACGATCGGCAAAGAGATCACGTGGGAAAGGACGGAACCGGACAGCAGCGCCTACAGGTTCACAATCATCAGATACATCGATAATCCCGTTTGTACCTCATGCCAGCTCCACATGGGCGACTGGCGCGTTTATCGGCGACGGATGCAGAACGCTTTCGGCGACGGCATTGACTACGTGTTTGTCATTAACACTACAAACACCGACGAAGCCAGAGACATTCTCGAAATGTATGACTTCGACGATCATGCTATCGTCGGAAAAGATATTTCTTTTATTGAAAATAACGGCCTGACTGATGATCTCGACAAGGATTTCGTACTGCTTCTGGACTCAGCCCGACGTGTAGTCTCCATCGGAAATCCATGCGAGACACCTAAAGCAGAGGAAAACTTCAACCGCATCTTCAGCGGACAGATGAAAATCACCGACTGATTTTTCAAAAAAAGGAATGTAGGAGGGTGTTGGTGGATTCGGCGAAGTTGAGTAATTTTGCATCCGGCGGCCGCAGGCCGCGAAGACTGTAAACTCAAACAAAACTTATAGACATGTTGAAGAATCTGTCAATCAAGGTAGTTTCCCTCCTCCTCATGGCGGCTGCCGCAGCGCCCGCCTCAGCGCAGTTCAACCTCAAGAAAGCCGTAGGAGCCGCCAGCAAGGCAGCCCAGGCCATGACCCTCACCGACGAGCAGATGGCCGCCTACGTCAAGGAATCGGTCGACTGGATGGACAAGAACAATCCGGTGCCCGATGAAAACAACGAATACACCAA
Source organism: uncultured Muribaculaceae bacterium (assembly GCA_947629175.1). Lineage (GTDB taxonomy): Bacteria > Bacteroidota > Bacteroidia > Bacteroidales > Muribaculaceae > Paramuribaculum. The sequence continues at coordinate 28,638 of CANRCT010000015.1, read as the reverse complement.
GCGTCTGCGCCGTCTCACCGACGGACTGAAGGACGCCGACGGCATACCCCTCAACTTCAAGGTCTACGACGTGATCGACGTGAACGCTTTCGCCTGCCCCGACGGCAGTGTCAGAGTGTTCTCCTCGCTGATGGACATCATGAGCGACGACGAGCTGCTCGGCATCATCGGCCATGAGATCGGCCACGTCACCCGCCGCCACTCCAAAAATCAGTTCAAGCAGCAGCTTCTCACCGGCGCCGCCAAGGACGCCGTCGGTGCGGCATCTTCGAAAGCAGCAGTGCTGACCGACTCCCAGCTGGGAGCGCTCGGCGAGGGCCTGATAGGAGCGAAGTATTCGCAGAAGCAGGAGAACGAGGCCGACGATGCCGGCTACGACTTCCTCGTGGCCAACGGCAAGAACCCCTGGGGCATCGTTATGGCATTCGAGAAATTTCAGAAGATGGAGGGCGACAGCGGCAGCAAGACGAGCTACGTGCAGAAGATGTTCAGCTCCCATCCCGAGACAGCCAAGCGCATCAAGCGTATGACCGAACGCGCCACAAAGGACGGATTCACGCGCCCCGCAGCCACGGAAGAGGGAGCAGCCCGGAAATAAGAGCATGGAGCTCCGGTCGCTCACACTCACCAATTTCAAGAACATAGGCGGGGCGTCGCTCGACTTCTCGCCTAAAATCAACTGTTTCCTCGGCGACAACGGCATGGGCAAGAGCAACCTGCTCGACGCCATCCACTACCTGAGTTTCTGCCGCAGCTTCACCGGCGTGGCCGACGCGATGGTGATACGCCGCGGAGAGGACTTCGCCATGGCCCGCGGACTCTACCGCCGTCGCGACGCCGACGAGGAGCTCCAGCTCGGCATGCAGCGCGGACGCCGCAAGAGCCTAAAGCGGTCGGGCAAGGAATACACCCGGCTGGCCGACCACATCGGGGCATTCCCGATAGTGATGACCGCCCCCTCCGACACCGATCTGGCGCGGGGAGCGGCCGAGGAGCGACGCCGATGGATGGACATGGTCATATCGCAGGAGAGCCACCGCTACCTCGACGCCCTGATGCGCTACGCCACGGCGCTCACACAGCGCAACCGCATGCTGCGCGACGCCTCGGGCGACGGCGCACTCTTCGAGGCTGTGGAGATGCAGATGGAGATGGCTGCCGAGGTGATCACCTCGGCCAGAAAGGAGTGGATCGACAAGCTGCGCACACGCTTCGGTGCGTTTTATGCAGCCATAGCGGGGGAGGATGAGAAGGTGGATCTGTCATACGAGGACAGCACCGCCGATCCCGATGGCTCTCCCACGCGTCTGGCCGACGCCCTGGCACGGGTCCGCCGTCGCGACGAAGCGATGCGCCATACCACTGTCGGCCCTCACCGCGACGATATAGCGATGACTCTCGCCGAGATGCCGCTGCGGCGCACCGCCTCGCAGGGTCAGACCAAGACCTTCACCACCGCCCTGAGGCTGGCGCAGTACGAATTCCTGCGCGAAGCCACGGGAATGCGTCCCCTGCTGCTCCTCGACGACATCTTCGACAAGCTCGACTCGCGGCGCGTGGAGCGCATAATACAGCTCGTGGCGAGCCGCGACTTCGGACAAATATTCATCACCGACACCAACCGAAAGCATCTCGACGAGATCGTGGGCCATATGGCCGGCGACTTCAGGATGTGGACGGTCAGCGACGGACAATTCACGCCCGAACGATGAAACGCACCGAACCACTTCTTTTCTCCGAGATATTCAACCGTGTGGTGGAGCAGAGCGGCCATGCCGACACCTACGCCGAACAGCGCGCCTGCTTCGTATGGCCCGAGGTCGTGGGGCAGGGAGTCAACCGCTACACCACCCACCGGTATGTGGATCACGGCACGATGCATGTCTACATCACATCCGCGTCGCTCAAAAACGAGCTCGGGTTCCACAAGGCCGCTCTGATCGAACAGATCAACCGCCGGGTAGGCCGCAACGTTATAACCTCAATAACTATTCACTGACATGGAAGCAGGCACATATCTCCCGTCCGACAATCCGAAGGTGCCGGAAGCACAGTTTCCGTTCCGGCACGTGCTCCCGGTACAGATGCGTTTTACCGACATCGACATGCTCGGACATCTCAACAACAATGTCTATCTGAGCTTCATGGATCTGGCCAAGGTCAACTATTTCTCGGCGGTGCTCCCCGACGGGATGGACTGGCGCAGCCTCAAGGCCGTGGTGGTGCATATCGGCTGCGATTTCTACTCGCCGAGCTATTTCAACGAATCGCTCGAAGTATGGACGCAGGTCACTTCGGTCAGCACCCACAGCTTCAGGATGGAGCAGCGCATAGTCAACGGCGTCACCGGACAGACGAAATGCGTAGGCCACACCGTCATGGCCGGATTCGATCCGGCCACGGCCAAAGGGCAGGCGCTCGACCGTGAATGGGTCAAGGCCGTGGAAAAGTACGAGCAGAGGAAGCTCTGAGATTTGCAGATTACGAGCCTATGCATTAATTTTGCAAAAAACATCCCCAAATGACTGATACCGTTAACGACATAAAGGGCACGATGGCCGCCATACTCGAAGCCGAGAGCAAAGCCGTGGCAGCCATTCCCTACACACCCGACTTCGACAAAGCCGTGGAACTCATAGTCGACCACGTGAAACGCCGCGGAGGCAAGCTCGTCACATCGGGCATGGGCAAAGCGGGCCAGATAGCCATGAATATAGCCACGACTTTCTCCTCCACCGGCATCCCGGCGGTCAACCTCCATCCGAGCGAGGCCCAGCACGGCGATCTGGGAGTGCTGCAGCCCGATGACGTGATGCTCCTCGTCAGCAATTCGGGCCGCACACGCGAGATTGTGGAGCTTCTCGGTCTGGCCGACGAGCTCTATCCCGGCATCCCCTCGATCGTCATCACCGGCAACGCCGACAGCGAGCTCGCACAGCGGGCCGACGCCATGCTTTTCACGGGAGGCGCCCCTGAAGTATGTCCGCTCGGACTCACTCCCACCACCTCCACCACGCTCATGACCGTCATCGGCGACGTCCTGGTGGTGAACGTCATGAAGGCCACCGGATTCACCAAGGCCGAATATGCCAAACGTCATCACGGAGGTTATCTCGGACACAAAAGCCGCCAGTAACGCCACTCAATGGGAAACGGCTGACGCCCATCAACTTCCTTTAACCTCATAATCCCATTTTACTTTGAGAAAGATCATAGTTGCGGGCGAATGCTCGCTTGACATAATATTCCCTGCCGACACCGACGGCGACACCATCAGTCTGACGGCACATCCCGGAGGCCGCCTGCTCAACGCCGCCGCCATACTCGGCGACTGCGGCCACAGCGTGGAATTCGCCGGAGAGGCCTCCCGCGACCTGACCGGCGACATCATCACAGCTTTTCTCACCCGTCATCACGTTGGCACCCGATCCATCGACCGGTATACGGCCGGAGTCACACCGTCATATTTCATTTTCGAACAGCGCGACGAGGCTACGGTGGCCATGCGGAGCAACACGGCCGAGGGCTTCGACTTCATATGGCCGCGCATCGACGCCGACGACATAGTGATATTCGGCTCTTACTTCGCCCTCGACAAGCGCATACGGCCCAACCTGACCGATTTCCTGGCCAATGCTGCGGAGCGCAAGGCCACGATCATATATCTTCCGGGATTCCTGAAAAAGCTTGAGCCGAGCATCACCAAAGTGATGCCCTTCATACTCGAAAATCTGCAGTTTGCCGACATGGTGGTGACCCGTAGCGGAGATTTCGCAAACATCTTCGGGCCCAACGCCACTCCGGCGTCAAGCTACCGCGACCATATCAGTTTCTACACCCGGCTTATGGCCAACGTTGACGATCAGCGCCGGGAGATAACCATTTTTCACGGCAACGACACATTCTCCGAGACTTTCGCCTCTGATCAGCAGCCGATGAAAGTCAACTCGCTCGCACTCGCAGCTCTGACCGACGCGCTTATCGAACTCGGCATTACCCACGACAACTCCTCCAGCCTTCCGGCCGGACTGCTGCGCATGCTTCTTTCCCACACCTCCGCCTTCATATCATCCCGAAAGTGAAAACCAACGATACATCCCTCTCCTCCGGATTTCTTCCGGGCGACTCCCTTAAAGCCGGCGAGCCGATAGTGGAAGCCCTGACAGTGGAAGAAGCCACCTCCCACCTGCGGAGCGCCGCTTTCAACGAGGCCTACGACGGCCTGCGCCGCTACGCTTCCGACGCGATAACCGCCGGCCAAGGGCAGCATGCCATCGACGCCCTTACAGCCATCGACGCTGTGATAGCCATGGCTCCCGACGCCGACACTACTGATATCGCCGACAAACGCGCGGCGATAAAACAGGTGCTGACCGCACTGCACCTGTCGGCAGGGAAAAACGCTGAAGCCATGCAGACGGCTGCCGACACACTCAACATGCTCGCGGCAAGCCCGAAGCGCCGCGACGAAGCTTTCCTGAGTGTATTGGCCTCGCTGCTCCATGATGTGGCCCTGCTCCACTCCGCACGCGGAGAATACCGCCAGGCCGAGCGAGAAGTGGAGAAGTCGATGAAAATACTCGAACGGCTTGCGCGCACCGATCCGCGCCGCTACGCCTCTGCTCTCGTCATGGCCCAGGGATCGGTCACGCAGGTGATGCACTCCCGCATGAAGCAGGCCAACCTCCTTGCCCACACCCAAGCGGCGGTGGAAACCTATATGGCAATGGTGGCGGCCAAAGTGCCTGATGCCACCGACCGGCTTGTCGACTCTCTCGCCGAGGAGGGCCATACGCTCGCACGCATGGACAAGCACCGCCAGGCAGTGCAATATTACACCCGGGCGCTGAAATACCTCGTTGACATCGAGCCGGAGATGACCCTGCGCCAGCTGACTCTCTCCATTGATCTCGGCGAAAGCCTCCTCAACATCAAGGGACAGCGCGACAAAGGCGTACATCTCCTCAACACGATGCTTCACAAGGCCACGCGTCTCGGAGCCGACGACCAACACCGCCGCATCGTCGGGATACTCCTCAACGCCAACACCCGCCGGCTCGACATCCTCGGCCTCTGGCACAAACTGTTCCCCCGATAAGACGAAAACCCCTCATATCCGATAAATCCCGCACAATGTCGACATACTCACCACAGACCAACGCAGCCACTCCGGCAAATGCACGCATAGCGATCGTCACAGCCGAATGGAACTCCCATATAACCCACAGCCTGCGCGACGAGGCCGTGAATACCCTCAAAGCCCACGGATTAGCCGACGACGCCATAGGACTCCACGAGGTGCCGGGCGCCGTTGAGCTTACTTATGCCGCCGCCAGGCTCACTCGTTCGTCGTACGACGCCGTCATTGTATTCGGCTGCGTGCTCCGCGGCGACACACCCCACTTCGACTACGTATGCCGGTCGGTGACACAGGGCGTCACAGAGCTCAATCTCCGCGCGGAGGTGCCGGTGATCTTCGGAGTGCTGACCGTCGACACCGAGCAACAGGCGCTCGACCGCATAGGGGGCCCTGCAGGCAACAAGGGAGCCGAAGCAGCCCTCACGGCACTGAAAATGATAACGTTCGACCGAAGCGTCCCCCGCCTCGACTTATAAGACACAGCACAGACACCATCATGAAAAGACTCAGACTTATCCTTGCGGCAGCCGTCATATCGGCTTCAGCCGCCACAGCCATAGCCGATGACAAAGCCGAAGGCAAGGAGCGCGGCTATCTCACCATCAACCGCCCCACAGCCGAGGCGCATATAGGCTTCCTCGCCTCCGACGAGCTGCAGGGGCGCGAGGCAGGCTACCCGTCGGGCCGCATAGCCGCCAACTATGTGGAGGCATGCCTGCGATCCATCGGACTGGAGCCGTGGGACGGCAAATCCTTCCGCCAGCCTTTCGACGCCTACCGCCGCGAACGTCAGAAAAAGGGCCGCTACACAGTCCACCCCGACTCCATCGCGCGTCTTGAAAAGGAAGTGCATCAGCGGCTGCCTCTCACCAACATCATGGGCCGCATCACCGGCAAGAATCCCGATGAGGTGGTGATCATCGGAGCGCATTTCGACCATCTCGGAGTAGATCCGCTGCTCGACGGCGACCAGATCTACAACGGCGCCGACGACAACGCTTCGGGCGTGGCGGCCGTGCTGCAGATAGCGCGTGCCTTCATGGCCAGCGGTGTGCAGCCGGAGCGCACAGTCATCTTCGCCCTCTGGGACGGCGAGGAGAAAGGCCTTCTGGGCTCCGAGCATTTCATGCTGCAGTGGCCCGATCCGTCGAAGATCAAGGGCTATCTCAACTTCGACATGATCGGCCGCAACAACAATGAGGCCAACCCGGAGCATGTGGTCTACTTCTATACCGAGGCCCATCCGGTGTTCGAGCAATGGCTCCGCAGCGACATAGAGCAGCGCGGACTCCGACTGAAGCCCAACTACCGTCCGTGGGACCGGCCCATCGGAGGAGGCGACAACGGATCGTTCGCCAAACGCGATGTACCCATCATCTGGTACCATACCGACGGACATCCCGACTACCACATGCCCTCTGACCACACCGACCGCATCAACTGGGACAAGACCGTCGACATCACCCGCGCGGCATATCTCAATCTGTGGAATCTCGCCAACATGACCGCCTACTGATGCAGCGCCGCCATTCACACGCAATCCCGCTGGCATGCGCCCTCATGCTTATGCTCTGGAGCTGCAGCCGGGCCGATCACTTCACCGTGGAGGGCGAACTCCCCGGCGGAGCCACCTCCAACGTGGAGATGACCTATTATGCCGACGGAGGCATCAGACGGACATCCACCGTGGCCGAAAACGGCAAGTTTGTCCTTAAAGGAGCATCGCAGCAGCCCACGCTGGCGCTTCTGACCGTGTCGGGAGGATTGCCGGCCGCCACTCTCATCACCCGCGACGGCGAGAAGATACGCCTTGCCGTCGACAGCGCCATGACAGGGCTGACACGCCTCTCAGGCAGCGACCAGAGCGAGAAAATATGGAAATTCTTATCCGGCAACAGCGTGATCCTCTCATCGGGAAGCGACGCCGAAATCAACCGCCTCGTGGCCGGTTATGTCAGATCACACCCGTCCGACATCAGCGCTGCGGCGCTCATGGTCACAGTATTCCGCACTCCCGGCTATGAAGCCATGGCCGACTCGCTCGTGGCCCTTATTGATCCCGAAGCTCGCCCGGTGGAAGTGATGCACAATTTCAGCGAAGTTCTCTCCACTCAGATATCGAGCGACGCCCGTGGAAAACTCTCCAACATGACTCTCTACGACCGTCGCGATACCACTGTCTACTTCGCGCCCTACAATCAGTCGGTCTGCATGATAGCATTCGTTTCCGACCTGCCGCGCCAGCGCGACTCCGTCATATGCGCCATCCGCTCGCTTTCCGACAGTCTGCCCCGCCGGCGCTTCAAGGCCGTGGAGGTGACGCTGGTGCCCGACTCCGCCGAATGGAAGCGCCTGACGGCCCGCGACTCTGCGTCGTGGATCCAGGCATGGGCTCCCGCCACCATCGCATCGCCGGCCATGCGCCGGCTCGCCGTGCCGCGGACCCCTTTCTTCATTGTGGCCGATTCCACCGGCACACAGATCTACCGCGGAAGCAGCGCACTGAAAGCGTCAGCGGCCGTCGACGGCATAATTTCACGCCATTAACGCTCTAAACTCTCCCCGGATATGCTCGTCAAGACCTACGGAGCCGCCGTACAAGGCATCGACGCGATAGTGGTCACCATCGAGACCGTCGTCGAACAGGGATTCTCTTTCTGCATGGTCGGACTCCCCGACACGGCCGTCAAGGAGAGCTATCAGCGCGTTCAGGCAGCCATGGCGCAGAGCGGCACCGGCTGGCCCCGGCGCAAGGTGACCATCAACCTCAGTCCGGCCGACGTGCGCAAGGAGGGAGCCGCCTACGATCTGCCTATAGCCATCGCGGCCCTCGCCGCCGACGGCAAGCTGCCGGCTGAAAGCCTCGACGGCATGATGATCATGGGTGAACTATCGCTCGACGGATCCCTGCTCCCCATCAAGGGGGTGCTCCCTATGGCCATAAAGGCGCGTTCGCTCGGATTCAAGGGCATGATAGTGCCGCTTGACAACGCCACAGAGGCAGCGGTGGTCAACAACCTCCACGTCTACGGCGCCCGTAGTCTGCGCCAGGTGATCGACTTCCTTTCAGGGAAAGCCGCGATAGAGCCGACGGTCGTGGATACGCGGGCGGAGTTTGCCGCCGAGTCATCGGTTTTCGACTGCGATTTCGCCGAAGTCAAGGGCCAGGAGCAGGTGAAGCGGGCCTTCGAGGTGGCATGCGCCGGAGGTCACAACATACTCCTCGTGGGCCCTCCCGGATCAGGCAAGTCGATGATGGCCAAAAGACTCCCCTCCATACTGCCGCCACTGACGCTGCAGGAAGCCTTGGAGACAACAAAGATCCACTCCGTGGCCGGCAAACTAAAAGCCGGATCACGTCTGCTTACCCGCCGGCCGTTCCGCTCGCCCCACCACACTATCTCCCCCGTGGCACTCGTAGGCGGAGGCGCCAACCCCATGCCGGGAGAGATATCGCTTGCCCACAACGGCGTGCTGTTTCTCGACGAGTTTCCCGAATTCTCACGGTCGGTGCTCGAAGTGATGCGTCAGCCCCTCGAAGACCGCACGATCAGCATTTCGCGCGCCAGATACTCCATAGAATATCCCGCCGGATTCATGCTCGTGGCGAGCATGAACCCATGTCCCTGCGGATACTACAACCATCCCACCCGAGCCTGCGTAGGCCAGCCGGGAGCCGTGGAGCGTTACCTCAACCGCATCTCCGGCCCGCTTCTCGACCGCATCGACCTGCAGGTTGAGATCCTGCCGGTGGATTTCGACGAGATGCAGAGCGGGCGCCCCGGCGAGTCGAGCGCGGCCATAAGAGAGCGAGTAGTCAAGGCGCGCAAAGTGCAGGAAGAGCGGTTCCGCGACTGCCCGGGCGTGCACTGCAACGCCCAGATGACCTCGCGGCTCCTCACCACACATGTCCGTCCCACCCCGGAGGCCATGAAGATACTCCGCGACACGATGATACGCCTCGACATGTCGGCCCGCGCCTACGACCGCATACTCAAAGTCTCCCGCACCATAGCCGATCTTGCCGGCTCCCCCGACATCCTCCCCGAGCACATGCGCGAGGCCGTCAGCTACCGCGCCCTCGACCGCTCCTCCTGGGGCCGCTTCTGATTCAGATCATTAGCTATATCAGCTATTACAGCTATCATAGCTATTATAGCAATTTTAGCTACCCTAAGCGCAGCCTCTCCGATTATTCCGATCCTTCCGATATTTTTTTCGATTTTCTTTGGAGATTAAAAAAATCTCCTTACCTTTGCGGTGTTGTAGATGCCTACAACACTCAACCAACACACTGATGGCAATGAAAAAACTTCTCATTCTCACCGCTCTGACACTGACAATAGCCTGCACGGCCATTGCCGCCGACCCTGCTTCAACCCTTTTCAGAGCCGGACGCATAGCCGATGCAGCCAACGAAATCATCTCTTCGTCAGCCAGAAAAACCACCGACCCCGCATCGTTCTCCGAGGCCTATATGGCGGGAGATCTGCGCGGAGCTATCGCAGCTGTCATACCGGGGGAATCCGCTGCCGGCGACTCCGCCGCAGGGAGCGCCACCGGATGGATCGAACTCCTTCTCGGAGCCATACCGGTGACAGCCGTCATCACTATCGCGACGGGGCTGTCGCCGCGCGTCAATCCTCTACGTCGCTGACACCGCAAAATCCATCTACGACATGATAACCTTCAACGATCTTTCATACCATTACCCGAAAGGGCCTGAAGCCCTTTCGGGCGTCACTGCCACAATACCGCCGGGCCTCCACCTGCTTATGGGTGAGAACGGCGCCGGCAAGACCACCCTGCTCCATATCATAGCCGGACTGCTCTATCCCACCGCAGGATCTGTAGAGGTCAACGGGTTTTCGCCACGTCAGCGAGAACCGAAGTTTCTCAACGACATATTCTTCCTCGGCGACGAGATGAATCTTCCCGGAGGTTCCGTAATGGACTTCGGCATAATAGCCGGAGCAGAGTATCCGGAATTTGACTGCGACATACTGTCAGACTATCTGGAAAGATTCGGCCTCACCGGTGGCGAACGGCTCGAAAAACTCTCGCTCGGCAACCGGCGCAAATCGCTCGTAGCGCTGGCGCTGTCGCTCGGCACCTCCGTAGTGCTCCTCGATGAGCCGGCCAACGGACTCGACATCGCCTCAAAGGAGATACTCGGCAAGATGCTCGCCGAATCCGCCGGCGACGACCGCACGATCATCGTCTCCACCCACGTCACGCAGGACTTCAACAACATGTTCGACGGAGTGATATCCCTGCGTCGCAACCGCCTGCAGCTTGCCGCCACTCTATCCGAGATTCTCGACGCCATAGCGTTCACGGCCGACATGATTCCTCCCGTCAAGGCACTGTTCACCCACCAGTCGGCCGGGCTCTTCCGCTCCATCGTCGAAGCCGATCAGACAGAAGAATGCGATATCGATTACCGCCTGCTCCATCTCGCCCTCCAGAGCCCTGCGGCCGATGAAATCATATCGCGGATAATGTCCAACAAAACTCCACAGCAGTCATGACAACCGACCAATCATTCAGCCTGCGCCGCGCCGTGGCCTACGGGCGCCTTTTCGGGACAGGCATAAAGCGCCAGATGATAATATATCCGATCGTGACCTTCGTGATATATACATTCGCGCTCGTCATATCCACCAATACGGTAGGACTCCTGCTTGGCTCGCTTCTTTCCTCGGTGATATCCTTCATGGCCTACCTCGCTCCGCTCGTCTTCGCCATAGGATCCGATCCGGTAGCCGAGGTAATGTTCCCGGCCACCAAAAGCGAGAAAGCGGCTATGATGACCGTCTACGCCCTTGTAGTCATCCCGATGCTTATCGGGCTCTCAATGCTGCTCGCGGTGCCGGCTGCCAGGCTCTTTTCCGACGACATATCGGCGTCTTTGCTGGTGAGCGGCGCCCACATGGCGTTTGAAAGCCCGGTGATGGCGGTCATCTCCAATGTCACGGCATTACTCCCCATGTCAGTATGCCTGCTGTCGGTCATAGTCTACCGCCACCGGCGCGTGCTGATGCCGGTCGTGTGGACCATCGTCTCCCTCCTGATCGTATCCCTTATCGCCGGCATCATCGGCGGCATAGGAGCTTTTCATGCAGGAATCAAGGATGGCTTTGACCGTGTCGACTTCCCCTCGCAGGAAGAGATGGCCCGGCATCTGCTCGACACTCTCATGCCGTGGATGCTCGGCTACTTCGCCATCGTGGTCATAGCCACAGCGATAATCATCGTGATCACCGTCCGTAGAATCCGTAACCGACAGCTCTGATGGAATTCAAAAGCGAACGACCCATCTACCGGCAGATCGCCGACTACTGCTTCGCGCGGATACTCGCCGGCGACTGGCCCCCGGGCAGCCGCATACCGTCGGTGCGCGAGCTCGCCGTCATGATGACCGTCAATACCCATACCGTCCTCAAGGCTTTCGAGTTCCTGCAGGCCCACGGCATCATCGCACCGCGGCGCGGCATGGGATTCTTCCTAACCGACGACGCCCCGCAGCGCATCGCCGCAACCCGCCGCGAGGAATTCTTCTCATCCACGGTCCCCGCCCTCGCCGAGGAGATGCGTCTCCTCGGAATCACCACCGACGACCTCCTCGCCGCCCTCCCCAACACCCTCTGACGATTGATATATTACTATACCCTCCCTGACCGGAGCAATCGGATCCGCCCAGCGCTTCCGATTGCTCCGATCGCTCTGATTGCTCAGCTTGCTCCGAAATCTCTGATTGTTCTGATCTCTCCGATTTGCCGATTCTCGGGAATTTCACTAACTTTGCTCCATATACCTTGACAACAACATCAATCAACAGCAATACAACGACTCAACCATGAAAAGAGCAATCGCAGGAGTGATGACGCTGCTTGTCGCCGCGGTCATCAGCGCCCTTCCGTCGGAGGCGGCGGTAAATTACGCCAAGAAACTTCGCGGAGCCAAGGCCATAGAGGTGACATACCAGTCGTCCTACAAGGGCCACGTCTATCCCGGAGAGACCGTCGTCAGCATATGCGGCGAAGAGGTGAAGATCGGCAGCCGCATGCCCGGCGAACGCCGGCACGATGACGACGCTCCCGTCCAGACCACCTACATCGACTACGCCACCCATCAGTGGTACAAGGTAGCGACGCTGCCCGGTGGCAGAGAGATATCGTCGGTGCGCACTTTCTCGCCCGACAGCGGCTTCACCGTGCAGCGCCATGAAAAGATCCTCGGCCTCGACTGCACCGTAGCCCGCACGAGCATCAACTCCAACACGATCGAGGTGTGGTACACCACCGCACTGCCCTTCAGCGGCACGCCGCAGCCCGGCGTCGGAGTACCCTCCGGACTGGTGCTGAAAGTCACCCGCAACGGCGACTCCGTGCAGGAAGCCACCGGCATCACGGCCGTAAAGACTGCCGGAAGCCTCTTCCCCGCGCAGTGGGGCGAGCGGCTCTCCGACCCGGAATATCTATATGCCATCAATCAGAGCGGAGTGATCACCGTGCCCGTTTTCGACCATGCACGCATCAACTTCTCCGGAGCGGCCATCCCCGATCAGCTCGCTGACGGCGAGGTCTACAACGTGGGCGGCGGCACGATAGTCATAAAGAAAGTGACTCTTCCCGACACTGCCGCCACGGCCGGACGCTACATCTTCGCTGAAGTGGAGCAGTACTCCGAGGGCGACGCCTACGACCGCACCGGCTCCATCTTCGTCATACCGACCGACAAGAAACAGTCGTTTGTCGACGCGCTCCGCGACCTCAAGTCGGTGCCGGCGTTTGTCAGCGACAGCGTCGCCTACCACGGCCTCGTATCGACTCCGGAATACGACGTGCCCCTTGAGCTGATGCGCTTCTTCACAGGCTTCGGAGTCAGAGCATACAACAGGAATGTGGTGCCCGGTCAGGACTGGGTCGACTCCGTGCTCTACAAGACCGAGATCACCGACCTCGCGTCGCATCTCAGCGGCGAGCAGTGGATCGGCGCGTATATCGGCAACTGGGACGGCAAAGGCCACATCGTGTCGCTTGACCTTAAATACTATCCCGGCGGCGACAAGCGCAAAGTGACGGCAATGCCGCTCTTCAACACCGTCAACTATCTCGAACAGGCAGGCCAGCCCTATCCGATATTCATGCTCAACGACTCGCTGCAGGTTGAGTTCACGCTCGACCATCCGGTCGAGAACGCCATGCTCAGCTACACCACCACCGGCCACGGCGGCTGGGGAGGCGGCGACGAATTCAACAAGAAGCCCAACACCATCATACTCGACGGCCGCGAGGTGATCACCTTCATCCCCTGGCGCGACGACTGCGGCACCTACCGCAACAACAATCCCTGCTCGGGCAACTTCTCCAACGGCATGAGCTCCTCCGATCTGAGCCGCTCCAACTGGTGTCCGGGCACCGTGACCAACCCCGACTACATCTATCTGGGCAATCTTAGCGCCGGCAAACACAAGCTCACCGTACGCATACCGCAGGGCAAGCCGGCCGGATCGAGCAACAGCTACTGGTGCATCTCCGGCACTCTTCTATATTGACCATACCAATCATACAGACACTACCGCATGAAAAGCAATATACTGCTGAAATCAGCTCTTGCCATCGCCCTGACCGGCGTATCGGCCACTGCCGCCACAGCGCAGCAGACAGCAATCTCTCCCACCCCTCAGAGCATCACATGGGGGCCGAAGGCATTTGACCGCCCCCAGGCTATCAGTCTGCGGGGAGCCGACACCGCCGACGCCGACGCCGTGGCTGCCCTGCTCGGCGCTTTCGCCAAAGGAAAAGGCGTAAAGGTGACCATCGGCGAGCGCGGCGACAAGGCTGTGCGCTCCGTGGCCGCCAAGATCCCCGACAAGCCTCAGGGATATTACCTAAGCGTAAAACCCGGCGAGGTGATCATCGCCGGCAATGATCCCACCGGCACCTATTACGGCGTGCAGACATTCCTGCAGGTCGCCTCGCAGCCCGAAGTGATGGGCGTGGAGATCGCCGACTGGCCCTCGACCCCCTATCGCGGAGTCGTCGAGGGCTTCTACGGCAACGCCTGGAGCTTTGCCGACCGCGTCGACCAGTTTGAATTCTACGGCCGCAATAAGCTCGACACATACATCTACGGCCCCAAAGACGACCCCTACCACCGCGCGAAGTGGCGCGAGCTGTATCCGGCCGAAGAGGCGGCGCGAATGAAAGCGCTCAACGACGAGGCGCGCCGCCACAAAGTGCGCTTCGTATGGGGCATACATCCGGCAGGCGACCATCAGTGGAACGACGCCGACAACGAGGCCACCGTACGCAAGTTCGAGCAGATGTACGACCTCGGATTCCGCAACTTCTCGATTTTCTTCGACGATGTGTTCGGCAAGCAGGCCGACGGCAAGCTTCACGCGCAGTATATGGACTACGTGAAGCGCCATTTCATCGACCGTCACCCCGACATCGAGCTGTTCGTCATGTGCCCGTCGCTCTACAACAAGGCCTGGAAAGGATCGTTCCAGCCCACGTATCTCTCCGATATCTCGGTGATGGATCCGTCGATCAAAGTGATGTGGACCGGCAATTCGGTAGTCGACATGATCGACGTGGCCGACATGGAGTGGATCAATCCGCAGATCGGACGCAAAGCATTCATCTGGCTCAACTATCCGGTGACCGACTACTGCATCAACCATCTGCTCATGGGCCCCTTCACCGGCAACGAGCCCGAGGCCACGGCAATGGTCAGCGGATTCACCGCCAATCCGATGGAATATGCCCATGCATCGAAAGTCAGCCTGCTGAGCAACGCCGACTTTCTCTGGAATCCCGCTGCCTACGATCCGCAGGAGTCGTGGCTGCTCGCCACCGAGCGGCTGCAGCCCGGCCGCGAGGGAGCTTTCCGAAAATTCTGCCTCTACAACGTCGATCTGGGCCAGAACACCCATCGCCTGCGCCGCCTCAACGAGTCGCCTGAGCTGAAGGAACTGATCGACGCCTACGCCGAGCCGATGGCCCACGCCTACCTCCCCGAGGCCGCCGAGGCTTTCGCAGCCGAATTCGATTCGCTCCGGGCCGCGTCAGCAACTCTGCTCGCCGCCGCCCCCTCCGACTCGATGCTTACGGAGATCAGACCATGGATCGAGGTGGCCGAACTTCTCGGACGCCGCGGAGTGCTCGTAGCCGGGATGTATACCGACCTCTTCAACGCCGACACCACCGCTTTTGTCAACGACTATCTCGAATACGCCGACCTGACCGACCGCGCCTCGAAAATCTCCTCTCGCGACTTCCCCGGCTCCGTCAAGGTGGCCTATCCAATGGTCGGATCGCTCTATGCCGAGCCCCTGCTGCGCCGCGGGGTCAGCATGATGGTCGACGAATACCGCCACCGCTTCACCCACCGGCTCGACGTGTTCCCGCAACTCGCGCTTGAAAGCGGCAGCTACCGCATACGCCACGACGGCCGCTGGCTCGGAAATCCTGAGGCCGGATCGACCGGCGGACGCCCCGTATGGCAGGCTGCGGAAGATGACGTCAACCCCGACCGTCAGATATGGCGCATAACCTACGACGCCGCCACCGGACGCTACTCCATAGTCAACGCCAAGGACGGCCGCTACGTCAACGAACGCGGAGCGTTCACCGTCAGCGACAAGTCCAATCCGTTCGATGCCGAGTGGCACACGTTCGTCATCGAGCGCACCGACGGCGGCATCACCGTGCGTCAGGGCGGCAATGCCGGCAAGCATTACCTCGTGCCCGACTCCACGGGTCTCGCTCCCGCTGAGACGGCAGCTCCGATAGAATTCATCCAGGTGAAATGACCTCCGTAATCCGGTTCAGTCAGATTTTCTGATTCCTGCCAGTTCCAGCATACGCTTTACTACGGCCGGATCATCCAGCAGCTTCCGCAGCTGACCGATGATCCGGTCGTAGTCATCTTTCTCATGCGAGTTCTCATAAATGCTTTTAAGCTCTATGAGGGCAAGCCCTATAGCGCACAGAGTCGTAAACAGAGGCAGCGGCGGAAGCGAAGGGCCGTCGGACGCAGCCAGAAACAGCAGCGCGCCGCACACCATCACGTCGATGAGAGTCATCGCGAAGAGCAATACGTAGTATCGCCCCGCTTTCTCCACCGATCGGCGCAGACCGCCCGACGTGCGCTTCTCCTTCAGGCGCCGGGCCTTCAGTATGCCGCTTCGCAGGTCGGCAAGCACGGCAAGCATCACACACGCATAGTCTACAGCCACCAGAGCCGCTATCCATCCAAGGCGCGACATTGTGGCATCAGGAATTATATTCATTCTTCGTCGTTTTTTTGCAAAATTACACCCTGCCGTATCTCCCTGCAGGTGGAATTTGTCGCATTCCTTGCGTAGTCAGGCTCACTTCTCATCTTTTTTGCGTATATTTGCCGTCAAGGGCGCAGGGCCGACAACCATCCCGACCCGACAGCGCCAGAGCATATGATAATCGACAGAGTTTTCGACTCAAGCATCAACGCCAAAGTCATCGAACGCGCCGCCTCACTGCTCGACGAAGGGGGCCTGATAGCTTATCCCACCGACGTCAACTATGCCATCGGCTGCCATGCCTTGCGGCAGTCGTCGATCGAAGAGCTGTGCCGCCTCAAGGGGATAGACCCGAGGCGTCAGACACTGTCGGTCATCTGCGCCGACATGTCGCAGGCTGCCGCCTATGCCCGTATAGACAACGCGGCTTTCCGCATACTCCGGGCCAATCTTCCCGGGCCGTTCACATTCATCCTGCCGGCATCCACGGAGCTCCCCAAGGTATTCAAAGGGCGCAAATCGGTGGGCGTGCGCATACCTGACTCGCCGGTGCCAAGAGCCATCGCGGAGGCCATAGGGGCCCCGCTCCTCTCCATGACAGCCACCGGTCCCGACGGCAATCCGCTGGGCGAGCCCGACGAGGTGGCAGTGGAATACGGCGACCGTTCGCCCATAGCCATGCTCATCGACGCCGGATCCCGGCCCGGAGCGCTGACTACCGTCGTAGATCTCACCGACTCTCAGTCACCAGTAATCATCCGCGAAGGAGCGGGACAACTGATATGAGCAACGACACCGACACCTCCGCAAGCGCCATGATCACCCTGCCGCCGCGACGCGAGGGAAAACCGCTGCGCATACCCGCCTCAACGCGCCAGCTCGTGATAATCGGAGCCAACGGCGCGGGCAAATCGCGATTCACGGCCCGTCTCGCCGAAGATCTGGGCGACCGCACGTTCACCATGTCGGCGCTGACAGCCCTGTTCGGTCACCCCTCCACGCCTACAGGCATCGACCGCCTGTTTGAACTCGCCTATGGTCCGACAGTCCTGAGGCCGTCGGCCGAGACAGAGCTCGACCGCCTGCTCGCGCTGCTGATGCACGACGAGATGCTCAATCTCATAGCCTACAAAGTAGCCCGTGCATCCGACCAGGACGCCACTCTGCAGCCCACACGCATCGACCGCCTGATAAAGGCCTGGAAAGAGATCTTCCCCGGCAACAACATACTCATCGAGTCAGGCCGCTTCCTGTTCAGCCGACCCGAATCAGAAAATGCCGCCGGCTACTCGGCGCTCAAGCTCAGCAACGGCGAGAAAGCCGCCATCTATTATCTCGGAGCAGTACTGTATGCCCCGCCCGAAGCGGCCGTGCTTGTCGACTCGCCCGAGATGTTCTTTCATCCGTCGGTCATGCAGGCGCTGTGGAACAGCGTGGAGGCCATGCGCCCCGACTGCATGTTTGTCTATACCACCCACGACCTCGAATTCGCCTCGTCGCGCACCGACGCCACAGTCGTATGGGTCCGCGACTACAATCCCGTCAGCACTACATGGGACTACGATCTGCTCACCTCACGCCAGGGCCTCTCCGACGAGATCTACATGGCCATCATCGGAGCCCGCAAACCGGTGCTCTTTATCGAGGGCGACGGCATTCACTCCATCGACGCCAAGCTGTATCCGCTGATATTCAAGGCCTACACCGTCAAGTCGCTCGGCAGCTGCAATAAGGTCATCGAAGCCACTCGCTCTTTCAACGATCTCGCGGCGTTCCACCACATGGACTCCCATGGCATTGTCGACCGCGACCGGCGCGACGACAAGGAAGTGGAATATCTGCGCAAGCGCAAGATCATGGTGCCCGACGTGGCCGAGATAGAAAACATCCTCATGCTTGAGGATGTCATCCGTGCTGTGGCATCGAGCCGGGGCAAGGACGAGAACCGCGTGTTCGAGAAGGTGCGCCACGCCGTGTTCACTATGTTCCGCACCGATCTGCGCCAGCAGGCTCTCCTGCACACGCGTCACCGTGTGAAACGCACTGTCGAATACCGCATCGACGGACGCTTCACCAACATCAACATGTTTGAGCAACACATCAACTCCCTGGTCGACGAACTCAACCCGCGGGGACTTTACGAAAAATTCTGCCGCGACTTCCGGCGTTATCTCGAAACGGGCGATTACCGTTCGGTGCTCAAGGTCTACAACCAGAAGTCGATGGTGCCCGGATCCAACGTAGCCGGCCTGTGCGGACTCGGCAACAAGGACGACTATGTCAGGGCCATCATAGCCCTGCTCCGTCAGGAAAAGGCTCCGGCCAGGCGCATAAGGTTTGCAGTCATGCGGTGCTTCGGCATTGAGAACCCGTCAGAAATCGACCCTACAGCATCAACAACCCGACAATGAACAGCACTTCGCCCTGGATAGAGGCCATGCGCCTCCGCACTCTTCCGGTATCGGTGGCCGGAGTCATCACCGGCACAGCCTATGCCGTCCATGCCGGCGATTTCGCATGGATACCATTCACGCTATGCCTCCTGTTCGCTCTTCTGGCACAGATAGCGTCAAACTTCGCCAACGAATACTTCGACTTTACCGCCGGCCTCGACCGCCCGGGCCGTGAAGGCCCCCGCCGCGGGGTCACAGAGGGCGACATCACTCCCCGCGCCATGCTCGGAGCCACGATCGGCACTCTCGCTCTGGCATGCCTCGTCGGGCTCGCGCTCGTGCCCATCGGCGGCCTTTGGCTGATACCGCTCGGCATAGCCATAGCCGTAGCCGCCATCGCCTACAGCGCAGGGCCGTGGCCTCTGTCGCGCCACGGTCTCGGCGAAGTGGCCGTCATCATCTTTTTCGGCGTCATACCTGTATGGCTTACGTCATGGCTCCAGATGCGCCAGTGTCCGGTTCAGGTAATGCTCGGAGGCGTAGCTGTCGGACTCCTCGCCGCGAACGTGCTGATCGTCAACAACTATCGTGACGCCGACGACGACCGCGCCGTAGGCAAGCACACCCTCGCGGTGATCCTCGGCCCGAAAGCCATGCCGTGGCTCTACCTCATCAACGGCATTGTGGCTTTCGGCCTCGTTTATCCACAGTGGGCCGATGCCGGCATGCCGATCGTACCCCCTCTGCTCGCGGTCGCCGCAGGCAACATCGCGTGGACGATGACCCGACGCAAAGGCTCGCGGCTTACTCCGCTGCTGGGCATGACCGCCATGCTCCTGCTGCTCTACTCGCTCCTGTTTCTGGTGCTCCCCTTTCCGATCCGCTGAACCGCGTGACTTCCATCACCGCTCTCTGACAATGCGCCGGGCCGACGAAGTGTTGATGATCAGCGGCACGGTCTCCGACGTCACCACGCTCGTATCAAGCCCGTAAGCCTTGGTGTCGGAGATGCCGATATGGCGCAGCAGATCGTGCAGCCGCATCAGCAGAGCCGTCGCGCCGCTGCAGTTGCTTGTCGGTGAAAACAGCCGGTGGAGGATGATGAACCTGAAATCGCCGGGTATACCCTCCCGTCTCAGCGACGGATATCCGCTCAGGAGGTCAAGCTCTCCCGACTCCGTCAGATCCTCCACGATCTGCCGCAGATAGACGCTCACCCTGGGTGCCACCCGGAAGCCGAGATGCATTGTCACGGCGTATATCGTCTGGGGCACGATCACTTTCACCGAATAGCTCAGTTCATCGGGACGGTCCACGTTGTCGATATGCACGAACCAGTAGTGATCGGCCCGTTTGGGCTGCTTGTTGACAATCGAATAGACCAGTTTGCTCTCAACCATCGACGGATCACCCGACCGGCTCAGATACACCAGATTGGAGGCATATTTCGGTATCTCACGGTCCGCGCCGATAGCAGTGATCGTAGCGGCACAGTCGGCCATGCGCCGGTATTCGATGAATGTCGCTCTCCGGCGTGTCGAATTGCGCCATATGATCATAATCCCGGCTACGACAGTCGCAATCAACAGACTGTACCATCCTCCATGTACGAATTTCGACAGGTTGGCCAGGAAAAACGTTCCCTCGATGACAGTGAAGAAGATGAAGAATGCTGCCGTCACTACCATGTTGACCCCTCTCGAATGCAGCCAGAAAGCGAGAAGCAGTGTGGTGGTGAGCATGGCGATGGTCACGGCCAGTCCGTAGGCGGCCTCCATATGGGCAGAATCCCTGAACATCACTACCGTGAGAAGGCATCCGGCAAGCAGACACCAGTTGACTGCCGAGACGTAGAGCTGTCCTTTCTCGGCCGACGGATAACTGATCCTCTGCCGCGGCCAAAACCCGAGACTGATCGCCTTTGAGAAAATAGTGAACGATCCGCAGAGAAGCGCCTGGCTCGCGATGACCGCCGCGCCTGTCGACATGACAATACCGGGAAGAATCATCCACTGCGGCATGACGGCATAGAATGGATTCGCACCGTCCGAGGCTTCGGCCACATGCCTTATCATCCATGCCCCCTGCCCGAGATAGTTGAGTATCAGCATGACCTTTACAAACACCCAGCTGGCTGTGATATTACGCCGCCCGCAATGGCCCAGATCGGAATACAGTGCCTCTGCACCCGTGGTGCACAGAAACACAGCCCCCATGATCAGAAACCAAGACGGACTCGACACAAGCAGCTTCACGGCAAACCACGGATTGAACGCTTTCAGCACAGCCGGACACGCCGGGATATTGATCCCACCGATCACTCCCAGCATCAGAAACCACACGAGCATGAACGGGCCGAAACAGCGGCCGATCCGCCCTGTTCCCACCCGCTGCATCATGAAGATAAGCAGTATCACCGCCACGACTACGGGCAGCACCGGCACCGATGGCGCCACAATCCGCAGGCCCTCCACCGCCGACGTCACCGTGATGGCCGGAGTGATGACGCCGTCAGCCGTAAGCATCGCGGCGCCAATCGCCGCCACTACGTAGAGCCATCGCCTCGGGAGTCGGCGCAGCAGCGCGAAAAGCGCAAGTATCCCTCCCTCGCCGTTGTTGTCGGCCCGCAGCGCTATCGCCACGTATTTGACGGTGGTCTGCAGCGTCAGCGTCCATATGACGCACGATATCGCCCCGATGATGTAATCGTTGTCAAAACCGGGATTGACCCCGGCTATGGCCTTCATCACATACAGCGGCGACGTGCCGATATCGCCGAACACGATCCCGACAGCCACCAGCATCCCGGCCAGCGACAGGCGCTTCAGCGCCGATCCCTCATATCTGTCATAAGCTTTCACACCACTCAAACGCAATGGCGGTCTATGATGTTCGTCGCGGGAGACAACTGACCGCTATAAAACAAAGAGGAGGCAAAAAAGCACAAAATCTCAACAAGCCACACTGTATGTCAGCGGAAAAAGTGTAACTTTGCTTATTGACATATACGTCATCTTTGAAATAATGTCTAAAATTATCGTTCAAAATACACCTATCACTGTTCTCTCGTTAGAGAAACAGGATTATATCTCCCTCACCGATATGGCAACTGCCAAAGAGGGAGATAACCGTTCTGCCGATATAATCAAGAACTGGTTGCGAAACCGCTACACTATTGAATTTCTCGGCACATGGGAATTGATCCATAACCCTGATTTCAAAGTGGTCGAATTTGACCACTTTAGAATGAGTGCAGGTTTGCCCTCTTTTGTGCTGAGTGCTTCGGAGTGGATAGAGCACACGAATGCAATCGGAATAATAGTAAAGAAAGGTCGTTATGGAGGCACATACGCTCATAAGGATATAGCTTTTGAGTTTGGGTCGGCAATAAGTGTGCCGTTCAAACTCTATCTTATCGAGGAATTTCAGCGGCTCAAAACGAAGGAACAGCGGTTATTAGGTTGGTCGGCGAAGCGCGAGTTGTCGAAAATCAACTACCGTATACATACCGATGCTATAAAGCACAACCTTGTCCCTGCGGAGATTACTCAGGCACAGGCGAGTATTATCTATGCCAGTGAAGCCGATGTGCTGAATGTAGCGATGTTCGGTGTCACGGCAAAGCAATGGCGCGAGGCTAATCCAGATCTCAAAGGAAACATACGCGACTATGCTACAATCAATGAACTTATCTGCCTGTCAAATATGGAAAACCTCAATGCGGTTTTCATTGAGCAGGGCATGACGCAGACCGAGCGGCTTGTAAAGCTGAATCAGATAGCCATTCATCAGATGAGCGTACTGGAAAGCGGCGACAACGACAGGAAACTATTGAAATAATTGTGTTTGAACAGTCATAACAAAATCATACAACAGGTGGCAAATAATGTTTCTTCAACTATGGGATTTCCCAAAAGGGGACATCGAGAACTTGGCTTAAAATTGTGGCCATAATGTTTGAGTGCAGGAGATAGTTGTCAGCCGATTATTGCACCGTCAGCCGACGTTTCGTAACTTTGCATCCATGATCGACAATATTTCCGAAGACACCTGGACGCTCCTTGAAGAGGAGGCCCGGCGCATTAATTCTCCGGCGTTTATAGCCGACGACCCGGTGCAGTTTCCGCGGCGCTTCGCGTCGCAGCCCGACGCTGAGATCGCATCCCTGCTTTCGGCCACGATAGCATGGGGCAACCGACGCATGATATGCCGCGACTGCGACCGCATGCTGGCACTGATGGGCCACGATCCGCACGCCTACGTCATGGACCGCGCCTATGAGGATCTGCCCGACGGCAATATCCACCGCACATTCTTCAACCGCAACCTGCGCCACTTCCTCCGCGGTCTGCACCGCGTCTACTCCCGCCACGCCACCCTTGAGGAGTTCGCCCGTGCCTGCGGCGCCACAGCGGCCGAGGCTCCCTCATGGCATCTGGTAGAAGCACTCAACAACGAGCTGCGCGAGGCCAACGACGGCGTCGACGACTCCCGCTGCCTCCCTCTCAACCTCAAGGCGACAGCCCTCAAACGCATCAATATGGCTCTGCGATGGCTCGTCAGGGACGACGGCATCGTCGACCTCGGCATGTGGAAAGCGCTTAGGCCCTCGCAGCTCTTCATACCGATCGACGTACATGTAGGCAATACCGCCCGTCAGCTCGGACTTATCGACCGCAAGGCCAACGACCGCCGCACCGTAATAGAGTTGACATCGCTGCTGCGCCGGCGCCGCCCCGACGACCCCGTATGGTTCGACTTCGCCCTCTTCGGCATAGGCATCGGCGCCGTCCCACGCGATGACGATGAATGAAAAATCTCCACGCTCAGAAGATATTCCAGGAAAAATCATTAATTTTGGTAATTGAACCCTTAAAATAACCAATCCACATGAAACGACTACTCACAGCAATGGCCGCATTGCTATGCGTCATTGCCGCTAACGCTGGCCCGGGAGTAAAAAAGACATCACTGCTCAATCCCACCACAGCCGAGCTGCAGCTCACCGACGGCAGCCGTATGACCGTCGACTTTTACGGCCCGGAGATATTCCGGCTCTTCTATGATCCGCAGGGAGGCATCATACGAAATCCCAAGGCCAATCCCCCTGCCGAAATCCTGACGGACAATCCGCGACGTCAGCCGGGCAGCCTTTCAGTAGCCGACCAAGGTGATCATTTCATCGTCAGCTCCCCGGCCGTCAGCCTTGAATTCCACAAGGCCGACGGACTGATGACCGTAACCGACCGCCGCAGCGGCAAAGTCGTGGCTCGACAGACCGGGCCAATGGAATTCGCCAAAGGTTCGTCGACCGTAACGCTTGGCGAGAACAAGGGCGAATATTTCTACGGTGGAGGAGTACAGAACGGTCGTTTCTCCCACAAGGGACGCCGCATAGCCATCGAAAACCAGAATTCGTGGACCGACGGAGGCGTTGCCTCCCCGACACCCTTCTACTGGAGCACCGACGGCTACGGAGTGATGTGGCACACGTTTGCCAAAGGCTCCTACGACTTCGGCGCAAAGACGCCCGGCACCGTGAGCCTCACGCATCAGACACCATGGATCGACATATTCGTCATGGTCGACGAGACTCCGGCGGAGCTTCTCGCCGACTTCTATCAGCTCACCGGCAATCCGGTGCTGCTGCCTAAATTCGGATTCTACGAGGGACATCTCAACGCCTACAACCGCGACTACTGGACCCCCGACACCACCGGCAAGGGGATCATGTTCGAAGACGGCGTGCGCTACCGCGAGAGCCAGCGCGACAACGGAGGCATCCGCGAGAGTCTCAACGGCGAGAAGGGCAACTATCAGTTCTCCGCCCGTGCCGTCATCGACCGCTATGCCGCCCACGACATGCCCCTCGGATGGCTCCTGCCCAACGACGGCTATGGCGCCGGCTACGGACAGACCGACTCCCTGACCGGCAACGTCGAGAATCTGCGCCAGCTGGGCGAATATGCCCGCTCCAAGGGTGTGGAGATCGGCCTCTGGACACAGAGCGACCTGCATCCCAAAGAGGGGATCCCCGCCCTGCTGCAGCGCGACATAGTCCGTGAGGTGCGCGACGCCGGAGTGCGCGTGCTCAAGACCGACGTAGCATGGGTCGGCGCCGGCTACTCGTTCGGCCTCAACGGAGTGGCCGACGTAGGTCAGATCATGCCATATTACGGAGCCAACGCACGCCCCTTCATCATCTCGCTCGACGGATGGGCCGGCACCCAGCGCTATGCCGGCATATGGAGCGGCGACCAGGTGGGCGGCGAATGGGAATATATCCGCTTCCACATCCCGACCTACATCGGATCAGGACTCTCCGGACAGCCAAACATCACTTCCGATATGGACGGAATCTTCGGCGGACGCAACCCGCAGGTCAATATCCGCGACTTCCAGTGGAAGACATTCTCGCCCATGCAGCTCAACATGGACGGATGGGGCTCCAACGAGAAATATCCCCACGCACTCGGCGAACCCGCCGCATCGATCAACCGCAACTATCTCAAGCTCAAATCTCAGCTGCTCCCCTACGCCTACACATACGCCCGCGAGGCTGTCGACGGCAAGCCGCTCATCCGCGCCATGATGCTCGAATATCCCGACCGCCACACCATGTCGGCCGCCACACGCTACCAGTATCTCTACGGCCCCGAATTCCTCGTGGCCCCGATCTACGAGTCGGTAGCCTCCGATTCGCTCGGCAACGACATCCGCCACGGCATATTCCTCCCCCGCGGCCGCTGGATCGACTACTTCACCGGCCAGAGCTACGAGGGGGGCCGCGTGCTCAACTCATTCCCGGCTCCGATATGGAAACTGCCGGTATTCGTACGCGCAGGAGCCATAATACCGATGGCTGACCCGTCGAACAATCCTTCGGAAATCGACCGCACGAAGCGCATCTATGAGATCTATCCCGACGGCCGCTCCGAAATGACCGAATATGACGACGACGGCACCACCGAGCTTTACCGCAGCGGCGAGGCCGTGACCACCCGTATAGTTTCGGATCTCGCTAAGTCGGGGCGGCTCACCGTCACAATCGATCCATCGCAGGGCTCGTTCAACGGATATGACCCGATGAAATCGACTCAACTGGTGATCAACGCCACCGCTAAACCCTCGAAAGTGACGGCCACCGTCGGCCGACGCAAGGTGCGTCTCGCCGAAGCCTCCTCACCCGAGGCGTTCAAAAATGCCACTGACGCATGGATTTATGTCGAGGCTCCCGAGCTCAACCGTTTCTCCACCCCCGGCACTTCGGCCGCCTCTTTCTCCGTTAAGAAAAATCCGCAGATTCTCGTCAAAATCGCGCCGGTCGACGTCAACCACAACGCCGTGGCAGTAACAGTCGACGGCTACCGCTTCGACCACCGCAACGACCTGCTCTCGTCGCACGGAGCCCTAAGCGCTCCCGAGGCCTCCATTCCTGCCGACTCGATAGGCGCCTACAGTCTCTCGCCCGTATGGAAAGCCGTAGAGGGAGCCGACGCCTACGAGATCATGTTCGACTCGCTGCTCTACTCCAACATCCGCCAGCTCTCGCTCCCGTTTGCCGATCTGACAGCCGAGACGCCCTACACCATGCAGGTGCGCGCCGTCAATGCCGACGGAGCCGGTCCCTGGACCCAGTTCAGCGCCACCACCAAGTCCAACCCGCTTGAGTTTGCCATCCGCGGCATCCGCGGCGAGGCCGACAAGGAGATACAGCCCGGCTTCGAGGTAAGCCGCCTCTTCGACTTCGCCGAAAGCGGCGACATGATGCATTCGCGCTACCGCGCCGACGCCCTGCCGATGAATCTCGTCATCGACCTGATGGGAGTCAACACCCTCGACCGTCTGCGCTACCTCCCGCGCAAGGACGGCGGCAACGGCACCATCCTCTCGGGCGACATAGCAATAAGTCTCGACAAGCAGCACTGGACTCCCGTCGACTCCTTCCGCTGGGAACGCAACGGCCTTGACAAGGAATTCATCTTCAAGGATCAGCCGCAGGCACGCTATATCCGTTTGCACGTCGACGAAGGCGTAGGCCGCTACGTCAGCGGACGCGAGCTCTATGTATTCAAGGTGCCCGGCACCGAAACCTATCTCCCGGGCGACATCAACTCCGACGGCAAGGTCGACGACACCGACCTGATGTCATACACCAACTACACCGGCCTGCGCCGGGGCGACTCCGACTTCGAGGGCTACGTCAGCGTCGGCGACATCAACCGCAATGACCTCATCGACGCCTTCGACATCTCCAACGTGGCTACGCGCCTCGACGGAGGCGTTGAGCCCGACGACTACGCCGATCCGCTCGCAGGCAAAGTCGGATACAAGGCCTCGCGCTCGACCGATGCCGACGGCGAAGAGATTCTGGCCATAGAGTTCACCGCCGACACCGTCAGCTCCCTCAACGCCATCAGCGTAGCCATCCCCTATGACCAGACACAATGGGAATTCGTCGGTTCCGACACCGAGACTCTCAAAGGCATGGAGAACATGACCTATGACCGCCTCCACACCGACGGCCACCGCGAACTCTACCCGACGTTCGTCAACATCGGCGAGCGTCCGGCAGTGAGCGGCAGCGGCGTCAGCCTCTTCACTGTCCGCTTCAAGGCACGCCGCAAGGGCGCACGCTTCGACACCTCCACCGTGCGCGACGGCCTCCTTGTCGACAAGAAGCTCAACACCCTCCCCTTCTGATCCCGCGGCCGCCATCCAGCCCCGCGGCTCAGCGACCCGCTGAATCACCCTCCCGACAATTCTCCACTCTCTTTAACCAAGCGCCCCGCCGGCCCTCCCGCGCGGGGCGCTTCCCTTTCTATCATCCTTACCGACTGCCATTTGTAGCATTTATTTCACGATTATTGAGAATAGTAGCAGCCCCTACCATAAGCGTGAGAACCATTATGCTATCTTTTGTACTGATTCTTGCATTTCGTACGTCCACTGATCTTAAGATAAGCATGATACTTCTTTTTCTCAAAAAAAGACATGCAAATCAAAGACTTGCTACGGCAAAGTCAGCTGTTTTTTCAAGAGTAGTCCCATTTTTCCCGATAAATCTGTAATTTTGCGCTGATAAAACAATTATGATGGCACCAGAAATAGACCACCATCTCGAAAATCAGCTTTACGATGATGTCTGTAATATCATAGAGCAGGCTCGTTATCGGGTTGCTGTATATGTGAATTCCGAAGCCTCCATGATGAACTGGAATGTCGGCAAAAGGATTAAGGAAGACGTGCTGCTCAACAAACGTGCAGATTACGGAGCACAGATTCTTAAACTTTTATCCCAAAGGCTGAAAGCCAAGTATGGCAGTGGGTGGGGTTATCAGAAATTACAACATTGTGTACGCGCTGCGTACACTTTTAGCGAGGACGAAATAATGTACGCAGTGCGTACACAATTGAGCTGGACTCACCTGCGGTCACTAATGGCGCTGGACAACAGTGTTGCCCGTCAGTTTTATATGGAGATGTGCCGCCTTGAACATTGGTCGACACGTACTCTTGATGAGAAAATCGATGCACAACTGTTTGAGCGCACGGCCATCAGCCGTAAGCCTGATGAGATCATCAAGGCTGAACTTGACAAAGTAAAGGAGAAAAACGAATTACAGCCGGATATGGTATTCCGCAGCAGTTATTTTCTTGACATGCTCGGATTGCCTGATGTTTTCAGTGAAAGCGATCTGGAGACAGCGATACTCAATCAAATTCAATATTTCCTTATATTGCTGTCCGATAAAAGTGGGATAACGCAATATAGTATGGCTCGAACGCTGATTTTACGGTGTTCGAGTCTT
>CANRCT010000014.1 GCA_947629175.1 uncultured Muribaculaceae bacterium | reverse complement strand
GTAATCGCCACCTTTTCAACCGAGAGCTGCCTTCATGGTCACACCGACCGCGAAGGCAGCTCTTTTTTTGATCGGAGTAATCGGAGCTATCGGAACTATCGGAGAAATCTATTTGCCCATGCGGGGAAAAATGATTAATTTCGCGCCATACTAAACTATCAATATGGCCACCACTCTTACAACCACTGACTTCCACTTCCCGGGACAGACGGGAGTGTATCACGGTAAAGTCCGCGACGTATATTCGCTGTCCGACGATCTGCTTGTAATGATCGCTACCGACCGCATTTCGGCATTCGATGTGATCCTGCCCAAGGGAATTCCTTACAAGGGGCAGGTGCTCAATCAGATAGCATCATATTTCCTTGAAGCGACAGCCGACATTTGCCCCAACTGGCGGCTTGCTACGCCGGATCCGATGGCGACCGTTGGCAAGCGCTGCGAGGGTTTCCGCGTGGAAATGATAATAAGAGGCTACCTGACCGGCAGCGCCTGGCGCGAGTATCAGGCTGGTTGCCGCGAGCTCTGCGGAGTGAAGCTTCCCGAGGGAATGAAGGAGAACCAGTGCTTCCCCGAGCCGATCATCACGCCGACCACCAAGGCCGATGCCGGTCATGACGAGAATATCTCGCGCGAGCAGATAATAGCGCAGGGTCTCGTCAGCGAGAAAGACTATGAGGTGATGGAGCGCTATACCCGCAAGCTCTTCGAGCGCGGCACACAGATGGCTGCCGAGAAGGGTCTGATACTGGTCGATACCAAATATGAGTTCGGCAAGCTCGGCGACGAGGTGATGCTCATTGATGAGATCCATACCCCCGACTCCTCGCGCTATTTCTATGCCGAAGGCTACGAGGAGCGTTTCGCCAAGGGCGAGCCTCAGCGTCAGCTCTCCAAGGAGTTCGTGCGCCAGTGGCTTATCGACCGCGGGTTCATGGGCAAAGCCGGCCAGACGGTGCCTGAGATGACTCCGGAATTCTGCGAGAGCGTCAGCGCACGCTATATCGAGCTCTATGAGCATGTCACAGGCCGTCCGTTTGTCAAGGCCGACGAGAATGATCTGGAGCGACGTATCGAAGTGAACGTGCTCGACTGCATAGCCAATCTCAGTCTCTGAAAAGCGCGAGGATTGCTCCATCATGGGTGCCGAATGCGAAAAAGTGAAGCCCGACGCGGCGTGTGCTGACGATAAGGCATCGCAGGTCAGACGCATGTTTGACCACATAGCCCCTGCCTATGATTTCATGAACCGCGCCATGACGCTCGGCATCGACCGGCTGTGGCGACGCAAGGCTGTGGCTATGGTGCGCCGTCACGGAGCCACCGGCATCCTTGACGTAGCGACCGGCACCGGCGATCTGGCGCTTCAGATGGCGCGAACGATCGACGGCGCGCGTATCACCGGCGTCGATCTTTCGGAGGGAATGATAGGCATCGGACGCGAAAAGGTGGCCCGGGCCGGCTTTTCGCGCCAGATCACGCTTATGCCCGCCGACTGCCTGAAGCTTCCGTTTGCCGACGGCTCTTTCGATGCCGTGACAGCCGCTTTCGGAGTGCGCAATTTTGCCGATCTGTCGGCCGGCCTGCGCGAGATGGCGCGCGTCACCCGACCCGGAGGAATGCTGTGCGTGCTTGAGCTCTCCACTCCTCGCGGAGCCATAACGGGGCCTCTCTACCGGTTCTATACCCGTACGATAGTGCCTGCGCTGGGGCGCCTGGTGAGCCGGGATGCCAACGCCTATACCTATCTGCCTGAAAGCATCGCCGCCGTGCCGCAAGGCGCCGAGATGTGCGCCCTGCTTGAGGCGAGCGGATGGAAATCGGCGCGCCACCGGCCTCTGACATTCGGCGCATGCACCATATATACCGCCTGTAATTAACCAACAATATGCTTAAACCAAAAACCATTATCGCTTTGACAGCAGTCACTGCGCTCGCTCTCGGGGGATGCTCGAAAGGCGAGCATCTGAAAAGCCTCGACGCGAATCTGATCAATGATTCGATACCGGCAGGCACCGATTTCTACGAACATGTCACACAGCGCTGGCAGCAGGCTCACCCGCTGACCGCCGAATACTCACGCTACGGCCAGTTCAATGTGCTCAACGACTCGTCGGAGGCACGCGTGAAGGATATCATCACAGGCCTTGCAGCCACCAATCCCGAGCCGGGATCCGTGGCCTTCAAGGTATCGACGATCTACAATCAGGCCATGGACTCCGCGCGACGCAATTCGGAGGGCGCCGCTCCCATTCAGGCCGGACTGCAGAAGATCGAGAATACTCCCCACGAGGGTATGGCCGATCTCTTCCTGTGGTTTCAGAAAGAGTATGGCTCGCCGTTCATGGGCGCGGGACCGATGGAAAACATGGTCAACTCCGACGAATACGCCATGTATCTCTCCGGAGGCTCGATGGGCCTCAATGACCGCGATTATTATCTGAAGGATGATCCACGAAACACAGAGGTGCGCGAGGCCTACAAGAAGCTTATCAGCAGCCAGCTCGTCAACGCTGGATTCAGCGCCGACACAGCTGCGCGCATCATGAACACCGTCATGGAGATCGAGACGGCCATGGCCCGCGACGCCAAGACCCGCGAGGAGAGCCGCGACATCCAGGCGATGTACAATCCCCGCTCGTTCGAGACACTCAAGAAGGATTATCCCGCAGTGCCCTGGGACCGCTTCTTCGTTGAGACCATGGACATCACAACTCCGATCGACACCATCATCGTGACCGATCCCAAGAGCATGGCCCGCGCCAACGCCCTCATGTCGACTCTCACCGACCGCCAGATCAAGGACTATTATCTCTGGAAATACGTGTCGGGTGCGGCCGGCTACCTCTCGGATGCTTTCTCCGACGCATCATTCGAGTTTTACAAGGTGCTCAGCGGCGCCCAGGAGCAGCGTCCGCGCTGGAAGCGCGCTCTCAGCGCCACCGAGGGTGCGATGGGCGAGGCCGTAGGCCAGCTCTATGTGGAGAAATACTTCCCCGAATCGTCCAAGCAGTATATGCTCGGCCTCGTGGAGAATCTGCGCACGGCCCTCGGCCAGCATATCGACTCGCTGACCTGGATGAGCGACACCACTAAGGCCCGGGCCCGCGAGAAGCTCGCAGCATTCACCGTGAAGATCGGCTATCCCGACAAGTGGAAGGACTACACCACCATGCAGATCGATCCCGAAAAGAGCTATTATGACAATATGCACGAGGTGAGCATGTGGCACACCCGCGACATGCTCTCGAAGTGGGGCAAGCCGGTGGACCGCACCGAGTGGGGCATGACTCCGCAGACTGTCAACGCCTACTACAATCCGCTGGCCAACGAGATCGTGTTCCCGGCTGCCATACTGCAGGCTCCGTTCTTCGATCCGGCTTCGTCCGACGCCGAGAACTACGGAGGCATCGGAGTGGTTATCGGCCACGAGATGACCCACGGATTCGACGATCAGGGACGCCACTTCGACGCCAAAGGCAATATGACCGACTGGTGGACTCCGGAGGACGCTGCGGCGTTCAAGTCGCTGACCGACAAGCTCGTCGCACAGTTTAATGCCGTTGAGGTTCTCCCGGGCCTGATGGCCAACGGCGAGTATACCCTCGGCGAGAACATCGCCGACCAGGGTGGCCTGCGCGTAGCCATGACCGCATTCCTCAACTCCCAGAAGCAGAAGGGTGTTGATGTAGCGACAGCACGGATCGACGGATTCACACCGGAGCAGGTGTTCTATCTCAACTACGCCAATCTCTGGGCGCAGAATATCCGCGAGGCCGAGATGCGCTCGCTCACCCAGGGCGATGTCCACTCTCTT
The DNA here is from genome assembly GCA_947629175.1 of uncultured Muribaculaceae bacterium. Taxonomy (GTDB): domain Bacteria; phylum Bacteroidota; class Bacteroidia; order Bacteroidales; family Muribaculaceae; genus Paramuribaculum. The sequence continues at coordinate 60,571 of CANRCT010000014.1, read as the reverse complement.
GGCAAGAACCGCGTGAACGTCACGCTTCGCAATCTCCAGCCGTTCTTCGAGGCCTTCTCGATCGCCGAGGGCGAGCCGATGTATCGCCCAGCGGAGGAGCGTGTGATCATCTGGTAATGCCGCTCTGCAAGCCTACAGAATTCTGAGAAAAATACTTTTCAAGGCGCCGCGCCGGGAGCTATTCCTGCCGCGGCGCCTTTTTTACGTGATCTGCCGCCATACAGCCCCGAAATCACAATGTTCTGTTAACGAAACAGCAGTTATGCAAAATTTAATAGTTAAAAAGGTGAAATAAAGTTAAACGGGGGGGGGTAAAGTTAATTATAATTAAACAAAGCTATATATCTTTGCAAGGATTTTGATAAAAGGCCCCGATGAGAAGTCGGTGCAAACCTGAAATCATAACACATAAATCAATTTTACTTATTTACACATTTTCTTAAGTATGAAAAAGCTGTTTTTATTACTTATGATGGTGGCAACCATTGCCATAAGCGCGTCGGCCCAGACGGTCAACGTGCATGGCGTGGTCATCACTGCCGGCGATGAAGAGCCGGTGGTAGGCGCCACAGTCAAGGCGAAGGGCACTTCGATCGGTACACAGACCGACATCAACGGCGAATTCCGCCTGACGGTGCCTTCCGACGTGAAGCGTCTGACAGTGTCCTACGTGGGAATGCTCCCCGTAGAGGTGGCTGTCAAGCCCGATCTCCGCATCGTGATGGAGAACGACGAGCAGATGCTCGAAGAGGTAGTGGTGACCGGCTACGGCCAGACCCGCAAGGCTGCCTTTACGGGCGCAGCTTCGATGGTGGACGGCGACGTGGTCGACCGCAAGAGCGACGTCAACTTCGTGAAGTCGCTCGAAGGCACCGTCACCGGCTTCCAGTACAACAACTCCACTTCAGCTCCCGGCCAGTGGGGTTCGGTGTACGTGCGCGGCATGGGCTCGCTGAGCACCTCGTCGCAGCCGCTCTACGTGATCGACGGCGTGCCTGTCAACTCTGACTACGAGGACATGTACTCCAACAACAACTACTTCGACCCCATGTCGGCCTACAACCCTGCCGACATAGAGAGCGTCACAGTGCTGAAGGATGCCGCAGCCACGGCCATCTACGGATCGCGCGCCGCCAACGGCGTGATCGTGATCACTACCAAGAAGGGCGGACAGAGCCGTCTGAACGTCACCTTCGAGACCCGCCAGGGCTTCTCCTCGATGGCCAACAACAACATGAAGTATGCCAACTCGGAGCAGATGATGGGCCTGATCAGCCAGGGTCTCTACAATCGTTATCCTTCGACATACCAGAGCGTTGAAGGTGCCCGTGAGTACCTGACGGATACCTATTTCGGCTGGGACGGCAAGACATCGACCGACTGGGTGAAGGAGATCACACGTAAACCCTACTATCAGGACTATGTGCTGTCGTTCAACGGCACCGTAGGCCAGACCAACTACTACGTGAGCCTCGGCTACAACAACACCGACGGTCTGATGATCGGATCGAGCAACACCCGCTATTCGGGCCGCATCAACCTCGACTCGAAATACAAGTTCCTGACCGTGGGACTTAACTCGCAGTACAGCTATACCGACAACCAGTCGTCGTCGCAGTCGACCTCCGGCTCCATGTCTGCTCCTATGACCGGCGCCGTCAGCTCCATGACTCCGTTTAATCCTACCAAGGTGGAGATCGACGGCAAGTGGGAGTGGAATCCGGTAAGCTACAACCCTCTCGCAGTAATGGATCCCAAGGTCGGCGACCTCAACCAGGTCAACAACCAGACTATCAACGCCAACCCCTGGCTGCGCGTGGATTTCGGCAAGGGAATCTGGGCCAAGACCAATTTCGGCGTCAACATCATGGGTCAGCGCCAGTATCAGTACTGGAGCGCCATCACCAACCCTCAGGGCATGGACTACAACGGCTTCGGCCAGCAGTATAACGCCAACACCACTACACTCACCTGGACCAATACCCTCGGCTGGGACTATACTTTCGGCGGCAAGCATACCGTCAACCTGCTGATCGGCCAGGAGATGATGCGCCGCACATACTGGAATGAATACTATTCGGGTCAGGACTTTCCCTTCGCCGGCGACGGCATGCGCGATCTCTCGACTGCCGGATCGTGGGGCGACAGCTCTTACTACAAGAATCAGAGCCGTCTGGCATCGTACTTCGGCGACTTCCACTACAGCTACGACAACCGTTACTATCTCTCGGCATCGTTCCGCCGCGACGGCAGCTCGGTATTCGGCAATGATAACCGCTGGGGCAACTTCTGGTCGGTAGGCGGCAAATGGCGTCTGACCCAGGAGAACTGGCTCAAGGACAACACAACCCTGACCAATGCCGCCCTGCGAATCAGCTACGGTACGGTCGGCAACCAGAGCCTGCCTTCGGTCTACGCCGCCCGCGGATACTACGGTCTCGGCTTCAACTACAACGGCAAGCCGGGCATGGTGCCCTCGCAGCTCGCCAATCCCGAACTGTCGTGGGAGACATCGCGCAAATTTGACGTAGGCTTCGACCTCTCGCTCATCAACCGCGTTCACTTCACCTTCGACTTCTACAACGAGGACACCTCCGACGCCCTCTACTCCGTGCCTCTGTCGTACACCACCGGTCTCGGATCGTGGTACAAGAATATCGGCAAGATCCGCAACCGCGGTATCGAATTCGGTGTCAACGGCACTGCTTTCTACACCAACGACGTGCTGATCAACGTATTCGCCAACATCACCTGGAACAAGAATGAGGTGATCAAGCTCGCCGACGGCTCGGTGGAGAGCACTTACACCATCATCGAGGAGGGACGCCCCTACCGTCAGTTCTACATGCCCAAATATGCCGGCGTCAACCCCGAGAACGGCAAGGCGCAGTACTATAAGGGCGAGGAGGGCGACGAGCTCACCGAGAATTATCTTGAGGCAGGCAAGCGCTACGTAGGATCGGCCGATCCGAAAGTGTTCGGCGCCTTCGGCTTCTCGGCAAACGCCTATGGCTTCGACGCTTCGATGCAGTTCAACTACCGTCTCGGCGGCAAGGTATATGACTCGGGCCACAAGTTCACCGGCTGGGGCATGGATAGGCGCACTCCTCTGGAGAAGGTGGTCAAGGATTCCTGGACTCCCGAGAACAAGAACGGCAAATACCCGCAGTATATCGAAGGCGACCCGTACAACACCATGGCCAACTCCACCCGCTGGCTGATGAGCGGCAACTATCTGCGCCTGAGCAACATCACCTTCGGCTATACGATCCCTGCCAAGCTGACACGCAAGTTCTTCGTGCAGAAGCTCCGCGTATACACCACCTTCGACAACGTACACACCTGGACCGCAGGCGACTTCACTGGCTATAATCCCGAGACTTACTCGTCGGGCCAGATCGCATGGCAGTATCCCGCAGTGTTCACGTTCACCGGCGGCGTGCAGGTGACATTCTAACCTTTAACCCAACAAGAAGCTAAACAAAATGAAAAATATATTTGTAAAGGCGCTCGGAGTAGCCGCCGTGGCCATGACGATGACCTCCTGCGGCGACAGCTTCCTCGACACCGACATCTACGATGCCGTCGATATGGAAGGCGCTCTCGACAACGCCAACCGCGTGGAGCTTGCCCTCAACGGCACCTACTACCGGTTCAGCCAGTATTATTTCGCCGGCAACTTCGCCACGATGACTCCCGACCTGGCATCGGACATCACCTACTGGAACGGCTCCAACAGCCACCAGAACGCAATGTATCAGTTCAACTACCTCGATACCGAATACTCGATGCTCTACATCTGGTCCTACGGCTACAAGGTGGTGGACAACGCCGCCCGCATCATCCAGGCCTGCGACCAGCAGATCCCTTCGGCTACAGGCGATGACAAGGAGACTCTCATCCGTGCCAAATCGGAGGCCCACGCTCTCAGAGCCTATGCCATGAGCGTTATGACCAACGTCTTCGGCCATCAGGTGAAGGTCAACGGCCAGGACTATTCGTCGAGCACCGGCGTAGTGGTGGTCAACGAGCCTGTCGTGGCCGGCACTCAGGTAAGCCGTTCGAGCGTAGGCGACTGCTACGCGCAGATCCTTTCCGACCTCAATGCGGCAATAGCCGGATTCAACGAGGTGGGCGACCGCCGCTCGCTCTTCGCTTTCGGCAAGGCTTCTTCTCTCGGACTCATGGCCCGCGTGAAGCTGATGCTTGAGGAGTTCGACGAAGCATATACCGCGGCTTCGGAGGCTCTCGCAGCCAAGGGCATCACATCCCTTACCTATGATCCCGATGCCTATAAGGCTCTCTATGCAGGCAACAACACCAATACAGAGAGCTTCCTGGCTCTCGCTCTCGACGAGAAGACCAACTGGAGCGCCAACTCCTGCGGCACTCTCTTCACTACCTACTGCTACGGCCCGAGCCCCTATCTGGTAAGCCTCATGGGCGAAAACGACATCCGTACGTCTATCTGGTACTGGACCGACCAGCAGCATAAGAAGAACGTGCCTTACGGCGACGCAGTGCCTTGGTTCGGCGGCGGTAAGTTCGGCGTGCCCGCAAGCGGCAACTGCGCCGAGGCCACCAACTATCTGATCAACGCTCCGGAGATGTTCCTGATCGAGGCCGAGGCCAAGTTGCGCAGCCCCAACAAGGATCTCGATGCTGCCCGTCAGGCTCTCCTCGTGGTGGCAAAGCGTAATCTCGACATCACGTCGACTGCCGATCTCCCCTCCGACGAGGCAGGTCTGATGAGCTTCATCCGCGATGAGCGCGCACGCGAGCTCTTCCAGGAGGGCCACCGCCTCTGGGATCTCCGCCGCTGGAACATCACTACCAATCTGAACGCCATCGGTGCTCCCGACATAGACTGGGGCATCAGCAATGCGCAGCTTGGCGATCTCCTGCTGCCGATACCTGTCGATGAGATCAACGCCGGTTTCGGCGTGACCCAGAACGAGGGCTGGCAGAATACACGTCCTCAGTGACAATATCCCATTGCCGGGTAAAACCGGTGATATTTCATACTAAAAAATAGTGCGGGCAGGCTGACCGGGAGGTTAGCCTGCCTTAATTTATATCTGTGGGAAAAGTGAGAGCAGCCGCCTGATGGGAGTCAGCTGCGCTTGCGCCGGGGATTGGCCGGAAACCATCCCTTGGCTACGCGCTGTTCCTGCTCGAACACCTCCTTGATGGTCCATAGCGACGAGAAGCCGGTGACGCCGAGCAGCGCCGACCAGAATGGGTCGGCCACGGCGAGCGAGCCGCCGATACAGATCAGTCCCACGACGAGAAACACCCACCAGCAGCCTGTGCCCCAGTGGTAGTGGGCTTTGATGACGATCGGATGAAACACTCCTATGATCAGAAATGTCGCCGCCCCTAATATCAGTCCCTGAAAATACATGATAATGGAATAATATGAGTGTAAGTGAATAATGTGACTTTTCCTGCGGCTCTTCTACGAAGAAGCCGTGTTGGGTGTCCTTCCACCCCACCAAGGCGAGCTGCGCCCGCCATGGCGGGGTTTACAAAGGTGATGCGGTCTACGACCGCTCCCGCCTGTGGAGCATACCTCTTCGGCAGTCGCTCCGGGGATCCTGCTGCACGCTTCGGCCCGGGGGAGCATCTGTCTTCGGCAGTCGAGCCGATCCTGCAGGCTGCCTCGCGATCCGGTGAGTGTCAGGCTGCGTGGGCTCCGCCGTGATGGTATCAGTCAAATGAGCAATGCGTCAATATGGCCTTGTCCATTGGCCTTAAAACGGGTCGTGAGGAATCAGCTGTGGGAGCGGATCCAGGCGTTGAGGCCGGTGGCTTCGCTGAGGCGCCGGAGGGTGAGGTGCATGCGGTAGTTCCAGGGATTGTGGGGATCGGCGGGATCGTTGATCTGCTCGGCCGCGGGGTCGGCGCGGTGGAGCGAAGGATCGTCGGCCGTGGCTATCCAGTCCTGCAGGGGGAGGATCACGAGCATGGAGGGCGATTGCAGATGCAGCCCGACGATCATCCGCGCGGTTTCAGGCGTGAGGGTGCGCGGGGCTTCCCCCGACTGATGCAGCACGCTCGTCCAGTAGCGCTGCGATCGCTGCGGATCCTGCTCCCACCACAGGCGCAGCGGGGGCATGTCGTGGGTCGACGTGGTGGCCACGGAAGCGTAGGGATAGGTCGCTGTGTCGGCAAACTCGCGGTCGACTGCATCGGGCATCCTCTGCACCTTCAGCGAGAGTATGCGAAGCTGATGGAGCACGTCGGGCACGCAGGCCGGTATCATGCCGAGATCTTCGGCACACGTGAGCATAGCGGTGGCGTCGATGAGCGGCGGCAGTTTCCAGAGGGCCTGACGTCGCCAGAAATCGTCGTTGCGCACATAGTAGAAGTCGTGGTAGAGGGCGTCGTAGGCTCTCTGCTGTTGCTCCGGCAGGGCTTTGTAGGCGGCGGTGTGGGAGCCGTCGATGCGCGGATGGTAGGCGTCGGGCCGCTCTGGATCGGGAAGGAAGAGAACGTCGTCGATAAGAGAGAGCATGTTGTCGCATACCGACGCGTCGGGGCGCTCCGAATCAGGCAGGGAATAGAAATGGCGCAGGATGTCGCGCTGTGTCCCGAAGCCGGGCCGGAGCAGATAGTGACCGGGAGCCTGCGGATCGGGTGTCAGATATATCTGGCGTATGTCGCCTGCATATGGCCCGAACGTGTCGGCAAGCACCTGGTCGGTGATCCATGGCGACGTGTGGAGATGACTGTCGAATCTGAAGTTGTAACCGTCGTGTATCTCCTCAGGGGTCAGCGGCAGGGCCGGGCTGAACGTGCCGAGCAGTCCGTGGGTCTGCGACGCGGGAATCTGCCAGATGCGGAAGAATCCGAGTATGTGGTCGATGCGATAAGCGTCGAAATAGTCGGCCATCTTGCTGAACCGGGCGCGCCACCATGCGAATCCGTCGCGCGACATCGCCTGCCAGTTGTAGGTGGGAAAGCCCCAGTTTTGTCCCAGGCGTGCGAACGGGTCGGGGGGTGCGCCGGCCGATGCGTCGAGATTGAAGAGCTGCGGCCACTGCCAGGCGTCGACGCTCGTGGGGGATATGCCGATAGGTATGTCGCCTTTGAGGCATATTCCGGTCAAGTGGCAGTAGTCGCGCACGTGGCGCAGCTGCCGGTCGAGATGATATTGCAGGAAATAGTGAAATCCGATCTCTTCAGGCTGCTCCTGGGCCAGCCGTCCGATAAGCGTGGGATGGTAGTGGGCATATAGTCCCCACTGCCGGTAGTCGGGGCTGTGGTGCAGATCGCGCAGGGTGCAGTAGGCGGCGTAGGGGAGGAGCCAGGTGTCGTTGCGGCTCACGAAGTCGCGGTATTCGGCCGTGGCCTGCAGCGCTTTCCCTTCGAGCGCATAGAGGCGCCGGGCATAGTCGAGCTTGAGGCGGAGCGCACCGGCATAGTCGGCAGCCTCAAGGGCGTTGAGGGCGGCGGCCCGCTCTCTCATCTCAGCCGTCAGGTCGGGATCGTGGAGCGATCCCATGGCCTCCGGACGCAGATACACCGGGTTGAGGGCGAAGGTGGATATGGCGTTGTAGGGATATGCGTCGCCTCCGTCGTATGATTTGGTGGTGTCGTTGACGGGGAGGATCTGAATGATGCGCTGTCCGGTAGCCGCAGCCCAGTCGGCCAGCGGCATGAGGTCGTAGAAGTCGCCTATGCCGTAGTCGTCGGCCGACCGCAGCGAGAATACCGGGACAGCTGTGCCGGTGGCTTTCCAGAGCGGAAGCGGATCGATGTATTGCGGCAGCTCGATGAGTCGCTGCTGCGTATCGGCGTGGCCCACGGAGGGCGGGAGCCGTAGATTGTCGCCCTGCGGCCATGCTACGGTTGCGTCGCGGCCTATGGATATGATCTTGAACTCCATTGCGCGGGCCTGCTCCGGCGTCAGGTCGAGCGTGGCCTGCCATAAGGGGAAAGCGGAGTCGTCGAGCGGAAAAGCATGCTCGGGATCCCACTGTCCCAATTGCGGCAGATTGCCTGCTATGGCCAGGCGCCGCGACGGGTCGATCGTCGGTGCCTGAATGCTCAGCGTAAGCCATCCCCGCGAATCGAGGCGCGGGTGAGTGGGTCGGCGGTTGACGACGTCGCGCAGCAGCGAAGAGTAGAACGGCGCGTCGGCCGGCCGGTCGTGCCAGCGATCCTCGATCGAGAGGGGGCCTCTCTGCAGGGCCACGGTACGCGGGCGTCCCCATTCAGTGCGGACGGGCAGACTGACACCGTCGCGCAGCAGTATGTAGGAGTAGCTGAGCGATGTCGGCGCGTCGATATCGGCCTCGGCGGTCCAGTGGCCGGAGCCCGTATGCGTCATCCGCAGGGCAGTGGCCGGAGCGCCGTTGCCCAGGGCGGGGCAGTCGCCGCTGACGGCAAGCTGTTCGCCCCACTGTGTATGGTAGTGGATGTGGAATCTGACTTTCATCGTATCAACCGCATTTCGATGTGCCGCACGAGGTGCATATCAGACAGCCCTCCTGGTAGATCAGCGTCTCCTGTCCGCAGTTGGGGCAGGTCTGGCCCGAAGCCTTCATGCCGTTGGGGAGGTATTTCTTGAGCGCACGCTCCACGCCCATCTTCCACGTGTTGATCGATTGAGAGTTGAGCTCCAGGCCTCCGACAAGCTTGATCACCTGGTCGATAGGCATGCCGTAGCGGAGCACTCCCGAGATGAGTTTGGCGTAGTTCCAGTATTCAGGATTGAACTTGTCGGAAAGTCCCTCGATGGTAGTCTTGTAGCCGCGCTTGTTGATAAACTGGAAGTCGTAGCGCTTGTTGCCCTTGTCGTCGATGGCCTTGATGATCTTTCCCTTGGTGACCGATTTGGGGCAGAATATGCCGTCGTCATCGTCGGCCAGACCGGTGAATATCTCGTAGGGACGTCCGTTCATCAGTCCGACGAAGGCGATCCATTTCTCCTTGTTGTTCTGGAACCTCACGACGTCGGCCTCCAGCTCCATGGGGCGTTTCACCACGTGGGGCACAAGCTCCATCCCCGGAGCCGGCTCCTTTTTCTTCTCCACGGCCACGAGCACTCCGGCGCGCGAGCCGTCACGGTAGACGGTGCATCCTTTGCATCCCGATCGCCATGCCTCCACGTAGAGGCGGTTGACGAGGCTCTCGCTGACGTCGGACGGCAGGTTGATGGTCACGGAGATGCTGTGGTCGACCCACTTCTGTATGCGGCCCTGCATGCGCACCTTCTCAAGCCAGTCTACGTCGTTCGACGTGGCTTTCCAGTAGGGCGAGCGGGCCGTTATGGCGTCGAGCTGCTCCTGGGTGTAGTCCTGACGCACCTCTATGCCGGCGGTCTGCATCCATGTTAGGAACTTGGGATGGTAGACGATGTATTCCTCGAAAGCGTCGCCGCTCTCGTCGACGAAGTCCACCCTTACGTCGGTGTCGTTGGGGTTGACCTTGCGGCGCCGCTTGTAGACCGGCATGAACACCGGCTCTATGCCCGAAGTGGTCTGCGTCATCAGGCTTGTGGTGCCCGTAGGGGCTATGGTCAGACAGGCGATATTGCGGCGCCCGTGTGCGGCCATATCGGCGTAGAGCTGCGGGTCGGCCTCCTTGAGGCGGAGTATGTAGGGATTGTTTTTCTCGCGTTCGGCGTCGTAGATCTCGAAAGCTCCGCGCTGGCGGGCGAGCTCCACCGAGGCGCGGTAGGCCGCCAGGGCGAGCGAGCGGTGTACGCGCTCCGAGAAGTCGGTGGCCTCGGGGGTGCCGTAGCGCAGGCCGAGGGCGGCGAGCATGTCGCCTTCGCCCGTGGTGCCCACTCCGGTGCGGCGTCCCATCAGGGTCTTGCGGCGTATCTTCTCCCAGAGTGTCAGTTCGGTCTGCTTCACCTCCGGAGTCTCGGGGTCAGACTTGATCTTCTCGATGATCTTGTCGATCTTCTCGGCCTCCAGATCGATGATGTCGTCCATGATGCGCTGTGCCGCGCCCACATGCGCCGAGAATTTCTCGAAGTCAAATCGGGCCTGAGGAGTAAACGGATCGTCGACGTAGGAATAGAGGTTGATGGCGAGAAGGCGGCAGCTGTCGTAGGGGCAGAGGGGTATCTCGCCGCAGGGGTTGGTGGAGATCGTGCGGAAACCGAGGTCGGCATAGCAGTCGGGCACCGACTCGCGGATGATCGTGTCCCAGAACAGCACTCCCGGTTCGGCCGATTTCCAGGCGTTGTGGACTATCTTGCCCCAAAGCTGGGCCGCGTCGATCTTGTGCGTCACATCGGGCGTGGCCGACTCAGTCGGGAAGCTCTGTACGTATTCCGTGCCGTCGACGGCGGCCTGCATGAAGGCGTCGTCGATACGCACCGACACGTTGGCGCCCGTCACCTTCCCCTCGGTCATCTTGGCGTCGATGAATTTCTCCGAGTCGGGATGCTTGATGCTTACGGTCAGCATCAGGGCGCCGCGGCGTCCGTCCTGGGCCACCTCGCGGGTGGAATTGCTGTAGCGTTCCATGAACGGCACGAGGCCGGTCGATGTCAGCGCCGAGTTCTTTACCGGCGTCCCCTTGGGTCGTATATGGGTGAGGTCATGGCCCACTCCTCCGCGGCGCTTCATCAGCTGCACCTGTTCCTCGTCGATCTTGATCACGCCGCCGTAGCTGTCGGGGTTGCCGTCGAGGCCGATTACGAAGCAGTTGCTGAGCGACGCCACCTGATAGTCGTTGCCGATACCTGTCATCGGGCTCCCCTGGGGCACGATATACCGGAAATGGTCGAGGAGATCGAACACCTGCCCGTCGGTCAGCGGCTGCGGATACTTGCTCTCGATGCGGCTTATCTCTGCAGCCAGGCGCCGGTGCATGTCGGCCGGAGTCTGCTCGTAGATATTGCCGTAAGAGTCTTTCAGGGCGTATTTGCTGACCCAAACGCGGGCGGCCAGTTCGTCGCCGCCGAAGTATTCAAGTGTGGCCTCGTAGGCCTCGTCGTAGGTATAAGTCTTCTTTTCCACTGCTTGGAGATGTTCTGATTTATGGTCTGCAAAGTTACGAAATAATTGAGTAACTTTGCAGACAAAAATAAGCTTTACCGACACTTATGCCTACCGACACATTTTTCACCGGGCGTCGCACCATACGCCTTTATTCCGACAGGCCGCTATCCGACGGGACTTTGCGCGAGATAGTCAGCGAGGCATCCCATGCTCCCACCACAGGCAACATGCAGCTCTATTCGGCAGTAGTCACCCGCTCGCCGGAGATGAAGCGGATGCTCGCGCCGATGCATTTCAACCAGCCGCAGCTTGCCGGCTGCCAGGCGGCTCTGACTGTGTGCGCCGACCTGCGGAGGTTCACCCGCTGGTGTGAGATATCCGGAGCCGACGCCGGCTTCGACAATCTGCAGATGTTTTTCGCCGCTGTGCTCGACGCCGCTCTCTTCGCACAGCAGCTATGCACTGCCGCCGAAAGCCGCGGTCTCGGCACATGCTACCTCGGCACCACCACCTACAACGCACCGGAGATAGCCGTTGCGCTCCGTCTGCCGAAGCTCGTGGTGCCGGTCACCACCGTCACTCTCGGATATCCCGACGAGCACCCCGACGACCCGGGACGTCTGCCCGTCGAGGCGATACTTCACGATGAGGCCTATGAAGACTTCTCCGACTCGCGTCTGCGTCAGCTCTACGCCGAGAAAGAGGCCCGCGACGATTCGCGCCGTTTCGTCGAGGAGAATTCGCTTGAGACGCTGGCCCAGGTATTCACACGCGTGCGTTATCCGCGTGAATCCAACGAGCGCTTCTCGCAGACATTTCTTGATTATATCCGCCGCGCCGGCATAAATATATGATCATCGCATGACACGTCAGGATTTTGAGATAATGGCTCCGGTGGGCTCCTACGAGTCGCTTCAGGCTGCGATAAGAGCCGGAGCCGACGCGGTGTATTTCGGAGTGGAGGGGCTCAATATGCGCTCCAGGTCGAGTGCCAACTTCACTCTCGACGATCTGCGCCACATAGCCTCGCTATGCGCGCGCGCGGGAGTGAAGACATATCTCACCGTCAACACCATCATCTACGACGACGACATAGCGCTGCTCCACGACATCATCGATGCGGCCGCCGAGGCCGGGATCTCGGCCATCATAGCCGCCGATCCGGCCGCGATATTCTATGCCCGGAGCCGTGGTGTGGAGGTGCATATCTCCACTCAGGCCAATATCTCCAACGTGGAGGCTGTGGAGATGTACGCGCAGTGGGCCGACGTGGTGGTGCTCGCCCGCGAGCTGTCGCTCGACCGTGTCGGAGCGATCCACCGCGAGATATGCCGGCGTCCGATCCTCGGGCCCGGCGGCAAGCCGGTGCGCATCGAGATGTTCTGCCACGGCGCTCTCTGCATGGCCGTCAGCGGCAAGTGCTATCTGAGCCTCCACGAGATGAACTCGTCGGCCAACCGCGGAGCCTGCACCCAGATATGCCGCCGGTCATACACCGTCACCGACTGCGAGACGGGCGATCAGCTCGATATCGAAAACCAGTATATCATGTCGCCGAAGGATCTTTGCACGATCGGTTTCCTCGACCGTCTGACCGATGCCGGAGTGAGGGTGCTGAAGATCGAGGGCCGCGCCCGCGGTCCGGAATATGTGGCCACCGTCGTCGGCGCCTACGACCGCGCTCTGCGCGCGCTCTGCGACGGCACCTACGGCGCCGCGCTCGTAGAGGAGCTGACGGCTGAGCTCCGCAAGGTGTTCAACCGCGGATTCTGGAACGGTTATTATCTCGGACAGCGGCTCGGTGAGTGGTCGGGCAAATACGGCTCGTCGGCCACCCGCGTGAAGCGCTATGCCGCCAAAGCTGTGAAATGGTTCCCGCGGCTGGGGGTAGGGGAGTTTGTCATGGAGGCCGGCGAGCTCCATGTGGGCGACGAGATCGTCGTCACCGGCCCGACCACCGGCGCGCTCATCACTACCGTCGGCGAGATACGTGTCGATCTCAGGCCGGTGGAGAAAACGGTGAAGGGAGAGGCATTCTCCATGCCCCTCCCCTCGCGCATCAGACCGGCCGACCGCCTGTATGTCTGGGAGCCCACAGCTCTCGCGGCAGGCTCCCGGTAGATGTCAGTGCGTCTTCTGTTCAATAGAGGTGTCCTTTGATCGGCGGCGCTGATGCGTTGCCCGAAGTGGCGCGTGCCATTATCTCCCGCAGCGCCGACTCGCTGGCCTCGGCCGAGCGCACGTAGGCAGCCGCCATATCCGGATCGCTTCCGGAATAGAGGTCGGCCAGCATCCGTCGGCCGGCCGCGTGGGTGATCAGCCTCGCGGATAGCGAGCGTTCGGCGTCGGTCATTTCATCGGGAGTATCGATGGTCATTATCTCACCGTCGTCGGCGATGATGCGCGTATAGGGCGCTGTCAGCGCTATGATTCGTGCGGTCGCCGCCCGAAGGCCTGTGGCCAGGGCCTCGCGGCTGTCGGTCGTGATAAGGCCCGGTGTCATGCGCCCGAGTCGGCGCCGGAGGGCGTTGTCGGCCAGTATTTCAGCTATGGCTGCGTCGATTGATATGCCTGTCATTGTCTTTATTGTTTCTGGACTGATGTTGATGAATATATGAGTATCGGCCTGCTGCGACTCATGCGTTTTTCATGGCCCGGCGGCGTCGCTGGCGTATCCGCTGATAGAGCCTGAGGGCGGTCGACGGCTCGATGAAGAATCCCGAAGCTCCTCCGGCGAGCACGTGCGTCAGCGCCTCTCCGCGCCCTATGCCTCTGCTTTCCTGCAGCGCGGCCACCTTGCGGCGCAGCTCCTCCCGCCGGCTGAGGGTCGACGGGTGAGCTTTGCCCGGGTCGGCGCCGGTGTCGGCTCTGTGGAGCTGGCGCATGGCCTGCTCGTGGCTGAGATAATATGACGGTGCGGGCTGCCGCGAGGCTATGCCGGCGATTTCGGCTGCGGTCAGGCTGGTGCGGCCGCTCGATGCCATCACCCTGCGGCACGCGGCTATGAAGTCGCGGTCGCGGGGCGAGAGGGCGGGGAGGTGGGTGTTGCGTGTGGTGGTCATAGTCTGTAGGGTGTGGTGGCTGTGATAAAGGGTTAAAGGTCGAGTGTCTGTCGGGTTGTGTCGGGTGTTGCAAAGTTAAGGGTGCGCCCGGGCAAGAATAAGTATCTCTTTGGTTAAAATATGCAAATCACATGCCGGCGATCAGTTTGTTTCGCTTGTCGATGAATGTTCTGAACGCCTCTATGATATCTATCAGCGCGGTGGTGGCGTTGCGGGTGCGGGCGTCGTAGAGCGCGGCCGAAGTGTTGCCCGTGGTGTCGCGGCCCTGCAGCGAGCTGTTGACGCCCGATATCTGTTCGAGCATCGAGGTCTGTATCTGCAGCATACGGTCGGCTCCGCAGTCGCCCGACGATGTGAGCTGCCGTGGCTCCGAGGATCGTTCCGACGGCTTGAAGGGGAGGATGGCTCCGGGCCGGCTCCACAGATTGGACAGGTCGGCCCACGTCAGATCAGGGGGCAGCCGGTCGGTGGGGAAGAGGAGCACTCCCTTTGCCGATACGCTCATTATCTTCTCCATCAGGGTGATCATGCGGTTGATGATGCGCTGCTGGTCTACGACGTCCTCCACGAAAGAGTGTATCTCACCGTCGGTCAGCGGATACATCTTTATGGCGAAAGGGTGCCGTCCGTGGGGCCACGGGGAATCGTATTCCCTCATCACGCTGCCGTCGGGAGCTATCCACCGGCAGTGCCAGCGCAGCGTGTCGGCGCGCCTCCAGCTGAGCGGTGCCCGGCTGGGGCCTGCGCTCTTTCCTGCGGCTTTGCGCCGCCGGTTGATGCGCCGGAGCTTGACCTCTTCATCAGGGCCTACGGCGAATCCCTCGCCCGAAGCCGGATCATAACAGCGGATTATGCGCCGGCTCTCGAGCGTCCACAGTTCTATCGCGCGGCACCTGCCGGGAGTGTCAGGCCGGGTCATCTCGGCTATGGCCTCTCCGGCATCGCCATCGCCGTAGGTTCTCCTGTCATGCCCGAGATATATCCGCTCGATCATCCTGCGCCTGGCCTCGTCGGCCCCTCCGAGTCTCACTGTCAGCTCTCGCAGGCTCATCTCGTGGATCATGCCGGCTATCTCTATGTCGGATCCGCGCGGATCGAGATGGGGGTTGACGAAAAAGCGCTCCGGACTGACGTTGTCTACCCATACTCCGTCGCCCTCGATGCGCCGCTCGGCCGTCACCCGCTGCACGGCGCATCCCGATATCAGGAATTCCTCAAGCATGCGGGCGTCCATTTCCGGCAGACTGTTGCGCCGGGCCGTCGCGCTGTCGGTGCCGCAGTCGGCGGGGCTGAAGTCGCGCCGGTAAAGTCCCACCACGCTCTTCACGAGCTGGCGTATCAGATTGTTGGTCATAGGTCGTTCGCCCCCTTCGGAGGCGGCCTCTCCTTCGGTGACGGTGATTCCCGACGGGAGTCTGACGGGATCCGACCACTGATCGCCGTAGGTATATCTTTTCAGGCGTCTGCGCCGCCGGCGCAGGTTCTCCCCGGCCATCCAGGCCGAGGCCGCGAGCCTGAGGGCATTGTCGTCGTTGTGCATAGTTCGGATTGTTGTGTTTTAGCATTCGCAGCCGGCGAGTGAGTGGAGCATCGCGGGCGTGAGGAGATATTCACCTTCCGGGGGCAGCGCTACCGCTGTGATACGTTCGGCGGTGGGTGTCGCGCCATCGAAACCGCCGTAAAGGGTCAGATGCCCGTCGCCGTGGTCCACGGCTATCGGGCGGCATCGGCCTGCGCGGCCGTATTCGCTCGTCTGGTCGGCCGCCTCCTCGCTGTCGGGAGGCACTATCTTTGCATCCGCAAGCCACCCGCGCAGCCTGACGCTTACGGCTCTCACCGCACTTGGCGGCAGATAAAGTTCGCAGCGAGTGCGGTCGCCGGGCGATGCTTCGACAGTGGCCGTGGCGGTGCAGTCGGTCAGCGGCAGCCCGGAGGGATCGTCGGCAGTCATCATCTTCTCGTAGCGCATGCGCAGAGTGGCCTTGAGCCACAGGTCGGCCACCGGGGCGTCCTCTCTGATTATAACCGTGCCGGATTCGGCCGGAGGCTCCATGCAGCGCGTCAGGCGCACGCGCTGCAGGAGTTCATCTTCGGTCAGTCGGATAGTGATCGGCATGGTGTCAGACGCTGCGGGTCACTCTGACATGCGACTTCGGATGGCGGAGAGCCAGGCAGCTCGCCTCCGTGGCCACGACGGCCTCTGTGTTGCGCTGTCCCGACTTGCGCAGGTCGAGCCGCTCCACCCTGAACGGCACGTGGACATACTTCACCAGATATTCCGGATCGATCACCAGGCCGTCGTATTCGTGGCCGCACTGGTCGAACACTTCGGCATGGATCACGTAGAGCGAGCCGAACTTAGAGCGGATCTCCGAGAAGTCTATACCCCAGTGGGTCACCTTGTCGGAGGCCTGCGCCACGCGCGTATAGCTGATCTTGTTGAGCAGGGCGGTCAGCTCGCTGCCTGCAAGGAGCACTTTGCGTCCGGAGCCGGCGTTGCTGCCGGTGAATGCGGTCTTCATCAGGTCTATCAGAGTGTTCTCGCTGATGGCGGAGTAGCTGAAGTCGCTGCCTGCCTGATTCCAGATTCCTCCGGTGAAGAGCACCTCGTCCGACCGCAGCGGATCGGTCACCCGCGCCTTGGTGCCGAAGAGGAAGCTCTTCTCCATGCCCAGGCGCATGTCCATGATCGCAACCTCCTCCTGATCGCTGAATGTCCAGCCGGTCTCCTTGGAGCTGAGGCGCGAGAGCACGCTCTGTTCCACCTGGGCCTTGAAGATCTGGCAGTAGTTTCGGGCCTTGCGGGGAAGCGCCTCGAACTGCGGGGTCTGCACGTCGAGCTCGGCCGCGGCGCGTCCCATCCTGACGAGGGTTTTGCCGCTCACCTCGGCGCTCACTTCGCCGCTCTCGCCGGCGTTGACCGCTATCACATGGAGTCCCTGGCCGCCGTCGCCCCGTCCCACTACGTAGAGCACCAGATCGGGCGCATCGCCGCCCGTAGTCTCCGGCACACCCTTGGCGCCTTTCACCATTATGGTGTCGGTCACGGCGAAAACGGTGTCGTTGTCGGTAGTGAGCTCATACACCGGCAGTCCGCTTCCGTGGGTGTCGCCGATTATTCTGAGTTCGGACGATGCCTGAGCTGTCTGGGCCTTGGTGTCGACAGAATAGTATTCGACAACCATCGACGAGGCGCGGCGTGCGCCTATCATGCGCGAGATCTGGTCGACCGGAGTCGCCATCGGTCTTACGCGGGC
Source organism: uncultured Muribaculaceae bacterium (assembly GCA_947629175.1). Classification (GTDB taxonomy): domain Bacteria; phylum Bacteroidota; class Bacteroidia; order Bacteroidales; family Muribaculaceae; genus Paramuribaculum. The sequence goes on along the minus strand of CANRCT010000014.1, from coordinate 43,288 downwards.
CACGCGACTGTCAACGTCGTTGCGCAGCAGGTCGGCCGATGCCTCGCGGATGTTTACTGTGGTCAGCGGCCCGTCGGCCACGTGGGTTCCTCCGGCCATGCCTTCGGCTTTTACTGAAATTTCTCCCATAATTGATTTAGATAAAGATTGTGATTGGTTGTAAGTTTATATAAATTATATAAACTTATATAAATTTATATAAAATCATACTCGTGGCTCTCTGACTGTTTTTCAGTCCCAGGCTGTCGGGCGCAGCCTGGTCAGAAATTCGTCGTCGATCTGCAGTCGGCTTCGCCGCTGTTCATTCTCAGCCTCTGTCAGCCGCGTATCCTCCCATATGGAGCCGCTGCCGCATTTCCGCGCGTTTTCTCTCTCCTCTTCGGCTCCGGCAGCCTTGCCGCGCTCAAATCCGCGCTTTTCGGCCTCCGCTATGAGCTTCATCACGCTTTCGGGCGTTATCGCCCCTTCAGGCGACGCCGCAGGCTCCTGTGCCGTCTCCGCTGGTTTCTGTTCCTTTTCCTGTGCCGGCTGTGCAGGCGTGGCCTTCGTTTCTTTCAGTTCTTCTTCCATTTCGTTCCGTAGGGTTTATCGCTTGTTGATGATGCAAAATTACTCTACGGACGGCCCCCTTAAGCTGCGTGTTTGTCGCTAACGCCACTTCACTTCCTTAAACCAGTAGCATCTGCCGTTGTCCATCACGAGGCGGCCGGTGCGCTCCACCCGCGCTATGCCGGCGCTGAACACCTCGCCGCTCGCTGCGTCTTCCCAGCTGTGGCTCCCTTCGCGCCTCCACAGCATCGAGGCGTAGCGACGCTCCGTCTCACCGGCCGATGACGGAAGGGCAGCCGTCAGCCGGGTCACTTTTTCCACGAGCATCCGCGCGGTAGCCTCCACATCATACGCCGACCCGGTCAGCTCGCGCATGCTGACCGGATTGGGGGCGTCGCTCAGCCATGCGGTCTGGTTGACGTTGAGCCCTATTCCGGCTATCGCCCTGCTGATGCGCTTCCCTTCGAGGGCGCACTCTATCAGTATGCCCGCTATCTTGCGATCACCTATATATATGTCGTTGGGCCATTTCACCTCCGCCTGAAGCCCGGTCAGCTCCCTGACAGTCTCGGCAGTGGCTATGGCCACCGCTTCCGACACGAGAAACTGCTCCCTTGCCTCGACTCCCTCCGGCCGCAGCATTATCGACAGAGTGACGTTCATCCCCGGCTCGCTCTCCCAGTGGTTGCCCCTCTGCCCGCGCCCGGCGGTCTGGCGCCGCGCCATGATGGCCGCGCCGTGGGGCAGGCATCCCCCGCGGTCGGCTTCGGCCATAAGGGTGTTGGTCGATGCGGCCTCCTCTATTATGGTGAGCTGCGGGCAGCGGTCGCGGCAGAGCTCCGCGCTCTCCGATAGCTCCGATTTTTCTGATTTCTCCGATTTTATCATGATTTCAGCTTTTCTTCATGCAAAATTACGTTTTTCCCGTCGGTTTATCGCCTTCAATTGTTAAAATCGGGAAATTTATTGCGCGATTGTTGCGCGTATTGTCAAAAAGAATTAATTTTGCGCTTTAATAACTTTCATAAACACAAAAAAGCCGCCATCCGTAAGGCGGGTTTGCGTCAGAGAAAGCAGGAGCCGGCCGCGTCGCAACGACGCTCTCCGGACGGCAATGGGATATTATCGCGACTTACCAACAGAACAGTCACATATTGTATAATTATTTTTTAGTATGAAAAAGTTGTTTTTGTTACTCATGACCGTGGCTATGTTTGCGGTTGCTTCCGCTCAGGAACGCATCGTGACGGGTCAGGTCATCTACGCCGGCGACGGCGAGCCTCTCGTAGGCGCCTCTGTCTTTCCGATAGGCGGCGGCACGGGATGCTCCACTGACATCGACGGCATGTTCTCACTCAAGGTTCGGCCTAACGTGAAGCGACTCAAAGTCACCTACGTGGGCATGAAGACCGCTGAAGTCGACATCACCGAGGGCAAGATGCTCATCAAGCTCGACAATGCAGACAACCGTCTCGACGAAGTGATGGTCGTGGCCTACGGTAAGGCTACCAAGGAGGCCTTCACCGGATCGGCTGCCGTGGTCGACGCTTCGCAGATCGAGAAGTCACAGGTCAGCAACGCCCTCAATGCCCTTAACTCCAAGGTGGCAGGCGTACAGCTCACCAACGCTTCCGGCGCCCCGGGCACCACTACCCCCACCATCCGCATCCGCGGTATCTCTTCGATCAACGCCGGCAATGCGCCGCTCGTGATCGTCGACGGAGCCCCCTTCTCGGGCGACATGAACACCCTCAACTCGCAGGATATAGCATCGATGACTGTGCTTAAGGATGCTGCTTCCAACGCCCTTTACGGTGCGCGCGGTGCCAACGGTGTCATCCTCATCACCACCAAGAAAGGCCAGCTCGGCACGGGCGCTACCGTGACTGTTGACGCCAAGTGGGGTGCGAATACACGCGCCACACAGGACTACGACCTCATCAAGGATCCCCGCCAGTACTATGAGCTCTACTACAGCGCCCTCAACCGCTACGCGATGGACAAGATGAACAAGAGCGCTCAGGAAGCCTATCAGTGGGCCAACCAGAACCTTACCGCAGCCAACGACTACGGTCTCTGGTATCAGACCTACACCGCTCCCCAGGGCCAGTATCTCGTAGGCGAGAACGGCAAGTTCAACCCCGCCGCCACCAAGGGCTACATGCGCACATACCGCGGACAGGAATACTGGATGCAGCCCGACAACTGGCTCGACGCTTCCTATAAGACCACTCTCCGTCAGGAATACAACATGAGCGTCACCAATGGTACGGACCAGACTTCGTTCTACGCATCGGCCGGCTTCCTCAACAACGAGGGTATCACACCCAACACCGGCTTCAAGCGTTTCACCGGACGTCTGTCGGCCGACACCCAGGCCAAGTCGTGGCTCAAGGTAGGCGCATCGATGAGCTATACTCACTACTCCGCTTCGCGCATGAGCGAGGACGGATCGAGCAACTCCTCCGGCAACATCTTCGCTGCCGCCACCGAGGTAGCTCCCATCTATCCCCTCTTCATCCGCAACGGACAGAAGGACATCATCATCGACCAGAACGGCATCAAGCGCTATGACTATGGCGACGGCCAGAACGCCGGCCTCCAGCGTCCCGTGTTCGGACAGTCCAACGCTATCTCCAACACGCTCCTCGACACCAACAAGTACAACGGCAACGCCCTCAGCGGCAGCGGATTCGTTGAAGTGCGTTTCCTCAATGACTTCAAGTTCACATCCAACAACTCCGTTGATTACAACGAGACCCGTCTGAGCAACATCACCAACCCCTTCTACGGTTCGTATGCTTCCTCCAACGGTATCGTCAGCAAGACCTCCACCCACCGTCTGAGCACCACATTCCAGCAGCTCCTCGACTGGAACCACACATTCGGCAACGTCCATGAGGCAAGCGTCCTCCTCGGTCACGAGTTCTATCAGGACAAGTACAACTACCTCTCGGCCAACCGTTCCAATATGTTCGATCCCTCCAACGACGAGCTCGACGGAGCCATCCTCTCGGGTGAGTCAGGGTCTTACCGCACCTACTACAACAACGAGGGCTGGCTCTTCCGCGGCCAGTACAGCTACGACCAGAAATACTTCGGATCGTTCTCGTTCCGCCGCGACGCCTCCTCGCGTTTCCATCCCGACAACCGCTGGGGTAATTTCTGGAGCGCCGGAGCAGCATGGATCATCTCCAAGGAGAGCTTCTTCAACGCCGACTGGGTCGACATGCTGAAGATCAAGGCATCGTATGGTGAGCAGGGTAATGACAATATCAGCAACTTCCTCTACACCAACACCTACAACATCGTCAACGGTTCGGGTATGCCCGCCGCCACTCCCGCCACCAAGGGTAATCCCGACATCTCGTGGGAGAAGAACGGCAACCTCAACTACGGCGTAGAGTTCGATCTCTTCAACTCCCGCCTCTCCGGTAGCATCGAGGGATTCTACCGCAAGACATCCGACATGCTCTCATGGTTCCCCCTCCCCCCGTCGTTCGGCTACACCGGCTACTGGGACAACATCGGCGACATGACCAACACCGGCGTCGAGGTTGACCTCAGCGGAACCATCATCAACACCCGCAACATCACTTGGAGCGTCAACGCCAACCTGACATGGTATAAGAACAAGATCTCCTACCTCCCCGAGGAGCGCAAGACCATGGAGATCGACGGTCACCGCGGTTACTCCTCCGGCAGCCACTTCTACGGCGAGGGTCTCCCTCTCTACAGCTACCGCATGTATCGCTACGCCGGCGTCAACCAGGAGGACGGTACCGCTCTCTACTATCACAAAGTGCTCGACGACAACAATAAGCCCACCGGCGAGCTCGAGAAGGTGGCCTACGAGAAGCTGACCAACAACGACTACTTCATCCTCGACAGCGCCCTGCCTAAGGTTTACGGCGGATTCGGCACTCAGGTTTCGGCCTACGGCTTCGACCTCTCGCTCGACTTCGGCTACTCGCTCGGCGGCAAGGTCTACGACGGACAGTATTCTCTCTTCATGGGCAACCCCTCGTCGACATCCAAGGGCTACAACTGGCACGCCGACATACTCAAGGCATGGACTCCCGAGAAGCCCTCGAAGACCATACCGCGCCTGCAGTTTGACGACAAGTATGCCACCTCTACCTCCGACCGCTTCCTTGAGAGCGCCGACTACCTGAGCCTCAACACCATCAACTTCGGCTACACGCTGCCCCAGAGCATCACCGCCAAGATGTTCCTCACCAAGCTCCGTGTCTACTTCCAGGCCGAGAACGTATGGATCTGGGCTAAGCGTCAGGGCATCGACCCCCGCCAGTCGCTCAGCGGTTCAATCAACAACACTTACTACGCTCCTATCCGCACCCTCACCGGTGGCCTGACAGTGACGTTCTAAACATTACAAACGAAATCACACAATGAACAATATATTCAAGTCATTACTGGCAGCAGCCGTTGTAGCTCCGGCTCTCACCGGCTGCGTAGAGGAGACATTCCCCACCAGCGGAGCCACACAGGACCAGCTGGCCGCCTCCTCCAAGGCCACCGAGGCCCTTCTCTGGGCTATGCCGGCCTACTACAACACCTACGACATCATGGACAACAGCCAGGCCTACGACTGGGGCTACGGCGCGCTCATGCACGTCCGCGACGTCATGACATCCGACATGTCGATCGAGGCTTCGGGCTACGACTGGTTCACAGCATGGGAGTTCAACCAGTATATCGGTCCCAACTACATGCGCACACAGTGGGTGTGGAACTTCTACAACAAGCAGGTGCTCACCTGCAACAACCTCATGGCCGCCGTCGATATTGAGAATGCCGACGAGGCTCAGAAGACTTACTACGGAGCCGGTCTCGCATTCCGTGCATCGACCTATCTCGACATGGCACGCCTTTATGAGTTCCTGCCCAACGACGGCACATCGTCGGTCAACCTCAACGGTAAGGACGTTCTCGGCCTGACTGTGCCTATCGTCACCGACAAGACTACCGAGGCCGAGTCGCGCAACAATCCCCGCGTGCCGCGCCAGCAGATGTTCGAGTTCATCATGAGCGACCTCGACCAGGCCGAGCAGCTCGTGGCTTCAGGCGTGGAGACATCCGATTCATGGCACAACATCCCCGACATCGCTGTAGTCTACGGCCTCAAGGCCCGTGCATACATGTGGGTTGAGGACTATCCCAAGGCTGCCGAATATGCCCGCAAGGCGATCGCCACCGGCAAGTACGCTCCTCTGACCCGCGACGAGTGGCTTTCGACAACCGACGGCTTCAACAACTCGCAGCTCGGCAACTCTTGGATGTGGTGCTCGAAGGCGATGAAGGAAGACGCATGCGTGCAGTCCGGCATCCTCAACTGGACCGCCTGGGCTTCCAACGAGGCGCAGTACGGCTACGCAGCCGCAGGCCCCTTCAGCAAGATCAGCGTGGCTCTCTACAACAAGATGAACGACCGCGACTTCCGCAAGCTCTCCTATAAGGCTCCCAATGGCTCGACACTCGCAGGTCAGGAACCGGTGCTCGACGCTGAGTTCGCTGCCTCGCTTCCCGCCTACTCTTCGTTCAAGTTCCGTCCGGGTGCAGGCAATATCGAGGACTACAACGTAGGCTCCGCTACCTGTCTGCCGCTGATGCGTATCGAGGAAATGTATCTAATCGAGGCCGAGGCCGTGGCTCACACAGCTCCTGCTCAGGGCAAGCAGCTCATCGAGGACTTCATGAAGACCTACCGTTACAACACCTATACCTGCTTCGCAACCGATCAGGAAGGCATCATAGACGAGATCTTCACCCAGAAGTGCATAGAGCTCTGGGGCGAGGGACAGACATTCTTCGATTACAAGCGTCTCAACAAGCCCGTGATCCGCGGATATGAAGGCACCAACTTCCAGCAGTCGGCACAGTTCAACACCACAACCCGTCCGGCATGGATGAACTTCTGTATCGTAGAGACCGAGGGCAACAACAACGAGGCCGTCAAGGATTTCAACAATCCCGACCCCTCCGACTGCTACACCTCGCTCAAATTCTAATCAAGCACCATAATACATTAAGAATATGAAATTCAACAAAATAATCGCTCTGCCGGCCCTGGCCCTCACAATGTGGGGACTCGGCGCCTGCACCGACGAGGTGAAGTATGATCCCGCTGAGGAGCTCACTACCCCCCAGGTATACTTCCCCACCACCACTCCTTCATCGATCGACATCGAGGAGAATCAGACCTCGGTGACCATCAACGTAGAGCGCGTGAACACCACCGGTGCCATCACAGTACCTGTCACTGCTACTGCTACTGTGGGTGGCGAGGCTACCGATATATTCACCGTGTCGACCGTGGCAGCTTTCGCCGACGGCTCCAACACCGCTCCTATCTCTATCGATTTCGACTTCGCAAAGATCAAACAGGAGACCAAATATACCATTTCCCTCAATCTTGAGGGTGCTGATCTGACACCTTACGGCAAGTCGAGCCAGACCGTGACTCTCCAGTATGCTCCCTGGAGCTCATGGACCGCTGTCAAAGGCACCGGTGTCTATACGCTGAACTGTGCATACGGCGGAAGCCTTGGTCTCTCAATTGAGACACGTAAATCGTTGCTTAACCCCGAAAACGTGCAGTATCGTTTTAAGGCAAGCGAGCTCATCACATCCTGGGTCATCGTTAACCTTAATACAACAACAAATATCATCCGTATGCCTTTCCAGGCCAACGGCGGTAAGAATGGCGATGCTGCATGGCAGATGTGCGATACCTATACTGCTTTCACGGAGGTGTTTAATCCCGCCAGTCTTCAGGAGCCTCTCGACCCTGAGGATTATAAGGATGCTTCGTGGTTCGATCCTAAGACCGGCGTAATGCATATCTCCACATGCTGGTATGCAAAAGGCAAAGGTCTCTGGGGACCGGGCAATGAGATGATTCAGCTCCCCGGCTATCCTGACTACTCCGTATCCATCAGCAATAACGGTACATTCATTTCGGAAGGTGATTCGCAGGAATTTGCAATTATAGATATCGCAAAAGGTGATGATGTTGCATCCTATGCCGTTGGATTCTATCAGGGTGAGCTTTCTGCTGAAAAGGTTAAAGAGAAGGCCGACGCCATGAAGGCTAATGTCGATCAGGTACTTTATCCTTCGAGCCGCTCGTTCCAGTTCCCGATCGCTGAAGAAGATTACTACACTGTGGTTGTGGTTCCTTACGATTCCGAATCCAATCCTCAGGAAACCGTTTCTTACTCGTTCTTCTATGAGGTTCAGGGTATTGACTGGAATGAAGGCTGGACCACTCTTACCACAAAAGTCAATGACAAGGTTGTTCCTCTCCAGGCACTTTTCACCGATGCATTTACAGTAAACATAGGTCTGTCGAAGCCCGCACAGTTCCTTGTGACTGTTCAGAAGAGCGACAACCGTGAGGGATTGTATCGTATAGATAATCCGTTCAAGGACGATCCTTATGGAGTAGGTGTAGATCGTGGCCATTACTACATCTACATTAATGCCGCTGATCCCGATAATGTGACTGTTCCTGTTTCTTATGTAGGTTTCTTCAATGTAGGAAGCACTAAACCCGGACAGCTCGTTGACGGTACAAAATTCAATTTCCCGGCCAACAGTATGGGCGTGCAGGCAGGAATTAATGCCGAAGGCCAATATGTATGGAGAGCTCTGTGGGACAAGCCTGTCACACTTCTTGACCTGGATCCGAAGGAGGATGAAGAGGAGGATGCAGAGACAACTTCTGTCAAAGTACCCTATTCCGTACAGGCAACAGCTAAAGCTAAGATCACTATCATGAGCGGTATAGCTCCGGTTGTCGCAAAACGTAAATTCACTCCCCTTCTCTGACTCTGATCATTGATTTATCAGCCTTTAGCATATTAAATTTGCAATAAAGGACTATCCAACTGCTGCAGGGGCTGCACCGCAAGGCGCAGCCCCTGCTTCCGTTATATCCGGAATTCATGTAGCTCCCGGGCATTCCCCTGAACTTATGTACGGATATACTTGTTTTGCAACTGAAAAACAGTTACCTTTGCGATAAAATCATTTGAATGGGCACAAAGGATAAACTGATAGCCAGATTCTGCTCGTAACCCAGCGATTTTACCTGGGATGAACTGAAACGTATGCTCGGTTCATTAGGATATGTAATCGGAAACAAGGGTAAAACGTCAGGATCACGTGTTATATTTCAGGGCGATGGTCTGAAGCCGATAATGCTTCATCGACCCCATCCGGGAAATACGGTAAAGGCATATATGATGAGGCAGATACATGATTTTCTAAAAAATGAAGGACTGATATGAATACATTGAAATATAAGGGCTTTATAGGGTCTGTAGCTTTTAGCGAGAAAGATAATCTGTTTTTTGGCAAGATAGAAGGTATCGACGGTCTGGTGAATTTTGAAGGCGAGAGTGTCAATGAACTTACCGGAGCTTTCCATGAGGCAGTCGACGATTATCTCGCTTTTTGTGAGGCGGAAGGCATAGCGCCTCACAAAAGTTATACCGGCACTCTGAATGTACGCCTCACGCCTGAGATTCATTCGCGAATGGCATTTCTCGCCAAGCAGGCCGGAATGTCGATAAATTCTTTTATACGTATAGCTGTCGAAAAACAGATTGCGGCGATGTTGTGATGCATTACGGGAACATTCGCTATATTTGCAGCGTTGTTCCTATCAGTAGATCTCTTTTACAGCCTCTTTAATATATGAAACGAAATGTTCTTTTTACAGCTCTCGTGGCCTCTCTCGCTCTGACAGGCTGCGGGCAGCGCGGCGCGTCAACATCGGCCGATCCGACTGCAGGCTTTGCAGTCGATTCGCTTCAGCTTGCGGATTCCACTGTCTGTGAGGGATCCGCAGCGGTGGTAAGCATGCGGCTGGTCTATCCCTCGGGCAGCGATGCGGCCGCCGACTCCATGCGGCTCTGGCTCGCCGACGTCATGGCTTCGGCGTCGGCCAGCTACGGCGCTCCGCAGATGTTCTCTCTTGAGCAGGCCGGTCAGCTGCCGGCTGTGGCCCGCACGGTGACCGATTCGCTTCTTAAAGTAGCGCAGCGCGACTTCGCCGAGCTTGCCGGAGAGAATACGCGCGAAATGTTCTATTCATTCGACTACAATGCCGACACTCTGGCCGTCACGCCAACGTATGCGACCATTCAGTTCAGCGGCTACACATTCACCGGCGGCGCCCACGGATCGTTCTACATACTTCCGGCAGTATTCACCCGGCCGGAAGGCCATCAGCTCACGTGGAACGATCTGATCGCGCCCGACCGCAAGGCCGAGCTGCTCGGCATGATACGCCGCGCGCTCATGGAGCAGTATTTCGACGTGTCGACCGACGAGGCCTTCGCCGAAATGCTCCTCGTCAAGCCCGACGAGATAACGCTCCCCGTGGCCGGCCCCGCTCTCTCCCCCGAAGGCCTGCACGTGATCTACCAGCAGTATGAGATAGCCCCCTACGCCTGCGGCATGCCCTCCTGCATCATCCCCATGGAGGATCTCCGCCCCCTCCTCAATCCCTCCCTCAAGATTTGACACCCGGCCCGTCGGGCACGTCGGACTTGTCGGACTTGTCCGACACGTCTGATCCGTCTGAGCAGTCAGAAGCAGAGAGGTCGTAGACCTCGATACTATCGATAACCCCGCCATGGCGCGCGAAGCAGCGCCTTGGTGGGGATCGCTCTATGGGATACGCTACGGCTCTTCGTAGATGAGCCGCAGGGACAGTCGGATTCCGTGGCGGTTATTGCTCTAAATATCAGCTAATTCTGTCGTTAATCAAGACAAACGTAATAACTTTGTTACTAACAATGTTGTTACTAATAAAGTTATTGCTTATCTTTGTGTCTGTCTTACAATAGAATATAATGGATAAAAAACCCTTCATATTCGGAGTGGCTACTTCAGGAGTCAACTTTACCGACCGCAAAAAAGAGACCGAGCGACTGCTGCTGAATTTCAGGCACGGTATAAATACTGTGTTGATCTCACCTCGTCGCTGGGGGAAAACCTCCTTGGTGCGGAAGGTATGTCAGCTTGCTCAATCCGATGAGCTGAAAATAGTATATCTTGACGTGTTTGCCTGTCGCAGCGATCGGGAATTTTATGACGCATTTGCCGCCGCCGTGCTTAAGCAGACATCTTCGAGGTTTGAAGAGTGGCTTGAGAATGCCCGACTGTTTCTGTCGCGTATCAGTCCGAAAATCTCTATGGGCGCTGATCCGATGACAGATTTTTCCATATCTTTTGACGTGAACACGAAAAGCGACGATGTAGACGAGATTCTGCAGCTGCCTGAAAAGATCGCGAAGAAAAAGGGGTGCAATATCGTAGTCTGCATCGACGAGTTCCAGCAGATAGCCGAGTTTCAGGATTCCAGGATATTTCAGAAGCGGCTGCGGACGGTGTGGCAGCTGCAGTCGTCGGCATCCTACTGTCTCTTCGGGAGCAAGAAGCATCTCATGAACGAGCTTTTTGAAAAAAAGAGCCTTCCCTTTTATAAGTTCGGCGACGCGGTTTATCTGCAGAAAATAGGCACCGATGACTGGGTGGAATATATTTGCGGACGCTTTGAGGCCACCGGAAAGCATATTTCGGAAGAATTGGCGGCCAAAGTCTGTCAGGCGGTCGACAACCATTCATCATATGTGCAGCAGTTGGCATGGCTGGTCTGGATCCACACTGACAATAGTGCCGCAGAGCATGATTTTGATGCGGCTTATCAGGATCTCCTCGACCAGAATACTCCGCTGTTTGAGAAGCAGACCGAGAATCTCACGAATTATCAGATGAATTTTATGCGTGCTGTCATCGATGGCGTACACAGCGGATTTACTACCCGGGAAATCATGGAGAAGTATGATCTTGGGTCGTCGGCAAATGTCACTGCCGTAAAGAGCGCGCTAATCAGGAAAGAACTTATCGAGATCGACAGCCGCCAGGTTGTGATCTCCGATCCTGTCATGGCCGAATGGCTCAGGCGCGAAGCGGGTATGTGAATAAGCCGTCATGTTACAAACGACACGCCCGGCGGCTCCTGGCCGCCGGGCGTGTATGCTATGTGGGGTGAGGCGGGATGCTCCTCAGCGGATGAAGAGCAGCTCGCGGTATTTGGGCAGGGGCCACATCTCGTTGTCGACCATCAGTTCGAGCTTGTCGATGTGGTAGCGGATAGTGTCCATGTGGGGCACAACGGTGTCGTGGTAGGCTATCGCCTTGTCGCGCTCCGACTCCAGACGGTTGGCCACGCGGCGGTCGTCGACCATGGCGGCCACCTCCTCGCGTATCACTTTCATGTGCTGCGTCAGCTTCTCGATCGACTCCATGACTGAAGCGGTCAGATCCGTGCGGTCGGCGCCGAACACCTGACGCATCTTCATGACATTGTCGAGGAGCACCGACTGATACTGAGTCGCTACGGGTATTACGTGGTTGATGGCGAGATCGCCGAGCACGCGCGCCTCGATCTGCACTTTCTTGGTGTACATTTCCCACTTCACCTCGTTGCGTGCGGCGAGTTCGACCTCGGAGAAAACTCCCGTGGAGCGGAACATGTCGACCGACGACTTGCGCTGGTAGGCGTCGAAGATCAGCGGCACGGAGGTCTCGCAGTCGAGTCCGCGGCGTGCGGCCTCCTCCTTCCATTCGTCGGAGTAGCCGTTGCCGTCGAAGTGGATCGCTTTCGACTCCTTTATGAGCGCGCGCAGCTCCTCAAGTATGGCGTCGTTCTGGCTCTGGCCGCCGGCCATGCGCCGGTCGATCGCTTTCTTGAAGAGCATCAGCTGCTCGGCCACGGCGGCGTTGAGGGCTATCATGGCGGCTCCGCAGTTGGCCGACGAGCCTACGGCGCGGAACTCGAAGCGGTTGCCCGTGAAGGCGAAGGGCGACGTGCGGTTGCGGTCGGTGTTGTCGCGCATTATCTCCGGTATCTGGCTCAGGTTGAGCTCAAGTTCCTTGCGGGTGGCCAGATCGGTCAGCTCGGCGTTGGTGGAGTTTTCGATTCGGTCGAGTATCCCGGAGATCTGCGATCCCATGAATATCGAGATGATGGCGGGAGGCGCCTCGTTGGCTCCGAGACGATGGGCGTTGGTGGCCGACATGATCGACGCCTTGAGAAGGGCGTTGTGGCGGTGTACGGCCGCCATGACGTTGACGGTGAACGTGAGGAAGCGCAGGTTGTCGATGTCGGTGCGTCCGGGGGCGAAGAGGAGGGTGCCCTTGTCGGTGCCGAGACTCCAGTTGTTGTGCTTGCCCGATCCGTTGATGCCGGCAAAGGGCTTCTCGTGGAGAAGCACTCGGAAATGATGCCTGCGGGCCACTTCGGCCATCACCGACATGATCAGCTGGTTGTGGTCGTTGGCCAGGTTGGCTTCCTCGAATATCGGGGCGAGCTCAAACTGATTGGGTGCCACCTCGTTGTGGCGGGTCTTGGCGGGGATGCCGAGCTTGTGGCACTCGATCTCGAGATCGAGCATGAAAGCTTCCACGCGCGAGGGGATCGCTCCGAAATAGTGGTCCTCAAGCTGCTGGTTTTTGGCCGATTCGTGGCCCATCAGTGTGCGCCCGGTCAGCATCAGGTCGGGTCGGGCGGAGTAGAGACTCTCGTCGACAAGGAAGTATTCCTGCTCCCAGCCGAGATATGCGCGCACATGCTCCACCTCCGGGTCAAACATGCGGGCCACGGCCGTGGCGGCCTTGTCCACGCTGTTGAGGGCGCGGAGCAGGGGAGTCTTGTAGTCGAGGCTTTCGCCGGTGTAGGAGATGAATATGGTGGGTATGCACAGGGTGTTGGCGAGGATGAATGCCGGCGACGAGATGTCCCAGGCCGAATATCCGCGGGCTTCGAAAGTGTTGCGGATGCCGCCGTTGGGAAAGCTCGACGCGTCGGGCTCCTGCTGCATGAGCAGCTTGCCCGTGAAGCTCTCGATCACTCCGCCCTTGCCGTCGTGCTCTATGAAGGAGTCGTGTTTTTCGGCGGTGGTCTCGGTCAGAGGCTGAAACCAGTGGGTGTAATGGCGGGCGCCGTTCTCAAGCGCCCAGCGCTTCATGCCTTCGGCCACGCTGTCGGCCACTTCGCGCCGGAGGGGCTGCTTGTTGTCGATGGCGCTGCAGAGAGCCTGGTAGGTGTCGGCCGGCAGGTATTCGAACATCTTCTGGCGGTTGAACACATACTTGCCATAATACTTTTCGGGTCTTTCTTCCGGGATTTCCACCGGGTCGGCCTTGCGGTTGAACGCTTCGTCGACCACTTTGAATCGTAATGATTCCATTGTCGTTAGCTTTAACGGTTAATTGATATTGTTGATTGAGCCCCGGCTTTCGAGCTATCTACCGGCCGCGGCGTTTTTTCAGGTTTCAGAGCCTCAGCGAGGCTATCCGGGCGGCCGCCTCGGCTGTGGCTTCGTGCGAGGCGAACGCCGTAAGGCGCAGGTAGCCCTCGCCCGACGGGCCGAAGCCGCATCCGGGAGTGCCCACCACGCGGCAGCGCTTCAGAAGCATGTCGAAGAATTCCCACGACGTAAGGCCGCCCGGAGTGCGGAGCCATATATAGGGGGAATCCACGCCTCCGAAGGCTTCCAGTCCGGCCTCGCGCAGCGACTGCAGCAGTGTCGAGGCGTTGCGCTTGTAATAGCCGATCGTCTCGGCCACCTGACGGCGTCCTTCGTCGGAATATATGGCTTCGGCGGCGCGCTGTGTGAGATACGACGCACCGTTGAATTTCGTGGTCTGCCTGCGGAGCCAGAGCCTGTGGAGGCTCACCCGGCTGCCGTCGGAGGCAAGTCCGCAGAGATCGCGCGGTATGACCGTATAGCCGCAGCGCAGGCCGGTGAATCCGGCAGTTTTGGAGAAGCTGCGGAATTCTATGGCCACCTCCCTCGCGCCTTCGATCTCGTAGATCGAACGGGGTACGTCGGGCGAGCTGACGTAGGCCTCATAGGCGGCGTCGAAGAGTATCAGGGATCCCTCTCGCGCGGCGTAGTCCACCCACTCTTTCAGCTGGCGGCGCGTCAGCGCGGTGCCGGTGGGATTGTTTGGGAAGCATAGATAGATTACGTCGGGGCGCTCGGCCGGGAGATCGGGCACGAAACCGTTGGCGGCCGTGGCGGGCAGATATATGATGCGGCTCCAGCGGCCGTCGGGTCCGAGGGTGCCGGCGCGTCCGGCCATCACGTTGGTGTCGATATATACCGGATAGACCGGATCGGTCAGGGCCACCCGCGTGTCGGGAGCCAGTATGTCGCCTATGTTGCCGGTGTCGCTCTTGGCGCCGTCGCTGACGAATATCTCGTCGGCGCCCACGTCGATGCCACGGTCGCGGTAATCGGCGCGTGCGATGGCCTCGCGCAGGAAGTCATAGCCCTGTTCGGGGCCGTAGCCGCGGAAAGTCTTCTCGTGGCTCTCGTCGTCGGTGGCGCGGTGCAGAGCCTCTGCGGCGGCCGGGCAAATGGGGCGCGTGACGTCGCCTATCCCCATTCTGATTATCTTCTCGCCGGGATGGGATGCGGCGAAGGCTTCCACCTTGCGTGCGATGTCGGAGAAGAGGTAGGCCGACGGAAGCTTGGTGAAATTATCGTTGATGTGTACCATTGTGTAAACCGTGTGTTTTTGTCAGCGTCTTAAATAAGTGCCGGAGAAAATTTCGGCGGCGGGGCCGGTCATCATCACGTGGCCACCTTCGCTCTCGGGGAGCCACTCTATGTCGAGGCATCCGCCCGGCAGGCTGATCTCGGCCCGGCGTCCCGTGCGGCCTGCAGTGGCAGCCGCCACGATTGTGGCGCAGGCGCCGGTGCCGCAGGCCATCGTCTCGCCCGAGCCCCGCTCCCATACCCTCATCGTTATGCGGTCGGGCGCTTCTACGCGGGCAAACTCTATGTTGGCGCGGTCGGGCCATGCGGGATGCGTCTCAAGCTCGGGGCCGCGGCCGAGCACCATCGCGTCGGTCAGATCGTCGGTCAGCATCACGCCGTGGGGATTGCCCATCGACACGGCCGTCAGCCGGTATTCGCTGCCGTCGGCGAGCCGCAGCGGCATATCCACGACGCCAACTTCGGGCCGCCCCATGTCGACGGTCACGCTCTCCACCTTGCCGTCGGCTCCCTTGCGGGCCGTCAGCCGGCGTATTCCCGAAAGTGTCTCAAGAGTGATTTCGCTGCGGTCGGTCAGGCCATGGTCGATGACGTATTTGGCTATGCACCTCGATGCGTTGCCGCACATCCTTGCCTCGGATCCGTCGGCGTTGAAGATGCGCATCCTGAAGTCGGCCGCCTCCGACGGACATATCAGCACGATTCCGTCGCCCCCTACTCCTTTGTGGCGGTCGGCCATCTCCCTCGCAAGAGCGTCGGGGGAGGCGGGCTCTGACTCCATACAGTCGATATATATGTAGTCGTTGCCGATGCCGTGCATCTTTATGAATCTGATTTCTTCCACAGCAGGAAAATTGAAATCCGTAAATTTTAAGCCGCAAAATTAATCAAATTATTCAATACACCATCCTTCCGCTAAAATTTTAACGCAAAAAAATTATTGTAAGCCAACGCCGGCCGAACCGGGTTATTAATCTTCCGGGCAGCATCATATCGGCGCCGGAAATGCTGCCGCGACGGCCTGATGTTGGCAAAAAATGCTGATTTTTGGCAGTTAAGGCCACAGATCTTTGATTTATGGGATAAATTGTGTTAAATTTGTGGTCGATTCAGTTCACACATTACCCAGCATTAATATTGTCATTATGGAGAATGAAATCAACCGGTCACAGAAGCAGGATCTTCAGCGTTATGCCTCCGATTTCAGCAATTTCGGCGATGACTACCTCTTTGCACACTTCAACCGTCTGCCCGACGCGGACGTGATTTCCGATACTCCCAAGAGGGTCACCGGCCTGACCATAATCCTCGGGCTGCAGGGCAACGTGACGGTCGACGTGAACCTTAATACCTACGACATGCAGGCAGGCTCCGTGATGCTCGTCGGGCCCGAGAGTCTCTTCCAGCTCCGCCACATCGATTCGGGGCCGTTTGACTTCTGTCTGTTTGTGGTGTCGTCGGAATTCGTGCGCGACATCAATCTCGACATCAACACCATCAATTCGATGGGGTTCTCCAACAATCATTCGCCGCTGATGCAGCTGACGCCTGAAGAGATGGATCTGCTGAAACGGTATTTCGCCCTGGTGCATCACAGCACGCTCGACAACACCGACGCTATTTTCGTCAAATCAATAGCCCGCTCGGTCATAGCTGCGGCCTTCTACCAGCTGATGCAGTTCGGCAAGCGCCGCGAGGTGAAGGAGGAGGCTCCGGCCGAACGCTCCTCCACCCGACGCCACAACTACGTGAAGGAGTTCATGCAGCTCGTCAGGGATCATCACCGCAGCGAGCGCTCCATCACGTTCTATGCCGCCAGGCTGTTCATCTCTCCAAAATATCTCTCCATCATCATCCGCGAGGCTACGGGACGGCCCGCTTCGGCCTGGATCGACGACTACGTGATACTTGAGGCGAAAAATCTCCTGCGTTTCTCCGGCAAGAACGTGCAGCAGATAGCCTATGAGCTCAATTTCACCAACCAGTCGTCGTTCGGAAAGTATTTCAAACACCTTACCGGCATGTCGCCCACGCAGTTTCAGCGCAGCTAAGTGAGGCTGGTTTCATCCCCGTCGCGGCGCGTAACATAGCGTAACTATTGTTTGCTAAAAAAAACGCGCCGCGATGAACGTTGGTAACGAAAATATCGTTACTTTTGTGAATTGGAAATTGTCTAACATTTTAATACACTAAACAATGAAATTTCTGACCGACGAAAAACTCGTGATTGTTGGCGCTGCAGGTATGATCGGCTCCAACATGGCTCAGACAGCCGCCATGATGCATCTTACCCCCAACATCTGTCTCTACGACGTGTTCAGCGCCGAGGGCGTTGCCAAGGAAATGCGTCAGTGTGGCTTTGACGACATCAACTTTACCAGCACCACCGATGCTGCTGAAGCATTCAAGGATGCCAAGTATATCATTTCTTCGGGCGGCGCTCCCCGTAAGGAGGGCATGACCCGTGAGGATCTTCTCGCCGGCAACTCCAAGGTGGCCGAGGAGCTCGGACAGAACATCAAGAAATATTGCCCCGATGCAAAATTCCTCGTTGTCATCTTCAACCCCGCCGACATTACCGGTCTGGTGGCTCTGATCCACAGCGGCCTTAAGCCCAATCAGGTGGCTACTCTCGCAGCCCTCGACTCCACCCGTCTCAAAGAGGCTCTCGCACTCCACTTCGGCGTAAGTCAGACCGCAGTCAAGAACGCCTACACCTATGGCGGCCACGGCGAGAAGATGGCAGTGTTCGCTACTCCGACCACTGTCGACGGCAAGAAACTCGTCGACATCATCGCCGGCAAGGAGACAGTCAACGGCCGCGGTCTCTCGCAGATCGAGTGGGAGCAGATGCAGAAAGAGGTTACCCAGGGCGGTGCCAAGATCATCGAGCTCCGTCGCCGCAGCTCGTTCCAGAGCCCCGCTTACCTCTCGGTAGAGATGGTGGCTGCAGCCATGGGCGGCCCGCAGTTTGAATATCCCGTGGGCACATACGCCGACACCGAGCGCTTCAACCACGTGATGATGGCCATGCCTTCAGTGATCAACGCCGATGGCGTCTACACCAAGGCTATCGCCGGCACACCCGAGGAGATGGCTGCCCTCCAGGCCAGCTACGAGCACCTCTGCAAGATGCGCGACGAGGTGATCTCCATGGGCGTCCTTCCTCCCATCAGCGAGTGGAACGCTCTCAACCCCAACATCAAGTAAATCTGATCAGGTTTACCTGATAGACATCATGAAGACCGCCGGATCCAGTCCGACGGTCTTCTTTTTCTTTTTGTACCAAAAATAGTTAAGCCGGAAGATTTTATTGAACACTATAAAGTGCTGAAACCCAGCTATATGGTTGATCTGCAACAATCATTGTAACAAGGTCGTAACCATTTTAACTTCGTTTAACGCAAAAACTATTGCACACCCGCAATTCTCCGTAACTTTGCATTGTCAACGAAATGTAACAACAGCGCTGACAAACCCGACATAAAACAGATCACCTCTAAAAACTCCTTACAATGGCTACAGCAAACTTCCAAAACCGCCTCATGGGTCTTCAGGCAAATCTCCTGAACTTCGCCTACATGCTCACTTCCAACCGCGACGACGCCTACGATCTGCTGCAGGACACCACGCTGAAAGCCCTTGACAACGCCGACAAGTATGTGGAGAACACCAATTTCAAGGGCTGGGTGTTCACCATCATGCGCAACATATTCATCAACAACTACCGCCGCGTGGTGCGCTCGGCCACCGTGATCGACCAGACGGAGGATCTCTACCATCTCAACCTCAGCCAGGACTCGGGTCTGGAGACTCCGGAAGGCTCCATCGGCGCCAGCGAGATCACGGCTGCGATCAACGAGTTCCCCGACAAGTACCGCATCCCCTTCTCGATGCACGTGGCAGGCTACAAATACGGCGAGATCGCCGAGAAGATGCAGCTCCCGCTGGGCACCATCAAGAGCCGCATATTCTTCGCCCGCCAGCAGCTCCAGACACGTTTTGCCGACTACCGCTGAGAAGCGCGAGGTATATAGATTGATACATATTGAAGGATAATGCAATCCCCGCAGGCGACATCACGATCGCCTGCGGGGATTGTATGTAAGCCGGCCTCCGAATCCGGATCCCGGCTGGAAAGATGTGCTTGGGTGCCGCTTATTTCTTATAAGCGTGACGGTAGCCCTTCACCTTGTCCCATCCTCCACGGGTGAAGTCGGGCACTTCCACCGGGGCGTTGCCGTTGGCAATCGAGATCTCCGAGAGGGGAGTCAGGGCGCACCATTCGGCCAGGTCGTACACGTCCATGTCGAGGGGCAGTCCGTTGAGCAGGCAGTAGATGAGGCGGTAGTCCATGATGTAGTCCATGCCTCCGTGACCGCCTACGGTCTTGGCTACTTCGCCTACCTCGCGGATGATCGGGTGGGTATACTGTGCCACGAGGGCGGCCTGCTGTTCGGGCGAGATGGCGCCGTGGGCCGAGAGGTTCTGGTGGTCGGGCACTGTGGCCGAGTCAAGCTGCTCGGGCTCGAAGGCATACTGTTCGATGGGATACTTGTTGGCGAAGCCCTTTGTGCCGGTCAGCTGGTACATGCGGCTGTAGGGGCGAGGGTTGACGACGTCGTGCTGTATCTGGATGGTCTTGCCGTTGGCGGTGCGGATCATTGTCATGGTGTGGTCGCCGTTGGCAAACGAGTCGGGTGTCTCGCCGAACATTTTCTTCCATGCAGCCGGTCCGTTGACTGCCTTGGTGTCCATGGCCACGAGGGTCTCCATGCGGTCGCCGCGGTGGATGTCGAGCAGCTGGCATGCGGGGCCTACGCCGTGGGTGGGATATACGTCGCCGCGACGCTCCTTGTTGAATTCAAGGCGCCAGTTGTTGGCGTATGCGGGCCAGAACTCATCGAGGTTGTGTATGTAGGATCCCTCGGTGTGGAGCACGTCGCCGAAGAGGCCCTGCTGGGCCATGTTGAGAGTGTTCATCTCGAAGAAGTCATACACGCAGTTCTCAAGCATCATGCAGTGCTTGCGGGTCTTCTCCGAAGTGTTGACGAGATCCCAGATCTCTTCGAGGGTGGAAGCGGCGGGCACCTCGATGGCGGTGTGCTTGCCCTGCTCCATGGCGTATTTGGCTATGGGAGTGTGGTGTTTCCAGTCGGTGACCACATACACGAGATCTACGTTGGGATCTTCGCAGAGCTGTTTCCACGACTCCTCCTCGCCGCCGTAGGTGGCTACGGGGCCGTAGTTGCGGGCGGCATAGCGTGCCATGACTTTGTTGACGCGCGATGTGTCGATATCGCAGATGGCGGTGATGCGCGCTCCCGGAACGAACGTCAGGCGGTTGGCGGCGTCAGCGCCGCGCATGCCGAGTCCGACCACGCCGATGCGTACTGAATCCATCGGCTCGGCGGCGAAGCCGATCATGTCGGTCTGTCCGGCCGGACGTTCGGGAACGTCGGTGGTGATGGTGCGCTTGGTGTCGGCGTTGCCACACGATGTGAGTAGTGCCATCGCGCAGAGCGTGGCAGCCATGATTCTCTTGAGGCTCATTTTTGACTGTTGTTTACGGTTTTTAAGGTTGAAAATATTTGTAGATTATTGTTTTGCATGTATTTTTTACAAAGGTAAGCAAAAAAGGGCAATCCGCGGCAATCGCCGGCTCTTAAAATTAAGAATTAAGCGTCGAAAGACGTGATAAACCGGGAAGCGCGGCTGTCCGGACATCCGGAACAGCCGCGCCTTTAAGGTCGGGGAAGAGGTAGTTTACGGTATGGCGTCGTAGGCGCGCAGGGCCTGCTCGAAGCGCGATTCCACGTCGGAGAGCAGATAGAGCCCGTCGGCGTTGCGGGTCAGTCCTTCGAGCGACAGCGGATAGATGACCGGCGGATTGTCGAGGTCGATGAGCTGCAGGTTGCGGAGCTGGCGAGGCTGGGATAAACGATGTTGATGTCGGCATAGGTCTTGCCGTCGGCTCCTTCGAATTTCTCCACGACGATCTTCGAGCCTATCGGGGTCTTCTTTTCTATAGCCTGAGGCAGCTCGTAGGGCTCCACTCCCAGAGCGGTGGCCACCGACGACAGGTTGCTGTCGTGGCCTACGAGGAATGTGAAGCGGCGGTCGGGCGAGCGCAGCTCGTCATACATATACTGTATAAGAGGACGGGCCACGTTGACGGCTACTATGGGAGCGGTGAAGAGGGCGTCCTGATACACGTCCTTGATGTGGGCGAGGCGTTCCCAGTCGGCGCGGGTCAGCTTGTGGCCGAAGGCAGCCTTGAGAGTGTCGGGCTCCTCGTAATACTGGAGGATAAAGGCGTCGCTCGCGCCGTTGAGCGTCTTGAGCGCCGATCCTGTCTTGAGCCCCGGCTCCTTGAACTGCTCGAATACAAACTCCGTGTCATAGTTGTCGAGGGCTTTCAGTTTTGGATCTGATTCCTTGGCCATCGGCGACTGGTCGACATCGAGCACGTCGATGATCAGGTCGTAGTCGGGTTTGAGCTGTTCGCTGAGTCCGCGGATACCTTTCTTGCCGCCCTGCTGTGCGATCTGTTCCATGGCTATCTCCACGAATTCGGGCGATACTTTGGTGAGCTGCGGGTTGAAGAGCGGATCCATTTTTGAGGGCACGTAGCGGTGGTTGACCTCGATGCCTCCCACGGGCATGAATCCGGAGGTGAAATACTGCGCCGTGGCTATGCAGCGCTGCATGGAGTTGGCCTGGACGTTGACGTCGTCGGCCGAGGGCTGATGATTCTCGGGGAAGAGCCCGGCGTCTTCGGCCCATTTACGGAAATACTGGCCCATCATTGTCTCGACGGCGCCTCCGCGGAGCGTAAGCTCGCTTTTGGGAGCCGACCAGACGGTCCACTGATGCGGTGTCATTCGGCCGAGGTCGCTCTTTGAGTCGGAGAGCGGCGATCGGATGTTGTGACGGCTGAGCACAACGGCTTCCTTGAGCTGGTATTTCTGTTTGAATTCGGGCGAGCGCTGCTGCTGTGCGCCGGCAGCGAGGGGGAGTGAGAGGAGGATGGCTGCTAAAGCCGAGTTGAAGAGTTTCATGTTATTTATGATTATGTGAGTAAGTGAATGGTCGTAGATTCATTATTACAAACAATATGAACAATAAAATGTTTTTGCTTGTTAAACTTTTATTAAATTTGCAACCTCTAACCAAAAACACAATCATTTTTAACCAGATTAGTAAAAATGAACAGAATCGTTAAGATGATGACTGTCATGGCATTTGTGGCCATGCCGGCTTTTCAGGCAGCTGCCTCCGACGATGAGCCCAAGCTGACAGTGAAACCCACCGGAAGAGTGCTGATGGACGGCGCGGTATATCTCCCCGACGGCGACGGCCTCGCCGACGGAGCCGCCCTCCCCGATATCCGCATGGGTGTCAAGGCCTCCTATGGCAAATGGTCGGGCAAGATCGATGCGGGATATTCCTTCAATAAGCTGAGCATGAAGGATGTCTATATCCAGTATTCGTTTGATCCGGCTAATTATCTCCGTGCCGGTTATTTCGTGCATCAGTTCGGTCTCAACGCCGCCACCTCATCGTCGATGAAACCGCAGATGGAAGCCGCCACCACCGATACCTATTTCAACGCTACGGGGCGTAACATAGGCGTAGAGTATGTTCATGACCGCGGTCAGGCGTTTCTGAGTTTTTCGGGTATAGTAGCCGGAACGTCGATGACCTCTCCTTCCAACGATCAGGAAAAGGTCAGTGTGGGAGCTCTCAACCGTGCTGTATGGCGCCCCTTCCACGAGACCGGCCGCGTGGCCCAGGTGGGTATTTCGCTCTGGTATCAGTCGGCGCTTCATAAGAAAGATGTCAACGACGAAGGCGAGACAGTGGCATCGCCCGGATATTTCAACTGGTCGGCCGGATTCCCCACGCGCGTCAGCAAGGAAGGAATGCTCGGAGCTGACGTGACGTATGCCAAGGGTGTATTCAAGCTATCTCCCGAATGGCTGCTTATGAAGGGACGCATCGCCTGCGAGGGACAGTACTACTTCATGAACGTTGCCCGTCGCTCAGGCTATGAATCATATCGTGCCCAGGGTGTATACGGACTGCTCCGCGGCATACTCATCGGTTCGGACTACGGATATTCACATGGCGATGCCGGCCTTGCTACGCCGGGCAAAGGCACTCTTGAAATGGTGCTCGGCTACAACTATACCGACGGCAACCAGGGCCGCAGCGGCATCCACGGCGGTATCTCCAACGACGCCTCGATGACACTCAACTACTATTTCAACAAGTACGTCATAGGCCGTGTGCGCTACAGCTATACCGACGTGCGCTCATCCGACGTGCAGCATCGCCGTCACGTCAACACCATACAGGCCCGTCTTCAGATACTCTTCTGATCAGGGACTAAACAACAAATTTCATCTTCTTAGTTTAAGTAATTAAATTGAGAAGGCGTGCCGCGATGTGAATCGCGGCACGCCTGTTTTACATTGCTTAAATAAATTTCAGACGGTGATTTGTAAAAGCACCGGGCCGTGTGAGGCTTATTCGCTATCGGTCGAGAGCATCCCGAGGAGCGTGCGGCGCGATTTCACGCGGATCTCGTGCTGATCGTATTCTATAATGCCGCGCTCGCGCATCGACTCCAGAGTGGATATGAACGATGTGCGCTGCACTCCGAAGAGTGAATACAGATCGCGCTGGCGGCCGACGAGCTTCACGTCGGTGCCTCCGCGCTGCGTCAGCGCTATGATCCAGAAGGCTATGCGCTCCTCAAGCGAGCCTGCGGCCACGGCCAGCACTCCGTCGATCGCTTTCTGTGCGTTGACCGACAGGGTGTTGAGGAAGTTGAAAAGAAACACCTTGTCGGCGTTGAGGATATCTACATAATCCGTCTTGGCGATCTGCATGATCCCTGCCGGCTCAAGCGCCACCACTTCGGCCGGATAGCTCGTGTTGCGCCCGAAAAGAAATTCCGGCGCTATCACATTTGGCGCCTGTAGGGTCTGGGATACCTGAAACCGGCCGTTAGGGCTGGTGATCGTTGATCTCACCGCGCCTGATATGACGAACTTGATATGGGTGCATGCCTCTCCGGGTTCAATCACCTTCTCGCCTTCGAGATATTTCAGGAAATGGAAAGGCGCGCGTCCCACCACCTCGCTGATGCGTTCGCGGCTGACGCCGTTGAAGAGCGGCAGCCCCATCAATATTTCATACATGCTGTCCATATGTCAGGTCTTTTGTAAGTAAACGCCCGTAGGCGATTAAAGTTCTGAAATACAATGTAAATCTTTGAGCGGAGCGGTCATGTCGACGCATGTCGGCACTACTGTCACGTAGCCGCGGCCGAGCCAGTAGTTGTCGGTGGTGTCGTCATCGGGATCGCGGTCGACGTATCGGCCCGTCAGCCGGTAGGCCGTGCGTCCGTCGGCCTCGGTCACCGGAGAATATTCGTCGGTCCAGTAGCCTTGCGAAGCCTTCACCACTTTCATCCCTTTGGGGACGCATCCGGCCGGAATGTTGACATTGAGGCATACACCCGACGGAAGTCCCGTTGCGGCAACTCCTCGCGCTATCTCGTCGACGAAGCGGGTGCACCCGCTGAAGTCGGCGTCATGATTGTGGTCGAGCAGAGAGAATCCTACCGACGGGATGCCGAGCGTGCACCCTTCGAGCACGGCACCCATGGTGCCGGAATAAAGCACCGAGTTGCCCGAATTCGAGCCGTGGTTGATGCCCGACAGTATCATGTCGGGGCGGCGGTCCTTGAAAAGCGCGTGCATGGCAAGCTTTACGCAGTCGACCGGAGTGCCGTTGACCGACCAAACCTTAGCGCGGCCTATGTCGGGGCGGCGCGTCAGATAGAGAGGAGCGTCGACCGTGATGGCCGACGACTGTCCGGAGCGGGGGCCGTCGGGAGCCGCCACCACCACTTCGGCCCACTGGCCGACATATTCGGCAAGATGTCTGATTCCCGGGGCCTCGAAGCCGTCGTCGTTGGTTATGAGTATTAGTGTGGGTTGATCCATTTATTTTACTTGAAGTTCCACAAAGATACAAAATATCCGTCGATTTTCTTTAATTTTGTCCTTGGTTTGGCTTTCAGGCCATTTAAGTGCTGACTGACAATTTAACGACCTGATCTATGATACAACGCGTTCAGACTCTTTATCTCCTCGCCGCCATAGCGTTTCTGGTGGTGTTCTGTTTAGTGCCGTTCGGCTATTCGCTCTCGGCCACGACTTCCGAGTGCATGATGGCTTTCGGGAGCATCTGCGTCATCCTGCCGGCAGGAATCTCCGCCTTGCTGAGCCTCGTGGCGATATTCCTTTATCGCAGGCTCGACAGCCAGAAGAGTGCTGTCATTGTGGCGATGGTGTTCGCGGTGGTCACTTCATGCGCAGGGCTGGTCACGGTGTATTCCACCGAAGGAGCGTCGCTCGGCTGGGGTCTCGTCCTGCCGCTTCTCGCTGCGGTGGCGCAGATCGCCGCCTGGCGGGGCATCAGGGCCGACAGGAGCCTTCTGCGGTCATACGACCGTCTGCGCTGAGCCCGGGCTGCTCTCTGCCGCAGATCCCCTCATCCTACAGCGCCCTGAGTATTTCGAGGGAGTGAAGTCCGTCGAGCCGGGTGTGGTGGAGCGAATAAAAGCGGAGCATCTGGTCGAGCACGTCGTTGCGCGCCCGGCGGTCGAGTCTGTAGAGATGCATGTTGGCGTAGGTCATGCGGCATAAGACTGCCGCCACTCTCGCGTCGTCGCTGCCGATCCATTGGGCATGGAGCGGGGCGCTGCGGCGCCATATGCCGTCGGCCATGTCGAAAACCATGCCGGGGCGGTAGGCCGAGGCGTCGGGCTCGATGCCCAGACATACAGCCAGGCCTCGCAGGAAGGCAAGATGAAAATTTGAGGCGCGGGCGGCCGGAAGCTCGTCGAGGACGGCCACGGACTGCGCCACGAAGTCGAATGTCGGCGCGTCGGGCTGTCCGCTGCGTAGCACCAGGCCAAGCACCTCGGCCAGAAACATTGCCAGAGTCTGCTTGACAGGCGAAGCCATAAGTCCCTGAAGCGGACGCAGGGTGCGCACCGACACGATGCGGCTCACCTCGCGCCCGGGCACGATGTCGGCCACGCACTCCACCACCGACATCGGCTGCAGCAACGCCCGCCTGCGGCTTGCCTCGCGCCCTTTGCCCCCCTTCAGCAGCAGCGACATGAAGCCCCGGCTCCGGGTGTAGACCGAAAGTATCGAGCGGTCGTCGGCATAGGCCACGCTCCGCAGAGCTATCATCTGAAGGGTGTCGAGCATAGGGCGTCAGTAGAAGTCTCGACAGTCGGCCAGTCCGAGCGATTCGAGTATGTAGCGGGCCACCGATTCCTCGGTGTTGGGCCCGATGACCGTGTTGGCCCGCTCTATCACTTCGGGCATCGCGTTGGCCACGGCTACAGCCTCGTCGGCAACATCCATCATGGGCAGGTCGTTGAGATTGTCGCCGAACACAGTCACCCATTCGGCGCCGACACGCTCGGCCATGCTTCTTACCGCTTCGGCTTTCGACACTCCTTGCGCGAAGACCTCCAGCACGCCCTGGGCCGGGTCGTAGTTGTCGGGATAGGCCTGTACGGTGAGGTCGATCGACAGGCGCAAAGCTTCGCCGAGTTTCATCACGTCGTCGACGGGACCCATGGCCAGCAGAAGCATCGTCGCGTCGAATGTCGACATCGGAGCCATTTCAGTGTGGAAATGAAACTGCTTGAGCATCAGCTGCGAGCGGTCGCGGATAAAACGCTGTTCAAGCGGTGATATCTCTCCGACATGATGCACGTGCAGCATGGCGTCGTCGGTCAGGTTATAGACAAAAGGGCTTAGCCCCGCGCTCAGACACAGGCGGTAGACCTCCGCCGCCTGATCGGGAGGGATGGGATGAGGATCGGCGTAGCATCGGTGGGAGCGGTCCCAGAGGGCCGCCCCGGTCATTACGATCAGCGGCAGCCGGGTGAATGTATGGGCGAGTATGCGGTCTACGGTGGCCGGCGTGCGCGCGGTCGCCACGGTGATGAGAGCGCCGCGGTGCGACAGTTCGGATATGATTCTGGCACTCATGGGGGGCACTTTCCCTTCGGCATCGAGAAGCGTTCCGTCGAGGTCGGTCACGAAGAGATGCCGGCAAGCAGCCTCGTTGAAGCGTTCGGATAGAGTTTCGTCCATTGTCTGATGACAGGCTGGTGGATTAAAGAATTGTCAGTTGCGTGCGGGTTTCATTCAGATCGGACGCCTCGCGGGCGTCCGCGTTCTCTCCTGCAAAATTAGCCATTTCTCCACTTTTTTCCAAATCCGCCCCGAGCTCCGCCTCCACGTTATGCTGTTTGCATTATCCGGAAAGAATTATTATATTTGCAATAAAATTTCTTTATCACCCATGAATCGACCTGTCAATCCCTTTATAGTCACCGGAAAAATAGAGCCGGAATACTTCTGCGACCGAGTTGCCGAGGCGCGGCGACTCGTCAAATCCGTCACCAACGGCAATAATCTTGTCATCATCTCTCCCCGCCGGATGGGCAAGACCGGTCTTATACAGTTTTGCTACGACAAGCCGGAGATACGTGATGAATACTATACGTTTTTTATCGACATACTCCACACCTCGAGCCTGCGGGAATTCACCTATATCCTCGGACGGGAGATATTCCGGACGCTTCTGCCGTTGGGCCGCAGGATGGTAGGCCGGTTTGTCAGCACTCTCCGGTCGATCAGCGGCAAGTTCGGATTCGATCCGCTGACAGGCACCCCGACATTCAATCTCGAACTGGGCGACATCGAGCGTCCGGAATACACTCTCGACGAGATATTCCGCTATCTTGCCGATGCCGACCGTCCATGTATCGTGGCCATCGACGAGTTCCAGCAGATCGCGAGATATCCGGAGAAAAACATCGAGGCGCAGCTCCGTACCCAGATACAGAAAATCAGCAATTGCCACTTTGTTTTCGCCGGTAGCGAGCGCCACATGATGCAGGAGATGTTTACTTCATCAGCCCGTCCGTTTTATCACAGCGCCGATATCCTTGAGCTCAAAGCTATCCCGCGCGAAATATATGTGCCGTTCGCGATGCGGCTGTTCGCTGACCGTGGACGCTCCATTGATGCCACTGACGCAGGCTGGGTCTATGATCTCTTTCAGGGTCACACATACTATCTGCAGAAGACGTTCAACGAAGCTTTTGCCGACACTCCCGAAGGACAGCAGTGTACGGTTGAGATCATCCGCACGTCCATCGACAATATAGTCGAATCAAACGACACAATCTTCCGTGAGATACTCTCCACGATGCCTGAGCGCCAGAAACAGCTTCTGTATGCCATAGCCCGCGAAGGGGAGGCCCACGGCGTCACATCGGCGGCGTTTATCCGCCGACACAGCCTTTTGTCGGCAAGCTCTGTTCAGTCGGCCCTCGGTCGTCTGCTCGAAAAGGATATCGTGACGGTTTCCGGCCGTGCCTATTCCATCAACGACCGCCTCTTCGCCATGTGGATAAATCGCCTGTATGGCGTCCCCTCCACCATCTGAAAATTAGTGGAACGACCATATGCAGGCGGTGCCGCAGCCCCGGTGAGGGAGCGTGCGGGACTTTAACTTACACAATCAAGAAATCTCATAAAACTGCAATATACTGATAATAATCAAGTTATTATAAATCGGCTATATTACTAAATATCATTAAATACCTTTTGCTATTTCAATTATTGGGTGTATATTTGGGTGTTGAATTTCAAACGCACCCAATTATGAATATCAAACGAAACATCATCTTTTCATTGGAAAGCCGGAAGAAGAACGGAGTGCCAATCGTGGAGAATGTCCCTATCCGTATGCGTGTGGTTTTCGCCAGCCACCGCATCGAGTTCACAACGGGCTACCGCATTGATGTCGCCAAATGGGATGCCGACAAGCAGCGGGTAAAGAACGGATGCACCAACAAGCTGAAGCAAAGCGCATCGGAAATCAATGCGGACTTGCTGAAATACTACACCGAAATACAGAATATCTTCAAGGAGTTCGAGGTGCAGGGATTCATGCCCACTACCGAACAGGTAAAGGATGCGTTCAACAGATTGCACGATGGGAAAAAGGAAGAGGAGGAAGCCCCGGTGGTGTTTCTTCCGTTGGAGGTGTTTGACGAGTTCATCAAAGAATGCGGTACGCAAAACGGCTGGTCAGATGCCACCTATGAGAAGTTTGCCGCAGTAAGGAAGCACCTTGAAAAGTTTGACAAGGGACTGACTTTTGAATCGCTGGACGAACCCAAGCTGACAAAGTATGTGAATTTCCTGAAAGATACCGAAGACATGCGGAACACATCCATCATGAAACAGGTCGCCTATCTGAAATGGTTCCTGCGCTGGTGTACCAAGAAAGGGTATTGCATGAACAATGCCTACGAAGATTTCAATCCCAAATTGCGGAGCACCCCGAAAAAGGTGATATTCCTCACGTGGGAAGAACTGAATAAACTCAAAAATTATCAGATACCCGACACAAAGCAATACCTTGAACGGGTGAGGGATGTCTTTCTGTTCTGCTGCTTCACCGGACTCCGGTATTCGGATGTGCATAACCTAAAGAAAAGCGACATCAGGGACGGATATATAGAAATCACCACCGTAAAGACCGCCGAAAGGCTTATCATCGAGCTGAACAACCACAGCAAGGCGATACTGGATAAATATAAAGATGTGGAGTTTGAGGGGCATAAGGCTCTCCCTGTCATCAGCAACCAGAAGATGAACGATTATTTGAAGGAGTTGGGCGAGCTTGCCGAAATCAACGAGCCAGTAAGCGAGACCTATTATAAAGGAAGCAGACGCATAGACACCATTACGCCCAAATATGCATTGTTGGGCACCCATGCCGGAAGAAGGACTTTCATCTGCAATGCTTTGGCTCTCGGCATTCCGGCTCAGGTGGTCATGAAATGGACGGGACACAGCGACTACAAGGCGATGAAACCTTACATTGACATCGCTGATGATGTGAAAGCCAATGCGATGAACAAATTCAACCAACTGTAAAAAACAATCATCAAGTCTCATGGAAAGCCTGTAATTCGGCTTATCTTTGTAACTTTCAATACATACAACAATGAGCAGTAACGATAACAACAATATAGAGAAAAGAAGTTTCGAGGCTTTCGTCAGTGCCATCGGTTCAGAAATAGAGCAGGCGCAAGTCCGGCTCATCAGTGCCGCCAATGCACAGATGCTGTTCCACTACTGGAAGATGGGCAATTACATATTGTACCACCAGAACCGACAAGGCTGGGGCGGCAAGGTCATCAAGAAACTGGCGCAGGCGATACGGTTCAATTATCCCGAAAAGAAAGGATATTCGGAACGCAACCTTACTTATATGTGCCAATTCGCAAGGTCGTATCCATTGAGTGTACTACGATGTTTTATTGAAACGGATGCAAGGCTGTCGCTTCCAAACATACGGAATGTAACAGATGAAGTCTTGAAATTAAACAACGGGCAATTTACGCAGGAGCTTACTGCGCAAATACAATCGGTTGATTTTCGAGAATTAGAATTTACGCAGGAAGTTCCTGCGCAAATTCAGAATGTGGCAAAAACCGTATCTGCCATTTATAGAACAGACATCGGAGATATAGAAAAACTGTTCCTTGCATCGCCTGTGGCAAGAATCAATTGGGCAAGCCAAATGGTCATGCTCAACAGTTCGCTTCCGCTGGGTGTGGAATACTGGTACATGAAGCAATCCGTGGAAATGGGCTGGAGCAGCAATGTCCTGAAAATGCAGATTGAAAGCAAACTGTATGAACGGCAAATCAACAGCCGTAAAGTCAATAATTTTACCGCCACGCTTCCCGCACCTCAAAGCGACCTTGCCAACTACCTGTTGAAAGACCCGTATATCTTTGACTTGGCAGGAGCCAAAGAACGTGCTGACGAAAGGGACATAGAGGAACAACTGGTGAAGCACGTTACCCGTTATCTTTTGGAAATGGGCAACGGATTCGCCTTTGTCGCAAGGCAGAAGCATTTCCAGATTGGCGACAGCGATTTCTATGCCGACCTGATTCTGTACAATATCAAGCTCCATGCATACGTGGTTGTGGAACTGAAAGCCACCCCGTTCAAACCGGAATACGCCGGACAGTTGAATTTCTACATCAATGTGGTGGACGACAAACTGAGGGGAGAAAATGACAACAAGACCATCGGGCTGCTGCTGTGCAAGGGCAAGGATGAGATTGTTGCGCAGTATGCACTGACAGGCTATGACCAGCCTATCGGCATCAGTGACTACCAACTCAGCAAGGCCGTACCAGAGAACCTGAAATCGGCATTGCCGAGCATAGAACAGGTGGAAGAAGAACTGACGATGCTTCTTGACAATGAAAAGAACAAACAAAAGTAGAACGCTTATGGCAGACAATATACAGACGATGATTCCCCAATACGGGGAACTTAACAGAATATACAGGGACTATATAGACAATCGCGTTTTCTCTTTTGACAGGCAAAAATTCATTTCCGATTTCTGTCAGGAATACAATGACATGAAGTCTTTTGAGGCTGCTATCCTTGAACTTGTGCTTGACAGGCAAAAAGAACAATACATCTTGATACTCAACAGCCTGAAAACCGAAATAGAAAAGAGCATACAGGCTTATGAGGTGTGCCCGTTGAGTGATAATGCCGTAGAGCGTGCTTGCTATCAACACATGGAAAGGTATTCCCTTGAAATTGAAGCCCAACTGGATGTAACAAGGAGCCTAAGCAAACCGCTGAATGAAGCCAACAACAGGTATGATTCCATCGGTTACAGGGAACATACTGCCGAAGAGGAAAAACAGGCTGAAAAAGAATATGAATGTTGCAAGGCTGAATATGACAAGGAAAGAGCCAAACTGAATGAACTCTATGACCAGCAAAAGGCAGCAAGGAAAGAGGCATTCCTATATATGAAGAACCGTTGTGCGGACATGTACCGTCAAAGCTGCCTTTTTCTGGATATATTGAAGAAATACATTCCTGACGGGAAACGACAGGACGAGCCGGGCAAGCCAATCAGTCAGCAGGAAACGGCGGATGAACAACAAGAGTATTTCAGCATGAAATTGCTTTCGCTCATTCATGAGGTATGTGTTGGAGAACAGTTCGAGGAAATTTCCGCACCGGATTTCTATGCCAATATGAACCTGCACCTCTGTAACTGCAAGCTGAAAATCAAACCGAGAGAGAAAATACGTGTATGTTATCTGATATTTCTGATGGGCGAGAAACTCTCCAAACAGGACAGGGACAAATGGAAAGCCGGAATACTGGGACTGCTGGATATTGACGACAGCTACTACAAGTCAAAGTACAAGGAGCCGGTTTCCGATTTTCCGAGTGACAGCAACCAGAAATTCGCTAAAGAAATGGAACATATATTCAGATAATCGGTGACATATCCTGATATTTTACGAAAGTTCCACTTTTACCACTCAAATTTATTTTTGAGTGGTATTTTTATTTTCTGATATTCAATAAGATACAGCGATATTCGGATTATACCGTCCCCATCCTTACCACTCATAATCCTACCTAATTTTGCATCGTTCGAGAACAGAAATAACAGCCAGTGCGCAGGGCTGATTGTTGAATCAAAAAAAGTAGAACTATGCAAAATCTACAAGAATTATTATCCAAACCCGTCTGGCAGATGACAGGCGAAGAGTTCATCATGTTAAGCAGGCACGCTTCCGGTCAGACGGAAGCGCAGCCGCAGCCCGTAACGGACACAAGCAGGAAATATGTGTACGGAATACCCGGCATAGCCAGGCTGTTCGGATGCAGCCTGCCTACCGCCAACCGCATAAAGAAAAGCGGAAAGATAGACAAGGCCATCACCCAGATAGGGCGCAAGATTATCGTGGATGCGGAACTTGCCCTTGAACTGGCAGGAAAGAAAACTGGTGGACGCAAGTAACGGGAGGAATCGCTATGGACTATATGAAAGACATCCGGGAAATATCGGACGAACAGGCGGTAATCCTCTGGCAAGCCTCACGGTTGAGCCTGTCGGGAAAATACGAGAAAGCGCCCGAAATCCTCAGCGTGAAAGGTTCCGTAATCGGTACGTTAGGAAATTTCAGCGCATCCATCGGCAAAGCCAAAAGCAAGAAAACATTCAATGTGTCGGCTATCGTGGCTGCGGCATTGAAGAACGGCACGGTGCTCAGGTATGCGGCTGAACTTCCCGAAGCCAAGCGGAAAGTGCTTTACGTGGATACGGAGCAAAGCCCCCACCACTGCCTGAATGTAATGGAACGCATCATGCGCATGGCAGGGCTGCCCGATGACAGGGACAACGAGAACCTTGAGTTCCTTGCCCTGCGGAAATATACGCCGGAGCAGCGCATAAGGATTGTCGAACAGGCAATCTACCATACGCCGAACCTTGGTCTGGTGGTGATAGACGGTATCCGTGACATGGTGTATGACATCAACAGCCCCAGCGAATCGACACGCATCATATCGAAACTGATGCAGTGGACGGACGACAGGCAGATACATATCCACACGATACTCCACCAGAACAAGGGCGATGAGAACGCGAGGGGACATATCGGCACGGAACTGAACAACAAGGCTGAAACCGTGCTGCTCGTTGAAAAGGACAAAAGCAACGGGGACATCAGCAAGGTTTCCGCCATGCACATCCGTGCAATGGACTTCGAGCCGTTTGCCTTCCGCGTCAATGACAAGGCACTGCCTGAACTGATAGAGGATTACCAGACAGAAGCCAAAACACCCGGCAGACCCCAAGGCGAAAGGTTCGATGCCTGCAAGGACATTTCCGAGCAACAACACCGGATAGCACTGGAAGCAGCATTTTCGTTACAGGACGAATACGGATATAAGGAACTGAGCAAAGCATTGAAAGAGTCGTATGCCTTGGTGGGTGTTCTGTTAAGCGACAACAAGCTGGTCAAACTCATCACAGTGTTGAAGAACAAGCGGATGATAGTGCAGGAGAACGGCAGGAAGTACAGGTACGAACCGGATTTCCACTATTGACACGCTTCCTGCAATCACTTCACTTTATTCTCCGGGTCTATATATTAGGATAAAGCGAAGTGGTTGCAGGGACACATCAAACCGCTTCACTTTAAGCCGTATCCTATATATACGACAATAAAGTGAAGTGGTTATACAGCCAGTAACCTATATGAAAAGGTACTGGCGAAAAGAAAAACAAACGATAACCGATAAAGACAATCATTTATGGACATACAGACAGCAAAACAAATCAGGCTGGAAGAGTATCTTCACAGCTTGGGATATAGCCCGGTGAAGCGGCAGGGCATCAATCTCTGGTATAAATCGCCGTTCAGGGAAGAAACCGAAGCATCGTTCAAGGTGAACACCGAGCGGAACCAATGGTACGATTTTGCGCTCGGCAAGGGCGGCAACATCATCGCACTGGCTTCGCACCTCTATGCAACGGACAGTGTGCCGTACCTTTTGAAACGCATAGAGGAACAGGCACCGCACGTGCGTCCCGTCTCTTTCTCTTTTCGCAAGCAGTCCTTTACGGAGCCGAGTTTCCTGCAGTTGGAAACCGTGCCGCTATCTTCCCCTGCCTTGCTCGCCTATTTGCAGGAAAGGGGTATCAATCCGGTACTGGCGAAAAGAGAATGCAGGGAAGCACGGTTTACGCACAACGGCAAGCGGTACTTCGCCATTGCGTTTCCGAATATATCGGGCGGCTATGAGATACGCAACCGATATTTCAAGGGCTGTATCGCGCCGAAAGAAATATCCCATATCAGACAATCGGGAGAACAAAGGAACACGTGTTACGTTTTTGAGGGATTTATGGACTACCTCTCATTTCTGACCCTGCGGCTTGAAAGCTGTCCGCAATGCCCCGATTTCGACAGGCAGGATTACATGATTCTTAATTCCGTAGCCAATGTTTCCAAGGCACTCTACCCGTTGGGAAGCTATGAGCGCATCCACTGCTTTTTTGACAATGACCGTGCAGGAATGGAAGCCCTTCAACAAATCCGCAAGGAATACGACAGCACCCGGCATATACGGGACGCTTCCCAAATCTACTGCGGATGCAAAGACCTGAACGAGTATTTGCAGAAGCGCATGGCTGATGGAAAAGAGCAAATGCAATCCGTCAGAAAGAGGAGTGACACGCTATCCAAGAAACCGAAAGTCTTCCGGTTATAGCCCACTATAACTACACGCTTCGCTTTCGTAGTTGTGGGCTCTCCCGAGGGGCTTAGGACGCTGCCCTAAGAACCCGGCAAGGGCTTTCAGCCCTATGCAACCCGACCAAAGAGTGACCCTCTCTTTGGAAACTCCGCTTATGGGTCGCACCCCTAAGAACCCCTTTGCGGTTATGAGCGGAAAGCAGCAAACCAAATTAGTAATAACCGAATCAAAGATTGAAAAGATGGCAACAAAATCAAGCATACATGTCAAGCCTTGCAACGTGGCATCAAGCGAGGCTCATAACCGAAGGACTGCCGAGTATATGCGCAACATCGGCAAGTCCAAAATCTATATCGTGCCCGAACTTACAGCCGATAATGGACAATGGATAAATCCGGATTTCGGCAGTCCCGAATTGCAGACGCACTATGAGAACATCAAACGCATGGTCAAGGAAAAGACAGGACGCGCCATGCAGGAAAAGGAGCGTGAACGCAAAGGAAAAAACGGCAAGATTATCAAGGTGGCGGGATGTTCACCCATCCGTGAGGGAGTCTTGCTCATCAGACAGGACACCACTTTGGCAGATGTGCGTAGGTTTGGCGAGGAGTGCCAAAGGCGATGGGGCATCACACCGCTTCAAATCTTCCTGCACAAGGACGAGGGGCATTGGCTGAACGGTCAGCCCGAAGTGGATGACAAGGAGAGTTTCCAAGTAGGCGAAAGATGGTTCAAGCCCAATTACCATGCCCATATCGTATTCGATTGGATGAACCACGATACAGGCAAGAGCCGCAAACTCAATGACGAGGATATGACCGAAATGCAGAGTTTGGCATCCGACATCCTGCTGATGGAGCGTGGACAGTCAAAGGCCGTAACAGGCAAAGAACATCTGGAGAGGAACGATTTTATCATTGAGAAGCAGAAAGCCGAACTGCAACGCATGGATGCTGCAAAACGGCACAAAGAAGAACAGATAAATCTTGCCGAACAGGAACTCCGTCAGGTGAAATCGGAGATACGCACGGACAAGCTCAAAGGCGCAGCCACCGATGCCGCTACGGTCATAGTAAGCGGAGTGGGTTCTCTTTTCGGTAGCGGAAAAATGAAGAAACTGGAACAATCCAATGCAGAACTGCATCAGGAAATTGCCAAACGGGACACGGGAATTGATGACTTGAAAGCCCAAATGCGGCACATGCAGGAACAGCACGGCAGGCAGATACGCAACCTGCAAGGAATACACAAGCAGGAGCTTGAAGCCAAAGACAAGGAAATATCACGGCTGAATGCTATTCTTGAAAAGGCGTTCAAATGGTTCCCGATGCTCAAAGAAATGTTGAGAATGGAAAAGCTATGCTCTGCCATCGGCTTCACCAAAGAAATGATAGAGAGCCTTCTGACGAAGAAAGAGGCTATCAGGTGCAATGGCAGGATTTATTCCGAAGAGCACAGACGGAAGTTTGACATCAGGAATGATATTTTCAAAGTGGAAAAGAATCCGACCAATGACAGTAAACTGGTACTGACCATAAACAGGCAACCGATTGGCGAATGGTTCAAAGAACAATGGGAGAAACTTCGGCAAGGTTTACGAAAAACAGAAGAGCCAAGAAAAAGTAGAGGATTCAAGTTATGATGTAACGAGGGCTGAAAAAGCTGGGGGAATTGATCCTCCAGCTTTTAATTATGATTTTGAAATAGCATCAAGAATAGATAAGTCATGAATATCCTTATCCCGAAATTCATATCCCGAATGGAATATCTTTTGCCCTTTCAATGAAATACATGGAATAACCCTGCCATCCAAAGTAGTTTCACCAAAATAGTCCGACTGAAATTCATACCAACCACCTTGCAAATCCGCTTGTCTGGATGTACCATCCTCATTCAATATAAACGGGTGTATGTCTATATACCCTAATTCGACGCTGTATAATTCCATCCTCGCAGGAAGCCAGTCCGTTTCTATGACGAAACCATTTTCCTGAAGAAAGGCAATCAAATTGTCGGTATAACGGCTGTCAAAATCAATATCCACATCTCTATGGATTCTGGTTTGCCCTCCATGCAGGGCATCTACGCCCCATCCTCCATCGAGCCAATACTTCACGCCTGTACTTTCCAATAAATCCAATATTTGGAATAAGTCTGAAATCGTAATGTGTTCTTTTTTTGCCATAATAAACGATGTCTTTGTGATAAATATGTTATTGCAGAGATTTTATCGAAGAGATGAAACACGCGGCTACTCCGACCGCTCCAATGAGCGTCCCACAGATTACAAACAAGGTTGCAATACTCATGTTTTCAGCCAAATATCCCGATACCAATATCCCCAACAAGGAAGAGAGCGTGCTCAGACTACATATCAAAGAAAACGTGCGCCCGAGAATTTCCGAAGCGATATTCTGCTGGACAACAGCAACGAACAAGGCGTGATAAATGGCATAAGCAATACCCCCGGCAAACATCAGGCACATAAATCCTATGAACGCATCGACTGGTAAAAAACTTTTATACTCTCCCTTTATAATCATAAATAATACGAAAACACCCAACTTTACATTCTTGGGTGTAAAATCGGGTGTTTAATTTGTAAAACATTGATTTTCAATGTTTATTGCGGTGCGTACGGCACCGCTTCTTATAGGATTTCGCTGCCA
This sequence comes from uncultured Muribaculaceae bacterium, assembly GCA_947629175.1. Taxonomy (GTDB): domain Bacteria; phylum Bacteroidota; class Bacteroidia; order Bacteroidales; family Muribaculaceae; genus Paramuribaculum. Next base: position 5,233 of record CANRCT010000014.1, on the reverse strand, counting down.
GGGCGCTTATCTGATCATCACTTTCACGGATTTGCCGTCGGGAGTGCGCACGATGTAGACGCCGCGGCTAAGGCCGGTCAGGCCTACACGGCGGCCGGTCAGGTCATAGGCTGCCGAGCCTGCGGGAGCCACGATGTCGCTGCCTTCGGCGCGCACAGTCTCACGGCTGTCGGACTCCACATCCTCGATGCCGGTCACCACCGGCACCACCCATACGTTGGTCTCGTAGGCCTGGCTGACGGGTCGTCCCTCGATCACCATCACGGCGATGATCACGCCGCTCTGGGTCATCACTATCGGGCCGTCATACTTCTTGCCCTCGCCGGGAAGCTTCTTGCCCGCTTCGGTGGTGTAGTAGATCGTGCCGCCGACCACCGGGGCTGCCGCTTCGATGGTCACTACCGCATAGCCTTCGTCAGTGACAGTCTGGCTGAACAGCAGACGGTTGCCGGTAGTCTCGATATTGTCGGGCACGGCTTCCTTCACCATTACCAGCATGCGGCTCACCCGCCCGCGGCCCTGACCGGGCTCCTGGGCGCAGGCGTAGAGCATGGTCTCCTCGCTGAATGTCAGGACGGTGCCGGCGGTGTAGGGCTTGTCGCAGGCCGGGGTGCCGGTCGAATACCATATTCTGGCACCATCAGCGGCCTTGATGACCACAGCGGTCGATCCGTCGGTGGCTTTCACTTCAAACTCCACGTCGCCGCTCATGCCTACAGGCGTCAGGCTGATGTGGGTATGGTCGCTCTCGGCCATTCCCTCGGCTTGCGATTTGGCGTGTATGCGCTCGCTGCCGGTGATGATGAACGGCCGCTGGTAGAGATACCATGTCGCCTTGGCTTCGTCGGACTCCTCGCTTTCGAGCCAGTAGTAGATCGAGGTGTTGTGGCCGGTGGTGGCGAGGGTCACCTCCGTCATGCCGGCAAACGAGGCCCGGATCTCCCCGTCGGCATTCGTCGTCGGGCCGTCGGTCAGATTGGTCATCGATTTGACGGTCACCGGAGCCGAACGGGTCACGCGCACGGCGCTCATCGGCCACAGCTCCACAGTCGCAGCGCCGTCGTCGGCCGCTGCGCCGAGCATCACGAAGCCGGTGATGTTGTACGTCTCGCCGTCGGTCAGCTCCTCGCCTGTGGGGTTGCCGTCGGCGTCGGTGATCGTCACGTTGCCGAGCAGGCCGTTCATCAGCGGGTGAGTCCTGCCGTCGGCAAGCTCGGTGAGAGTCCACTGTCCGATGCGTTCTTTAGGCGCCTGGACGCGCACGTTCATCACCCTTACAAGCCGGCGTGCGTTGGCTGTCGAGAGGGAGCTGACCACGTCGGGGAGTCCGGCGATGCGGGCCGCTTCGTCGATGTCAGCCTCCTTGGTGATGTTGCCGAACGTATGGTCATAGCCTGTGGCCACGGCCATGCGGTTGCCGTTGTCGTCCACGCGGTAGCCCACGGTGAAGAGCTTCAGGTAGTCGCCCGGCTCGATGTCGCTTCCGTTCCATCCGCCCTCCTTGTAGATTGGCAGATAGTGGCCCACGCTGCCGGCCACAAACAGGTAGTCGCCGCCCACAGCCATGGCCTTGACATTGGAGGTGAAGCGGTAGGCGCTTCCCTCGCGGGCGGTGTTGAGGAAGTTGAGGATATACTGCACGTCGTTGCTCTGCTTGCGGAACCGGCGCACCACCACGTCGCTCGGCGTCATGCCTGGATAGGAGGCGAAGGCGCGTATCTCCACGTCGCGGTCGTCAAGCAGCAGTTCGTCGGCCCACTGCGGGTCGCCGTAGCGGTGGCGCGAGCCGAGATTCTGCAGCGGGTCGAGGCCGTCGATGGAGTAATGGATCGTCACCTTGCGGCTGGCGTCCTCCTCGATGGCGTTGCCCTCGGTATCCTTAAGCGTCGGGGCCATGACGATCTTGCCGGCCACGAACGCCTGCTCTGTCTCGCCCCTCAGTGCCTCGGCGATGCCGTCGAGATACACATCCGGAGCTGCTACCTTGCCTGAACCGGCAAATCTCATCAGGGCAATGGCATAGGAGGGATTCTGTTCGTCGTCGGAGTCGAGAAGCACCACTCCCGTCAGGTCGAAGCCGGTTCCCTCGGCGAATGCCTCGGCGAAGCCCGACCGGCGGAATATGTCCATGCGCATGCGCGGCTGTCCGTCCACGTCGAGAGTGTAGTTGTAGGGATATTCGTCCTTGTCGTTGCCGAGGTTGGGCGTGCGCTTCACCTCAACGCCCTTCAGGGTCACCAGACGCATGCGGTACTCGTTGGTGAAGCTGAAATTGTCGGTCGGCGCCGCCTGAATCTCCTCGGGCACTACCTTATGGTCGGCGTCATATTTTACGAGTTCGAACGTACGGGCGAAGTCGGTAGCCTCGTTGAAAAGGTTGCCGTTGCGGTGGCGAGGTCGCAGCGCAAAGCCGGTTATGACATCGTGGATCTGCAGCTTGCGGGTCACTTCCGCGCTGTCTGGCACACTCACCGGAGCCTCCCAGCGGTTGCTGTTATGGATCAGCAGGCGCCGCATGTGCTCTCCGTCGATCAGTTCGGCCTCCGGAGCGTCGGTATAGTCGCGCACGTAAATGTATTCAGGCGTGATATCCTCGATAACCACCTTGCCGGTCATCTGATAGTAGATCGTCTCCTCGTCCGCCGGATCAGGCTCTTCCATGCGGGCAAACTCCTTAGTCTTGAAATCCTCGATTGATGTGACCGGAGTCGGATTGTGGAATGTTATCGCTATCCGAGCCGGTTTGAGGCTTCTCATGCCGTTAAGTTCGCTCCAGACCACCCGGTGTAGGGTGTTCCCTTCCTGTGCGGTAGGGCGGTTTACGGGCAGAGTGTTGCCATCAACCTCTAAGGGGGTGTTATTTACCGAGCTGGCATAATAGAATTTCGACTCGCCGTTGGCGTTGCCTTTTATAGTGATATCGATATGGTCGCTGATTGCGTTTACGGTAGTCTCTTTGTCAGGATCAATTATGATCGGGTTGGGAGCGAACAGATTCGGAGTGCCGGGGCACTGCAGGGTCGGCTCCGTCGTCAGCAGGGCGAGCTGCCCGTTGAGCTGACCCACATAGCCTGTGGCTGCAAAGAGTTTGGTACCCTCCTCCTTTGCTATCCGGTCGACATTGGCCATGTCGGCCTGGAAGTCATAGCCGTCCACTTTCAGGCGGCTGTAGAGCGTCAGCTCGCGGCCGTCGGCAGTGCGCACTCGGTTGCCTCCGAGCCACGTCAGCGACCGCAGCCTCACCTTCCGGTTGAAATCCCTCTCGTCGATCTCCGTCACGTCGGGACACTCCTTCACATTGTTGTGAGTCCATGTGCCCATAGGCTGCGGGAGATAGGCGGTATAATCCTCCGATCCGGGTGTCACCCATATCTCCGGCATCGTCTTGTCGGAAGAAGTGATGCTGTGATAGTAGATGCGACCGACTATCGGGCCCCAAAGCGCTTGATCGGTAGTCTGGTAGGTTTTGAGTATGGAAGGCATTCCCTTGGCGTTGATTACCAGTTTTATCCAGTAGCCTGCGCCATCCATCAGATACACATAATAGGTAGTCTTGCCGTCAACCGCCGCAGCGTCGGTCTCATAGACGCCCATAATCTTGAAATTGTAGGCGTACGGGGTTGAAGTGGGGGAAAGCGATACCAGCGACTGCTGCTCAGGCTTATAGTCCGATGTGTAGTTGAGCGAATAATTAATCGCGTTGATCGGTTCGAGGTCAACCATCGCCGGCGCACTCTTAAGCCCGGTGGCCTTGTCTATGAGGCGAATGTATAGACGTCCCTCGCTGACTTGTATCCCTTCTCCATTTTCGATGGTAGTAAGTGTAAAATCATTGGTTGCATCCGGAAGTGGAGTATAATGGACATCTCCTGGGTCTGCTCCCGGCCATGGTTCATTGCCGTTATGTCCTGCGAAATAATATTCAAGCGATTGGTCGGGTGAGCTTTGATATACACGTATGTTGGTCATTCCGATGAATGAGAACACAGGCACCGTACCGCGGTCGTTAACTGTACCGTTGCCGAAGAGTTCGATTGTCGGACTTGCCGGAGCCTTGCGGCAGATCTTTACTGTGACGACATCGCTATAGAGGCTTTCTTCACCATTCTCGCCATAGGTTACAGCCCTCAGATATAGATAACATTCACTTGAGTTATTGGGAAACAGCTCTTTACCACAGTTAAGGTTTTCAACAGAGACATTTCCGTCTTTCGAACAGACATTTTCTCCGATAGCAAACCAATGGTTTTGCATTGGTAACTGACTTGTGCTGCTGTTATAAATGGCTGCCCGTTGGAAATTGAGACCGTCAAGGGAAGCCTGAGGCTGTTGGCTGATAGCAAACTCTAAGTCAGAAGTCTTAGCTTCGTCGATAATTGATCCATAATTTTCTTTGATTCTGATGGCATATGCTTTACTGAATTCCAGCATCAGTTTCTTGCTCGTAAGGTAAATGGTAGGATCGAATGACTGATAAGTCTGGAAACTGTTATCATCAGTGTCAAGCTGGGTTTGCAAGGTGGCATTAGAATGCCATTCATAAGTAAAGTCTGTAGTGTATCTGGTGATTTCGGGACGCGATGGAGCCGTGCGTTGAAACCTCATGCAGTTCAGGGTCAGAATCATGCCGAGATTGCCGTCAGCATCAATTCCTCTGATCTTAAGTTCTGTCACCTGCCCGGGAATAGCTTTAGGTAAGGTTATCTTGCCTCCAGAAGCGTCCAGCGACTCTGAATTGACTCCTGGTTCCGTTCCATTCATGGTGTACACGATCTTTGCGGCTCCGGCGCTGACAAGAGAGTTTACTGTGATTTCAGCCTGCTGGCTATCGTAAATGTATTCGCCTTTTTCCGAATTATAATATGGATATGATCCTTCGGTAGTAGAAAGCTCTGTAGCGTCTATAGTCGGAGCATCCATAGGCGCATCCCAGGTTACACCTATATAATTCAGGCGAGTAGCTGTTTTGGGGCTGTTGGGATTAAGATTAATGAATTTAATTACAACTTCTTGTGACGGAGTAGTCGGGGTAAATATGATGCTTTTGTCTGTTGGATCATATGAAATAGTCCCGCTTTCTTCAAAATAGGACTGGATGTTATCCTTGTCTGATTCTACAAAGCTGGACTGATGATACTGATTAGTAATAGTACCTGTTTAAGTACATGACAAAAATTTGAAAACATCGAATTTAGGTGTATAGCTCTGACGGAAAAGTACGTTTGAAATCTCT
>CANRCT010000013.1 GCA_947629175.1 uncultured Muribaculaceae bacterium | reverse complement strand
CGACAGCGCCATAGCCCATCGCGCGCCCGAAGTCCCCTACCATCCGCAGCCCGGACTTTAAGCTTACGGAACTGACTATTTTTCTATCGGGCCGGCGCGGAGTGAGGAGCAGATTCCATCCGATTGATTAAGCTTGAGAGAAACGGCTGCGCCGGCCAATGCCGCAGGGCCGGAGAGGCGACGAGGGAGCATCCCCCGCGCCCTCCTGCCCGCTGTGGGGGCAACTTTCCTATGCGGACGCAAATCCACACTAAAGAGCCTGCACAGGCAGCAGATGGACCACACTTAAAAGGTCACAAAATTATTGCAGATTAACCGCTCAATGGTTAACTTTGCGAGACAATGAGATTATGACACAATCTACACATCATGACAAGGATACATACATTAAATCTAAACCTTAACAAGCATAACTTTATCGGACTGATGCTGTCTTCGGCACTTATGCTCGCGCTCTGTTCATGCGGACAGGGCGCGGGTTCGGTGCAGACAGTCCATCATAGCGAACGGAATAACATCGAGGAGGCGACGCTTGTCTCGATCGATGATTCGCTGCCGATGCTACATGACGCTTCCTTTTTGCGTTGGTTTGGCGACACCCTGATTATCAACGATCATAAATCGACCGACAAAGTATTCCATGCCTATGACATCATACATGGCAAATATCTTGGTGCATTTGGTAAATTTGGGGCAGGTCCAGGTGAGCTCAACAATTTCGGCAGTTTGTTTTCCAATCCAAAAAACAGAAATCTATATTGCATCAATGGGGGTACAGAACGGATAGTAAGATTTGACGTCGACAGCGCATTGAACGACTCCCTGTATAGACCGGTAGATATAGTAAGGGTGCAGTCTGGATCCAACGGATTATTCAAACACCCGTATAACCTCCGATATTTCAATGATTCCATGTTGATCTGCTGCATAAAAATGCATCATCCTGAAACTCACAAACTGGAGAACTATCTTGGCCGACTGGACATGCTGACAGGTGAATCGGACATCATCGGTGACATTATGAGGCCGGTTTTAGGAAGAAACAACAATATGACAGTATCTCTTGACGACAGTCTCATCGTCATGTATAGTTATGATCAGGATCGAATAAGATTATGCAATCTCGACGGAGAGGTTTTCAAGATTATCACCGGCCCGAATTATTCGAAGGAACCGTCGCGAGGAATCGAGCATTTTTACAAAACCACTATTGGAGGAGACAGACTGTTTGCGGTTTACCTCAACAGGCCTCTGATAGGTAAGGACAAGCGCAGCGATATCATTGTGATGGATCTTGAGGGCAACTATCTGAAGACTTACCGTCTTTATTGTCATATATGGAATATGGTCTACAATGAATCAACCCACCGTCTTTATGTCAGCACCGACGGCGATCCGCAGTTCGGTTACATACAGATCGACTGAACAAAAACATCTAAGAATTAATAAGCTCAAAAACATTTACCAATGAAAAAGAATTTTATCCTCGCGGCTGCGGCAGCCGCTATACTTGGGGCTGGGACATTTTTCAGTCTGAAAGCGCAGAACTCCGAAAGAGAGCTCAGCGACGTAGAAGTAGCAAATATCGAAGCTCTCGCCGATGAAGAGAACTCTGGCGAAGAGGAATATGCCAAAAACTGCATTCAAAGCAGCTCCGGAGAATGCAAAATATCCCCATATAACATAATTATCAATGCTGTGGAATATAAGGGTTGTAATTAATTTCGGAGAATGTTCAGGTACAAATCCATCGGCCTGATGCTATTTGCCGCACTTATGCTCGCGCTCTGTTCATGCGGACAGGGCGCAGGCTCGGTGCAGACAGTGCATCAGAGCGAGCGAGACAACATCGAGGAGGTCACACTCGTCTCAATTGATGATTCTCTGCCGCCGCTGCATAACGGCACATTCCTATGGATGCTTGGCGACACAATGATCATGCAGGATCTACATGCCACCGACTGGCTGTTTCACGCCTTTGATGTCCGGCAAAACAGACACCTCGGATATTTCGGAAAGTTCGGCGCCGGGCCAGGAGAAGTGAGTAATTTCGGAGGCCAGTTCTTCGATATCAGAAACAAGAAATTCTACGGACTCAACGGCAACTCGCGGATAATTGTGCGGCTGGATATCGACAGCGCCCTTGCCGACCCGGCATACAAAGCCGTCAATGTAATAGACACGAAGCCTATGCATGGCGAACGCTATGAGAGACTCTATAACTTCAATTTTATCAATGATTCGCTGCTGATATGCAGTGTTCATGTGCCATGCAATGGCATTGAAGAGTTCCATCTCGGACATATCAATCCAAAGACCGGCGAAAAAAGAATCATTGACAATCTGGGCCACCAGTCGACAGGGAATTCCAATGTAATGACGGTGTCGCCTGAGAATAATCTGATAGCATTGTTCGGGATCGCATTTGACCGGCTGAGACTGTTTGATCTCGACGGCAACCATCTCAAAACTATTACCGGCCCTGACTATCAGGCTGAATATAATAATGAGACCTTTTATTATTTGAATTCGACTACCGGTGGAGGAAAACTATTTGGTCTATACCTCAATCAGATACCGGTCGAGGAAATCACCCACACCGACATAATAATATTCGACACGGAGGGCAATTACCTGAAAACACTCCGCCTTAAAGGCCGGGCGTTCGGACTCGCTTACAACGAATCGACCGGACGGCTTTATGTCAGCTGCGACGGAGATCCGCAGTTCGGATACATACAGATCGATTAACCCGACTCATATAATTACTTAATAAACTATAAAGATTTATCAATGAAAAAGCACTCTACTCTTGCGGCTGCGGCAGTCGCTATTATAGGAACCGGAACATACTTCGGCTGGAAAGCGCAAAACTCCGAAAGGGGAATAGATAGTGTAGTAGCAAACATCGAGGCCCTTGCCGACGAGGAAACCTGGAGCGGAAGTGAAGAATACTCCTCCTACTGCATACCGTGTCCCTGTGAAGTATGCGTGATATCTCCATATCTTGTGATCGAGGGCAGAAAAAGTGTAATAGAATCCATTCACTGATTAATTGATGAACCACATTACATTCAAAGCGGCGATAGCCGCACTGGCACTGCTCGCCACAGCATGCACAGGTCGCAACGCCAACAGCAGTATGGCAGTTACGGATCCCAACGCCCCCGATACCGTAGACGGACTGAATCCGGAATTCAAGATCATCTATAATCTGCCGGATGAGGAGTTCGTGCAGACCGACACCGCAGCTAACGCTTTCAAGTTGATCGACGCGAACAATATGATCACTGTCTACAGCGACAGCGACGATATTGGTTCGATTAAATTCAAAGGTTATGAGGCATGGTATTGCATTCCGGTAGAAAACCATAGCGACAGGAATATGAAGATAGAGTATATCGCACTGCCTGACCGCAGAGTGAAATGCGTGGCCGAAGGCTGGGCCAAATATCTGCCAAGAATGACAAGTGGCCTTGACCTCGCTGCCGACAGCGCCGTAAGAATTATGGATTATCCGATACGGCTGACTTACACTGACGATGAGGGGAACCGCTACAATCAGGTGCTTCGCGTAAATCTATATCCGACGCGACGCGAGGCCGCCGACAGCGCCATAGCCCATCGCGCGCCCGAAGTCCCCTACCATCCGCAGCCCGGACTTTAAGCTTACGGAACTGACTTATTTCTATCGGGCAGGCGCGGAGTGAGGAGCAGATTCCATCCGATTGATTAAGCTTGAGAGAAACGGCTGCGCCGACCAATGCCGCCGGGCCGGAGAGACGACGAGGGAGCGATCCCCCGCGCGCCCTCCGGCCCGCTGCTGTCTCGGGCCCTCTCCCTGCGGCTCATCTACAAAGAGGCCGACCGTGGCCGCACCGTCCCCCCCCCACCAATGCGTGGCTACGCCCGCAATGGCGGGGATAACCGAGGTGGCGTGGTCGGAGACCACTGCCGGGAACGGCGACCCTTCCGGACAACGAGGCGACGGATGCACCGGGGGTGCATCCCTACGTCCGGGGCGGAGCAGGGAGTGAAAAAGAGTGAAAAGGGGCGGGGAAGGGGGCGATGTGGGATTTTTTGCGTATTTTTGCGGGCGATAATAAAAAAACGACAAAGACACGAAAGGCAATGGGACAGTTCTGGAAGCTGCTGAAGCGATATGTGCCCCCATACAAGGGCTATCTTATACTTAGCATGATATGCAATCTGCTGGCGGCGGTGCTGACGTTGTTTTCGTTTGCCGTGATCATGCCGATACTGGAGATGCTGTTTGAGCTCAACGACAACAGCTATGTGTATCAGCCGATGGGGGGCGTGCCGATAAAGGATCTGGCAGATGTGGCGGTCAACAATTTCTATTACGTCACCCAGGAGGCCATAGGGCGGTTCGGGCAGAGCAATACTCTGGCTCTTTTAGGCGCTCTGCTTGTGGTGATGACGGCGCTGAAGACGGGCGTCACCTATCTGGCGTCGTATTTCATTATCCCTCTGCGGTCGGGCGTGGTGCGCGACATACGCAATTCGCTTTACGACAAGGTTGTCAGCCTGCCGATAGGCTTCTTCACCAATGAGCGCAAGGGCGACGTCATGGCGCGCATGAGCGGCGACGTGCAGGAGGTGGAGAGCTCGATCATGGCTTCGCTCGACATGCTTTTCAAGAATCCGGTGATGATAATAGTGTGCCTGGGCATGATGGTGGCCATCAGCTGGCAGCTGACCGTGTTCGTGCTGATACTGCTCCCCGTAGCCGGTTTCGCCATGGGCAAGATAGGCAAGAGCCTGAAACGCAAGTCGCTTGACCTGCAGAACCAGTGGGGAGGGATTCTCAGCAATATCGAGGAGACTATAAGCGGTCTGCGCATAGTCAAGGCGTTCAATGCCGAGGAGAAGGTGCGGCGCCGTTTCCGCCGCGGCACGCAGCGGTTCTACGAGCTCTCGAACACGGTGGCCCGGCGCCAGTCGCTGGCGCATCCGATGAGCGAGTTTTTGGGCACGGTGACAATAGCTATAGTGCTGTGGTTTGGCGGCACGCTGATATTGAGCGGCAACGCCGGCATCGACGCGCCTATGTTCATATACTATCTGGTGATCTTCTACAGCATCATCAATCCGGCCAAGGAGCTCTCGAAAGCGGCCTACAGCATACAGAAAGGCATGGCCTCGATGGAGCGTGTCGACAAGATACTGAAGGCCGAGAATCCCATCACGGATCCCGCCGTTCCGGAGGCACTTGCCGACCGTACGGATGGCCGGGTGAGATACGACCATGTGACGTTCGGGTATGATCCGGAGCATCCGGTGGTGAAGGATGTCAGTCTGGAGATAAAGGCGGGTGACACGGTGGCCCTGGTGGGACAGAGCGGCAGCGGCAAGTCGACGCTGGCCGACCTGCTTCCGCGTTTTTACGACGTGCAGGAGGGATCGGTGGAGGTCGACGGCCACGATGTAAGGGATCTGCGGGTGCATGATCTGCGTTCGCTGATGGGCAACGTCAACCAGGAGGCGATACTCTTCAACGACACGTTCTACAACAACATCACTTTCGGAGTGGAAAACGCTTCGATGGATCAGGTGATCGAGGCTGCGAAGATAGCCAACGCCCATGAATTCATCATGGCGTCGGAGCACGGCTACGACACGAATATCGGCGACCGCGGGTGCCGTCTGTCGGGCGGTCAGCGTCAGCGCATATCGATAGCGCGGGCGATACTGAAGAATCCGCCGATACTAATACTCGACGAGGCTACCTCGGCGCTCGACAGCGAGAGCGAGAGGCTCGTGCAGCAGGCTCTCGACAGGCTGATGAAAGACCGTACCACGCTCGTGATAGCCCACCGTCTGTCGACCATCAAGAACGCCACGCTGATATGCGTGCTTCATGAGGGGCGCATAGTGGAGCGCGGCACCCACGACGAACTGATGGCTCTCGACGGCCACTACAGGCGGCTGGTGGAAATGCAGTCGGTCAAGGACTGAAACGGGGCTGCGGGCGCGGTGCCCGCTCCTTTGCCCTACGGATTACAGACAATACAGCAAAGCGCCGCTCCGACAATGATCACGGAGCGGCGCTTTGTCATATGATGATGATCTGCGGAATCATTCGGCCGAGTCGTCGGCCTCCTTCATGTTGTGGAATACGTTCTGCACGTCTTCGTCGTCCTCGAATTTCTCGAGAAGCTTCTCGATCTGCGCACGCTGTTCGTCGGTGACATCCTTGAGTTCGTGGGGGATGCGCTCGAATTCGGCGCTGATTATCTCGTATCCGTTTTCCTCAAGGTATTTCTGGATGTTGGCGAATTCCTCGAATGCGCCGTATGCCACGATCTCCTCCTCGTCGGCTTCGAGTTCGTCGACGCCGTAGTCGATGAGTTCGAGTTCGAGCTCATCAAGATCCACTCCATCCTTGGGTTTGATCTTGAACACGCTCTTGTGGTCGAAGAGGAATGCGAGCGATCCCTGAGTGCCGAGGTTGCCTCCGTGCTTGTTGAAATATGAGCGCACGTTGGCCACGGTGCGGGTGTTGTTGTCGGTGGCCGCTTCCACTACGATAGCGATGCCGTAGGGGCCGTAGCCCTCGTAGACGATCTCCTTGTAGTCGCTGGAATCCTTTTCAGTGGCCTTCTTGATGGCGCGTTCAACGGTGTCCTTAGGCATGTTGGCCGCCTTGGCGTTCTGCATCAGCACGCGCAGACGCGGGTTGGTGTCGGGATCAGGCCCTCCGGCCTTGGCGGCGATGGTGATTTCCTTGCCTATGCGGGTGAATGTGCGCGACATGTTGCCCCAGCGTTTGAGTTTTCTGGCTTTGCGGTATTCAAAAGCTCTTCCCATTGCTTGATCTGTAGTTTTATGGTTTCGTTATATTCGTTGTTATTGTCGTTTAACGGAGTGTGGCGCCTGTGCGTTTCGCCAGACTGGCGGTGATGCGCTCCATGACGGCCTCGATCTGCTGGTCGACGAGCGTGCGCTCATCGTCCTGAAGCGTGATGGAAATGGCGTAGGATTTCTTGCCTTCTGGCAGGTTTTTGCCTTCGTAGACGTCAAACAGGCTGACTCCGCGGAGGAGCCGTTTCTCGCTTTCGGCGACGGCGCGCTCTATCTGGTCGAATGTGACGCTGCGGTCGACGAGGAGGGCCAGGTCGCGCTGCACGGGCATCGTGCGCGGCAGCGGCCTGAAGGTCACCTTGCGCGCGGCGGCGAGCTGGGTCAGCTCCTGCCAGCGCAGTTCGGCGAAAGCTACAGGCTGCTTTATGTCGAAACTTTTGAGAATAGCCGGAGCGACGATGCCCATCGAGCCGAGAAGCTTGCCCGAGCGGGTGAGTATGTCGAGCGATGACGAGTAAATCTCCCCTTCGCCTTTCTGCAGCTTGATCTCTCTGTCGGATATGCCGAGGCGCGCGAAGATATTGGCTACGGCAGCCTTGAGGTCGAAGAATGTCGAGGGCTGCTCCTGACGGGCCCAGTTGCCGGGACGGATGGCGCCTGTGAGCCACAGCGCGAGGTGGGATTCCTCGCGGAACGGCGCGAGCGGCCGATCCTGAGTGGGGATGGCTTCGGGATTGCAGCTGTAGACGTGGCCGAATTCATACATCGCCAGATCGCTGATCTTCCGGTTGATATTGTGGGCCAGCGATTCGAGTCCGCCGAAAAGTAGAGTCTGGCGCATGACCGCGAGGTCGGAGCTGAGGGGGTTGAGGAGCCGCACGCAGTGGTTCAGCGGCATCTGCTGCAGCCCGGCATAATATGATTCGGCAGTCAGGGAGTTGTTGAGTATCTCGTTGAATCCTTCGGCCGTGAGCTGCTGCGCTATGTCGACTTTGAGAGTATGGTCGATGTCGGTGGCCGAACGGTAGGAGAGCGACGACTGGAGCGTGGTGCCCATCTCTACGTTGTTGTAGCCGTAGATGCGGAGTATTTCCTCTATCACGTCGCAGGGGCGTCTGACGTCCACGCGGTAGGTAGCCACTTTCAGATCCATCGTGGAGCCGTAGGCCGATCGCGAGGCTATATCGATGTCGAGCGAGGCCAGTATAGAGTCGACTGTGGCGGTCTCTATGTGCTTGCCGACCAGTCCGTCGATCTGTCCGTAGGAAATGGTGACGGGGTAGGGAGCTACAGGCTCGGGATAAATGTCGACCGGCTCTCCGCATATCTCGCCTCCGGCAAGTTCCTTGACCATGAGAGCCGCCAAGCGGAGCATATACATGGTAGCGTTGGGGTCGGTGCCGCGCTCGTAGCGGAACGACGCGTCGGTCGAGAGCCCGTGGCGGCGCGCTGTGCGTCGGACGGATGTGGGATTGAAGCATGCGCTCTCGATGAATATGTCGGTCGTGGCTTCGGTCACTCCCGAGTCGAGGCCGCCGAATACTCCGGCGATACACATCGGGGCGCTGGCGCTGCATATCATCAGGTCGGCTGCGGAGAGTTTGCGTTCCACGCCGTCGAGAGTGGTGAACGGTGTGCCCTCCTGACAGGTCTTCACCTCGATCCGCTCGCCGTCGACCTTGGCCAGGTCGAAGCAGTGGAGCGGCTGGCCGAATCCGTGGAGTATGTAGTTGGTGATGTCGACAACATTGTTGATGGAGCGCTGTCCGATGGCCGTCAGGCGGTCGCGGAGCCATTTCGGACTCTCTCCGACGCGGATGCCGCGGATGGTGACGCCGCTGTAGCGGGGGCAGAGAGCGGTGTCGCTGACACTGACGCTGACAGCTCCGTCCATGCGGTCGGGGCGGAAAGCGCTGACGTCGGGGCGGTGGGTCGTGACGCCCGGAGCGCGGTGGCAGCTCAGCCACGCGGCTACGTCGCGCGCCACTCCGAAATGTGATGCGGCGTCGATGCGGTTGGGGGTCAGGTCGACCTCGAGCACGTAGTCGCTGTCGAGACCGAAATATTCAGCTGCCGGGGTGCCCGGCTTTACTTCGCGGTCGGTGATCACAATGATGCCGTCGTGAGAGGCGCCGACTCCGATCTCGTCCTCGGCGCAGATCATTCCGAGCGATTCCACTCCGCGGATCTTTGACCGCTTGATGGTGAATTCCTTGTCGCCGTCGTAGAGTTTCGTGCCTACTGTGGCCACCACAACGGTCTGGCCGGCTGCAACGTTCGGGGCGCCGCAAACAATCTGGGTGGGCTTCCCGTCGCCGAGATCTACGGTCGTCACATGGAGATGGTCGCTGTCGGGGTGAGGCTCGCAGGTGAGCACGTGCCCTATGACCAGACCACGCAGGCCGCCGCGGATCGACTCCACTTCCTCGACTGAGCCGGTCTCCAGACCGGTCGATGTCAGCAGTGCCGCAAGTTCATCGGGGGAGAGGTCAAAATCCACGTATTGCTTAAGCCATTTGTATGAAATATTCATAATGTATGAAACTTATTTTTTACTTCTTGACGATAAGAATTGTGCAAAGTTACGAAACTTTCACGAAAAATGGGTAACTTTGCACTCCGTAAACATCGGGTAAGCGTAATCTCTCAGGAGAGACACTCCACGGCGCGGAATGCAGAGGGCTGACAGCCCCTCCCTGCGGCCCGACAGCACCCCTGACAATGAATCAATATTAAACAATTAATAGTCGTTATGGATTTTACATGGTTGACGTCGCTGCTCGGGCCCGGTAACTACGGGCTTGCCAGTACGATCGTCCTCTATTCCTTCGTGATAGCCTTGGGCGTGTTCCTGGGCAAGCTGAAGGTGGCGGGCGTGTCGCTGGGAGTGACATTCGTGCTCTTCGTAGGTATCCTGATGGGTCATCTGGGCTATGTGGTCAATGCGGAGGTGCTTAAGTTTATCAGGGAATTCGGCCTGATACTGTTTATTTTCTCTATAGGCATCCAGGTGGGCCCAGGCTTCTTCGCCTCGTTCAAGAAAGGGGGCATGAGACTCAACGGTCTGGCCGTGCTGGCGATAGCGCTCAATGTGGCGATAGTCCTGGCTATCTATTTTATTGACGGCAATACGCAGATCGAGGCGCTTGTGGGCGTCATGTCGGGCGCCGTTACCAATACCCCCGGACTGGCGGCCGCACAGCAGGCAGCTGAAAACCCCGAATCGATCAACCTCATGGCCATGGGTTATGCAGCGGCATATCCTCTGGGCGTATGCGGCATCATCGGAGCGATGTTCTTGATCAAGGGTCTGTTTCATGTGCACACCGATCAGGAGATAAAGCAGATCGAAGAGGAAGCAGCCCGCAACCAGCAGAAGCCTGATTTCATATCGGTGGAGGTCACCAACAAGCTGATCGACGGTAAAAACCTTCGCCAGATACATGACATCATCAAGACGGACTTCGTGATATCGCGAATGATCCGCGCCGAGGGAGGCGACATCATCATACCTACCTCGCAGACCGAGATACATGTCGGCGACAAGATCTATGTGGTGATATCGAGCCAGGATGTGGAGAATTTCGAGGCAGTTATAGGCGTGCCCTACGAGATGAACTGGGAGGACGACGAGCATCAGGCATCCGTCGTATCACGCCGAATACTTATCACAAAAAGCGAATTCAACGGTGTCACTCTCGGATCGCTCCGCCTGCATTCGGCCTATAAACTCAATGCCACCCGTGTCAACCGTGCCGGCGTGGATCTTCTCGCTTCGCCCGATCTCCGTCTGCAGATGGGCGACCGTATTGTAGTTGTCGGCGAAATCAACGACATCGAGCGCCTGGCCAACAAGCTCGGCAACTCGATGAAGCGTCTGAACGAACCTAACATCATCACGATTTTCGTAGGCATCCTGTTCGGTATCATAGTCGGCTCGATCAATGTCGGCTTCGGCATGAAGCTCGGTCTGGCAGGCGGCCCGCTTGTTGTGGCTATCCTGCTCTCCCGTTTCGGATATAAATTCAAGCTCGTCACCTACACCTCTTCGTCGGCATCGCTGATGCTCCGCGAACTCGGCATATGTCTGTTCCTTGCTTCGGTAGGAATCTCCTCCGGCGCCGGATTCGCCGAGACGGTGTTCAACTCCACCGGCATGTGGTGGGTGATCTGGGGCTTCATCATCACGTTCGTGCCGCTTGTAGTGGTAGGCTGTATAGCCCGCGGAGTTTATAAGATCAATTTCCTTTACATAATGGGTCTTTTCTCCGGCGGTTATACCGATCCGCCGGCCCTTGCCTATGCCAACGGAAGCACCGGCAGCGATATTCCCGCGGTAGCTTATTCTACCGTCTACCCGCTGACTATGTTCCTTCGCGTGGTAGCTGCCCAAGGCCTTATACTGGCCTTCCTCGGCTGATCAGATATCACATCACCTTACACTAAAGCGGTGTGCGAGGCTCGCGTGAGCCGGCACACCGCTTTCAGTTTGTCTTGAGTCAGCGGAAGGAATTACTTCTCCTTGTCGATAAATTCGCGGAGCTTGGCCTCAAGCTGATCGGCCTGATGGACGCCGTAGCCGCGCCATCCGGCTTCGCCGTTGACGAAGAGGATAAGCGTCGGCACGGAACGTATATGGTAAGCGGCCGACAGCTCGGGGTTGCGGTCTACGTCGATCTTTATGATGTTGACCGCATCGCCCAATGATGCCTTGACCTGTTCGAGGATGGGCCCCTGGATCTTGCACGGGCCACACCAGGTGGCGAAGAAGTCGACGAGCGTCGGCTTGGAGTCTTTGATAAGTTCGTTGAAATCGCTCATAGTCATGTGGTGTGTTAGAATTGTTTTAAGTAATAACGCCTGAAGTGTCGAAATGTTGGCTTGAGCGTGCAATCAGAAGGGGTAGCCGATGGCGAGATGGAAGGCAAGGGATCGTCCGAATGACTGCATGTTGTAGTATCCGCGTTTGCCGGTGTCGTATGGCAGATGGATGCCGACTCCGAGATCTCCGCGGACCACGAGCATGCCTATGTCGAGCCGCAGACCGGCGCCGGTGCCTGTGGCAAGATCCTTGAAAAATGTGGACCCTCGCAGTTTGCCTCCCGGACGCAGCGGGTCGTAGCGCAGGAGCCATACGTTGCCCGAGTCGAAGAACACGGCTCCGTGAAGAGGGCCGTAGATCGGGAAGCGGTATTCTACGTTGAATTCAAATTTGAAGGTGCCTGTCTGGTCAAAGTATCCGTTGATGAGATTTTTCGGCACCTGATAGCTGCCCGGACCGATGCTTCTGACGGTAAACGCTCTGATAGAGTTGGCGCCTCCGACATAGAACTGCTCCGAGTAGGGCACCGACGAGGAGTTGCCGTAGGCATGGGCGGCTCCAACCGCCACGCGGCTCACGAGCCAGTGGTCGCCATAGAGCCGGCGGCTGTAGACGAGTTGGGTCTGCCCCTTGATGAACTGAGAGAACGGCGTGCCGAACAGCTTCTTCTCTCCTTTCTGGCCGGCTGCCCGATAGATGAGGTCGGTAATGCCACCGGCTTCCTGCACGGAAAATTGCCAGTTGATATTATTGTCGCTGCCGATCGGCCGGTCGAGCACGAAAGAGTAGCCGATCTGCGGTATGAACTGATTGCGGAAACTCTGGGCGATGGCCGGATTGGCATCCATGACGGAGTCGAAATCGGCCGTGGTATTGAGGAGCTTTGTATAGGTGATCTTGTATAATGTCAGGGTGTTGGACGCATAGCGGTTAAGCCGCCAGTCGTAATTGAACGAGGCGTTGAACTGTGCCATGCGGAAATAGTGGGGCCGGTTGAGCAGGTCTACGTTGAGTGCGATGCGCGTCCAGTTGACATCGCGCCTTGAGCGCGGTATGAAGCGCGGGGCGAGAAGGCGGGGGAAGGAGAGGGCGGTGGTAAGGCCGATCTCGTAGGAATTGAATATGGATTTGCCACGGTCGCGTCCGGTCTGCCATTCGTAGCTGCCCGTAAGGTTGAGCGACAGCTGCTCGCCTCCGCCGAAGAGGTTGCGGTTGGTAAGTCCGAACGTCAGGCCGGGGCCGAGGTATGAATTGGATTTAGACGTGACGTTGACTTCGAGCGATGCCTCAAGAGGCGCGTCGAACGTACAGTCTATGTCGACGTCGAGTAGTCTCTCGGAAGATGCGGTGTCGGGGTATACGTTGATCTCGATGCCGCTGAAGATCCCGAGACGCGAAAGCGACGTCTGTGTGCGGTTCATGTCGCGTACGGAAAATGTGCGTCCTCCTCTGAACGCGATGCATGATGGAATCAGGTTTTTGCGGAGCCGCGACGGTTTCATCTGTATGACCATGCCTCGGCGTGTCATGATCGTGTCGGGAGTGCCGCCTCCTTTATTACGGAAAATGCGTGTGGTGATTTTTCCTGTACGGTATGGCATGAGCAGTCCGGTCGGTATGTTGGTGGCGATTGTCATGCGCAGAGCTATGCTTCCGGGATTGATGGTGGAGTCGGCGAGGTATTCGATATAGTCGGGCCGGAAAAAATAGTATCCGCGGTTGCGCAGAGCATTCGTGATCCTTACCCTTTCGGCCGACAGCGAGTCGGTGCAGTATCTGTTGCCGGGCTTGAGATATGTCCCCGCCTGAGCAATTGAGTCGATAAGATGGTAGAGCCGCGTAGTGTCGGGAAGCAGTTCGACGGAGTGGAGGGGGTAGGCTTCTCCTGTATTGACAGTGTAGAGTATGCGTGCCTTCTTGGGATTCTTGCCCTTTATCAGCTCATAGGAGGCGGTGCCGCTGAAATAGCCGTTGTTGTCGAGAATCTCGTCGATCATCTTCGTGCGCACTTCGGGCCTTACGTCGCTGATAAGCACCGGTTCGGCCACGAGCTTCTCATACAGCCAGTGCTTGAATCCGCTCGGCGGGTTCGGCCAGTTGTTGTAGACCCATAGCCCGAGAGGGAAAGGATATCTCAGATAAGGGGATATGAGGCTGTTGTTTGGCGCGACATTGACAGCATTCTTCACCTGATCGTCGAGTCCCGGGGCGGATTTCTGACCTTCGGGCACTACAATGTCGATCTTCTTTACCCCGGTATAGAGTACTTCATCGGCCGGAAGCCGCCGGGTAGTGGAGCAGGATGCAGTCACCGCCAGGAGCAGCAGTGCCGCAAGGGAGCGCATTATGTGGGTTCTGGTCATAGTCATTGTTGTTTCCTGATGGTTTCAGCCTCCGGGGCAGCAGGAGAGGGAGCGGCTGCGGGGGCCTGGGTTGACGCGGGCTGATGCAGCAGCGATCGGCGCAGACGTCCGGCCCATCTGAACAGGTCCTTGAGTGAATTGATCTTACGGCGCATCACGAATCCGACACCTGTCTGCGTGATTTCACCTTCGAGTATGCTCTCATAGCCTGTATGACGGAATATCCTCACTATCATGGTGCCACGTTTGTTGAGCATATATTCGAACGCTATATCGTTGATAAGATTCTGCTGGAAGTTCTCATCGGTGTCGGCATCGGTTGAATAGTTGCCTCCGACAATGATCTTCACGCGGTCGTTGAACAGGTTTTTCGACACCCGGTAGCTGTAGCTTGTCGTAGTTGAGCTTGCTCCGTCGGTCGTCTGATTATACTGGTCGATGCCGAAAGAGATGTCGACTCCACGGATGTTCTGGGCCGCCCATGAATTGAGCTGGGAGGCCAGGAATGAGTAGAGCGGATTGCCCGACAGGCTTGTGGATGCTTTCGTCCCGGGACCGGTATAGGTGTTGTAGAGGAGCAGGTTCATGGCCTGATTGGCTCTCTGGTCGGGGCTCATGGATGACAGCTCGTTCTGTACGGTGATGTCATCGTCGGTCGACAGATCGAATGCCACATTCATGTTCTGCAGGGTATTGGTGACTGACAGCCCTACGTTGAAGTTGATAAGGCGTGAGTTCTGTCCTGTCTGGGTGACATTGGCCTTCAGACGGTCGGTGGCGTGGATGTTGAGTATGGGGTTGAGCATGTCGCCGTTGAAGGCCACATAGCTGCCCTCGTCGAATTCAAACTTCTTCTCCGACATCATCGGAGGAGTATACCGTACGAAACCGCTGTTGATGTTGAAGCGTCCCGTGAGCCTTCCGTCGTTGAGGGGACTCATCGTATAGTCAAACGTGCCGTAGCCGGCCACGGTCGCACGGTTTTTGCCGTCGGCCGAGAGGTCGACGTTGATGGTGGATCCCTGCGATATCGTAAGGGTGGCGTCAAGGCCTATCATTGTGCTTCGGGCGAGGGTGTCGGCCTGCGCCACGGCAGCCGTATCGGCGAAGTTGACAAATTTGACCATTTCGCCCGTCGACTGCGACACGAGCGCTGACTCCATGTCGGGAATGACGTAAGTGACGTTTGTGCCCGGAAGGAGATTGAGGTCGGCGTTGACAGCCATGTAGCGCATGTTGCCCTTCACCGTTGCATCAAGATCAATGAACGCGCGGCCGTAGACATCGGCTCCCCGTGGACGGTTGGAGTTGACGATCTGCATGTTTTTGGCTTTGAGACTGAGATCCATCGCTATGTCGGCGAGATTGCTGAGATCGACTGTGCCGTCGATAGCCAACGGGTTTTTGTTGGCCGCCCTGATCGTGAAGTTCTCAAACCTGACGACGGAGCTGTCAACGGGAATTTTCTCTTCGGAGAAACTGAAGGAAGTGCCGAGCATCCCTACTTTCACCGCCGTAGTGTCGAAATCGAGATAACCGTCGAATACGGGATGAGCGAGCGATCCTGTGATGTCGAGACGCCCGTTGAGCATGCCCGACAGGCGGGCCATATTTTTGGGCAGGAACGGATTGACTACACGCATCGGGAACCGGATCATCTCGAAATCAAGATGGAAAGGCGTCGCCGAGGCAGTGTCGTTGAGCGAGCCGACGGCTGTGATCACCTCAATGGAGTCGACCTTAAGGGATGCGTCGGCTGTGAGACGTCCGGAGCGGTCGGTGCCCACATCGAGTCCGATATCGAACGAACCCACTCGGTCGCGCCCGTAATACAGATTGTTCAGGCTCACGTTGCCCTTGCCGGTGAGGGTGCCTTTCTCGGCGCTGAGGCGCATGTCGGCTCCGAGGCTGCCTTTGACCGGAGGAGCGAAAGGCGATATCGTCAGCCAGTCCTGTATCTGGATATCCTTGAGCTGCACTATAAGATCCTCCTGCGTAGTTGAGCCGGGAGTATGCTCGGTGAAGAGCCGTATCAGGCTGTTGCCTGATCCCATCTCAAGATCGGCGTCGATATGATGGTCGTAGAGGTTGTAGGATATGAAGTTTGACGCGTTGAGTTTCCATTTCTTGTAGCCTATGACAGGGCTATAGGGGACGAAACGAAGTGTGGCCAGCGAATCGGTCATGGCGAGATTGGCGCCAAGGAAGAAGCCTTCGCGGTCGTTGATATCGCGCTGGCGCATCAGCAATGCGAGTCGGTCGTCGGCAAGATATCCCGTCAGGCGTACATGAGCCCACTGGTCGAAGGTGCCGGGACGATTGTTGAGCGCGCCGTTGAACGCGAGATATTTGCCATGCTGCACTGCTGCGAACTGCAGGGTGTCGAGGCGCGTGGTACCCGACTGAAAACCGATAATCCGGGTGTTGAAGTTCATCAGCGAATCATTGCTAATGGATAGGGACGCATTTCTGAACCCTATGCCGGAGGCGCCCAGAATGTCGGAAAGAATATTGTCCGATCCGGCTGTCATGATCGCATTGAGCGGGGGGAGCGCACGCTGTATGGCTGTTATGTCGGCATCGCGTCGCGTTATGGCGGTATCGATAACTGCAGGGAGCGCCGTCATGCGTGCCATGAGCGAGTCGAGTCCGCAGAAAGTGGCGAGAGTGAGCGACAGGTCGCCTGAGGCGACGGAGGCGTTGACGGTCGAATCGGAGGTCAGCAGCCGCAGGTCGGTGGTCGGCGCTGTGATACGGTGACCGTCAAGGTTCCAGTCAAGATCGGCCACCGACAGAGTGGCGTCTATTTCAGCAGCGTTTCCGCTCATGGAACCATGACTGGTGATATTCAGGGAACCGGAGCACTGAGAGTCGGTGAGCCGCAAGGCAAGCAGATCAAGGGAATGTATGTTACCGTCGACATCCCATGTGAATCCTTGGCGCGATGCCGTGCCGCGGAGTTCAACATCGAGCATGGCTCCGGGATTGTTTGATGTCAGGTATCCTTGCAGATCTCCTTTCGCAAGCTGCAGGTCAGCGACTATGTCGGAATATTCATCACCCTGATAATTCAGCTCTCCTATTTCGGCGCGGGCGGATACGGCAGTCGACTGGGAGAGGGGATCGAAGCCGTGCCCTTTGGCGGTGAGGTTTGCCGTAAGATCTCCAAGGCCGAGAGCGGGGAGGAATGAAGCCACGGGGAAACGTTCGAGTTCCACCGACGCCTCATAGCCCTCCTGGCGCTGTCGCCAGGAACCGTCGGCTACTACGTGTCCGTTGCCGGCGGTCGCATTGATGATGCCGGATATCAGACCGGGCCGGAAGTCAGCACGCCCTTTGAGCGCTATGGGCGGTATGTCGACGGTGCGGGCCAGTTTCGCGTCAAGAAGCGATGGTTTAAGTCTGTCAAGACCTGTCATTTTACCGGAAATGTCGACGCGTCCGGCTATGGAGGCTATATCGAGCGGATTATCGACGTGACCGTCAGCGCCGACGGTGAAGATGCGTGGGAGAGTGGCTTCGAGAGTGTGGATATCAATACTCCTGGTCGTCCCGTCGATATCGGCTTTTAATGAGAGATCCGAGCCGGCCGGCACGGATGCAAGCATCGGGACCAGTGCCGGGAAAGCCATCTTTATGTCGACAGGAGCTATGCGGGCCGACGCTTCGAGCCGGAGGGGGAGCGTCGAGGCCTGTCCGGAAGGGAAGCCAAGTAGAGCGTCGATGTCGAGAGTGGAGAAGTCGGTTGAGATGCGAAATTGGCGGGCGCTCATCGTTCCGGCGGTATCTATGGCAAAAGTGCCGTCGGCGCGTAAGGCGATGCCGGATCGCTCGGAGGCATGGAAACTGCGTAAAGGTACCCTCAGGCTTGTGCCGCGATTATAGAGCGAATCTATCTCTATGGCGATGCCTGAGGCTTCGATATAGCCGAAATCAAGCCCCTTGGCAGGAGTGATGCCGCGCTGGGCATATAGCGCCCTGCGGGCGTTGACCGCGAGATGATCGGCTGTGACTGTCCATAGTTGCGAATCGGCAGTGGATTCCGCTGTCTCAGTGATAGTATCGGGGGGTAGGAGATGCGAATGCAGGTATTCGGCCGATGGGGTGAGGTAAGCCACATCGAGCGAATCGGCCGTCAGGCTTTCGGCCGTGATGGTGCGCGAGGCCATGTCGACAAGTCCGTGGCGGAGCCTGACTTCGGGTATTTTCGCTCCCAGAGAGTCGATCACGGGGAGCATCGACATTGTGTAGCCGATGTCGCGCAGGGTGATGTCGAGCGCGCGTATGATGAGAGGGGAAGAGGCGGTTGTGTCGGATGTCTGTTCCGTCGATATGCTGTCGTTGATTATCAGGCTTACATTTGCGCCGTCGAGCAACGCGCGGTCGATGTCGACAATGCCTTTTCTGAGGTTTAATGCAGCTCCGCTGAGAGTCAGATCGCGGATGTCGGCCCTGAGCCACATCGCCGAGTCGGGCGCGCCCATCTGATAGAAAGCGTCGGTAAGCCGGGCGCCATTCACCCGGATGTCGCCCTTGAGAAGCGGAGCCATGGATACACTGAGCTCAATATTTCCCGCCCGAAGCATGGTGTCGCCTGTCGATTCGATCACCGTGGCGCGCTGCAGCGACAGCCTCAGGGGAAACTTAATGCGCAATGACTGCACGGTAATGTCCATGCCGGTGGATTTCCTGACCTCTTTCAGCGCTATGTCTTTGACAAACGCCTGCACCGCCGGTATGTAAAGAGCTATCGGCACTGCTACGACTATAAACAGCAGCACCGACAATATCCACATGGTTATTTTCCGAAACATCCTCATCGGGTAGACTCTCATAAACATATTACCCTTTAATAACCCCGCATACGGCAGTATTGTTTATCGGGTCATTAATCATAAAACACCGGGGGATCCGGGATCATGTTGTCTCCCGGCATCCCACGGTGTGTGGTCACGAAAAGGGCGGCCGAAGCGCGATCCGCCGCCAGTGAGCCTTTCTCAGGCTTCAGCCACTTTTTCTCCCTCGGCTTCTGCTTCCGGCAGAGAGAAATCGGTGATGCCGGCCTTTATCAGGCAGTTGTACCAGTTGAAAATTTTGCGAATATCGTTGGTATAGACTCTTTCCTTGTCAAATTCAGGAAGTATGGTCTCAAAATACTTGCGGATGTCGGCATCGGATCCCATGGCTTTCACGTCGACAGTCTTGGAGTCGTTCTTGTCTCTGATGGTTTCGAGCACCTTTACGAGCGGACGTTCCTCATCATCGGCAGTATATATCGAGATGTCGGCGAGGGCCACCACCTTGTCGTGGGAATAGGCGGGCATGCGCTTGCCGTCGGCGAGTGATTCCACTATCAGCATGTTGCGGCCCTGATTGACGAGCTTGAAAAGTCCGGGGCGTCCGGAGATTGAAAGGATTTTCTGAATCATTATTTTTGATATTGGTTTCAAATGTCGGCCACAAATTTACGAAGTTTATCCCTAAATTCCATCCGAAATCACTAACTTTGTGCTTCCATATGTTAAGGTTTATAAAACTACTGTTTCAATTGATAATGTCGCCCTCGCGCGGCTGGGAGGATATCTCGGCCGAGGGTGTCGATCCTTCGCAGCTGGCACGCTCCGGTTTTTTCCCGCTGACAGTCGCGATGGGATTGTCGGTGTTCATGCAGGGAGTATATCATCTGGAGCATACTTTCGTGGAAATGCTCAGTCTGGCGGTCATTGAGTTTGTGGCCTTCTTCGTCAGCTATTTCATCGCTACCCATTTCATGTCGACATACATTTACCGGTTTACCGACTCTATTCCGAGCGACAAGCGCACTCAGACTTATGTGATGATGGGGCAGTCGCTGCTGGCTCTGAGTCTTCTGGTGCAGAACTGTCTGCCTTTCGACATAGATCTCGTGCTGTTTTTAGGCATATATACCGCGATAGTGCTTTGGCGCGGCGAGAGGTATATGGCGGTGCGGGCTGCGAGCGTCGGCCGGTTCATGGCGTTCACGATCTGTACGGTGATAGTGCCGCCGTTTCTTATCATCCTGTTATTCAATCTTATTCTATGAAACTCAATGAAGTGAATATAGTCAACCGTCGGGCACGCTTTGACTACGAGATATCCGAGACTTTCACGGCCGGCATAGTGCTGACCGGCACTGAGATAAAGTCGATACGCCTCGGCAAGGCGGGTCTGACCGACACTTTCTGTCTGGTAAGCGACGGTGAAGTATGGGTCAAGAATATGTATGTGGCCGAATATTTCTACGGATCGTACAATAATCATTCGGCTCGCCGCGACCGGAAGCTTCTACTGAAGAAGAAGGAGATAGCCCGGCTTGCGAAGGCCGGTAAGGATGCCGGATTCACTGTGGTGCCCCTCAAGGTGTTTATCAACGCCAAGGGACTTGCCAAGATGGTGGTGGGCATAGGCCGGGGCAAGAAGGAATACGACAAGCGTCAGGCCATAAAGGAACGCGACGACAAGCGTCATATAGCCCGCATGTTTCAGAAAAAATAAAGTATGACTCCGCCTGCTGCCGGTCTATTGCAATGGCCGGCAAAGGAGTATCATGTTTCCTCCCGAAGCGCATCCGATACCGTAGACGCGCAGTTCGCCTCCTTCGGCGATCTTAAGGCGCCGGGCGAGCGCATGAGCGTCGAGCGGGAAATTGCGTGTGGCCACATTGGCCTTTATCTTACGTGAGGCAATATCCTTTATCGAACGTTTGTCGAAATTCATGGCCTCTGTTATTTCATACCCCTTTCCGGGAAATTCGGTGACTTCCTGCGACAGGAACAGATGAGTATTCGTGTCGGGAACAGACATGCCGTATGCTGCGGCAATCCAGCCGTAATGGCCGGCCTTCATCAGAGAAGGATAGGGTTCGTAGAGCTTCATGCCGTTGACGGGTATGGCTGTCGCGATATCGGCTGATTGAGGATCCCCTCCCGGAGTCACATGAGATATACCTCCTTTCGTAGCTGTGACTGCATGGAGCGTGAAAGGGGTTTCTGAAAGAATGTTGAAGTCGACGACCGCTACAAGCTCCTTGCATTCTGTGGCTGTGCCGATAATATAAATGTCGCTTACCTGCTTCAGCTGATGCGCCACAGCTTTGACGTCAAGCATCGGGGATGCCTTGATCACCACTTTGCCGGTGATATCGCGAAGGGTGGGGAGCAATGCGGTCACATCGGGGCTGCAGTCGGCCAGGCTGTAACAGCGTCGGCCGAGGGTGTCGCGACGGGCAGGATCAATGAATATGCAGTCGTAGTGCCGTTCGTTGGCGCGCCGGAGCCATTCGGTGCTGTCGGCTGTGATCACTTCGACGCTTTCGGCCAGTCCGAGAGCCCGGGCATTGAGCCGGGCCGCCTCGGCTGCCTCTGGGCGGCGTTCTATGGCCGTCACCTTGCGGCCAGATGCGGCGAAATGGAAGGTGTCGATGCCAAGTCCGCACGTCAGGTCGGCTACAATCTCGGCCTCACCGATTATGGATGAATGGATGGCGGCGAGTGCGTCGGACGTCGATTGTTCGGCCGCTATCATGTCAGGGAACTGAAATGACGGACACTTTAGTGTGTCGGCAAGCTTGGAGGCGGTCTTGCGACGTGCCTCAATCTGCAGTATCGCGTGCATCAGGGTGCGGTCGGAGTGATGACGCAGCCGCAAAGTGGCCACGTCGGCTGCTGCGTGGTCGGCGATCCATTGTGTGATATCAGACGATAACGGCTCCATCGGTGGAAATATAAAGGATATGAAATGATGTTAAACTGCGAAACTCAAGCGATTGGCTCAAGGTTGTAATGATATATTTCTTAATCTGACGACTATGACTAACGCCAAATTCAGGGAGAAGCTGCTCGGGCTTCAGCAAAATCTGTTGAATTTTGCCTACGTGCTCACGTCAAACCGCGACGATGCATATGATCTGCTTCAGGATACCACGCTGAAGGTGCTTGACAGCCGCGAGATGTATCAGGACGACACAAATTTCAAGGGCTGGATGTTCACCATCATGCGCAATATTTTCATCAACCGTTACCGGCGGATGGTGAGGTCAGCCACCATTGTCGACACTTCCGATGATCTTTACCGTATCAACACTCCTGAAAACAGCCTCCAGCCCTCACCTGAGGAGACTTATCTTGCCAGCGAGATCACGGAAGTCGTCAACAGTTTTCCTGATGGCTACCGTATACCGTTCACCATGCATGTGGCCGGCTACAAGTATTCAGAGATCGCGGAGCGCATGCAGTTGCCGCTCGGGACGGTCAAGAGCCGTATCTTCTATGCCCGTAAGTTTCTGCAGGAAAGGCTTTCGGATTATCGTTCCTGAGAAGGGTCCTTTCAGCGGAATTTGCCGGCAAGACGCAACAGCTTGGAGTTGAACTGCTCGTCGTCGGCCTCATAGCTGTCGGTATAGGCGTTGAATTCGTCGAGTTTTCGCCGCGAAAGGCGGTCGAACCGGAAATTGCCGTAGAGGATCTTGCCGGTAAGCATCTGACTGAATCTCACCATCGCTTTCTTACGGTTTGCGACAGCCACAGAGGCGACTATTTCGGAGACGGCGCTCAAGGGCTCTTTGCTGAATTTCATCTGATATCTTCCGTCGGGCTGCCGTATTATGCTGCAGTATCCGGCTCCGTTGGCACGGTCGTAACGATCCTTCTCAACTGCAAACTCTTCGGCAAACTGCCGTTCGATCTCCTCTATCCCGACCTTGTCAAGATTACGTTTGCCCGCATATCGGCCGATCAGGCTTGTGAAAGCCCGCAGAGTGCATTCGGTGTCATAGTCGGCCGAATGCTCCTTATCTTCATCAATATCAATCCCGAGCTCGCGGCAACAGGTGCTGAGCCCGACGTTCTGGCGGTAGTCGAGGCCGTTTTCAAGCCCGTAGGTAATCCAGAACCAGTCGCGTATCTCCACAATCCGCAGCGTCTCGGGAATACGGATTCCTTCGTGACGAAGTTTGTTGAGGTCGTTTTCTTCCACAGCGAACCCTATGACGTGGGAGGCGGCATCAATCACGCTCTGTATCTCCTGACGGCACTCGGCAAAGAGCGGCTCTGAGGCCACCATTTCGGGCGTAATGCCATGGGGATAGCTGCGCCAGCGTTTAAGTGTGGCCGGTCGGAATCTCTGGCGGTATAACAGTCGCCCGTCACCGCTCATTATCGCCAGTTCGAGCATTTCCACGCCCTCGGCGAACTCGGCGTCAAGGCAAATCCAGTCGGCCAGTTGTGTAAAGTCAGTCATCGGCTATCATAAAAACTCCCGGAAGCTGTCGCGACGGCTTCCGGGAGAGAGTGAGTGTTATAATTGATCAGTCGCGGATTATGTGGTATTCCACAAATGCTTCTATAGCCTCGTAGGATGCAAGGCCGAGTCTCTGATAGAGCTGGGCTGTGCCGCGGTTGCGCTCTTCGGCGCGCTGCCAGAAGAGGCGGTCGTCGTCGCCGAGGAAAGGAGCGTTCTCCATCTGGCTCTGGTGCTTGAGGATGGAGTTGCGTTTGAAGCGCAGCTCTTCAGGGCTGATGGGCACCGCCATCTCGATATGGTCGATTTCCCATTCGGCCCAGGCTCCGCGATACATCCATATGCGGCAATCATTCATCCAGGGCTCGTCCTTCAGCTCGTCGACAGCTGCAAGCACCGCGTCGGTGCACACCTTGTGCGTGCCGTGAGGATCGGCGAGGTCGCCGGCCACGAAGATCTGGTGGGGCTTGACGTCGGTCAGCAGCTTCTTGACGATATCGACGTCGCGCTGGCTGAGATCGCCCTTCTTGATTGTGCCGGTCTCATAGAACGGCAGGCGCAGGAAGTGGATGTTCTGCGGCTTTACTCCGATATAGTTGCAGGCGATGGTTGCCTCCGCCTGACGGATCATGGTCTTTATCTCACGGACATCGGCCGTATCCATGTCGCCGGGCTTCTTCTCGGTCACGGCTTTGTGGACAGCCTCCGAAAGACTGGAATATCCTCCCTTGTCGAATCCGAACATAGGCGCTATCTTGTCCATCATCAGGAAATAGCGCATCATGTCCTCATCGCCGACAGCGATATTGCCCGAGGTCTCATAGGCCACATGCACGTCGTGTTTCTGGTCGACGAGGCGTTTGAGCGTTCCACCCATTGATATTACGTCGTCGTCGGGGTGAGGGCTGAATACTATGACGCGCTTGGGATATGGATTGGCGCGTTCCGGACGATACGTGTCGTCGGCATTGGGTTTGCCCCCGGGCCAACCGGTGATGGTGTGCTGCAGGTCATTGAATATCTTGATGTTGACATTGTAGGCCGATCCGTAGAGGGCGAGGAGCTCGCCGAGTCCCCAGTCGTTGTAGTCCTTGTCGGTGAGCTTGAGGATGGGCTTGCCGGTCATGTGGCAGAGCCATACGATGGCGCGGCGGATGAGTTTGTCGGTCCATTCGCAGGAGGTCACCTTCCAGGGCTGCGATATGCGTGTCAGATCCTCGGCAGCGGGAAGATCCACGACTACCTTTGCATGGGCATGCCCCTGCAGGAATGATGCGGGCACGTTGGCATCGGCAGGTGTCTCCACTGTCTTCTTTACTATCTCTGCGCGGTTCTCGCCCCAGGCCATTGTCACGACACGGTCAGCCGACATGATGTTGGCGATTCCGAGAGTGATGGCGGTGGTGGGCACATCCTCGCAGTTATAGTCGCTCTGCACGTTGTGGCGCGTCTCGTTGCCAAGCAGCACGAGGCGGCAGAGGCTTGTCTCCGGAGTGCCGGGCTCGTTGAACGCCAGCGATCCCTGCGCGCCGATCTCGCATACGGCAAGATCCAGTCCGCCTTCATCGGCGATGGCCTTCTCATAGGCTTTGCAACGCTGGAACATGTCCTCTTTCGTGACATCGGGATCAAAGGTGTGGATGTTTTCCTGACGTATGTCCACATGGTCGAGAAGCACCTCTTTCATCTTGCGGAGAGTGCTCGGGCCGTTGGGGATGAGAGGGAAAAATTCGCTGAGGCTGTAGAACACCACTTTGTCGAACGACACTTCGCCATCCTTGTAAAGCTTGATAAGCGCGGCGTATGCGCTGTGGGTGCTCACTCCGGAGCCGAATGTGACCACGCATTTGCCCTTATTCTCCACATTCCGTTTGATGACCTTGGCTATCTGCCGGGCGATATACTCGCTTCCGGCCGTGGCGGTCTCGAAGATGCGGGTGTAGATTTTCTCTTCGCGCGTAAGCGCGGCCAGCTCTATCTCGCCCTGCGGGTCGTAGTAGCGCCGCGGTATGCGTTCGAGCTTGATTTGCGAACTAAGGTTGGTTTTCATGTCGTTTCAGGGTGTGTTGAGGATTATATTGTTTTCTATTGCAAATCTACGCATTTTTCTGTCATTTCGGCTGATTTTACGATTTTTTTTGAACTGAAATGAAATATGTGGCTTCCCGGGTTGAAAATCCCGTCGATTTTATGTAAGTTTGCTCTCTCAAAATATCGTATTCCATATAACCTTAAAACAATATTCATAGATGAGACTGATTATCGAACCCGACTACGCCAACGTATCGGCATGGGCAGCCAACTATGTAGCAGCCCGTATCAACGAAGCCAAGCCCACGGCCGAACATCCCTTCGTGCTCGGATGCCCCACCGGCAGCTCCCCGCTGGGAATGTACCGCAACCTGATCAAACTGTATCAGGAAGGCAAGGTGTCGTTCAAAAATGTCGTGACATTCAATATGGACGAGTACTGCGGCATACCCCGCGACCACGAGCAGAGCTACTACACCTTTATGTGGACCAACTTCTTCAGCCATATCGACATACCCCGCGAAAATGTCAATATCCTCAACGGCAATGCCGAGGATCCCGAGGAGGAGTGCCGCCGCTATGAAGAGAAGATCAAGAGCTACGGCGGCATCGACCTGTTCCTCGGCGGCGTGGGCCCCGACGGCCACATCGCATTCAACGAGCCGGGTTCGTCGCTGACCTCGCGCACCCGCATGAAGACTCTGACCCGCGACACCATCATCGCCAACTCGCGCTTCTTCGACAACAACGTCGATCTCGTGCCGAAGACAGCCCTGACCGTCGGCGTAGGCACGATCATGTCGGCCCGCAGCGTGCTGCTGATCGTCAACGGCCACAACAAGAGCCGCGCCCTGCATCACGGCGTTGAGGGCGGCATCTCCCAGATGTGGACCATTTCCGCTCTGCAGATGCACCAGAAAGCCCTTATCGTTGCCGACGAGGCAGCCTGCGAGGAGCTCAAGGTTGGCACCTACCGTTACTACAAGGATATCGAGGCAGCCAACCTCGATCCGCAGTCGCAGCTGAAATAAAGCCAGCGCGGCTATAAGCCGATCAATACACGCGGCGCGCCCGTGTCGGTACAACCCCGACGCAGGCGCGCCGCTGCCTTTGATTTTATAAAGATTGTTTTGATGTAGTTTTGAATTTTTATGAGGGGGAATTTGCAGAGGATTGGCGAAAATCGTAATTTTGCGCGAATAAAAATACGGAATGAAATTTACACACAGGCAAATTACACATAGTCCGACACTGACAGTGTCGTTGATCCCTATATTGGTGCTTATTGTATCGCTGGCGGCAGTGATTCTGACCCATGGCGCGTCCGACGTGCTGTCGATGGGCTACTGGCTTCTGCTCTGCGCATCGGCGGTATGTGTGGTCCAGACTTTTCTCACAACCACCCGCAGTCCGCGCGTATTGCTTCTTGGAGTTCGAAAGAGCGTAAGGCAGATATTTCCTGCTGTGCCGGTGCTGCTTTTCATCGGCACGGTAGGAGCCACATGGATGCTGTCGGGGGTCGTTCCCGGCATGATCTACTTTGGAGTGAAGATGCTCAATCCGGTGATGTTCCTGTTTCTGGCGTGTTCGATCTCGGCCGTCGTGTCGGTGATGACCGGCACGTCGTGGACCACGATCGCCACCATAGGGGTGGCTTTCATGGGCATCGGCACGGTGATGGGATATGACGAGGCGTGGATAGCGGGCGCCGTCATTTCGGGAGCTTATTTCGGCGACAAGGTTTCGCCCCTGAGCGATACGACAGTCCTTGCCGCTTCCTCGACCGGAGTGAAGCTTTTCAGCCATATCCGCTCGCTGATGGTCACCACTGTGCCTGCGATGACAATAGCGCTCGCGGTATTCGCTTGCGTGGGACTCGCTTCTGGAATAGAAGGAAGTTTCGAGCACAACGAGATCTGCGACGCGATTACTTCTACGTTCAATATCTCTCCGTGGCTTGCGCTTGTGCCGTTGCTGACGATAGCATTGCTCGTCATGAGGGTCGGAACGACACTCACACTGGCCGTCAGCTCTCTGGCGGCTCTGACGGCGATGTTCGCGCTGCAGCCCCAGATCGTGACGATGCTTGCGGGCGGAGAGGGCGGTCTGGGCGCCGGGGCAATAGTTGCCGGGAGAGTGCTTCTGAGCTCCACTGCGGTCACGACGGGTTCGGAGATCCTTGATCCTCTCGTATCCACCGGAGGGGTGGAGGGGATGCTCCCGACGGTATATCTCGTGGGGAGCGCCATGGTGTTCGGCGGTGTGATGCTCGGATCGGGGATGCTCGGCTCGATAACGCGCAGCTTCGCCCGGAGGCTCCGCTCTACGGGTCATCTCGTAGGCGCTACTGTAGGCAGCGGTCTGTTTCTCAACAGCGCCACGGGCGACCAGTATCTGTCGATCATCATCGGCAGCAATATTTACCGCAACATCTACCGCCGGCTTGGAGAGCGGCCGCAACTACTCGGACGCGCGCTTGAAGACTCTATCTCGGTGACGTCGGTTCTGATCCCGTGGAATTCCTGCGGCATGGCACAGTCGACTGTACTCGGGGTGTCCACGCTTGCCTATGCGCCGATGTGTGTGTTCAATTATCTGAGTCCGCTGATGTCGGTTGCGGTTGCTTACGGCCTGCAGGCTGCCCGGCGCCGCCGCGCCCGGATGGCTATCGCCTGATCGGAATTCTTTTATTGGCGGACTTTTATTACCTTTGCGCCTTGTAACTTGTAATATGTGACAGAGCGTAAATCATGGAAAAAGACAAGCGCACCAGCAAAATCATCGGCATCACACTGCTTGGGTCGGTAGCCAATCTCGGATTGCTGGCTTTTAAGTTCGTCGCAGGCATTATGGGCCACAGCAGCGCGATGATAGCAGATGCGGTTCATTCGCTGTCGGATTTTCTGACCGATATTGTAGTGCTGGTATTCGTAAGGCTGTCGTCACGTCCCAAAGACAATGATCATGCCTATGGTCATGGAAAGTACGAGACTCTTGCGACAGCGGTCATAGGGATCGCGCTGATGGCCGTAGGGATAGGCCTCTTCTGGAACGGCGCCGAGAAAATTTATGGCTTTTATTTCCGCCATCAGGAGCTTGCCGATCCCGGCATGATAGCTCTTGTGGCCGCGTTGGTCTCGATAGCGGTCAAGGAGGTGCTTTATCGGGTGACGGTGGCCGAAGGGCGTCGTCAGCAAAGCCAGGCGCTTGTGGCCAACGCATGGCATCATCGCTCGGATGCACTCTCTTCAGTGGCCACTGCAATAGGTATCGGTGGCGCTATGGCGCTCGGTCCTGACTGGCGTGTGCTTGATCCCATGGCGGCCGTCGCAGTGAGTGTACTGATCGTAAAGGCTGCATGGGATCTTATAGTGCCGGCCGTCAATGAGTTGATGGAAAAGTCGTTGCCTGAAGATGTCGAGGCTGAGATCGTTTCGATCATATCCTCTGTGCCGGGCGTGGACAACCCTCACAATCTATGTACGAGGCGCATTGGAAACTGTATGGCGGCCGATGTGCATATCAGGGTAGATGGCGCCATGAAAGTCAGCGACGCCCATCAGCTCACCCGCGATATCGAACGGCGGCTGCGCGAACGTTTCGGCGCTTCAATGCATATAAGCATCCATGTGGAGCCGCGCAAAAACGTCGACTGTGGCGCAGAGCAGACAGTAGTCCACGCATAGATGGAAGTGAAACGACATAAACTTCATGGCAGGATTATGGGAAAGATGATGACGGCAGCTGTGTTGACGGCAGTATTAGTGGCTTTGATTGGATGCTCGCACCGGCAGGGCGTTGCTGACACGACGTATGAGAGGGATGACGTCGCGATATTCAGCGAGGCGGCCGAGGGCGACACGATGCCCGACGGCCTGATCCGTTCAGTCAGATGGATACCCCTGGAAGCCGCGGGTCAGCAGGATCTGTCGGAAATATCGGAACTGACGGCGACTGACAGCATGATAGTGATATGCGACAGACGCAAAGCGCTCATCCAGGCATATTCGACTTCGGGACGATTTCTCTACGAGATAAACCGCAAAGGCCAGGGGCCGGGCGATTATCTTGAAATCGCGGCCATGACGGTCACTCCTGCATCAATTTATGTGCTCGACAATTTCGCATCGAAACTTCTGAGATACTCGATTGCCGACGGATCGTTTGCAGGCGATAGCGCGTTGCCTTTTCTCGCTTGGGATATAGAGGCTTTCGGCGATGATGATTTCCTCTTTACTTTCATCCCTCAACAGACCGTGGCGCCATCCGGGGCTGTGGAGGGAACCGGATATGCAGTATGGCGCACCGACGGTGATCTGAAGATCACGGAATCTTATCTGCCCCTTGAGAAAGATGCTACTGAACCATTCGGCACTTCGAGGTATTTTGCCCGGGCGGGGAACGATATCATATTTTATTCTCCCAAATACGGAGGCAGCTATTTCCTGTTCAAGAGGGGTGGAGATCCGGAGCGGTATGGCGTGGTACTGACTAATCCGGTGCCGGACGGTTCGGGTAAGACTCTTGATGAGCTCAACGGGCACGACTGGCATTTCATGTCGGCGACTCCTCTGGTGGCTAACGGTTATGCGGTGCTTGACATCGCACAGGGCGTGTCGGGGGAACAGCGGTTCGCGGAGGAATCTACAGGTTTGGTATACAGTAATTCCACCTCCTGGGCGCGCAATATACCGGTAGGCATCGTGGGAACGACCGACGGCGGTTTTATCGGTCATATCAGCGATAACTACGACCAGTACAGAAACCTCGTGGAGTTTGGCTTCCAACGCGGTGATCCGGCTGTCGACTCGACGCTCCGCGACGGAGGTACCGCCCTGATCGTCTATGAGATGGCACGACCGGGAAACCGTGACTGACAGCCTGACGGTCAGATCCGTTTCAATACCTCTCCGATGAATTCCTGACGCCGCTCAGGCGATCCGCTGTCGGTCTGCTGGCAGTCGAGCCACTGGCATCCGCCGAAACCTACGGGCTCCAGTACCATCGGTGCGAGATAGCCGCTGACAAACGGGCCGAAATCTACCGAGTCCCCTTCAGAGGTGGTGACTATAAGAGTGCGCTCGACTGATAGGCATGGCATGATCTCACCATTGTCGGTAATGTCGTAAATGCGTCCTTTGACGAATGCCCGGTCCATGAAGCCTTTGAGCATGGCCGGCATCATTCCCCACCATATGGGGAAGATGAATATGGCGCGGTCTGTGCGTTGAAGCATCGTTGTATAGCGCTCGATGAGCGGGTCGGCGATATGGTCGGAAGTGACTGCGGAGAGTCCGTCGCGGGTCATTACGGGATTGAATCCGTCGGCATACAGGTCGATTACCTGATAATCGTCACCACGGCCGGTGAGCATATCGGTGATGGCCGAAAGTATCGCGTGATTATAGCTCCCGGGATCGGGATGGGTATAGATGATGGTGATCATAAGCTGAAACTAAAAAACTGGTTCAGCAATAAAACAATCCGTCCCCCGCGATGGTTGCGCGAAGGACGGAAGTATGTTTGTTTCCGGCGGAATTATCTGATAATGATCTCGTCGGTGAACTGGCAGCCCTCGGTGGAGGTGGCGCGATAGCGCACGTAGCGTGCGCGGGCGTTGCCGCTCCATGAGAATTCCTTGAAAGAGAGTCCGGTGGAATCTTTCTGCTTGTGTTCGATGGTGGCGAGTTCTGTGAAGTCGGTGCCGTTGTCGGAAATGAGGATTTCGACTTTGGCTGGGAACCAGACTCCGGGGCCGGTGATCTGCATGAAGTCTGCACCGACGTAGGTGATGTCGGTGACCTTCTCAAGGTCGATGGTCACGTCGACACGCTCGTCGCCGCGATGGAGGAAGCCCTGCCAGCGTCCGTCGCCATAACTCCAGCCTCCCCGGAGGCCGTCGGTCAGCGTTGCCTCGCGGGCGGCGTTGTAGTTGCTCCACCAGGGCACGTTGTAAGTCACTTTCTTGCCACGGGCGAGATGATCGACCGTACGGGTCGACTGTCGGCGGTTGCCGGCTTCGCCGCGGAGATCGAATACGGTGTAGCCTTTACCGCGCATGTCGTCGGAGACCTTGAGCGCACGCGGGCGGAACGACTCCCACCGGCGCTGCTCCTGCGGGGTCCATCCGATCTCGGCGATGGCGATCATGCGGGGCCAGAGCATATACTCGGCATGCTGGGCCGTGGGCACATGCTCCGTCCAGAGATTGCCCTGCACTCCGGCGATCCATTTGGTGACGTCGGTGCCGAGGCTGTCGGGAGCCGGATCGTAGGAATAGACGCGTTCTAAGGGCAGATATCCGCTTATGGCTACCGGCTGCGTGGCCGGGGCATCCTGATAAGAGTCGAGGTAGCAGTAGCCGCCGGGGGTCATCACTGCCTGATGTCCGCTGCGGGCCGCACGGATGCCCCCTTCGGTGCCGCGCCACGACATGACGGTAGCGTTGGGCGCAAGCCCTCCCTCCATGATCTCGTCCCATCCGATAAGGGAGCGGCCCTTGGAGTTGAGATACTGCTCGATGCGGTGTATGAGGTAGCTCTGGAGCTCGTCGACATCCTTCAGGCCTTCGTCGGCCATGCGCTTTTGGCAGAGCTCACACTCTTTCCATGCCCGTTTAGAGGCTTCGTCGCCGCCGATATGGATATATTCCGAGGGGAATATCTCCATGACCTCATCGAGGACGTTCTGAAGTATCTCGAAGGTCTTTTCGTTGCCAACGCACACGTCGGGCTCACCTTTGGGATTGTGGGTGCATGAGATCTCGGGGAAGGCGGCTGTCAGCTCTTCGGAGTGGGAGGGCATCTCGATCTCGGGGATGACGGTGATATAGCGGTCGGCCGCATATTTCACGATCTCGCGGGCGTCGTCCTGGGTCAGGAAGCCGCCGTAGGCGCCGAAATCGGAGGCATCGATATAGCGCGCTCCGCCGTCGCTCCATTCCTTCCATGTCAGTTCGGGGCGCCAGGCAGCGTATTCTGTCAGCCGTGGGTATTTCTTGATTTCAAGACGCCAGCCGGCTCCGTCGGTAAGGTGCAGGTGAAGGCGGTTGATCTTCAGGCGCGCCAGGGCGTCGATCTGCTTGAGTATGAAATTCTTGTCGCGGTAGTTGCGAGAAATGTCGAGCATCATGCCGCGATAGCCGAAGCGTGGCGAGTCGCTGATGTTAAGTGCGGGGATGGTGTCGGTACCGTCGGCAAGCTGCATCAGTGTCTGCAGGCCGTAGAAGAGTCCGGCGCCGGATGTCGCCTCTACAAGCGCTTTGCGCGGGGTGACATTCAGCCGATAACCTTCGGGAGATTCTATCCCCTCAAGTCTTTTTACGGTCTTCAGCTCGACGGATGTCGATGATTTCTTTCCTGCAGGAGCGAAACGGCGCCATTCGGCATCGGCGTAATCGCGAAGTCGGGCCGCGTCCTCCGCAGGGGCTTCGATCACAAGCGATGTTGAGGGCGTGATGATCATGTCGCCTTCTGCCATAGTGATTCGGGCCGGTAAGGGAGTGACGTCTGCAGTCCGGGCATTGGCCGCCGGCATGCCCAACAGGACGGCGAGCGCCGCCAGTGTCAGTATTTTCATGTTTAAGGATGGTTAATGGGTGTTGTTTCCTGGAGTTATTACTTACTATGCTTATGGTATTATCCGATCGCGAAGTTACGTTTTTTTCGCGACACGGGCAACCGATGCGCGATAAAAGGAATAAAACAGATCCGGCCGAAAGCGGCTTAAGCTTCCGGCCGGATCATTGATTCCGGAT
Source organism: uncultured Muribaculaceae bacterium (assembly GCA_947629175.1). Lineage (GTDB taxonomy): Bacteria > Bacteroidota > Bacteroidia > Bacteroidales > Muribaculaceae > Paramuribaculum. Next base: position 34,562 of record CANRCT010000013.1, on the reverse strand, counting down.
TGATGATTTCAATATCGGTCAGCCGACCGACACGTTCAATCACATGTTCTTCCAGTTCTCAGCCTGTTCCTCGTAGCCAGCGCCAAGACGGTAGTAAAGGCGATAGAGGATAGAAGGAATATTGTTGAGATTCGTGGAATCGATGCTGTAGGCTTTCTCGAAGAGCTTGGCTGCGTCGAGGAGCAGGGGGTCGACTTTGGCCTTGCGCTCTGCCTCGGGGGCGTCGATGAGCGATTCGTCCATCTTCACAGCATTGTTGTAGATGACGCGAGCTTTGTCGTAGTAGTTCTTGCCCTGTGTCTCGTCGATGGAGATAGCCTTGTCGAAAGCTTCGAGGGCCTGGTCGTTCTTGTCCTGCTGTTCGTAGATGACGCCGAGGATGTCATAAAGCTGGCTCTTGATGCCTGCCATGGAGTCGGGAGTGGCAGCGATGGCGTCGTTCACGAGCTGATAGCAGCCGTCGAAATCGTTGTGCTGAAGGTGCTCGTTGATGAGCTGTCCGACGAACGAAACGTTCTGGGTGCCGTATTCGGCATATCCGCGCTTTGCGAGATCGAGCATGGCCACAGAGTCGTTGAGACGGCGGGCAGCCTCAATGCCGTAGACATATACGTCGATGTTCTTATAGCCGGTCTTTTCAACCTGCGGCACTTTTGCGAGCGCTTCGGCATTGCGGTCGGAGGAGAGGGCGGCGAGAAGCTGGTAGTACATTATCTGTCCTACAAGTGTGTCGGCTTCAGCCTTGGGAGCCTCCGCGCCGAGAGCGGGATTGGAGGGGAGATTGACGTATACTTCCCAAAGATCGTAGGCGCCGCTGTAGTCCTGTGCGTCGAACAGGTAGATGCCGCCGGTCTTGAGGGAGATATAGTTGTCCTTCATCGTCTTGACCATTTCCTTGGCGAGTTTGCCGGGTTTGGCCTTTCCGGTCTTTTTGTCAATCTTGGGTTCGCCGGTCTTTTTGTCGACTTCCACATCAAGAGGAAGGGCTTTCATATATGACTCATAACCCTGAAGAAGTCCAGTGCCTGCGGCTTTCTTCTGATCGGCCGAAAGCTGTGTTCCGAGAGCCTCCTGCATGTAGGCGTTGTCGTAGAGTCCGAATCCGGCTTTGCCGTTGATATACCAGGGCATTGCCGTTTTGGAGGTCGAGGGGTCCTGAAGAGCGGGCTGGATGGCTTTCTGCACGGCTGCGTAGTCGGGTTTGGCCTGATCGAGCATGTGCTTGGCGTCGTTGACCACATTGGTCTGGGCCGAGGCTGCCATTGCGGTGAAGAGCCCTAATCCTAAGAGGGTGATTTTCTTCATAACGTTTCAGTTGGTTGAGATTATTATTAAGGTATTTTTTGTTGCTTATCAGTTTCGGTGGTTATCCGTTGTCGGTCTCGTCGTCGCCACGGTCTTCAGTCATCTCCTCGTCGTCATCAGGGATGATGTCGTCGGAGATCTCCTCAACCATATCGTCGACTGCTTCCTCGATCACCTCGGCCTGCATTTCAGCAGTGTCGGTCTCGTGCTCTTCATCGGGGTCGGTGTCGACGCAGCAGACTGACGCTATTACGTCGCCACGTTTTTCGAGATTGATCACTCTGACGCCCTGGGCGGCGCGGCCCATGACACGGATGTCGGCTACTCTGACGCGGAGAGTGATGCCTGAACGGTTGATTATGACGAGGTCGTTGTCGTCGTTGACGCTTTCAATGGCCACGAGTGCGCCGGTCTTCTGGGTGATGTTCATGGTGCGCACTCCCTTGCCGCCACGGTTGGTGATGCGGTATACGTTCTGGCGCTCCACTGTGCCGTCGGGAAGCGTTACGTCGACGTCGAGAGGCGAGCGTTTGCCGTAGCCGTTTTCAGAGAGCACCATGACGGTGTTGTCGGTGTCGGGGCTCATGCAGATCATGCCTACGAGGGCGTCATCGTCGCCGTCGAGAGTCATTCCGCGCACGCCGGTGCTGACACGTCCCATCTCGCGAACCTTGCTTTCGTGGAATCTGATGGCGCGTCCGTTACGGTTGGCCATTATGATCTCGGAGTCGCCGTCGGTCAGTTCTACCGAGATGAGCTCGTCGCCTTCACGTATAATAATGGCGTTGACGCCGTTGGCACGCGGCCGCGAGTAAGCTTCAAGCGATGTCTTCTTGATGATGCCATTCTTGGTGGCGAATACAAGATTGTGAGAGGTGACGAAATCTTTGTTTTCGAGACCCTTGACACGGATGAATGCCTTGACGGAGTCGCCGGGCTCGATGGAGAGCAGATTCTGTATGGCCCTTCCCTTGGTGTTTTTGGCTCCCTCGGGGATGTCGTAGACTTTGAGCCAGTAGCATCGCCCGCGGTTGGTGAAGAAGAGCATATAGTTGTGCATCGAAGCGGGGTAGATATGCTCTATGAAGTCCTTGTCGCGGGTGTCGCTGCCTTTGGCGCCTACTCCGCCGCGGTTTTGCGCGCGGAATTCCGAGAGGTTGGTGCGTTTGATATATCCGAGGTGGGAGATGGTGATGATCATGTCGTCATCGGCCACTTCGTCCTCGGGATTCGATTCGCCTGTCAGGCGGGCGTTGATCTCCGTGCGGCGTTCGTCGCCATATTTGTCGCGGATCTCTTCGAGCTCGGCCCGGATCACACCGCGGCATACGTCGTCGTTTTCCAGAATCTCTTTCAGGCGGCTGATCTCGGCGAGCACCTCGTCGTAGCTTTGGCGGAGCTTGTCCTGCTCGAGGCCGGTGAGCTGCTTGAGGCGCATCTCCACGATGGCTGCAGTCTGGCGGTCGCTGAGTCCGAACCGTTCGGTAAGCCGTGCGCGGGCGTCTTCGGTGGAGTCGGATCCGCGGATGATCTTTATTACTTCGTCGATGTTCTGGGATGCGATGATCAGGCCTTCGAGGATATGAGCGCGTTCCTCCGCTTTGCGCAGCTCGAATTTTGTGCGCCGTATCACTACCTCATGCCGGTGCTCGATGAACGATGAGAGCATCTCCTTGAGGTTGAGTGTGCGGGGGCGTCCGTGGACGAGCGCTACGGAGTTGACGCTGAACGATGCCTGCATCTGAGTCATCTTGAACAGCTTGGTGAGCACTACATTGGGGTTGGCGTCGGTCTTCAGACGGATGACGATGCGCATGCCCTTATAGTTCGACTCGTCGTTGATGTCGGCTATTCCGTCGAGTTTTTTCTCGTTGACAAGGTCGGCTATGTATTTTATGAGTTGAGCCTTGTTGACGTTGTAGGGTATCTCGTGGACGATAATGTTGTCGTGGGAGTCATGATGCTCTATGTCGGCCTTGGCGCGTATGACGATGCGTCCGCGTCCGGTAGTATATGCGTCGCGGATCCCCTTGGTGCCGCAGATGATTCCTCCCGTGGGGAAGTCGGGTCCGGGGATGCTTTCCATCAGTTCCGGGATGGTGATCTCCGGGTTGTCGAGGAGCGCGATGGAGGCGTTGATCGACTCTGTCAGGTTGTGGGGCGGAATGTTCGTGGCCATACCTACGGCAATGCCCTGGGCTCCGTTGACGAGCAGATTGGGGAACCGTGTGGGAAGCACGAGCGGTTCCTGACGGGTATTGTCGTAGTTGGGCTGGAAGTCGACAGTTTCGGAATCAATGTCGCTCAGCATCTCCTCTCCTATGCGGCGGAGTCGCACCTCCGTGTAACGCATGGCGGCAGCTCCGTCGCCGTCGACGGATCCGAAGTTGCCGTGGCCGTCGACGAGCGTATAACGCATGGCCCAGGGCTGTGCGAGTCGCACGACGGTGCCATAGATCGACGAGTCGCCGTGGGGATGATATTTACCCATGACCTCTCCGACACAGTTGGCCGACTTCTTGTATCCGTTGCTGGAGGTATTGCCCATCTCGTTCATGCCGAAGAGCACTCTGCGGTGGACGGGCTTGAGTCCGTCGCGCACGTCGGGGAGCGCTCTGCTGACAATTACCGACATGGAATAGTCGATATATGCCGACTTCATCTGCTCGTTAATGTCGATGCGGTCGATGCGGTCTTCTTTGATCAAATCTTCTTCTGATGCCATAAAGACTTGGGGTAGTAGTTACGTAGTTGTCCTGTTTGTTAAATATCATACAAAGGTAGCGATAATTTTGCAAAAAAGGTGAATCACGATGAATTTTTTCAGATGATGTGATGCAAAGTTGCCCGTATTGGCACAATTATTGCTAACTTTACAGCATAATTGAAGAGAAAGGTAAACGCATGACAGAAACCAATTTTTCGGCCGAGCTCAAACAGGTGCTCAACGACAGCACCCAGCAGGCTCTTCGTCACAATACATCCGTGATCCGTCCCGAGCACATACTTATGGCAATCATAAGCGATGTCTCGGGCAAGGGATTCAGGCTTGTGGAGCGGGCGACGGGCAGCAGTTCGGCCTATGAGCTGCAACAACGGCTTGACAAATATATGTTTGAAGCGGCTATCGACAGCCAGTCGCCTCAGGGCAATCCGCCCAGCGTGTCGGTGAGCGACATCGCCAACAGACTGATAAAACTCAGCGTGCTTGAAGCGCGCATGTTGAAAAGCGATACGGTGGATGTGGAGCATCTTCTGCTGGCCATATTCCATAATCCGGAGACCCAGTCGATGGATTTCATGAGCCCGTTCCTCCAGGCTGGAGTCACCTACGAGACTATCTACAGTCAGCTTACCGGGAAGCCTTCGGGCGCGGAAAGCGCTTACACCGGCAGCGACGACGATGATGACGACGATGATATGCCCGACGCACCCGGCAACCGGGGTGAAAGCCACCGGCCGACAGCGCAGCAGGCAAAGCAGCAGGGGGGCAGTGACACCCCGGTACTCGATAAATTCGGCAACGACATGACGCGCGCGGCCGAGCAGGATCGTCTTGATCCGGTGGTGGGCCGCGAGGTGGAGATCGAACGTCTGGCACAGATACTCAGCCGCCGCAAGAAAAATAATCCGGTGCTTATCGGCGAGCCCGGTGTAGGCAAAAGCGCCATAGTAGAGGGGCTTGCGCTTCGTATCGTGCAGCGCAAGGTGTCGCGTGTGCTGTTCGGGAAGAGGGTTATCTCGCTCGACATGGCATCGCTTGTGGCCGGTACGAAATACCGCGGACAGTTTGAGGAGCGTGTGAAGGCGATACTCAACGAGCTGGCCAAAAACCGCGACGTAATACTCTTTATCGACGAACTCCACACCATAGTCGGCGCAGGCAATGCCGCAGGCTCGATGGACGCGGCCAATCTGCTCAAACCTGCGCTCGCACGCGGCGAGATACAATGCATCGGCGCCACAACGCTCGATGAATACCGCAAGAATATCGAGAAGGACGGAGCGCTCGAACGCCGTTTTCAGAAAGTGATGGTTGAGCCCACCACTCCTGAAGAGACTCTTACGATCCTCCACAATATCAAGGATAAGTATGAGGCACACCACAATGTGAGCTACACCGAGAAGGCGCTTGAGGCATGTGTCAGCCTGACCGAACGGTATGTCACCGACCGTATGTTCCCCGACAAGGCTATCGACGCTCTTGACGAGGCGGGATCGCGGGTGCATATCACCAATATCAGCGTGCCGGAAGAGATCACTTCACTGGAGGATGCCGTGGCTGATGCCGCCAACAACAAACTGATAGCGGCACGTGATCACGACTTCGAACGCGCGGCATCGTTCCGCGACAGCGAGAAGCAGCTTAAAGAGCGCCTCGACGAGGCCCGCAAACGTTGGGAAAAGGAGCTCGACGCCAACCGTCAGACCGTCGACGAGGAGAAGGTGGCAGAGGTGGTGGCCATGATGACCGGTGTACCGGTGCAGCGTATTGCCCAGGCAGAAGGAAAGCGCCTCAAGGAGATGGGGCCGCAGCTCAAGGAAGCTATCATAGGTCAGGATGAGGCTATCGGCAAGATCGTAAAGGCTATCCAGCGCAACCGCATAGGCCTGAAAGACCCCAACAAGCCGATAGGCACGTTCATGTTCCTTGGCCCGACAGGTGTCGGCAAGACCCATTTGGCCAAGAAGCTGGCGGAGTATCTGTTTGACTCGGCCGACACGCTGATACGCATCGACATGAGCGAATATATGGAGAAGTTCACCGTGTCGCGTCTGGTCGGCGCTCCTCCGGGCTATGTGGGCTATGAGGAGGGGGGCCAGCTAACGGAGAAGGTGCGTCGCCGGCCTTACTCGGTGGTGCTCCTCGACGAGATCGAGAAGGCTCATCCCGACGTGTTCAATCTGCTGCTGCAGGTGATGGACGAAGGGCGTCTTACCGACAGCCTCGGGCGTCGCGTGGATTTCAAGAATACTCTCATAATAATGACGTCGAACATCGGCACCCGTCAGCTTAAGGATTTCGGTTCAGGAGTGGGATTCACCACTCAGGCTGTCGACCGCGAGTACAGCCACGGCGTGCTCCGCAAGGCGTTGAACAAGGCGTTCTCGCCTGAGTTTCTCAACCGTGTCGACGACATAGTGATGTTCGATCAGCTCTCCAAGGAGGCGATTTTCAGGATCATCGACATAGAGCTTCGGGGCTTCTATCGAAGGGTGGCCGAGCTGGGCTACACGCTTGCCATCACCGGCGAGGCCAAGAACTTCATCGCCGAGAGAGGATATGATCCGCAGTTCGGGGCCCGTCCGCTCAAGCGTGCCATCCAGAAATATGTGGAGGACGAGCTCGCGGAGTTTATCATCGACGGCGAACTTAAGGCCGGATCTTCAATCCTGGTTGGACTTGACAAAGAGAAAGGCACCACGGTGATAAGCGTGGCCGAAGCTCTTCCCGAGGGGAGGACTGCCGCGGCACTGCCATCGGCCGATTGACAAAATGTCAGTTAATAATCACAAAATGTCACGCCCCGGGCGTGGCATTTTTTTTGCATGATTGTTATACAGAAATAAACGAAAACTGAAAATATGAGCACTCAGAAAGGTAAAATCGGGGTAACTACTGAAAATATCTTCCCCGTAATCAAAAAATTCCTCTACAGCGACCATGAGATATTCCTGCGCGAGCTGGTGTCGAACGCGGTTGATGCCACGCAGAAACTCCGCACTCTGTCATCGTTCGGCGAGTTCAAGGGCGAGCTGGGCGATATGAAAGTGCGTGTCAGCGTCGACCCCGATGCCGGCACCCTCACCGTCAGCGACCACGGCATAGGCATGACCGCCGAGGATATCGATAAATACATCAATCAGATAGCCTTCTCCGGAGCCGAGGAGTTCCTTGAGAAATACAAGGATAACGCCAACGCCATAATCGGCCATTTCGGACTCGGATTCTACTCCGCGTTCATGGTGGCCAAGAAGGTGGAGATCCGTTCGCTCTCCTACAAGGATGGCGCCGAGGCCGTGAAATGGGAATGCGACGGTTCGCCGGAGTTCACTATGGAGCCGACCGACAAGACCGAGCGCGGCACCGACATAATACTCCATATTGACGACGACAACAAGAATTTCCTGCAGCAGGCTGAGATCGACTCGCTGCTGAAAAAATACTGCCGTTTTCTCCCCGTGCCAGTGATTTCGGGCAAGGAACAGGAGTGGAAGGACGGCAAGATGACCGACACCGACCGCGACAAGGTGATCAACGATACAGAGCCTACCTGGACAAAGAAACCGGCCGATCTCACCGACGAGGATTACCGTAACTTCTACCATCAGCTCTATCCGGGCCAGGAGGATCCTCTCTTTTGGATCCATCTTAATGTGGACTATCCCTTCACCCTCACCGGCATTTTGTTCTTCCCGAAGATCAAAAACAATTTCGAGGTCAACAAAAACCGCATCCAGCTCTACTGCAACCAGGTGTACGTCACCGATTCGGTGGAGGGCGTGGTGCCCGACTTCATGATGCTCCTGCAGGGTGTCATTGATTCGCCCGACATCCCGCTGAACGTGTCGCGCTCGTATCTGCAGGCCGATACGGCGGTAAAGAAGATCTCGGGATATATCACCAAGAAAGTGGCGTCGCGTCTCGACGACATCTTCAAGGCCGACCGCAAGGACTTCGAGAGCAAGTGGGACGATATCAGGATTTTCATCCAGTATGGCATGCTGACCGACGAGAAGTTCTGCGAGGCTGCCATGAAGTTCTGTCTGGTAAAGGACACCGAGGGCAAATATTATACTCTCGAAGAGTACCGCACCCTTATCGAGGGGCAGCAGACCGACAAGGACGGCAATGTCGTATATCTCTATACGACTGATCCGGTGGCGCAGTACGCATATATCCATGCCGCCACGGAGAAGGGCTACGACGTGCTGGTGATGGACGGTCAGCTCGACAGCCATTTCATCGGGCTGCTCGAAAGCAAGATCGAAAAGAGCCGTTTCGTCAGGGTGGATTCCGATGTGGTCGAGAACCTCATACCGAAGAGCGACCGCAAGGCGGCCGATCTCACGCCGCTGCAGCGCGACACCCTCACCACTCTTTTCCGCTGCCAGATCCCGAAGGTGGAGAAGGCGGAGTTCATTGTGTCGTTCGAAGCGCTCAATGCCGATGCCAACCCCGTGCTAATCACCCAGAACGAGTACATGCGCCGCATGAAGGATATGGCCGCCATGCAGCCCGGTATGAGTTTCTACGGCGAGCTCCCCGACAGCTACAACCTGATAGTCAATACGGAGAATCCGGTGATCAAGCGCATCCGCGAGTCGGCCGAGGCCGAGCTCAATGCTCGTGTAGAGCCTCTCGACAAGACTATCAGTGAAAAGAATGCCGAGATCAAGAGCATCCGCGACGCGGCCAAGGACTCCAAGCTGACTGACGAGCAGCAGGGCAAGGTGACCGAACTGGAGCAGGCTGTGGAGCATGACCGCAAGGAACAGAACGAGATCATCGAGGTCTACGCCAAGTCCAATCCGCTCATCAAGCAGACGATCGATCTGGCCCTTCTGGCTAACGGCCTGCTTAAAGGTCAGGATCTCAACGAATTTATCCGCCGTTCGGTAAGCCTCCTCTGATCGGGATATAATCCTGAGAGGCAGCGATAGCATGCTATAAGCGTTGCGTCAATTTTTTGGCGCAACGTTTTTTTACGAATGATTTCATTGTCTTATTCCGAACTTTTCAGTTGCTCTATTCCGAACTTTTCGGCTATTCTATTCCGAACTTTTCAGTGATTTTACTCCGAACTTTTTGATTTCAGATGCTTTCATGGGTATAGAGCAAACTTTTTATGTGCTTTTTTGTGGAAATTTCAGTTGTACAAGTTTTTTTGATTATATTTGCCGCATCATGAAAAACTAAGGAATATGACATCAATGAAACTTCACGTATTATTCTCGTTTTTTGCTGCAAGCTTGTTCCTTGGAGCGTGTGGCCGCTCGTATCATGTGGATGAGGCGGGAGTGCGCATTCTTCAGGTGGAATTGAAGCATCAGGATGTGAAGCTTGAAGATCTCTTCGAGCGGGTAGAGGTGATACCGCTTGAAACAAATGACAGCTGCCTGATAAAAGAGATCGGACGAGTGATTGAGACGGATAGTTTTATCTATCTGTTTGATGTCAACAGGGTTTTGAACTTCAATTCTGATGGATCGTTTGTCAATTCCATCGGTCGGAGAGGCCGTGGCCCCGGTGAGTATATATATGTCACGGATTTCGATATAGATAAATCAAATGGCGACATAAGTATTCTTTGTCCATTCGGTTATGTCTATGATTATGCTTCTGATGGTAAGTTTATTGACAGGCATAGTCTGGCGTATCGCAGGAATTATCAGAATTTGGTCAGCTATAATGACACATGTTGGATGACGTGGACATCCACTGACTGGGATGAGGATGATACACCTGTCGCATTTGTTGACAAGGATTTCTCACGCGTGCTTCACAACCATCGGGTTCCAGTACATAATATTGATATTCTTAGGGCTGATGCTGTGCTCACGGAATACAAAGGTAGGCTTTATGCCGGGTTTATGTTTGGACCTAATGTGTTTGAGATCCGTCCGGATACGGTTATAAAACGGTTTGAATGGAATTTCGGAAACATTATGACCTCCGAAGAGACTTTCGTTAAATATGACAAGCCGCTGGATACCAATCCTGAAGTGAATATGAGCCGTGATCGGGAATTTTTCTCAGATCTTGGAATTAGATGTTTTTTTGGCAACTATAAGGTTACAGATCGATATGCTTATGTCCGTGTTAGGATGAATGCTGACTTCGATAAGAGTAATCCTCCCAAAGATCTGGAGCTGACTTGTTACAGAATACTATATGACTTGAAAGATGACAGGCCCTATGTTTTTGATGGCATTAACGGCGGAATGCTTCAAGGTAACGTAAAGGATATGACCGACGATTATCTTCTTGAGGTAGTGGAGCCGGAGCGGTTCAAGTTTTACAAGGACTATCTGCCGGAAGGGATGAGTCTGGAGGATATCGACGTGGAGGAGGCCAATCCGATGCTCGCCAAATTCTATTTCAAGCGGAAATGAGGCGCGAAAAACTTTATGTCTTTGCCGTGGCCCCGCTGTTGCTTTTGACGGCGGTGAAGCGCAACGTGCTTGTCTACGTCACTTCGCAGCGACGTCCGATCGCGGTTGACATCACAGGGGAGGCCATAGGGGCGAAATAACGGGCGGAGGCTTGTGGGGGCGAGGCAAAAAAAATTTGGTGAAAATTTTGACAGAACGGCGGCGATGACTTAATTTTGCTGAAGATTTTGGAGCCGTCTGGCAACGATATGAACAGAGCCGCGCCAAAATCAGCAGAATAACCGTCAACAATCACAATATCATGCATCTCACAGCGAGTAAGATCTGGGTCTCGGCCCGCGACTATGCTTTCATCGTGCTGGGCATATTCCTGTATGCCTTCGGATTTTCGGCATTCATTTTCCCTGAAAAGGTGGTGATCGGAGGCCTGGCCGGTTTCGGCACGCTGATATATTTCATTACCGAAATGGTCTTCGGCAAGGGGGTGCCGGTAGCCGTCACACAGTACGTCACCAACCTGCTGCTGCTGGCCATGGCTTTCCGGAAGGTAGGACGCCAGTTCGTGATCCGCACGATATTCGGCGCTACTGTAATCTCGCTCTTCATCGGCGTTCTGACGCCGCTATTCCCTGAGCCGCTGATAGCCCAGCAGACTTTCATGAACGTGATCATAGGCGGCATACTGTGCGGCGTAGGCATCGGCATGGTGTTTGTCCACAACGGATCGACCGGAGGCACCGACATCATAGCGGCGATGGTCAGCAAGTCGTCCAATACAAGCATCGGGCGCACGATGCTTTACTGCGATATGTGCATCATCTCGTCGTCGTTCCTGATATTCCACAATGTCGACAAGGTGGTGTATGGTTTCATCGTGCTGGTCATCACGGCATATCTCGCCGACATGGTCATAGATACCAACCGCCAGGCGGTGCAGTTCACCATCTTCTCGCGCCACTGGGAGAAGATCGCCGACGCGATCAGCCACGAGGCCAACCGCGGGTGCACGGTGATAAACGGCACCGGATGGTACACGAAGCATGAGGTGAAGATGCTGCTTGTGATGTGCCGCAAGATAGAGTCGGTGACTATATTTCGGATCGTGAAGAGCATCGATGAGGATGCTTTCATCACCCAGACCAACGTCAACGGTGTTTACGGCAAGGGATTCGACAAGATCAAGATCAAGGAGGCCCGCAAACATGCGGCCAAGGATAAAGAAATGCAGCCCGAGGCTGTCACTCAGGCAGACGCCGCGGCGCATGATACTGCCCTTTAGCGGCTGTGGCTCTGCCGTAAGCCACGGCATGTGCGGGGCAGCGGTTGTAGCATCCAAGGCATAGCGCGCAGTCGCCGCCCCATGACGGCCGGCCATCGGATCCTATGGCGATGTTGCCCATCGGGCACTCTCGTTCGCACAGTCCGCACGCCGTGCAGGCGTCGGTGGTGCGGAAAGGCCGGGGCGACATCATGAAGCGCCGGAACAACGGATATACAATGCGGGATTTGAGCCATGGCATGCTACCGCGGATCACATCGTCGACCCGGGCGCGATGGCGTATGCCGCGGGCTATGGCCTCTATGCGCGCGGGGGCTGCGGCGAGTTTGGCATCGGCAAGGGCGGGGGAGTCGACGTCAAATCCGGGCAGGAGCACGTAGGTGTTGGGCATTGTCACAGACCAAGCTCCGACGGCATTCCATCCTCGACGCCGGATGAGTCGCCGCCACTGACGGGCAGCAAGACCGGTGTCGTCGCCGCAGGTGCATACCATGTAATGCTCCATGTCATCGGGGAGCGTGGCCCCGGCGATATGACGGACGACTACGGGAGGCACTCCCCATGAATAGATGGGAAATACCCATATCATACGGGTCTTATCGCCCGGGAGGCCGCTCCATCCGGTCGACGGGCCGATAGCCGTCACGCTGTCGGAGAGGAGCAGGGCGAGGCGGTCGGCAACGAGGCGGCTGTTGCCGCATCCTGAAAAACACGCTATCATGGTCGCAAATTTAGCCATCTTTCACATCATGGCCAACAGGGGATTGGTAAAAAAGTAGTAACTTTGCTACGATATGGCAGAATATTACATGGAGGAGCTGCAGAGCTTTCTACGCCAGCTCGCAGCCCACAACAATCGTGAATGGTTCGCGGCCAACAGGGAGCGTTACGACCGTCTGCGCCAGCTGTGGCTTGCCGACATAGACCGCCTGATCGGCGCCATGGCCGAGTGGGAGCCGGCTGCGGCCGGACATTCCGCCAAAGATGTGACGTTCAGGATATATCGCGACACGCGCTTCTCGCCCGACAAGACGCCGTTCAAGACTTATTTCTCATCGGCTCCGGGGCCGTTCGGCAAACATACCGACAGAGCCGGCTACTATCTGGAGATGGGAGTGGATGACCGCTGCGGGCTTTACGGCGGACTATGGTGCCCGGAGCCGGCGATGCTCAAGAAGATACGCCGTGCGATAGTCGACAATATCGAAGAGTTCGAGTCGATCATCACGCATCCTGATTTTGTCGGGCTGTTCCCTGGATGGTGCGGCCAGCAGCTGAAGACGGTGCCCAAAGGCTGGGACCGCAATCATCCGCAGGCCTATCTCCTGCGGATGAAGGACTATGGACGTGTCAGCCATGTAGGGAATGAATATTTTCTCGATCCGTCATGGCCGGAGATCACAGCCGAGCGCTTCAGGGCCCTGAAGCCATTTGTCGATTTTCTCAACTATACTATCGACGAATGAAACGGAGAGGCTGAGGATATAGTGAATCCAAGATCAGTGAAATTTCAATAAACCAATCCATATGATTACAAAACGCTTATTTTCCATCGGCGCCGCCATGCTCGCTTCGGCCGGCCTGGCGCAGGCAGTGACGCCTCTGTGGATGCGCGACGTGCGTATCTCGCCCGACGGCAGCCAGATCGCCTTCACTTACAAAGGCGACATCTACAAAGTGGCCGCAAAAGGCGGTAAGGCCGAAAGGCTTACTACTCTACCTTCGTATGAGAGCCGCCCGATCTGGAGTCCCGACGGCAAGCAGATCGCTTTCGCATCGGACCGCAACGGAGGTCAGGACGTGTTCATCATGCCCTCCTCGGGAGGGTCGGCCACGCAGCTGACTTTCAACTCAGCCAACGAATATCCCGAAGCTTTCACGCCCGATGGCAAGAACGTGCTTTTCAGCGCGGCAATCCAGGAGCCGGCTCAGAGCGCGCTGTTTCCTTACCGTGCGCTGACGGAGGTTTACAGCGTGCCTGCGGCGGGCGGACGCAGCCGGCAGGTGCTCGGCACGCCAGCAGTGGCGATGTCGTTCATGCCCGACGGCCGCTCGTTTGTCTACGAGGACGTGAAAGGCAGTGAGGACAAATTCCGTAAGCACCACACTTCGTCGGTGACGCGCGACGTATGGCTCTACGACGCCACGACAGGCAAGCATACCAACCTGACCCACCGCGGCGGCGAGGACCGCAATCCGGTGGTGTCGGCCGACGGCAAGACTGTATATTTCCTGTCGGAGCGCGACGGCGGTTCGTTCAACCTCTATTCGTTCGACATCGCGGAGCCGTCGAAAATCACCCGTCTGACCGACTTCCGCACGCATCCGCTGCGTTTCCTGTCGCGCGGCTCTGACGGAACGTTCGCTTTTGCCTACGACGGGGAGATATACACCATGCGTCAGGGGCAGAAGCCGGTCAAAGTAGCCATCGACGTGACTGTCGACGAGGCCGACAAGCCCGAACAGCTCCGCGTCGGCTCGGCCCGTTCGGCGGCAGTGTCGCCCGACGGCAAGCAGATAGCCTTCACAAACCGCGGCGAAGTGTTCGTCACCGCAACGGAATATCCGTCGACCAAACAGATCACCCACACCACCGAGGCCGAGAGCGATGTGGCTTGGGGCAATGACAACCGCACGCTCTACTACACGTCGGAGCGCGACGGACATTTCAATATCTACAAGGCTACCATCGGACGCGAGGATGATCCGAACTTCTCGAATGCGACGATCATAAACGAGGAACCGGTATTCCCGGTCAATGACAAGGTGGACCGTACGCACCCCTCCATTTCGCCCGACGGCAAGCAGATGACATTTGTGGAGGATCGTACCAAGCTCAAGGTGATCGATCTCAAGACTAAAAAAGTGCGTCAGCTGACCGACGGATCGACCGTGGCTTCCCGCTCCAAAGGATTCTCCTCGCAGTGGAGTCCCGACGGCCGCTGGATACTCATCGAGGCCACCGACCTGCATCATCAGCCGTATTCCGACATAGCCATAATCAATGTGGCGGACGGCAAGATGACTTACGTCACCAAGACCGGTTATTTCGACCAGAATCCGCGCTGGGCCATGGGAGGCAAGGCCATAATCTTCGACAGCGAGCGCTACGGCATGCGCAATCATGCCTCGTGGGGCTCTGAGAGCGATGTGATGATCGCTTTCCTCAACCGCGACGCCTACGACCGCTTCCGTCTGTCGGAGGAGGACTACGAGCTGCAGAAAGAGGTTGAGAAGGCCCAGAAAAAGAAGAAAGATGAGCCGACCGACAAAAAGGACGCCAAGAAAGATGATGACGCCAAAAAGGACAAGAAGGACAATGACGTGGAGCCTGTGGAGGTGGATCTCGAAGGAATCGCCGACCGCACTCTTCGCCTGACGCCCAACTCTTCGTCTTTGGCCGATATGTATATGACTCCTGACGGAGAGACCCTCTACTATATCACTTCATTCGAGAAGGGCTATGATCTCTGGAAGGTGAAACCCCGCAAGGGCGATGTCAGCAAGGTGACGAAACTCGGCGCCGGCGCCGGAATCGATACCGACAAGGCAGGCAACATGTATCTTGTCGGCTCGACCCTGCGCAAGTTTGACACAAAGTCGGAAAAACTCACTCCGATCAGCTTCTCGGCCTCTATGACCATGGATCCGGCCGACGAGCGCGAATATATGCTCCGCTACGTGTTCAACGAGGAACGCGAGCGCTTCTTCCGCACCGACATGAACGGAGCTGACTGGGAGAATCTTTACAAGGCCTATCGTCGTTTCCTGCCGCATATCGCCAACAATTATGACTTTGCCGATCTTCTGAGCGAACTGCTCGGCGAGCTCAACGTGTCGCATACCGGAGGCCGCTATTATCCGGCCGGTGCGAGTCATCCTACGGCACAGCTCGGACTGATCTACGACCTGACCTACGACGGCCCCGGAATGAAAGTGGCCGAAGTGCTGAAGGGTGGTCCGTTCGACCGCAAGTCGTCGCGTGTTAAAGCGGGCGATATCGTCATTTCGGTCAACGGGCAGAAGCTGACGGCCGATACCGATCCGTCGGTGGCATTGGCCGACCTTGTACGCAAGAAGACACTCGTAGGATTCCGCGGCGCCGACGGCACAGACTTCGAGGAGGTGATACTCCCGATATCGCAGAGCGCGCAGAACAGCCTGGTCTATGACCGCTGGGTGCGTCAGCGCGAGGCCGATGTAGACCGCTGGTCCAACGGACGTCTGGGCTACGTGCATATCCAGTCGATGGACGACGGCAGCTTCCGCAAGCTCTACGCCAAGGCCCTGGGCGAGTATATCGACAAAGAGGGAATCGTGATCGATACACGCTTCAACGGCGGAGGTCGTCTGCACGAGGATATCGAGGTGATGTTCAGCGGCCGCAAGTATCTGACGCAGGACGTCCACGGAGTAGAGACGACCGACATGCCTTCGCGCCGCTGGAACAAGCCGAGCATTATGATCATCGGCGAGGCCAACTACTCCAATGCACACGGGACGCCCTGGGTGTACAGCCATCTCGGTCTGGGCAAGCTTGTCGGTATGCCCGTGCCGGGAACGATGAGCTCTGTCAACTGGGTGACTCTCCAGGATCCGAGCCTTGTGTTCGGCATCCCTGTGACCGGTTTCCGCACGGCCGAGGGCAATTATCTTGAAAATACGCAGCTTGAGCCTGACGTGAAGATAGCCAACGATCCGGCTACAGTGGTGAAAGGTGAGGACGCACAGCTCCGCAAGGCTGTGGAGACCCTGCTCAACGACTTAAAAAACAAAAAATGATGGCAAAGGTAGGAGATACAGTAAGATACCTCAACTCGGTAGGAGGCGGACGGATCACACGTATTGACGGGAATGTGGCCTATGTCGACGAGGACGGTTTCGAAACTCCGGTAATGCTTCGCGAGTGCGTGGTGGTCAGCGCTGCCGGCGACAGCCGTGCCGCTGCCTCCGCAGCTCCCGCAGTAGCGCCGAAAGAGATTGAGAAACCCACCAAGGAGGTGAAGATTGAGCCTGAACTGCCTATAGTGGAGACCGCAGGGGGCGACAAGCTCAATGTGGTGCTCGGCTACGAGCCGGCCGACATAAAGCAACTCTCGACAACGACATTCGACATATCGCTCGTCAACGATTCCAACTATTATCTCTACTTCACTTATCTCACTCGCGGCGACGAGGAGGAGTGGACTACGAGGTATGCCGGAATTGTGGAACCGAATATCCAGTTGCTTATCGGCGAGATGACCCATGCCGACCTTGCGCATATGGAGCATGTGGCAGTGCAGATGATCGCTTTCAAACGCGACAAGGGCTTCGCTCTGAAGCGGCCGGTCGATGTGGAGAGAAAGATGGATCTGACGCGTTTTCTGCGCGTGAACTGTTTCAGACAGAATGAGTATTTCGAGCGCGATGTGATAGCTCTTCCGCTCGTCACCGACGATGTGGCGCTGGGACAGGAAGCTGCTCCGGTTGCTCCCGCCGATCTGGCGGAGGCAATGAATGCGGTCGTGGCTCCGCGCCCGCAGCGCCGGCAGGTGAAAAAGGTGCAGCACAAGCCGCGTGTCTCCAACGGCACAGATCCGCTGGTCACCGACCTGCATATCGACGAACTGCTTGACACTACGGCAGGCATGTCGCCGGCCGACATACTCAACTATCAGGTGGATGAGTTCCGCAAAGTGATGGACGCCAATCTGCGCAACCGCGGCCGCAAGCTGATATTCATCCACGGCAAGGGGGAGGGGGTGCTTCGGCAGGCGCTCATGAAGGAGCTCCGCCACCGCTACAAGACCTGCCAGGTGCAGGACGCATCGTTCCGCGAATACGGCTTCGGGGCCACTCAGGTGACCATAAGCTGACGCCAGTCATACGCCGGCGATATTTGTGATTTCATCAATCCGCTTTTCTGTGCCGTTTTTTCGGCCGGAAAAGCGGATTTTTTGTAATTTTGTGGGCAGAAACAACATAACCGATTATATAGTCGAGACAAAATGTACAGAACCAATACATGCGGCGAGCTGCGCCTTGCTGACGCAGGCCGCGAAGTGACACTCGCCGGATGGGTGCAGCGTGTCAGGAAGATGGGTGGCATGACATTCGTGGATCTGCGCGACCGCTACGGCATAACGCAGATAGTGTTTGAGAGCGATGCCGACTCATCGCTTTTCGAGGCTGCCAACAAGCTGGGCCGCGAATATGTGGTGCAGGTCGCCGGAAAGGTGCAGGAGCGCGAGAACAAGAACAAAAATCTGCCGACGGGCGACGTGGAGATCATAGCCACTTCACTGAAAGTACTCAACAGGAGCGATATCCCGCCGTTCACCATCGAGGATGAGACCGACGGCGGCGACGACCTGCGCATGAAATACCGCTACCTTGATCTGCGCCGCTCGTGCGTGCGCCGCAATCTGGAGCTGCGCCACCGTATGGCGTTCGAGATCCGCCGTTATCTCGATTCGAAAGGATTTCTTGAAGTAGAGACGCCTGTGCTCATCAAGTCGACTCCCGAGGGAGCGCGCGACTTTGTGGTGCCCTCGCGCATGAATCCCGGCGAGTTCTACGCTCTGCCGCAGTCACCCCAGACCTTCAAGCAGCTGCTGATGGTCAGTGGTTTCGACCGGTATTTCCAGATCGTGAAATGTTTCCGCGACGAGGATCTTCGTGCCGACCGTCAGCCGGAGTTTACTCAGATCGACTGCGAGATGTCGTTTGTGGAGCAGGAGGATGTGCTGCAGATGTTCGAGGGACTTGTAAAGCACATATTCAAATATGTGAAGGATATCGACTTCACCGAGCCGTTCCCACGCATGACATGGGCCGATGCCATGAGACTTTATGGCAGCGACAAGCCCGATACCCGGTTCGGCATGCAGTTCGTGGAGCTGAAAGACCTTACCACGGGCAAAGGATTCGCCGTGATGGACGATGCCGAATACGTC
Organism: uncultured Muribaculaceae bacterium; assembly: GCA_947629175.1. Taxonomy (GTDB): domain Bacteria; phylum Bacteroidota; class Bacteroidia; order Bacteroidales; family Muribaculaceae; genus Paramuribaculum. The sequence continues at coordinate 15,923 of CANRCT010000013.1, read as the reverse complement.
GGAGCCATCGTGGCTCCGGACTGTGCAGGCTATACCCGCAAGCAGCTCGACCAGCTGACCGAATTCGTGAAGCGTCCGCAGGTGGGCGCCAAAGGCATGATGTGGGTGAAGCTTGAGGCCGACGGCTCCATCAAGAGTTCGGTAGGCAAATTCTACAGCGACGACGAGCTTCGCGCATGGCTTGAGCGCGGCAATGCCAAGCCGGGTGATCTGATGCTTATCCTCGCCGGCCCGACGATGAAGACCCGCAAGCAGCTCAACGAACTGCGTCTGGAGATGGGGTCGCGTCTCGGTCTGCGTGATCCGCAGAAGTTCTCATGCCTCTGGGTGGTTGACTTCCCTCTCTTCGAGTGGGACGACGAGACACAGCGCTACTATGCCATGCATCATCCCTTCACGTCGCCGAATCCCGACGATGTCGACAAGCTCGATACCGACACCGGGGCCGTGCGTGCCACCGCCTACGATATGGTGGTCAACGGCAACGAACTGGGCGGAGGCTCGATCCGTATCCATGACTCGGAGCTTCAGGACCACATGTTCCGTCTGCTCGGTCTGTCGGAGGAGGAAGCGCAGTATAAGTTCGGCTTCCTGATGAACGCCTTCAAGTTCGGAGCTCCCCCTCACGGCGGTCTGGCATTCGGTTTCGACCGCTTTGTGTCGATACTCGCCGGCCTCGACAGCATCCGCGACGTCATCGCATTCCCGAAGAACAATTCGGGCCGCGACATGATGATCGACGCTCCGAGCACCATCGACCAGAGCCAGCTCGACGAGCTCAGCATCGCCGTGGTGGAGCCGGAGAAGAAATAATGATCTTTAGCTGACAATGCCGAAAATCATTGATATAATCGGAGCGCTTGAGGAGAAAGCGCCGCTCGCACTGCAGGAAAGCTACGACAACTGCGGCCTGCAGACGGGCGATCCTTCGCGGGAATGCACGGGAGTGATTCTGTGTGTGGATCCCACTCCCGACGTCGTCATGGAGGCCGTCCAATCGGGATGCAATCTCGTCGTGAGCCATCATCCCCTCATTTTCCGGGGACTGAAGCGTATCACAGGCGCCACTCCGGTGGAGAAGGCGGTGGAGCTGTCGATACGCCACGGCGTGGCCGTATACAGTCTGCATACATGTCTTGACAATGCCCCCGAGGGGGTGTCGCGGCGCATGGCCGCGATGCTTGGGCTTGAGGAGGTGGAGGCGCTTGATGCCGAAAGCGGAGCCGGAGCGGTAGGCACGTTGAGCTCCCCGATGCGGTGCGAGGATTTTCTGCGCGAAGTGAAGCGGGTGTTCGGTGCGCCGGTTGTCAGGCACAGTGCTTTCGAAGGACACGGCATTATCAGGAGGGTGGCCTTGTGCGGAGGCGCCGGCGGCTCTCTGCTGCCGCTGGCCGTTGCGGCTCATGCCGATGTCATGGTGACTGCCGATGTGAGATATCATGATTTCGCCGACTTCGGCGGCCGCATTCTCATAGCGGATATAGGCCATTTTGAAAGTGAACATTGCACAACAGGTATTTTTACCGATATAATTACGAAAAAATTTCCTAACTTTGCAGTCCGTGACTCGCACGTAGAGTCAAATCCTGTAAATTACATGTAAGCTATGGCTACAGCAGACAAGAACAAAAACGAACAGAATCTCTCAGTGGAGTCGCGCCTGAAGTCGCTCTACGAGTTGCAGACGTTGCTTTCGCAAATCGACCGTATACGCACAGTGCGCGGCGAGCTCCCTCTTGAGGTGGCAGACCTGGAGGATGTCATCAAAGGCCTCACCACACGTATAGAGAATTTCCGCAAGGAGATCGACGAAATCCGTAAGAAGTCGGCTGCCGAGAAGGAGAAAATCAACGATTCGCAGTCAAAAATAGCAAAATATAAGGAGCAGATCGACAACGTGAGAAACAACCGCGAGTTTGATCTGCTGTCGAAGGAGATCGAGTTCCAGACTCTTGAGATCGAGCTCAGCGAGAAGCACATCAACGAGTACGCCCGCATGATCGACGCCAAGAATATGGAGATCGCGGAGACCGAGAGCCGTCTGGCCGATCAGAAGCATGTGCTTGCCGACAAGAAGGCCGAGCTCGACGAGATCGTTTCGGAAACGAAGCAGGACGAGGAGCGTCTCCGCGAGCAGGCCAAGGCTCTTGAGCCCAAGATCGACGCCCGTACTCTGGCCGCTTTCAAGCGCATCCGCAAGAATGCCCGCAACGGGCTGGGTATCGTCTACATCCAGCGCGATGCCTGCGGCGGCTGCTTCAACCGTATTCCGCCCCAGAAACAGATGGAGATCAAGATGCACAAGAAGATCATCGTCTGCGAATACTGCGGCCGCATCATGATCGACCCCGATCTGGCCGGCGTGGATCTCACCGCCTCCACCGAATCAAACTGATCTTTTGATCTGACTGAAAATATTTAATGCCCGGTCTCGCTGGAAGGCCGGGCATTAATATTATATGCGGGTCGAACGGATCAGGCGTAGAGCGACCAGTCGGTCTTGCGCATGTCGCCGGTGGTCTGGAAAGCGGTGTGGAATCCGAGCGAGGCGGCGAGGTGATGCGGGGTCTGTCCGCCCTTGCCGAGCTTGAGGTAGTCGTGGAGCAGCTCGCGATACATCGGGTGGGCGCAGTTGTCGATGATGCGCTCGGCTCTCTGCACCGGGTCGAGTCCGCGTATATCGGCAACGCCCTGGTCGGTGATGATGACGTCGACAGAGTGTTCGGTATGGTCGATATGCGAGCACATGGGCACGATGTTGCTTATCAGGCCTCCCTTGGTGATGGAGGGGCATGAGAAGATCGAGAGGTAGCCGTTGCGGGTGAAGTCGCCTGAACCGCCGATGCCATTCATCATCTTTGTGCCTACAACATGGGTAGAGTTGATGTTGCCGAAGATGTCGGCCTCAAGAGCAGTGTTCATCGCGATGACTCCGAGGCGGCGGATCACTTCGGGGCTGTTGGAGATCTCTGCCGGACGAAGCACGATCTTGTCGCGGAAGAAATCGAGGTCGGAGAGCACTTCGGCCTCCTTGGTGTCGGACAGCGTCAGGGAGCATGTGGAGCCGAATTTGCAGCGTCCCATCTTCATAAGGTCGATCACGGCGTCCTGAATCACTTCGGTGTACATTGCGAACGGAGGAAGCTCCTTGGCGTCGCCAAGGCCGAAGAGCACGGCGTTGGCCACATTGCCTACGCCCGACTGTATGGGGAGGAACTCCTTGGGTATGCGCTGCGCGCGGACCTCGCCAATGAGGAAGTTGCAGACGTTGGCGCCGATCTGCAGCGTGGTGTCGTCGAGCGCGGTGAATCCCTTGATGCCGTCGTAGGCGTCGGAGTGGACGATGCCGGCTATCTTGGCGGGATCAAGCTTTACAGTCGGATGTCCGATGCGGTCGGACGGAGTGTAGATGGGTATTTCGCGGCGATGCGGTGGATCGAGCGGGAGATAGATGTCGTGGAGTCCATAGAGTCCTTCGGGAAGCTTGGTGTTGAGCTCCAGGAATATTTTCTTGGCCCTGGCGGCATATGTGGGCACGTTGCCTACGCCTGTGCCGAGCACGACTTCGCCGTTGTCGAACACCTTTGCCACCTCAAATATGGCCCAGTCGAGTTCGCCGTAGGTGTTGTAGCGGAATTTCTGCGCGAGCTCCGAGAGGTGCAGGTCGAAATAATGGCAGTCGTGGGAGTTGATGCGCAGACGAAGATCAGGCGTGTTCTGGTATGGTGTACGCCGGTCAAGGGCATTGGCTCTTGCAAGCGCCCCGTCGGCGTGATTGTTGGTGGAAGCACCGGTAAACACGCTCACCTTGAAGGGGCGTCCGGCCTCATGTTCTTTCACGGCTTTAGCAGCAAGGGCTTCGGTGATGACTTTGGGCGAGCCTGAAGCGGTGAAGCCTGAGAAGCCAATGTTGTCGCCGTTCTTGATAAGGTCGGCAGCTTCCTGTGCCGACAAAATTGGAAATGCCATTGTTGTAAAATATAAGATTTACGGTGATTTAGTATCTGCGGGTGAGAATCTCGGCGTCGATGACTGCCTGTCGCCATCTGCGCCGGCGTGCGGCCTCGGGATCTTGCGCGGATGAAACTGGCGCGGTCTGACGCGTATCCGGTATCTCAGGGGCTGAAGAAGTGACCCTTATTCCCTCTTCAGGCATTGGGGGCGCTGACGGCTGTCGGGGGGGCAGCGGGACGTCGGGGCATCGCATGTGCTCACGATGGGTGTCGTGGGCTTCAGAAGCTTTTCTTTCGGCACCCTCACGGTTGCGTTTGCCTCTTTCGCTAAGCCAGCTGAGGAGACATCCGATGACCGCGCATGCGACTATGGAGAGGATTTCGTCCATGATTGATTTGCCAGTTATGCACTGAATTAGTAATTTTGTGCAAAATTAAAGAAATAAGTGGTGATACGCAAATGAAGTTGAAGCTTTTCATCGAAACTTACGGCTGCCAGATGAATTCGGCCGACAGCGAAGTCATAGCCGCCGTGATGGAAATGGCGGGATATGAGTTGTCTAACAGCGTGGATGATGCTGACGCAGTGCTGCTCAACACGTGCTCAATCCGCGACAATGCCGAACAGAAAATCATAAGCCGCCTGCAATATCTTCAGTCGGTGAAGCGACGGCGGCACGGCGCTCTGATCATAGGCGTGGTGGGATGCATGGCCGAACGGGCCAAGGAGGAACTGACAGAGCGTCATGGCGTGGATCTGGTGGCCGGCCCTGACGCATACATGTCGCTTCCGGAACTGTTCGCGTCGGTAGAGTCGGGCCATAAGGCTGTCAATGTGGAGCTGAGCACGACTGAGACGTATCGTGATATAATACCGCGCCGCATTGGCGGCAATCCGATATCGGGGTTTGTAAGCATCATGCGCGGATGCAACAATTTCTGCTCATACTGCATAGTGCCTTATACCCGCGGCAGAGAGCGGAGCCGTGAGACGGAAAGCATCCTCGCCGAGGTGGCCGACCTGCGGGCGAGGGGATACCGGGAAGTGACTCTTCTGGGGCAGAATGTCAATTCATACCGCCGGGAGGACGCCGACGGTAAGGTGACTGATTTCGCCGGGCTGCTCGCACTCGTAGCAGAGTCGGCGCCCGATATGCGCATACGGTTTACTACGTCGCATCCGAAAGATATGAGCGATGAAATTCTTAACACTATCGCCGCACACCCCAATATATGCCGGCATATACATCTGCCCGTGCAGAGCGGAAGCAACAGGGTGCTCAAGGCCATGAACCGCAAATATACGCGAGAATGGTATCTCGACCGTATCGCTGCCATACGCCGTATACTGCCCGGGTGCTCGATAACGACCGATCTTTTCACCGGTTTCCACGGCGAGACCGAGGAGGATTTTCAGGAGACGCTCAGCCTTATGCGTGAAGTGGGTTTCGACTCTGCGTTCATGTTCAAGTATTCCGAACGCCCCGGCACGTATGCTGCCCGTTACTTGCCCGATGATATCAGCGAGGAGGTGAAGATAGAGCGCCTTAACCGTATGATCGAGCTTCAGGGGCAACTGTCGGCCGAATCCAACCGCAGGGATATCGGCCGCACGGTGGAGGTGCTTGTGGAGGGCGTATCGAAGCGGAGCAAGGAACAGATGGTGGGACGCACCGATACAAACAAGACGGTGGTGTTTCCCCGACGTCCGGTCAAGGTGGGAGATACCGTGAGCGTAAGGATAGCTGATGCTACTTCGGCCACTCTTCTGGGAGAGTGACCTTGGCAACAGCGTTGTCAAAGCTCACAAAATTCATTAAATCGGGTTAAAAATCTTGACATCGGGGTGCCGGAAGTGTTAACTTTGTACCCTATTTAACGATAAATCCTACCGAAAACCATATGAGCAGATTACAGCGGGGCCGTGGAATTCCCGTCAGAAGCACCCAGCTGACCGCTACGGTCAGTGTGGCGCTGGTGTTGATCATTCTGGGTCTTACGGCTTTACTGGCCTTGGCGGCGAGAAGCGTGAGCAGCGATATCCGCCAGCAGGTGGGTTTTGTTGTAGTTATGGCAGAGGATGCCTCCGAGGCTCAGGTCGCGGCGATGCAGCGATACTGGAAGGCGGCTCCATATGTCGCGGGAGTGAGGTTCTCATCGGCCGACGACGTCATGGCTCGCTGGAAGGAGCTTGCAGGCGACGACGGCACCGACAAGGCTCTTCTTGGAGTGAACCCTTTCAGTCCGGAATTTGAAATATCGGTGACAGGCGCATATTGTAATCCCGACAGCCTGAAAGCTGTTACTGATCCGCTCAAAAGCATGGCAGGCGTGGGAGAGATTCAGCTTCATTCCGACCTCATCAAGGCTGTCAACAATGCGATGCGTTCGCTCACGCTGGTGCTCCTTATTGTGGCCGGATGTCTGCTGATAATATCTTTCGTGCTGATAAACAATACGGTAAGGCTTACGATCTATGCCCGTCGGTTTCTGATCCATACGATGAAACTTGTGGGAGCGACGCCCGGATTCATCAGGCGCCCTTTTGTGGTGTGCAATGTGCTTCAGGGCATAGTAGCGGCCACGGTAGCGGTCGTCGTGCTGGGCGGTCTGCTTCTGTATCTTGCTACGGTGGATCCTGAAGTGATACGCGCTGTGGGGTTAGAAGGCACGGCCATAGTGTTTGTATGCCTTTTTGTGCTTGGAGCGGCCATCTGCGGGCTGTCGGCTCTGCTGTCGGCCAACAAGTATCTGAGGGCTGATTATGACGAGATGTTTGGCTGACAAGCCATCGGTAATAAACGAATAATATTGATTATTGATTTGTAATGAAGAATAACAGCAGACAGCAGAACGGAGAGGTCACCGACGGGCTGGATCGCGAGCCTTATGGCCGACTCCCACTGGTGAAGATCAATTTTATATTGATGGCGGTAGCTGCGGCAGTGATTGTCACCGGTTTCCTTTTGATGACCGGAGCGCCGTCGACCGAGACAGAGTTCAACCCCGAGATTTTCAGTACCCGACGTATCGTCGTCGGCCCGACTATGGCTTTCCTCGGATTTATCTTCATGGGTATAGGCATCATGTGGCGTCCTGTTAAAAAGAAACTGATAAACGAGCCGGAGGAGGGCAAAGAGGTCTGATGGACTGGATCGACGCACTGATACTCGGTCTGGTCCAGGGCCTTGCCGAATACCTGCCGATAAGTTCAAGCGGTCATCTTGAGATATGCCGTGAAGTGCTTGGACTGCAACTCGCCGGAGCGGAAGCTCTGGAATTTGATACAGCGCTGCATGTGGCTACGGTATTGAGCACGATAGTGGTGCTGTGGCGTAAGTTCGTGCCGTTATGTGTGAGCTTCTTTACTTGGCGTCGCGACGACAATTTCTACTATGTCTGCAAGATACTTGTGTCATGTATACCGGTTGCGATAGTCGGACTTTTTTTCAAGGACATGGTGGAGAGTCTCTTCGGGGGCAGCCTGACATTGGTAGGCTGTTGCCTGCTGGTGACGGCAGCTCTGCTTGCGTTCGCTTATTTCTTCCGCACGCGTCCGGCTCTTGAGGAAGCGGCCTCCGACATGCCGGTTAAGGCTCACGGTATCCGCTGGATCGACGCTATCGGCATGGGCATAGCGCAGTCGATCGCCGTTTTGCCCGGTCTGAGCCGTTCGGGCACTACGATTGCCACGGGCATATCGATGGGTGCGCGTCGTGCGGCTGTGGCTGAATTCTCTTTCTTCATGGTGATAATCCCCATACTCGGAGAAGCATTGCTGAATATCAAGGATATGGCGTCAGGAGAAAGCGCTGTAATGGATTCCATCGGCTGGGTGCCTCTTACGGTCGGTTTCATAGCTTCGTTTCTTGCAGGCTGCGCTGCATGCAACTGGATGATCGAGATCGTGAAACGCGGCAAACTGGTATGGTTCTCCGTGTATTGTGTGGCTATGGGTCTGCTTTGTATCCTCTGGTGATAATATGATCGGAACAGGCCAATGAAGAAAGATTTTATAGAGGGCGAAATACTTGCTGTCGACAAGCCTCTTGGCTGGACGAGTTTCGACGTGGTGAAACGTCTGCGTGGCGCATTGTTGAGGCGGCTCGGCATGAAACGGTTCAAGGTCGGCCATGCCGGCACTCTCGATCCGCTTGCATCAGGAGTGATGATTGTCGTGACCGGCAGAGCCACAAAGCTGATAGAGCAGTTGCAGAGCGGGGTAAAGGAATACGTGGCGACAATAGAGCTCGGCGCTACCACTCCCTCCTATGATCTTGAGACCGAGATCGACGCCCGTTACCCAGTGGATCACATCACGAGAGAGCTGATAGAAGAGACCCTTGAGCGTTTCAAAGGACGCATCGAGCAGGTTCCACCGCAGTTTTCGGCATGCAAGGTAGATGGCAAAAGAGCCTATGAGACGGCCCGTCGCGGTCAGGAAGTGGAGCTGAAACCGAAAACTCTGGTGATAGACGAGATAGAGCTTCTTGATTATTGCGGTACGAGCGCCACGGTAAGGGTGGTCTGCAGCAAGGGAACATATATAAGGGCTTTGGCGCGTGATATCGGCCGGGCACTCGGCTCGGGCGCTCATCTAACGGCTCTCAGGCGAACGCGGGTAGGAGATATAGCCTCCTCCGACTGCATGAGCGTTGACGAGGCTGTGGCAATGATACGTGAGGCGGAACTCGCCGACCGCCACGAAGAGACATGATATTTGTTAGAAACAATGAAACCACAAAGGATATGAAACTATCGCAGTTTAAGTTCAAGCTTCCTGAAGAGCTTATCGCACAACACCCTGCTGAGCAACGTGACGAATCGCGTCTGATGGTGGTGCACCGCGCTTCGGGTGAAATCGAGCACCGTGTGTTCAAGGACATTATCAATTATTTCGTCGACGGCGACATCTTCGTTTTCAATGATACGAAGGTTTTTCCGGCACGTCTGTACGGCAACAAGGAGAAGACCGGCGCACGTATAGAGGTGTCGCTGCTTCGCGAGCTCAATGCCGATAATAAACTGTGGGATGTGCTTGTGGAGCCTGCCCGTAAGATACGCATAGGCAACAAGCTGTATTTCGGTGATGACGACTCGATGGTGGCCGAGGTGATCGACAACACTACATCGCGAGGCCGCACCCTGCGCTTTCTGTATGACGGGGATCATGATGAGTTCAAGGAGGCCCTGTTCAAGCTCGGACAGACACTGCTTCCCGAATATATTAAGCGTGAGCCCGAGGAGGCGGATGCGGAGCGTTATCAGACGATATATGCTGAAAAAGAGGGAGCTGTAGTGGCCCCGGCTGCCGGGCTCCATTTCAGCCGCGAATTGCTGAAACGTATGGAGATCAAGGGTATACACCAGGCATTCCTGACTGTTCACAGCGGCCTTGGCAATTTCCGTGAGATTGATGTGGAGGATCTGACAAAACATCGCATGGATTCGGAGCAGCTTGAGGTGAGTCAGGCTCTCGTCGACACAGTCAACGGCGTGAAGGACAGCGATCATCATGTATGCGCTGTGGGCACTTCAGTGCTCCGCGGCATAGCAAGCGCAGTCAGCATGGGGGGCCATATGAAGACTTATTCGGGATGGACCAACAAGTTCATTTTCCCGCCTTACGATTTCACTGTCACCGATGCGCTTGTGACCAATTTCCATATGCCGTATTCCATCATGCTGATGATGACTGCCGCTTTCGGTGGCTATGATCTTGTGATGAAGGCCTACGAAGAAGCGATAAAGGAAAAGTATCGTTTCGGAGCTTATGGCGACGCGATGCTGATACTGTAAGCTGTCGACGCCATTGGATCAGTCAAGCGAATATCTGACTCTTGCCGGCAGATCGTCGGCGACTGTCAGGGAAAAAATGAGCCGTTTCATAGCTTTCGCTTTCCCTGTCGCGTCGGCAGAGGAGGCGAAAGCCGTTATTGCGGCGATTGCCAACGAATATCACGACGCGCGTCATGTCTGCTGGGCCTATATGATCGGGCCGGGCGGCAGGGAATGGCTTTCAAGCGACAATGGTGAACCGTCAGGGACAGCCGGGAAACCGATCCTCGGACAGATCCGTTCGGCAGGGCTTACCAACGTGGCTGTAGCCGTAGTGAGATATTTCGGCGGCATAAAACTCGGTACGTCGGGTCTTATAGTGGCTTACCGTGAGGCGGCGCGTGCAGCCATAGAGGCCGGCGAGACCGTGAGCCGGTGTGAGGAGGAGACGGTTGAGATCAGTTTCGTTTACGAGGACATGAATGCTGTAATGACCACTCTGAAATCATCCGAGGCGCGCATTATTGGGCAGCAGTTCGACAATATATGCAGGTTGCGGTTTTCGATCCGTCGCGACCATCTGGACGCTTTGCTGGGTCGCCTGCCGGCCACGCGGACTGAATGAACTGAGCACGCGGCGTCATAGGGCCTTCTTCCGGCCGACAAACAGATAGACCGATGTGTCGGGAGCCTTAACGGCCGGACACATCGGTCTTTGATCTTTTTTGCGGCAGAGTCAGGAGAGCATTATCAGAGGGCGAGGAGAGCCTTGATGTTCTCTTCGAGCTTGGCTTTGCTCTGCGATCCGGCAAGACGGAGATCGCGCACTTGCTCGCCGTTCTTGAAGAAGAGGATAGTCGGTATCGACATTATGCGGTATTCGTCGGAGAGTTCAGTCTCCTCCTCGATGTTGTATTTGCCTATCTGCACCTGTCCCTCATACTGCTGGGCAAGCTCGTCGATGACGGGCGACATGCGCATGCACGGGCCGCACCATGTGGCCCAGAAGTCGATCACTACCGGCGCGCCTGAGGCGATGATGGATTTTACATCTGAATCGGTAAATTTGATAGCCATGATTATTGACGGTTGAAGTATTTGGTTGATATAGTTTCAGTAATGCAAAGATAGCTATCTTTGTGGAAATAGCGAAGCGGGCCGACATAAAAAAATTGCTCTCGCCGGCATTTTCCGTTTTGCCGTGGAGCAATCGTCTGTGTGTCTGCGGCCTGTTCTTAACATGACCGCAACGGTACATCCCTTCGCGGAAACCGGTCGGAAATCTACCAGCATGAGCTGGTAGCCGAACCGGTGTCGATGATGGCGGGGGCCTTCCTGCTTACCTGTGGAGGTAGGTCATGGATGCCGCTCCGATGTACCATTCAGATACTTTGGTCAAAAGTCTTTTCATCTTGGCGTCCTTTCTTTACTTTAGTTAAACATCGGTTTGACGAACGCTCAGGCTTTGGCCTTTATGGCCGCGCAGCCTGTTGATGTCGGGGAGACAAGGCTGACTCCTGAAGATTGCAGCCATCTCCCGGTCTTCCTGATTACTCGATGGTGCAGTCGCCCGTGATACGGAAGAATGTGCCATAAGTAAGATGAAGCCCTTTGATCATTTTAATCATCTGACGCATAATACTTAAATTTTAATTAAACCTAAAACAATCTATATCTCCGACTCTTCGGAGTTCTCATAAATAAATACACTTAACTGGCCGCAAAGTTAGTTCAGGTTCGCGAATTATGCGCAAAAATTATGTTTTTTAACATATAAATTTTTGCAACAGTCGGATTGTCAACGTTTTGTCTTTTTACACTCTGTGCTGCCTGAAACGTTGTGCCGGATTGTCTTCCTTAGCGGGCTCCGGAGCGGCTTTCTCGATTGCGAACTCAATATTCATGTCGGTCAGAGCTTCCAGCGCCTGACGGCTGAGGTTGATGCTGCTCATCGACTGCATGGTGATATATCTGTTGGCCGACGGCTCGTAGAATCTCACCGTCAGCGGCACCGGTGCGGCTTTCGGGTCATCAGGTGTTTCGCCGTTTTCAATCATCATGCCGCTGATCACGTCGTAGACTGCAGGGTTGAGCTGTTCGGGATCAAGAGTGATTGTAATTCCCTTTATTATTTTGCCCTTCAGTGTGGAGAGAAGATTGATGTCGGCCACGGAGAAGAAGATGTTGCCGTCTTTTTTCACTCCGTATTGCCCCTTGACATACACGGCTGTATTGGGTATGCCGAAGTTGGCGAACTGATAGAAGCTCTTGTCGTTGAGGTATATCTCTGCTGTGCCGTTATAATCTTCGATTTTCAGATATCCGTAGCTTGATCCGTTCTGTCCCTGACGGCGGTCGAGGCCTATCACGATGCCTCCGTAGGTATAGACACGGTCGTGCGTGACGGATTCGGATTTATAGTCTTTCAGCTGGTCGAGGCCATATTTCATCTCAAGATACATGCCGTCGAGGGGATGCGCCGAATGGAATATCCCCACGAGGTCGCGCTCTTTTTCAAGCTTGAAAGCGTCGATCCAGGGCAGGGCAGGGCTGACAGGCGGTCGTCCGGCGATAGTCAGTGTCGGATCGTCGTCGCCGAAGAGGCTCAGACCCTGTGTCTGCTTGTCGGCTTGGAAGAGCTGTCCGTAACGCATCAGGGCCTCGCTGAATAATTCGCCCTTGGCGTTTTTCTCGAAGAAATCCTCACGCTTGATGTCGGGGGCGAAACAGTCGAATGCTCCCGCATAAGCGAGATTCTCTATGAGGCGGCGGTTGAGGGCGGCAATGGGGACGCGTTCGACGAAGTCGTAGACTGACTCGAACGCTCCTCCTTTTGCGCGGGCGTTGATGATCTCGGTGACCACCGCTTCGCCCACACCTTTGATGGCCGCAAGCCCGAAGCGGATGTCGCCTGCGGCGTTGACGCCGAATTCGAGGTAACTCTCGTTGACGTCGGGACCTTTGATGGTGATGTGCATGCGCTTGCACTCCTCCATAAAAATGGTGAGCTTGTTGATGTCGGAGCGGTTGCGTGAAAGCACCGCTGCCATATATTCGGCCGGATAGTTGGCCTTGAGCCATGCTGTCTGGAAAGCGACCCAAGAGTAGCATGTGGCGTGACTCTTGTTGAAGGCGTAGGAGGCGAATTTCTTCCAGTCGTTCCAGATCTTCTGAAGCGTCTCCGGTTTGTGTCCATTGGCTTGGCCGCCCTCCATGAAGAGCTTTTCGAGCTCGTTCATCTTATCGATGAGCTTTTTGCCCATCGCTTTGCGCAGGGTGTCGCTCTGACCGCGCGTGAATCCGGCAAGAAGTCGCGACAGAAGCATGACCTGCTCCTGGTAGACAGTCACTCCGTAGGTGTCCTTGAGGAATTTCTCCATTTCTGGGATGTCGTAGACGATCGGCTCGCGTCCGTGTTTGCGGGCTATGAAATCGGGGATGTAGTCCATAGGCCCCGGGCGATACAGGGCGTTCATGGCTATGAGATCCTCGAACGTCGATGGCTGGAGTTCGCGAAGGTATTTCTGCATGCCGGTCGACTCGAACTGGAATGTTCCTATCGTATTGCCCTGACAATATAGATCGTAGGTCTTGCGGTCGTTGATGTCTATCGCTTCGATGTCGATATCCTTGCCTGTCGTACGTTTGATGTTGGCAAGCGCCTCCTTGATGATCGAAAGTGTCTTGAGCCCGAGGAAGTCCATCTTTATCAGACCGGTCTCCTCGATAACGCGTCCCTCGTACTGGGTGACGATCGTTTTCTCCTTGGAATCCGAACTTTTGTCGACGGCCGTGCTGACCGGCACCCAGTCGGTGATGTCGTCGCGGCAGATGATCACGCCGCATGCATGCACTCCGGTGTTGCGTACGGTGCCTTCGAGTTCCTGGGCATATCGCAGAGTTTCGGCTACGAGAGGATTCGGACTGTTCAGTTCGGCTTTGAACTGCGGCACGTATGTATAGCAGTTGGCGAGCGACGGGTCGACAGCTTTGCCGTCGATCTCTGGCATACGCTTCGGGATTAGTTTTGTCAGGCGGTCGCTTTCGCTCAGAGGAAGTTGCTCCACGCGCGCCACGTCCTTGATGGCAAGCTTGGATGCCATCGTGCCGTAGGTGATGATATGCGCTACCTTTTCGGCTCCGTATTTGCGGGTGACGTAGCGCAGCACCTCCTCGCGTCCGTCGTCGTCGAAGTCGATGTCGATATCTGGGAGCGATATGCGGTCGGGGTTGAGGAAACGCTCGAAAAGCAAATCGTATTTCACCGGGTCGATCTGTGTGATGCCGAGGCAGTAGGCCACGGCGCTTCCGGCAGCCGATCCTCGGCCGGGACCGATGCTGACGCCGAGCTCCTCGCGGCCCGCCCTGATGAAATCCTGCACTATAAGGAAGTAGCCCGGGAAACCCATCGTTTTCATTATGTGCAGCTCGAAGTTTATGCGTTCCTGCAGCTCCGGTGTCAGTGGGGTGCCATATCGCTTGGCTGCGCCTTCGTAGGCGAGTTTCTTGAGGTAGTCGGCTTCGAGTTTTATGCGGTAGAGCTTGTCGTAGCCGCCGAGTTTCTTGATCTTTTCCTCGGCTTTTTCCTGCGACAGCACTACATTGCCGTTTTCGTCGCGAGTGAATTCATCGAAAAGGTCTTTCTCCGTAAGACGTTTGCGATACTCATCCTCGGTGCCGAAATCTTCCGGAATGGCGAATGTAGGCATGATCGGCGGATGGTCGATGGAGTAGTGCTCTACTTTGCGGACCACATCGAGTGTGTTTTCGAGCGCTTCAGGCAGGTCGGCGAAGAGTTCCGACATTTCGGCCTGGGTTTTCATCCATTCCTGTTTGGTGTAGCGCATGCGCTGCGGGTCGGTCAGATAGCTGTTGGTGCTTACGCATATCAGGCGGTCGTGGGCCTCGGCGTCCTCGTAGTTGACGAAGTGTACATCGTTGGTGGCAATGATCTTGATGCCGTGACGCCGTGCCAGTTCGATCATCTTGGGGTATACTGCCTTCTCGTCCTCCCACACCGAGCGGTTCGCGCCGGGACGGTCGGTCGGATGACGCTGCACCTCTATATAATAGTCGTCGCCGAAGGTCTCTTTCCACCAGAGCACGCTGCGCTCGGCCTCCTCCATGCGGCCGTCGCGCACCAGCCGCGGTATCTCGCCTCCGAGACATGCCGAGGCGATGATCAGCCCTTCGCGTCGGGCGGCAAGCGACTCCTTGTCGGTGCGCGGATGCATGTAGAATCCTTTGGTCCATGCCTCGGATACCAGTTTGATCAGGTTCTTGTAGCCTTTAAGGTTTTTGGCGAGCACTATCAGGTGGCGTCCGGTGTCACGTTTGTCGGTGCGCTCAAGATTGGAACCGTTGGCTACGTACATTTCGCATCCGAGTATGATCCGGAAGTCGCCGTTCTTGATCCGGCTTATCCGGTTTTCAAACCGCGCAGCCTTGGCGGCATCGCCGCTTTTCTGTGCTTTTTCGAGGTTTTTCTTGTAGCCTTTCAGGCAGCCGCCATTGACATAGTTGTATAGTTCCTTCACGCCGAACATGTTGCCGTGGTCGGTGATGGCTATGCCGGCCATTCCGTCATCGAGCGCTTTATCGACAAGTGCGGATATGCTTGATTGTCCGTCGAGAAGGGAATATTGTGTATGCACGTGCAGATGCACGAATGGAGTGGTGACCATAAGTCGACTTTAAGTTATTTCAGGGGAATGTTGGCTCGCTGTGGTTGTAGCGGCGATTCAAAGTTACAAAATTTACGGCAGATTTCTTGAGTTTGACGGCACGAAAACGGGCGCGGTGGAAAAAGTGAGATTTTTATTGAACTTTTTTCGATGAGATATTTTGTTGTGAAATAGGTGGTTGCTTAGTGAATGTCCGAAAATTGTGAAATTTTCTCTTGATTTTTTCTCAAAAATATTTGGTGGTAACGGAAAAGGGTTGTAACTTTGCACTCGCTTTCGGGAAGCAACGCTCCCCGGGGCGCAAAAGAGAACATTGAGAAGATTTACAATAGACAAGAAGCAGTAGTACAAGAGTCATGCCCTTGGTGCCGCCTTTGGCGGCATGCGGGGCGAAAGATGAAACTCTGTTCAGTTCCTTGCCGGGCTTGAATGCCCGGCCGAGACGATAAAGACTACGGATTTGTCCGGGGTCGTGGAGAGCGCTCGCCGTGGATCTTGAAGGCTTTTT
>CANRCT010000012.1 GCA_947629175.1 uncultured Muribaculaceae bacterium | reverse complement strand
AAATATTTCTCGTCGTATCATGCTACAAAAGTAGCGATTATCTTTCATTTGGGCGCATTAACCGCCTATACCTATCCCATGAATTTATACGGCTTTGTATTTCTGATTTAGGCAGCCGGATATTTATGGAGTATAATTCTTTCAGTTTCAGGGCAGCGACATGAGGAGTGATTACTGAATGCGCTATCAGTTCATCAAACACGAACAATATGCCCTTGACTGTCAGATTCCCTGCCTCGGCGTATCTGCGAAGCTGCCTGTCGCCGGTCAACAGTGTAATGTCGTATTTTCTGGCATAATAGCATACCGAGCAGTCGGGAAGTGACAGATTGCCGGGGACATTGGAATATTCTTCGACAATTTCTGACAATTCTTCAGGTGTAAAACTTGCCACCAATATCTTCCCCTCATTTGCCAGACGCTCTATTTCCGCATATTGCTGAGGATTGGAAATCTCCGCCATTACGAAATCGACTGTGCGGATCTCGTATGGCAGTTCGCAGAAACATTCAAGAAGGCCTATCGAGTGCAGGTCTATGAATATGTCTGTATCATTGACTATTATTTCCATCCTCTCTTACACTAATTGAAGATGTGACCTTACACTCTCGACGGAGGTATTCAACAGGGCTGCAGCTTTGGAGTACGTGATAGATTCATCGGCCAGCGCACGGTAAACCATTCGGACAAAGCGGCCAGAACGCTCGGCTACAGCCCTTGACTTCTCGGTAAGCACCTTGAAATCAGGTAGTCTCTTCTTCTTAGCCTGATAGCCGGAATAACGGTTAGGGGTAATTACTCCACCTGCTTGGAGTGCAAGCATAATATCATCTACCGATATTCCGAACTGGCACTGAATATCGGTAAGTTCCGAAAGCGATATGTCATGCCGGGAATTACCGACCTTTGCTTTGAGCACATTCATCGGCAGCAGAAATTCGCTCGCAAATGCGTTGCAGATATTTTCCACGTCCCTTGAAGGCACATCCGCAGGAATGTCAAGCAAAAGATGTCCCAGCTCATGCAAAGCGGTGAAGCGTTTACGCTCGGTAACGAAATTACCGTTTATGACAATCAGGGGAATCGAACCATTGGCATATCCACTTAACCCGTCGAAATCTTTATCTTCCGCAATCTCAATAACTTTGACACCGTATTCTTCGAGAACCTCAATTACATTTGAAACGCCGTCGTTTCCGAGGCTCAGATATTTCCGAAGCTCATCAGCATGGGCGGCAGCTTCTGCAACGGTGCGGACGATTTTACGTGGCATTGAGAAATCGGTCGGGCAGCCACAAATCTGTTCCACCTCCAGATAACGCTCCAGCTCCTCGCGGACTTTTTCTCTGACAGCGGCCGCCATACGCTCCGGAAACCGAGGTTTCTTGCGGAACTCAACGTGTTCGACCTCTACCGTGAAGGACGGAAAAAATAATCAATCTTAACGTCTAAAGCGGCGGCGAGGGCAATAAGCACACGGCTGTCAGGCATCATCAGGCCCTTCTCATATTTGTTAATTGCCTGTCTTGTAACTGCCGGAGTGACTACCTGCGATAGTTTCTCCAAGGAAAACCCTTTCATCAGTCGCGCCTGACGCAACCGACGCGAAAATATGTCGTTAACTTGTTTCTTCATCATAGCACCTATTTGGTTGACAAATTTAATAATTTTATTTGATATGTCAACCATCAAACAATCATTATAAGTAAAAGTATCCCATAAAAACACCAATTCGTTAATTATTATCGTTATGAGCGGTGTGAGGACAGTAATGTTGCGAAAAGGGAGCGGAAGGAGCGGGGAACTTACAGATTTTTACGTAACTTTGCCGGATATTTACACATCGTCAGTATTGCAATGTCAGAAAAGCCTAAATTCGCATCTAAAATCGGACTGGTAGCCGCTACGGTCGGTTCGGCCGTCGGGCTGGGAAACGTCTGGCGTTTTCCGGCGGAAACGCAGGCCAACGGCGGCGCGGCATTCCTAATAATTTATATCGCCTGCGTGTTTCTGCTCGGAGTGCCGGTGATGACGGCCGAATTCGCGCTCGGCCGCGCCGGGGGAAGCGACGCCGTTGGGGCGTTCAAGAATATCGGAGCGCGTCGCCCATGGTGGCTCGTGGGAGGGCTCGGCATTCTGGCGAGCTATCTCATACTCATGTTCTACATGGTCGTGGCCGGATGGACGCTTGAATACCTGCTGCAGTCGATAAGCGGCCATCTCTACGACGGCCTTGCATCGGCGTCGGACTCTTCACTCCACTTCACATCGCGCATGAAGGAATTCATAGCCGACGGATGGAATCCGCTGACCAACACCTATCTGATGATCATCATCAATCTCGCTGTGCTGGCTCTCGGAGTCCAGAAAGGGATAGAGCGGCTGTCAAACATACTGATGCCTCTGCTGTTTGTGCTGCTCATCATACTGGTCGGGGTAGCCATGACTCTTCCGGGGCTCGAAGCCGGACTGACATTCTTCCTGCGCCCGGATTTCTCGAAAATCACCACGGAGGTGGCGCTGAGCGCTCTCGGACAGGCATTCTTCTCCCTGTCACTTGGGATGGGCATACTCATCACCTACGCCTCGTATTTCCCGAAGCACACCCGGCTCTGCCGCACTGCGGTGACCGTCAGCATGCTTGATCTGCTCGTAGCATTCCTGATGGGACTGATCATTTTCCCTTCGGTCACCACATTCGGACTGCAGGGCGAAAGTCTGGCGGGAGCCACACTCGTCTTCGTCACCCTGCCTGAAGTTTTCGCCCACATGCCTGCCACTGAGGTGTGGTCGTCGATCTTCTTTCTGCTTCTGACTGTAGCCGCCCTGACATCGACCATCTCCATCGCTGAAGTGACCATCGCCTTCCTCTCCGATCGTTTCAGAATAAAGCGGATCAAGGCATGCCTTCTGACATTGCTGCCTCTATTTCTGTTCAGCTCGCTCTGCTCTCTGTCGCAGGGCCCGCTCTCCGACATCACGATCTTCGGCCGCAACATATTCGATTTCCTCGACTTCTTCGCCACCAATCTGCTGCTGCCTGCCGGCTCCATGCTCCTGTGCATCTACATGGGATGGTTCGCTCCACGCCGACTGCTCCGGGAGCAGCTGACCAACTATGGCAAGATATCGTCACATATGATCAACATCATTACGGCGATATTGCGCTACGTGGCTCCGCTGCTGATACTGTCAATACTGCTTTCGAGCATTATATGAACGCCTGATGACTGACGGAAAATTCACATCGACCGAACGGCGAGGGCTGCTGTTGCTTCTCGCACTGCTTGTCGCAGGCATCTGCGCAGTGACCATTGTGAGAAATTGCGGAAGGACTGACCCATCACATATCACTGTCGCGACACCCCATGCGATCGATAATTCCTCCAACGCCCGAACATCAGCCCCCGACACGGCCCGGCTTGAAACCGGGAACGAGAAAAAACGGAAAAAAGCGAGAAAAAACGGCACACCCAGAACGCCCGACGGGCGCGAGAGAAGCCATCGCGACGAATCAGTAATCGATCCACCAGATCACCTGTCAAACTCTACCAATCATCACAGATGACCCAGCACGACAAATCCCCCATCACTTCAAGAAGCCAGTTCGCCACTCGTTTCGCAGTCATAGCCACCACAGTAGGTTCAGCCGTGGGGCTGGGAAACATATGGCGCTTCCCTTACGAGGCCGGCACTCACGGCGGCGGAGCTTTCATGATACTCTATATCGCATTCATACTCATCATCGGAGTGCCGGTGCTGACGGCCGAATTCATCATGGGACGCTCCACCCGCTCAAACATATTCGGAGCATACCGTGCGCTCGCCCCGGGGAAGCCTTGGTTTCTGGCCGGTTACATAGGCATCGTGGCCTCGATGACCATATTGAGTTTCTACTCGGTTGTGGCCGGATGGACACTCGAATATTTCGTACAGTCGATCACAGGATCACTCTCAAGCCTCGACAGCGGGCAATACCACGGCCGGTTCCTCAGTCTGGCCTCTGACGGCGTCAGGCCTGTCGTCTGGACCGTATTGTTTCTGGCCATGAACTTCTTCATAGTGGTAAGGGGAGTCAACAAGGGCATTGAAAAGATCTCCAATCTGCTTATGCCCACGCTGTTCATACTGCTTATCGTATTTTGCGTCAGATCACTGACTTTCTCCGGGGCCAGCGAAGGTCTGAGCTTCCTTTTCAGCCCCGACTTCTCACAGATCACACCCTCTGTAGCTCTCGGAGCCATGGGACAGGCCTTCTTCTCGCTGTCGCTCGGGCTCGGATGCATGGCCACCTACGGGTCATATTTCTCACAAAGCACTCCCCTGCTCCGCAGCGCCGCGGCCACAGCCTCTCTCGACACAATGGTGGCCATCCTCTCCGGCATCATCATATTCCCGGCCGTTTTCACATTCTCCGTATCGCCGGCTGCAGGCCCTACCCTCATATTCGAAGTGCTTCCGTCGATCTTCCATTCGCTGCCGCTCGGACCGCTGTGGTCGGCACTCTTTTTCTTCCTCCTGATACTGGCCTCGCTCACCTCCACGATATCCATGTCGGAGACAGCAATAGCTTTCTTTATCGAGGAGCGCGGCATGAGCCGGAGAGCCGCCACGATGACCAACGCCGCGATAGCGCTCGTATTCGGCACCCTGTGCGCACTGAGTTTCGGCCCGCTCAGCGGAGTAAAGATATTCTCACTCAGCATATTCGACGCATTCGACTATCTGTCGTCAAACATTCTCCTGCCGGTGGGAGGACTCATCATCGCTCTGTTCACCGGATGGGTGGTGCCGCGACGCATCATCAGTGAGCAACTGACGCCTACACGCCACATGACCATGGTGACCCTCAGCCTGCTGCTGCGCTTTGTGGCTCCGGCGGGCATAATACTCGTTTTCCTGCGATCAATAGGAATATTATAAACGATATCTCACCCCACAACAATGACTCCAACGCAATTCATTCCCTTCTCCCTACGCCTTCGCGGGCGCCTGCTGGAAATCGGACGTCCGCAAGTGATGGCGATCCTTAACGCAACCCCCGACTCCTTTTATGCTGCATCGCGTGCTGAAGGAGCCGAAGCCATAGCGGAGCGTGCCGCACGGCTCATCGCCGACGGAGCCGATATGATCGACATAGGCGCCTACTCATCGCGCCCGGGAGCAACGGAAGTCACCGAAGCCGAGGAGACAGAGCGACTTCTGACAGCATGCAGAGCTGTCAGAAGCGTCGCCCCCGACATACCCCTGTCGGTCGACACTTTTCGTGCGGAGGTGGCGCGGATTGCCGTAGAGGATGGCGGGGCCGACATAGTCAACGACATCACCGGCGGCGAAGATCCCGGGATGCTTCCGACAGTGGCGCGTCTGGGAGTGCCTTACATCGCCATGCATATGCGCGGCACCCCGGCCACCATGCAGACTCTCACCCAGTATCCCGACGATGACCCGACAGGCGAAATAATAAGCCGTCTGTCGGACGTGATAGAACGCTGCTCGCAGCTCGGCATAGCCGACGTCATAGCCGATCCGGGACTCGGCTTCGCGAAAACTCTTGAACAGAACTACCGCGTTCTGCGCCATCTTCCTCTGATAGCCGAGGCGCTCGGCCGCCCGATACTGATCGGGCTTTCCCGCAAATCGATGCTCACTAAAGCACTCGACATCGCGCCCGAAGATGCACTCGCCGCCACCGTCACGGCCGACACCATCGCGCTTATGGGAGGAGCCTCGATAATTCGCGTCCATGATCCGAAGGAAGCATCGCAGAGCGTCAGATTGCTTGAGTTGCTTAAAAATTCGTAACTTTGCGGTCGAGAATCATTCACAATTCCTTATTCTGACTGTCCATGGATCCATTTACCATCCGCGACGTGCTCGACATAGCTCTCGCTGCACTGCTCCTGTTTTACATCTACAGGATCATGCGCGAGTCGGGCACCATCAATATCTTCTACGGCCTGCTTGCCTTCATAGTGGTGTGGGTCGTAGCGTCACAGATACTCGAAATGAAGCTCATAGGCACCATACTCGACAAATTCATGTCGATAGGGCTCCTTGTGATAGTCATCCTGTTTCAGGATCAGATCAAGCGGTTTCTTGTCGAACTGGGCGATCACAAACGATGGCGTTTTCTCCGAAAGCTTTTCCATCACCGCACCCCCGGCGAAGACGCCGACGAACGCGGACGACGGCTGATCATACCGATCGTCTACGCCTGCATGAATATGGCGAAATCCAAGACAGGAGCACTCATTGTGATACAACAGAACGTGCCGCTTGAAAACTATGAACGTTCGGGCGACATCATCGACGCCCTCCCCAACTCCCGCCTTATAGAAAACATTTTTTTTAAGAATTCTCCGCTCCACGACGGGGCGCTGATAGTTGCCGACGACCGGCTTAAATCAGCCGGATGCATACTGCCGGTATCTCACGACCGCAATGTGCCGCGCGCCCTCGGGCTCCGCCACCGGTCCGCGCTCGGCATATCCCAGGCCACCGACGCTATAGCGATAGTGGTCAGCGAGGAGACCGGAGGCATATCAATAGCGCATCGCGGACGCCTAACCACACGGCTGTCGTCGGCCGATCTCGAACACAACCTCACCCAGATATTGCATCAGAGCTGAACGCTGCATACCCCTCTGACTGCTCAGTCGGCGATCTCAACCGACGATGCGAGCGGAGGATCCTGATCGGGAACGTCAAAATACCTGCGGAGATATACGTCGCCGGCTGCAAAATCTATTATGCAGTCCTGCCTGAAGAGATTCAGGGGATTGAAGGCAAACGGCTCCTCGCGGTTGTCATAATAATAAACCTTGACAGTTCCCCCGCGCGAACCTATTTCAAACCATTCGGAGTCGTTTTTCAGCGCCGGATATTTCGAAACCATTGTCACGACAGTGTCGTTGAGAATTCCTTCGGTGTCCTCCGACATTGTGGAGGTAGGCATCTTCACCATGGCCTCGCGTATACCTGTATCACAGAAAAAACCGCGCATCTCTCCGTTGACCCGCATATCCATATAGTATCGTTTGCCAAGCCACAGACCGTCGGCTACAGAGCGTGAATAATAAATCTTATTGAATGCCTCATATCCCTGAGGCAGGTCAAAATACAGCCTTACAGCTCCATTCATATAGTCATATGCGACCTTGAACTTTTCAATGAAATCCACCCCGAGCACCGAATAGCCGGTCTGCGACGGAGCGAAATCGACCCCTTCAAGCACATTGAGCGACGCCTTGTCGGCGACTGCCCTTACCTGTCCGCCGACACTGTCGGTAAGGAAACGGTAATCATACAGCGGGAGGCTTACGGTGTAACGGGTAAGACAGAACCTCGTCCTGCCGTTTCCGTCACGGCCCGCTACGGGATAGATCTTCTTCTCCACGCTCATGCCCATATTCCGAAGCAGCTGAAGGTCCGACTCCGTTATGGTGGATATATCGCTACCGGTATCAAACTTGAATATCAGCCCCGGCACAGGCTCCACCTTCACTTTCTGATCAACGAGCGGCAATACTCCTATCAGACCGTCGGACCTGGAAGCCTTCATGTCATTCTGCGAGGAGAGCGTACACAGCAGCCCATACACCAGAGCTACCAGTATGACCACACAAGATATGACTATAATGATCCGTTTCATATACCGTTATTTGGTTAAAAATAATGACTGATTTATCGGTAAAGAGAGAGCGACTGTCACCAATCGGTTTACAAACTTAACGATTAAGGGCTCTTCTGCCAATAAATTCACGGGATTGTCAACACTTTGTCAACAAAAAGAAGCATCTCCTGACAAATCGACTTTCAGTCGGCCGGGAGATGCATGCTGCAGGGATATCCTTAAAAGGATCAGTCCTCGTATTCCTTAAAAGGATCAGTCCTCGTATTCAATCAGCGGAGCTTCAGCCGCGAAACGGTCGCCGGGTTTTACAAACACGCGTTTTACGGTAGCGTCATGCTTTGCCTCCACGTCATTCTCCATCTTCATCGACTCGTAGACGAGAAGCTTCTGTCCCTTCTTGACAACATCGCCGGCCTTGACATTTACTTCAAGCACCGTGCCAGGCATCGGGCCGCTGACCACCTCCCCGGTGATCGGCTCCACTTTCTCCTCCACGATCACTTCCTCTGTAGGCGCAGGCTGTTCGGCAGCCTTTTTTGCCTCATATTCGGCCTGACGCTTGTTGCGCAGGAAGGTGGTGGCCACGTTGGGGAGCAGTTCAAGAAGCAGATACTCCTCATTGTTCTGCGCGAGCTTCATTCCGCCGAATTCGGCTATCTCCGGATTCTCGGGAGCCTTGTAAGAACTTACGTCATAGGGATGTTCCTCCGGATCGCCTGTGATCTGACGCCGGAATTCCGGATCGACAGCTACGGGAGTATGGCCATACTCCCCCTTGATAAGCGACATGAACTGATTCGACTTGTTGGTATAGTCGGCGTTGCCCTTCTTGCGGTCAAGAGCGAGGAACACGGCCTGACTGCCCACGATCTGGCTCGTCGGAGTGACCAGAGGCACCAGACCTGCGTCGCGGCGCACTTTCGGGATCAGGGCCATGGCGTCGTCGAGCACCTCTTCCGACTGGAGAGCCTTGAGCTGCGCCACCATGTTGGAATACATTCCGCCCGGCACCTCGGCAGTCTTCACCAGCAGATTGGGCTTGGGGAAGCGGAAATATGCCTCGATGGCGTGGCATGCCTCAAGCATTGCCTCCTCGTCGCCGCGACGGCCTGCCTCGATGGCATCGTCGAAATGCTTGGAGATCTCGGCGGGGAGGGTGTCGGCCAACGGATCGAACTCGGCGGGGAACTCCTTGACGAGATCGAACGGAGCCAGCTCACGGCGCGCTGAAAGCAGCTCGTTGCGGATCTTGCCCACGGCCTCCATGTCGACATCAAGCTCTATGCCGAGACGCTGCGCGAACACATATATCAGCTCTATGGCCGGAGCGGCAGAGCCGCCGCCAAACCACCATATGTTCGTGTCGAGGATATCCACGCCGTGGATCATCGCCATCACCGACGAAGCCAGGCCGTAGCCCGGAGTGCAGTGGGTGTGGAAATCCACGGGCACCTTCAGATTGCTCTTGAGCTTCGATATGATCGAGGCGGCGCGCAGAGGATTGACCAGACCAGCCATATCCTTAAGAGTGATGATCTTCGCTCCGAGAGCCTCCATCTCGCGGGCTTTCTCCACGAAATACTCGTCGGTAAATATCTTTTCAGGCTCTTTCTGGCCTCCGAACAGTCCCTTAAGACGGCTTGCGAAGCCACCCTTTGCCGGCTCGCTCTTGGGATCGACCGTATAGCACACGGCGCCGTCGGCTATGCCGCCCAGACGGTTGATCATCCTGATGGATTCCCTGACGTTGTCGATATCGTTGAGGGCATCGAAGATACGCATCACGTTCAGACCGTTGGCTATGGCCTCCTTATAGAATCCTTCGAGCACGCTGTCGGGATAAGGCACATAGCCGAACAGATTGCGTCCGCGCGACAGAGCCGACAGGAGCGACTTGCCTTTCATGGCTTCGCTGGCCTTGCGGAGGCGGTCCCAGGGCGACTCGCCGAGATAACGCATCACAGAGTCGGGCACTGCTCCGCCCCATACCTCCATGATATAGAACCCGGCATTCTCATAAAGCGGGAGCAGACGGTCGATTGTCTGCTGGCTCATACGGGTGGCGAACAGCGACTGCTGTCCGTCGCGCATCGTCAGATCTCTGATTTTTAGCTTTCGAGCTTCCATATACGATTTTCTTTTCTTGATTACAGGCTGCAAAGTTATATCATTTAATCCAATTACGGAAATAATTCCTTAATAAAGCGTCCGAATGCATCCACTGAGCAGTTAATTATCGGGCATGTAGGTTATTTGCAGGGACATCCCGGACTTCTGCGGGAGGGGGAGAAAGCTTGGCAGTCGGGTCAGCGGGCGAGGTTGAGATTGAACGACAAGCCGAATGCGCTGTCGGTCACGGGATAGGCGTTAGAGCTGACAATGGGAGTATTGACGTGATGCTCGAAGAACATGCCGATGGTCATTCGTCGCGAAAGCACGTAGTTGGCTGTCAGATTGATGCCGAGAGTGCGGGTGCCTGATGTGGCCTGCGTGTAGGCCGACTCAATGCGGCGTATAAGCGCCTGATTGGTCTGGAGCGAGAAGTCGGCATTGACCGTCAGGTCATTGCTTATACCCTGCTGCGAGCCGCGTATTTTCAGAACAGTGTTGAAATTGGTTATCTTGTAGCCCACTCCGGCCGTGACGCCCGACGATGTCGCCTCCACAACCTGTCCGGCAGATGTATTGAGCGTGAGAGTGCGCTGATTGCGCCACTCGGCATTGATGGTCAGATCGTTTTTGAGCGTCACCGCCACGCCGATCAGCGGCGCGAAACGCTCGGTGATCGCCACCGACGATATATTGAACGGCGACGACGGCACCGGATTGCCGCTGATCTCGTCGAGAGTGAAGCCAAGCCGGTCGCCTTCGACGCTCACCCAGTTGAGATACGACGAATAGGAACCGACCGTGTATGTGCACTGATAGGCATGTGTCAGAGTGAACGCCTTGAAGAGGTCGGACATCCGCGGCAGCCGTATCAGGCCGTCGTAGGTCACACGCCAGTTGGGCATCACTGAGGCGAGCGACGGGAACGGGTCGAGATTTTCCTTGCGGGCCGAGCGGCCGGTATATGCTGCGACAAATGCCGGGACGAGGACATCGCTTGATGTCTGCGATACGGCTCCGTTGGCTGGACTGTAGGGCATTCCGGCCAACGGGGTACCGCTGAGAAAGCCTTCGGAAGGGTATCTCTTCCCTGAATAATCGTGTTCCAGACGGGCAGCCACTACCGGTATGGCTTCTATCAGATCGGTGAAAGCTTTCGAGGCGTATCCGTCCGATGCCTTCGAGGAGCGGAGTGATGTGGCTATGGCGCAATGGGTCTTCGTATAGGAGCCGGCGTAGGTGACCGGCATGCCGGCATACATGAACTGTATCGACGACGTGCGGTTGTCGGTGCGGTTGCCGGTAAGCTGTATCTTCAGCCCGCTGACAGGTTCGAGCGTCAGCTCAAGATTCACCTCCGACGTGCGCGAGAACACTGCCGGCGACACCTGACCGTCGTCGGTCATGAGCCAGCCCCGCGAAAGCGCCTTGTCGACATAGCTCTCATCGGTCAACCCGAACGCGAAGTCGAGGCCGGGCGACATAGGCCCGAAACTGCGCGACTGTCCGAACATATTGCCGACATCGGGGATAAAGAGCGGCAGCGAAAGGGAGCGGACAGAGCGGACGCGCACGGCCGCCGAACGGGGCGACATGAGCAGCCGGGCGCCGTACTGTGCCAGTTCGTCGAGCCATCCGGAGTGTTCCCTGCGTATCTCCACGACCCTCACCTGTATTGTCTTGTCGCCGCGGTCAAGTATCTCCACCGTATTCTCGTCGACGACGCGCGTCTGCAACCGCATCGGACGCCGCGTATCGATATCTATGGCCGTCAGCTTCACTTTCTTTGTCTTGAGATTGTGGGTGACGACGGTCGATGTGTCGGCGCTCAGCGGATAATTGCGCTCGAAACGGCGCGGACGGTCGAGAGAGCGCCGTCCCGCACGTCCGGGCTTCCGGGCCGAGCCCGAAAAACGCTGGCTGACACGCTTGAGATAGGGAATCTTGTTGTAGAACTTGTCGAATGCCAGCCGCCCCTCGGCAGTCCATGTGGCCTGATTGGCTATCTTGTTGCCGAGCTCCACGCCATCTACTGTGGCACCGCGGTCCCAGCGGTAGGTGGCATTGTATGTAAGCTGTCCGGTCAGGAAATCAAGGGCCGGAATCTGGTTGAACGGCGCCCGGTAGGATCCTGTGAACGTCTGGTTGTAGGCCCAGGGGGTGCCAAGATGAAGTATCGAGCGCATGACCGTATCCTTCCACTCCTTGTAGCGGTCGGGGAAGAGACGTTTGTTGACAGCCCCGACCGGTTCTTCGATGCGGGCCGAAGTATTGGAGATGAACGTCAGCGAGAGCGAGCGCAGCGGACTCCAGGCGATGTTGAGCTGCCGATCCCAGAGAAAATTCTTGCCGACCTGAACCGGCAGCTTTACTCCCGCATCAATTTCGCTGCGCGTCTGATGCTCATGATAGTAGCGCGACATGGTGGTCAGGAAACTGATCTGCGACGGAAGCCAGTTGATCTCCCAGTCAGAAAGAAACTTCATATTCTTCCTTTTCCCGACCATCCGGGCAAACGGCCGGAGAGGACGGATGCGCGGCGAATAGCTGTATTGCAGCGAACCGCGATAGTCGTCGGTATTCTCATATTCGGTAGTCGGATCATTCTTCGACTGGCGGTTGAAAGAGAAATTCAATGTGAAATTGGCCGGATCCCACGGCATGGGATTCTTGGAGCGTATGCCGAAATTGAGTCCCGACACGCTGAAACTGCGCACTGTGGCCCTCTCCACCGCATATGCCTTGATAGAGTCGCGCTCATGTCGGGAACCCGCATCGTCAAGAGCATCCTTGAGCAGTACATCGCGGTCGAGCGGATTGTATTTCGGCGTGACGGTCTCTTTCACTACCGAATAATACACCGGCGCACGGAGAGCAAGCGACGAGGGCACTACCTTGCCTACATCGGCCTGCACAGCGAAATTCAACCGCTTGAAATCATCCATGCGTCGGGCATTGAGTCCCTGGTCAACAGCCCCGAAACCGGCCGTTTCCAGCTGACCGCCCACATCGACCGTGGCAATATCCGACAGCATCAGATTGGCGGCTCCTTTTGCGGCCCAGCCCCCCTCGCTGTTGAAATCGGTCACTTTCAGCTCGTTGACCCACACCACGCCATCCTTTACCGCCGGAGAAGTATTGCGGACGCCTATCATCATCACCCTGACGTCGCTCAGCGAAGGATTGCCGAGCACCGATACGGTATTGGCCTCGCACTCCGGATCGCGCATGGAGTAAAGCATGGCATAGCCCACGCCCTCCTCGCCGGCGGTCTTGGCCTTGTTGCGCAGTTTCTTCACATCCACCAAAGTCTGAAGTCTGACATCAAGCCGGTTGTGCTCGGGCCATACCTTCTCGCGATCAGCTCTGATATCGGCATAATGACCGTGAGGTGTCAGCGAAAGCGGTATCTCATACTCGTAATAATTATGCTTAATATCAGTCCCAAGTCTGACGAAAAGCGACAGTTCGCCGTTGCGCAGAGCCGTTGGATCATCGATAAGCTGCTCGGCGTGCACCCACATCTGCAGCCTACGATAATTGCGCAGATCCTGCATGGTGTTGCGGTAGACGCCGCGGGCATCCCCTGCGGCCAGCCCCGTGACGCGCAGCGACATCGACTGCTCGTTGAGCTGCACGATCTGCTGCTGTGCCGGATCCGACAGACGGCTGACACCGGGAGGAAGCACGTAGTTGACCGGCGTGCGGCCTGAATTTTCCTCGATATTGACCACTGACACGTCGAGCTGACCCGAAGCGGGCATATCGCCGCGCGCATTGAGACTGTAGTCGTAGGCGCGCCATTCGCCGCGCACCAGTTCGAGAGTGGCGAAGCGCAGATGGGTCGGACGCTTGAAGCCGGTCATGAACATGCGCACGAAACGCACCGTCGACAGGTCGCTGATCGATCCCACCACCCTCTCGAAATCGGCCAGGGGTATCTTGAACTGATACCATTCAACCTCGGCGTCGGTGCCGTCGCGCAGGCTGACGAGCGACGTCTGCTTGTCGGTGATATAGTTGGTGCCGACGCGCAGATCCTGCGGGCGGATTGAGACTTTGTACTGGAAGTAGCGCTCATACTCGTTGAGCGTATTGTCCTGGTTTATGTCCTCCACGTCGGGCATGTTGCGCGACGACTGGTAGAGCGGATCGTCAGCCTCCTCGGGCGAGAGAGAGTTGCCTTCCACACCGTTGTAGCGTTTGTAGCGGTCGAGAATGCCCAGGCGCTGCTCGTCGTAGTCGCGGCCCCGGTAGAAATGATAATTGTCGCCGGCCGGATCGTTGAGCGGAGAGAACCTATCGGCCTCCATCCGCTCTACGGCCTCCGGCGCCAGACGCGTGCGCAGACGCTCCAGATAGCCGGAGTAGGTGGAGAACTCAAATTCATCATCATTGGGAAGTCCGTCGAGGCCCACGTCCTGTCTGCGCCGCGCCGAGGTATTGTTGTCGAATGCATAGGTCAGAGAGTTCTGATCGCTGACGCGCCCCCACGCTGTCGTGCGCAGGAAACGGTCGTCGCCGTCGGCCGGGATGCCGTTTTCATACGATTTCAGGCCGTCTTTCAGTATATCCTCCGAAATCTCTCCGAAGTTGAAGTAAAGATCGCCACCCTCGGTATTGGGATTCTCCGGATCGAGAAAGGGATTCATCAGCCAGAACTGCACGTATTCGATATTGCTCTGCTCGAAATTGGTGTTGTCGAGGCGCCTCATGATGCCCCCCCAACGCTTTTCTGGCTGCAGGAGACGGCCCTGGTCGTCGATGCGCTCGGCGTCGACATTGTAAGGGCCCCGTTCCTCGGGGTAGAACGACAGATTGAGAGTCTGGATGGTCGACGACTCGCCGTAGGTCAGCTGCCTGTCGGGGAAAATCTCGCGCGAGGTGACCTCTCGCACGTAGGGATTGGACTGCTGCTTGAGATCGGCGCGGAGATAGCCGGGGCAGAGCGACGAGTTGCGCTGGGTGAACATGCGGTCGATATAGTACCAGTTGAGCAGAGCGCGGTTCTTGCCGTAGTCGGGATTGTCTGACAGGGCCGCCTCGGGGAAGAGGGGATCGGGGCCGTTGTCGTAGGGGGTGGAGGCCAGAAACCACGAATAGGGCGAACGGAGATCGATGCCTGTCTGGCTTGATTCGAAATCATCTATGTAGGAACTTCCCTTGTCCGAACCGCTTTTCTGCGCCGCCGGCTGCAGCCGCGCCACCTCGCCCTGCAGACTTATGCGCGAGGGAGCAGTGGCGTCGATGGTCGGTATCTTGTTGAGGAGCGTATTGAGCCACGGCAATTCGGCGGCGTAGCCGAAATTGAGTCCGTAGATAGTGTTGCTGACTGTCTCGCTTCCTATGTTGACCTTCTCAGTCAGAGCTTTCTCGGAATAATGCATCAGAGTGGCGCCAAGATAGAAGTCCTTGCTGAACCGGTAGGCCAGATCGAGTCCGAGGAGCGTCTTGCGCTGTGTGGAGAAGAGGCTCTGGTTCTCAAGCGTCACCGACACGTCCTGACCCGAATCGATAATGCTCTGGTTTGTGATGGTGACGATGCCCAGTGCATAGTCGACGGTATAGTCGGTATTCTCGGTCAGCGTCACTCCACCGGCGGTCACTACCACCGATCCGCGGGGCACGTTCATGGCATCGAGCCTTATCTGCGCTCCGCCGCTGGCACGGTATTCGCCCGTGATGACAAACTTGTTTTTGTCGGCAAACTGGCGGGCGACCACGAGCGTGGAGTCATAGAGCTCCTTATATACAAACGGCTCGGCGGCCGCCTCGCTCCCTATGCGGCTGACGAGATTGCTGCCGAACGGCTCGGCAACAGGGAATATCACCTTGCCGGTCGACGGCTGTATGGTATAGCCGTCGATAAAGTCGAAAAAGCCGTCGGGATTACCCTCGCGGTTGGAGTCGAGCCGGTCGAGACCCATCAGCTGAAGCAGAGGTGTGGAGCTCAGGCCGGGCACAGGCAGGTAAGGGATCTCGGTGCCGGTGGTATCGGAGAGATATTTCACCTGCAGCCTGAAATTGTCGGGCTGCACCTGATATGCGCCGAGCGAATACACGTTTTTCATCATCAGCCGCCACATGGGCAGACGCGGATTCTGCGTGGTACTCTTGAGCATCTTCACATAGAGGCTCTGACGGGTGTCGGATATGTCGGCCGAGAACTCGCCTACCTGATATACCTGTCCCTGGCATGTGTATTCAAACGCCACGGCAAGCACTTCGTCGGCGGCGAGCTGGGTCTTGAGCGATATGTATCCGAGGGTGGGATTGAGTGTATATTCGGTCTGCGACAGCAGACGAGCACTCTCCACCTTTTCGTAGTCAGTGCCGCCATGAATGCCGAATGCCGAGAGGGGCGCAAGGGCCTGGCTGACCGAATTAATAAACCGCGCCGACGGATAGTCGTTTTTGATCGTCTGCAGCAGATTATTGGCGTTGTTGGCAGGCGCTGCGACTGCCGGATTGACCGTCCAGTGACCTGAGGCAAGATGCGATGACTCGGCCAGATCCATGAAGGCCGTGAGATTGCGGCTCTGGTTGTAGTTGTTGCTCTTGTTGGTAATCCACACCTCGATACGGGTGATGTTTATGCCGCCGCTTACGTAGGGCAGACGAGATGCAAATTCGTCGTAATGATCACGGAAATACTGGGCGAGAAAATAATGGCGGTTGGCGTCGTACTCGTCGGCATTGAGCGAGAACGCTGTGGTCTGCACTCCGCCGCGGGTATTGATGGAGCGGGTCTCGGAGTTCTGCTGCGATACGAGTGCGGTGGCCGTCAGGCGTCCGAACTGCAGAGTCGACTTGATGCCGAAGAGGGCCGTGGAGCCGCGTATAAGCGACGATCCGGTGGTCATGCTGACGTTTCCCGCCTCGATATTGCGCACTATGTCATCCTCCGTACCCTCATACTGCAGCTTGAGATTCTTCGAGTCGAAATCGAAGGTGGCGTCGGTGTTGTAGTTGAGATTGAATTTCATGCGGTCGCCCACCGACGCTGCCACTGTGGCCTGTATCTTCTGGTCGAAATCAAAAAACGTCTTGCGCCGGGAATTGAGCGACAGGGCCGGATTGTCGGTCTTTGTCGACTTCACGGCCGTGGTGATCTGCACCGATCCGGTGGTGGTCAGCCTTACGCCGCCGGGGCCGAATATCTTGTCGAGAGGCCCGAGGTCAAAATTCATGTCGAGAAGATCAAACTGCCTCCGCTCGCGTCGGCGTATGGAGTCGTTTTCCACGCCCGGCCCCCCGTCGAGCATCCTGAACCGCTGCCTGCGTTCGTTGCGTTCGCGCCACTGCGCATACTGCCAGGGAGTGAGTATGAACGGAGTGGTTATATCCCTGTCGCCGAGCTTGGTGCGCAGCACGTAATATCCGCTCGCGGCATCGTATTCCACCGAGCTGACCACGTTGCGCGGCAATCCGAGATCTGCGGGCGGAGGGGGCGAAAGGATGTCGTCGTAGGATCGCGGCACAGTGGGCGAAACGGGCGATATGGCCAGGGAGTCGGCGCCTGAAACGGTCTGCGCCGACAGGGGCACGCCGGCACAGGCCACCACGGCCGCTACCGCCGCCAAAATCAACCTGATATATATATATTTGAAGTCGTCGACTGCCATGTAAAGCGTGCATATGTCATCGGCCAATGCGTGGATATGCCTACAGATAACGATAAATATGCCGGATTTATTGTAACTTTGCCATTGCCGCCGACGTTATTAAGAGGATATATGCCACAGCTTTCCGACATATTACGGCCAATCGTGAGGCGGATCAGGGCTACCCGCCGGCGATTCGAACGCTTCACCCACAGGAGCGCGGCATCGCTGCGTCTGGCCGGGTCGGCTCTTACGGTCATCGCCTTCATAGCTTCAGTGGGCTGTATAGCCGGATTCATACTCCATGTAGGGTTTGAACATTCTTCGGCCGAGACCACTGGGCTGCGCCAGGTGCTCAGGGCCGCGCAGGCGGTGTTCATCATCCGTGTGGTCTACGACCTCGTGTTTCTCTTCAGGCGCACATGCCGCCAGACCACCTGGGTCAAATGGATTGTCGACTGCATGGTGCTACTGACGCTGCTGCCTTGGATCTATCCTCATCCCGACCATCCATGGCTGCCGTGGCTCGAACGTCTGCTTTACGGCAAAGCCTTCCTGTATTCATCGCTCGGCGCATATTCCGTGGTGACTATATGCTTCGGCATAATCCGCGCCGTAGGGAAGCGCACCAACCCGTCGCTCCTGCTGTCGGCCAGTTTCCTTATATTCATATTCATCGGCTCGCTTCTTCTGATGCTGCCGAAATCCACTTACGCGGGCATAAGCTATACCGACGCACTGTTTGTCAGCACGAGCGCCGTATGCATCACCGGCCTCACTCCGGTCGACGTGTATGTCAACTTCACCCCCATGGGAGTCATCATCCTGGCGCTGCTCATACAGATCGGCGGCCTCGGAGTGATGACGTTCACGAGTTTTTTCGCCATATTTTTCAGCGGCAACGCCTCCATCTACTCGCAGATGCTTCTGCGCGACATGATCTACTCCCGCTCCATGTCGGCGCTTGTCCCCACACTATTCTACATACTCGGATTCACTCTGGCCGTGGAGGCTATAGGAGCTGTCGGGATATGGCTGAGCGTCACAGGCGCTCTCGGCATGTCGCTTGAAGAGGAGCTGGCTTTTGCCGCGTTTCATTCTCTCTCGTCGTTCTGCAACGCCGGTTTTTCCACCCTGCCTCAGGGAATGTCGGATCCGATGCTCCTTCAGGCCGGCAACAATTCTGTCTACTGGGTCACGACACTGCTTATTGTGGCCGGAAGCATCGGTTTCCCGATCCTTGTCAATCTCCGCGACACGATCCACGACCGCATACGAGGATTCTGGGCCAGAGTCCACCACATGGATCCGGAGCCGCGCAACGTGCACCCTTTCAGCATGAACACCCGGATAGTAATCACCACTTTCCTGGCGCTTTTCGTAGCGGGGTTCATCATCTTTCTCTGGCTTGAATGGGACAATACGCTCGCGGGGATGCCCCTGTGGCAGAAAATCACACAGGCCGCTTTCAACTCGGCCACTCCGCGAAGCGCCGGATTCTCGTCGGTCAGCCCGGCAGCTTTCCGCGACGTCACCCTGGTCGTGGTGCTGTTCCTTATGTGGGTCGGAGGCGCGGCGCAGTCGACGGGCGGCGGCGTAAAGGTCAATACTCTTGCAGCGATCTTGCTCAATCTGCGGGCTATCGTCACCGGTCGCCCCTATGTGACGGCTTTCCGCCGCACTATCTCGGTAAATTCCATCCGGAGAGCCAATGCCGTTGTTGCCCTCTCGATCATATCCTACCTGATCTTCTCTCTTCTGCTCCTCGGCATGGAGCCCGGACTCTCCACCCGCTCACTGCTCTTCGAATCATGCTCGGCGCTTTTCACCGTCGGATCGTCGCTCGGCGCCACTCCCCTTCTCTCCGATGCCTCCAAGATACTGCTCTGCGTGGCGATGTTCATAGGCAGGGTAGGCATCATATCGCTGCTCACAGGCATAGCGGGGCGCCACAGAGGCATACAGCCCAGATATCCGGCTGACAACATAATAATCAACTGATCTCAATATGCGTTATCTCATCATCGGACTCGGCATCTACGGAGCCAATCTCGCCATGGATCTCACCAACATGGGACATGAAGTGATCGGAGCCGACAAAAATCCTTCGCTCGTGGAGGCGATCAAGGACTATATATCCACCGCCTACATCATCGACTCCACCGACGAGACATCTCTCAACGTGCTTCCGCTTAAAAACGTAGATCTCGTGATAGTGGCTATAGGAGAGAATTTCGGCGCAAGCATACGCACGGTCGCACTGCTGAAGAAGCTGGAGGTGAAACACATCTACGCGCGGGCTATCGACAAGCTTCACGAGTCGATACTCGAAGGATTCCAGATCGACCGCATTCTGACGCCAGAGCAGCGGGCTGCCACCGATCTTGTCAACGAAATGGGTATCGGAGCAGAGATCGAGTCAATGCGTATCGACGACGAGCACTACGTACTGAAGTTCCCGGCTCCCGATTTCTTCACCGGGACTCCCTATGACTCACTCGATCTTGAGAAAAACTACGGGATGAATCTGGTAGCCGTGAGCCGGCTTACCGAGAGCCGCAACCTGCTCGGCATTTCACGGAAGCATCTCAAGCGGATCTTCCCTGACCGAAATCCCGGAATGGAGGTAGAGAAAGGCGACGAATTCGTATGTATCGGCACAGCCGACTCCTACCGCAGGCTTTTTGCCGACATAAACCTGTAGGATTGAGGCCTTATCGGCGCCGGTGCTTTCCATTCAGCCAAAACACTGCAACACAACACTTTTGACCAGTCCACAGCTGATGGCAACTTGATCATTCACATTAATTTTATGTTAAAAGGAGTTAAATAGGATGTTTTGATATTGCATTTTACCAAAAAGTCGCTAACTTTGCACCCAGTTTTTCATGGTATTAGATTTAAGGTAAAAAGATTATTCGTCGTGATGACGAGTAATTTTTTTATTTTTATACCCGCCCCACACCCCTATCAGTTGTAAATAAAGACATTAGTCCTGTCAGACCACTCATTGGCTCGACAGGACACATTCATTATTGTCAGAACGATATAATCAGAACAAATAAAAGGCGCCGTGTCAGTGAGTGACACGGCGCCCGATGATCAAGCGGAAGCATATGTTATTCTCCGCAACCTTAATGTCCAACTAACAAAAATGGTCTTGACACTTGATCATTTGTCTTATCGGTTCCCGTCTCCCGCAGAGGAGACCGGGAATCGATATTGTGCAACCTTAAATTATCTGCTTATTCAGCTCCGGGTGTTTCCCAGCCGTAGTTCTGTACAAGGTTCTTGTTGTACTGCAGCTGGCTCAGAGGTATAGGATAGAGCCAACGCTTGTCGTTGACCTTCCACTTGCGGCCTTCGGGATAGAGAGGTTCGTTGCCGTAGACCATCAGATACTTCGCGCCATTGTAATCGATGACCTTGAGACCGTCGGCTCCGCCGAAAGTCAGTCCGGTCTGGATTGGCTGGCCGGTCTCCTCATTGAGATAAACCTCATTGAAGTCGCCGTCGACAGCGAAGAATGCCTCCTGCTCGGGAGTAACCTTGATGCCGAGGAATGTCAGAGGATTCTCAAGAAGCTTCATGGCGTTCCAGCGCTTGAGGTCGTCCATGCGGAAGCCTTCGTGAGCAAGCTCCACGCGACGCTCGCGGCGGATCTCATAGATCAGCGGCGACACGCTGTAGCCGTAATCAACGGGAGCTGCGTCAGCGACAGGCGATGTGGTCAGATGAGCCATGCCTACGCGGTCGCGGATCTTGTTGATGGTGTTGTCGAGCACGTCCTGAGTGCAGGTGCCGAGTTCGGCGTTGGCCTCGGCGTTGATGAGCAGAGTCTCTGCATAGCGGAAGAGGAACCAGTCAAACGTACAGCTTCTGGGCTGCTGCTGCTCGTAGTCCGACGAATGGAATTTCCAGGAAGAGTAGCCTGTGCAGGAGCCGTTGGCGGTAGCCAGCAGGTCGCGACGGGGGAAGTCCTCGTTGGGATACCACATCATGGCGCCGTTGCCGATGGTCTGGGCCATACGGGGATCGCGGCCGTCGAACTCGTCCTCATAAGAAGCGTCGCCCTTGTAGCCCGATCCGGTGTTTGCGATAGGCAGACCGTTCTTCATCAGGTAGCTCATAGCGAAGTCCTTGGAGTAGCCGAGGTTGTTCTTGCCTTCCTGACGGCCCACCTCGTTGGTCACAAGGTTGATCGTATAGTAGCGGGCGAAGATGTTCTCCTTATTGCCCCAGAGCTGTGTCTGGATGAAGAGGTTGTGATAGTAGAGGGGATCGCCTGCGGGCTGGGGAGCCTCGGAGGGAGCGTTGACTTTCACGATCTCATACTTGCCGGTGTTCATGATGGCCTGTGAAGCGTCGGCTGCTTTCTTGAGAAGCGCGTTGGCGTCGAGACCCTCGCAGCCCTTCATGCACTCTTCCGAGGGGCTGTGGTATTTCACATATGTGCCGAAATAGAGGCATACGCGGGCGAGCATCGCGCGGGCTGCGTCCTTGCTCGGACGGCCCATCACCTCATTGCCTCCGTCGGGGAGCCATGTGGCTGCGAACTCAAGGTCGGCGATGATGTTGGGCACCACTACCGAGCGCGGATCCTGCGTCTTGTAGAGAAGCTCCTCGTCGTTGGTCTGGAGATCGCTCTCATACCAGGGCACATTACCGAAATTGCGCACCTTGGAATAGTAGGCCATGGCACGGATCATGCGCACCTCGGCCACATATTTGTTGATATCGGCCTCCTTGCCCTCTACGCGCTGGTAGCGGTTGAGGAAGTAGTTGCACTGGCGGATTGTCGACCACGCGCTGTAGTCCCAGCCGCTTGCGTTGGCGGTGACATACGTATCGAAAAGATACGAGCTGATGGTAGCGGGCACCATATTGTCGCTCTCTTCATCGCCATATGCGGAAGCGCCTCCGAAATTGCCGAACAGACCGGTGGCATAGAGCTCAAGGTCGTCGACCGACTGCCAGAATGTCGGGTCAGAGAAACCTTCCAGCGGCTTCAGGTCAGTGTAGTCGCAGGCCTGGAGCATTCCGCAAGCCACCACTGCCGATGCTATATATTTTAGTTTCATATATCTATTGTATTTTATGCTGTTAGATTAAAGAGTAAGATTGAGGCCGATTGTGAACTTACGCTGCAGCGGGTAAGTCATGTTGCCGAGGGTCTCGGGATCCACACACTTCTCCATCGGAGTGATGGTGAGGAGGTTTTCGCCCTGAACGTAGAGACGCAGACGCTCTATGCCGATCTTCGAGGTAACCTTGACGGGCAGAGTGTAGCCGAGCATAAGGCTCTTCAGGCGGCCGTAGCTTGCATCCTGCAGGTAGCGGGTAGAACACTGACGGCTTGCACCGTTCTTGCCTCCGTTGTGCGACAGCAGCGGGAAGAATGCGTTGGGGTTCTCGGGAGTCCAGTAGTTGTTGGCCTGATGTTTCTGAGGCACTGACCATTCGTCGGCAAAAGCCCAGTAGTCAACTCCTCCCATCCAGTAGTCGCGCTTGCCTGTGCCCTGCCAGAACATGTCGAAGTCAAATCCTTTCCACTCTGCGCCTACGGTGATACCGAACTGGTAGCGCGGGGTGTCGTTGCCGATGATATAGCGGTCGCCCGGATCGTCTACAGTGTTTTCGCCGTAACCGATTTTGCCGTCGCCGTTGCGGTCAACGTACTTGGTCATGCCGGGCACCCATGTACGGCCCCAGATGTCGCTCTGGCTCGGGCTGTTCTTGATCTCTTCGGCCGACTGGAAAAGACCGTGCGACTCATAGCCCCAGATCTCGCCGATCTTGCAGCCTACGTAGTAGGAGCCGAGGTTCTTGTCGGGATTGTCAAACTTGGTGATCTTGGCCTGATAGTCGGAGAGGCTCAGACGTGCGTAGTAGTTGAGGCCGATCGAGCTTACGCGGTCGTTCCAGCGGAGAGCGAGCTCCCAGCCGTTGGTGCGGAGGTCGGCTGCATTGGTGTTGGGCACGTTGGTGCCGAGCACGCCGGGAAGAGGCTTCTGGGCGGTCAGCATGCCCTTGGTGTCACGCTGGTACCAGTCGAATTCAGCAGTCAGGCGGTTGCCGAGGAATGCTGCGTCGAAGCCGAGGTCAAGCTGGTCGACCTTCTCCCATGTGAGAGTAGCGCTGACAAGACCCGGAGCCTGCACTACCTGCGGACGGTTTTCGTAGCCGCCCACGATATAGCCGAGCTGTCCGTAGCCCATGTTGGCGATGTAGGGGAAGTTGGAACCCACGGCCTGGTTGCCCAGACGTCCGTAGGAGACACGGATCTTCATGTTGTTCCACCATCCGCGCATGCCTTCCCAGAAGCTCTCCTCAGATATACGCCATCCGAGTGAACCCGAGGGGAAGAAACCGTAACGGTCGCCGTGGGGGAATTTCGAAGAGCCGTCGTAGCGCCAAACGAATTCGGCGAGATACTTGCCCTCGAAGTCGTAGTTGATACGGCCGAACCAGCTGTTGATCGACCACTGTGTAGCCGAAGAGCTGAGGCTGCGGTCGCCGGTAGCTTCGCCAAACTGCGAGGAGCTGCCGCTCATCAGGTCGTTGCGCTGTCCGCTGAATGAACCGTTGACTTTCTTTTCCTGGTTGTAGCCGGTCATGAACTTGAAGTTGTGGCTGGTGCCTATCTTCAGGTCATACTGTGCGAACGCGTTGAAAGCCTGGTAGTAGTCGTTGGCCGAATACTTGTAGATGTAAGTGGGTCGGCTGGTCCAGGGATAATCGGCCAGAGGCACTCCGTCGACACCATACTCCATGAAAGCGGTGTTGCGCGATGTCTGGTTGGATGTGAAGGAGTTCCAGGTATAGTCGGCCTGCACGAAGAGATTCTTGATCGGGGTGAGTTTCACCACGCCTGTCATCCAGAGGTCGTTGTTCTGGGTCTTGGAGTTACCGCCCTCGGCAGCCACAGCCACGGGGTTGGTGAAGCTGCCCTGACCGGCCCAGTTGCCGTCGGGGTGCTTCACGGGCATGAACGGACGAAGGTCGTTCTTGAACATACCCGACATGCTGGTCACGCCCGAGTTGCCCGAACCGGTGGGATGGGTCTGGGTCACGTAGGCGTTGCTGATCTTGGCGCCGACAGTCAGCCAGTTGTTGATCTTAGTATCGACGTTGATCGAGGCGTTGTAGCGCTTGTAGTTCTCGTCAGCGCCGCGGCGGTTCGTTCCCTGGTCGGTCATCGACAGCGAGGCGTAGTAGGTAGTCTTGTCCGTACCGCCGTTGATGCTGAGGTTGTAGAGCTGCGAGAAGGCAGTCTTGTAAAGCGAATCCCACCAGTCGTTGTTGCCGCAGTACTCATACTTGTTCGATCCGGGCACCTCGAATACGGGCTGGTCGTAGCGGCCGTAGAAGTAATCCTCAACATACTGGTTGACGAGGTCGTTGAAGTAGTTGGAACCACGGTCGTTCTGAGCTGCGCCGTTCATCATCTGCAGATACTGCAGCGAGTTGACCTTATGGAATTCCATAGCGGGCTGCGACCAGTAGCCGGAAGCTCCGAAGCTGATGGTCGGCTTCTCGTTGGCACGGCCCTTCTTGGTGGTGATCAGGATCACACCGTAGGCGGCGCGAGCACCGTAGATGGCAGCCGAAGCAGCGTCCTTCAGCACGGTCACCGATTCGATGTCGTTGGGGTTGACCAGGTTGGGGTCCATCTGCACGTTGTCGACGAGCACGAGCGGGCCGCCACCGTTGAGCGATGTCGTACCGCGGACGTTGAACGACGATGTGGCACCCGGAGCGCCACCGTTGTTGGCAGTCACGTTAAGGTTGCCGATCACGCCCTGCAGGCCCTGACCGATATTGGTGATCGGGCGATCCTTGAGCACGTCGCCGTTGACAGTGGCGACAGCGCCGGTCAGGTTGACTTTCTTCTGGATACCGTAGCCGACGACTACCACCTCGTCGAGCTGATTACCCTCATCTTCAAGCACCACTGAAAGGGGCTGGCCCTCCCATGTGACATTGACAGTCTTGTATCCGACGCTGGATATACGCAGCGTGGCTCCTGACTTCACGCCAGCCAGAGAGAAGTTGCCGTCAATGTCGGTCGAAGTTCCCTTGTTCGACCCAATGACAAACACCGAGGCTCCTACCATCGGCTCGCCGGTTGAGTCAGTCACTGTGCCTGTGCACGTCCCGTTGGTCTGGGACGCGCTGGCTGTCTGCTGAGCGTAGACAGCCTGATAGCAGCCTCCTACCGAAAGAAGGCATGCCAGCATTACTTTAGTTAACTGTTTTGGCATAAGATTTATATTAGTTCTTATTAAGGTTATGCTCGTATTTTACACTGTCTGTCCATCAAAAATCCTTTTCGACTGCAAGGTTGATCGGCGAGGGTTTATCATGGAGTTGAGGTTAAATAATTTTCCTCAAAATTATATAAAAATAGCGGTAGCCGTATTATGATTTTTTAGTACCCCCCCCCCGTTTTAATTCTTATTAACTAAAACATCCGGTAAATGGTATAATTTTCACCCTTTATTACATAATTTCACTTATCCCGATCTCCTACCCTTGTTCCACTAAAAAAGCGGCGCGTCCGCTCCCCGTCTGCCGGGCAACGGACGCGCCTCCATCAATTTCAAAGCCGTCACTTCCAGCGGCCGAAGACCACGATATTGTTGTCGTCCTCGCTGAGGGTCGACTGGAAGTCGCGCAGCTTCGTTAGCGCGTCGCCTTCAATACCATACTTCTCCACGCTTTTGTCGATCCACGACGATATCGCGCCCGGACTGGTATTCATTATGAAATAGTCGGGACTCTTGGTGTAGATCCATCCCGAATCCCAGCGGAGCTCGCCTATGCAGTCGATCATCAGGTTGCAGTAACCGCCGCGGAGCGTCGCCGGATCGACGAGCATCGGCGTATTGGCAGGAACCACATAGCTGTTTTCTTCCACCTCTTCCGGCTCTCCGTAGCTGACAAACATATACATGCTGCCAAGCCGGTCATATCCATGCATGACATCCTCTTTTACCGAGGCCGTGAACACCGGGCGCAGCCGGGAGCCATCGTATTGGTAGAGCGAGTCGGCCCGAGGCACAAACCGAAGCACCGAGTAGCTGAATCCTTCAGGATGACTGCCGATGTTGCTCATCACCTCATTGCTGTAATCCATCGGCACCTCGAGCCATGGCATCGACACCGACGAGAGCAGATTGCCGTCGAAGTCCTGCTCCCACACCTCGTCGCGTGATTTCGAGCCTTCGAAACACATCGATACTGCCGTGATGCGCCGCCTCTCCGTATCGACTCTCACCGCGCCCTTGGGCATCTCGCGCGCAAGAGGGATATCGCCGGCAAACGTCCCGTCGGAATTGTAGCTCATCAGCTTCGTGGCGCCATACTGCACCATATAGATCCGTCCCGCATCGGCGTCGACGTAGAAATCGTAAGGTGCGATGGAGTATTCTCCGGGCCCGTTGCCCCTGGCTCCGATCTGACCCAGATATTTGCCATCGAAATCAAACTGCTTCACCACGCCCTCGCTGTAGACGATGATGCGCTCGCCGGTGATCCAGGTCTGCCCAGCCCCGATAAGAGCCTCGTCGGTGTTTTCGAGTCTGACCATACGGATATCCGTGGCCAGATCCGACAGTTTCAGCGTCTTTCTCTCCCCCGATTTTTCAGGATGGGCCACTATCAGCTCTCCTCCGCCGGGCATCTCCACACGCTCGGCCACCACCGGCATATCGCCTAAAGCCGCTACGGCGGCAACTTCAGATGACGATGAGCCGCTTTTACTTCCGCAGGACGCCGTCATGACGATGAGCGAGAAGCCTGCGCAAGCTTTCAATACGTTTTTGTTCATGTTGATGTATAATTAATGATTAAGGTCAGTCATAATATCTGATCGAGTCTGTCTCGACCATCAGCAGCATCGGACGGCACGACGTGTCATAGATGCGGAAAACCTCCAGGCGTCCGTTCTTGTCGGAGAACGTGGCACATATGCCGATAGTATTACCTCTCACATGTCCGCTCACATTGATTGCCGCTCCGATATCGGCCACCGCAAAATCACATTTCAGGATATTTTCAAAGGTGTCTCGGTCGCTATAAAACAGGCGCGTCAGATGCCGGAGAAACTCCACAGGCACCGCCTGACCGAGTTTGCGGCCGCAGAAGTGCACGTCACCGTCAGGCATCACCGTTATCGACTGATCCTGACAGTCCATCGACCATCGGAAAGTAATACTGGCACCTA
Organism: uncultured Muribaculaceae bacterium; assembly: GCA_947629175.1. Taxonomy (GTDB): domain Bacteria; phylum Bacteroidota; class Bacteroidia; order Bacteroidales; family Muribaculaceae; genus Paramuribaculum. The sequence goes on along the minus strand of CANRCT010000012.1, from coordinate 44,732 downwards.
TTGAATCGGGGCGGAACACCATCCTCACCCTGGTCATCTCCCCGTCGGGCGACAAACGGAACGGACGAATCGGCGTAGACGGAAGCATCCGTGCCTTGAAATCGATCTGACACATACGCGACGACCTGATCTTCTCTATCCCGAGCTGCACCACCTTGTCGGCCGCGACTGTCGTATCCGGCCGCGAGAGCAACAGCCCTATGCCGACACCGATCGCCAGCACGGCAGCCACACGTCCGGCATGGCTCAGCAACCGCGCCAGACGGCTCTTCAATCTTCCTGCCGGGGGCGCAAACTTCATATCTGTGACCGGAGCGTGGCGTGGAGTCAAAGCCTCGATCAGGCGTTCATAGTCTTTTTCGTTATGATCACTGGAGAGACTCATAGTGAATGATATTTTGACCGTAATAATTCAAGAGCCTGATAATAGCGGCGCTTGGCCGTAGTGGACGACACGTCGAGCGACGATGCGATGTCGTCGAACGTCATCGATGCGAAAATCTTCAGCCTTATCACTTCAGCAAGATTTTCGGGAAGATGCGACAATATGGCCGTAAGTCGGGCATATTCTTCTTCAAAAGTCGCCGGTGAGGCAGCATCGAGTTCAGTCACTTCGGGAGAATCGAGCGGCACGCGGCGAACATCACGCCGGGCCGATACGCAGGCATGGAACAGCGAACGGTAGACGTAAGCGCCCATGTTGCCGATCGGTCGGGGACGGATCGAAATTTTCGATCATACGCAGATATATGTCGTGAAGAATATCCTCCGCATCGGCCGGATCCCCCACGCGATAGCACGCGTAGCGGAACAGCTGCTGCTTGTAAAGCTCCATGAACTCTGTCAGCCGGCGGGTGAATTCTTTACAGTCCATACTGTCTAATAAGAGCGTGCGGCGGCAAAAATAGTCCTTCGGCGAGGTGTTTTAACAATAATTTAACACTGCGTCTTCATATTACTGACTGCTCAGCGATCCAACCGGTTGATTACGATTAAACCGTAGGGATACACCACCGGTGCATCCGCCGATTTCAGGGTCCATCAATCGCGTTTCCGGATGCACCGGGGGTGCATCCCTACTGTGATAATAAGCCAGCTAACTAATTCATTACACTAAATTGTCACCTCGTCTCTACCAGCTCCGCTGTAAACGATGACCGGCGGCAGGATCCTGAAACGCAGGCCTGTCGCCGGTCAAAGCTTAAAAAGGTAGAATATAATCCGCGCTGAAACGGATCAGAGAATGCCCTGGGCCATCATGGCGCGGGCCACCTTCATGAAGCCGGCCACGTTGGCGCCCTTGACGTAGTTGATATAGCCGTCGGCTTCCTTGCCGAAGAGCTCGCACTGATGATGGATGTCGGCCATGATCTGGCGCAGCTTGGCGTCGACCTCCTCGGCGCTCCACGAGAGCTTCTGCGAGTTCTGGGCCATTTCGAGTCCGCTGACCGATACGCCGCCCGCATTGGCAGCCTTGCCGGGAGCGTAGAGAATGCGTGCGGCGAGGAACTCCTTGATCGCGTCGGGTGTCGAAGGCATGTTGGCTCCCTCGCTTACGGCGATCACGCCCTGCTTCAGAAGCGCGCGCGCGTCGTCGCCGTCAAGCTCGTTCTGGGTGGCCGACGGCATCGCTATGTCGCAGTCGGCGATCTGCCAGGGACGCTCGCCGGCATGATACGGCAGACCGTACTCCTCGGCGAACTCGCGGATGCGGCCGCGGTAGATGTTCTTCAGACGGAACACATAGTTCATCTGCTCCTCGGTCAGTCCGTCGGGGATTATCACAGTGCCGTCGGAATCACTCAGACTCACTACCTTTGCTCCGAGCGAAATCAGTTTCTGAGCCGTATAGGTGGCCACGTTGCCTGATCCGGATATAGCCACGCGCTTGCCGGCGATATCGATGCCACGGGTCTTGAGCATGTTGAGCAGGAAGTAAACGTTGCCGTAGCCTGTAGCTTCGGGACGGATAAGCGAACCGCCGAACTCGCGGCCCTTGCCGGTGAACGTGCCGGTATTCTCGCGGGCCATCTTCTTGTACATGCCGTACATGTAGCCTACCTCACGGCCGCCCACGCCTATATCGCCGGCGGGCACGTCGGTGTCGGCGCCGATCTGGCGCCACAGTTCCTGGATGAATGCCTGGCAGAAGCGCATCACCTCCATGTCGCTCTTGCCGCGGGGCGAGAAGTCGGAGCCACCCTTTGCGCCACCCATGGCGAGGGTGGTCAGCGAGTTCTTGAATGTCTGCTCGAAAGCGAGAAACTTCAGTATCGACTGATTGACCGACGAGTGGAAGCGGATGCCGCCTTTGTACGGGCCTATGGCATTGTTGTGCTGTATGCGCCAGCCCATGTTGTTGCGCACCTTGCCCTGGTCGTCGACCCAGCTGACGCGGAACGAAAAGATGCGGTCGGGTATGCAAAGACGCTCTATGAGATTGTAACGCTCAAACTCGGGATACTCGTTGTAGGTGTCCTCGATAGTGGTGATCACTTCCTCCACAGCCTGGATATATTCAGGCTCGTTGGGGAAACGGCGCTTGAGATCGTCGATGACTTCTGCTGCTTTCATTATGTAAGATTAATGATTGAAAAATTGAACTTTGTTAAGCCATATGTGTAATTACGGCAGCAAATGTAAAGCATTTTTGCAAACTACGCAAGAAAATCCACATAAAGATACATTTTTCGCCGGTTTTTCTTCCGTTTTTTCCTGACGGCGCCCCCTTTTGGGGCAGAATGAGCATTATCCGCCAAGATTTGTTATATACATTAAGGAAGGCCGGCAGCCTTTCCGGAAATTTTTTATACTTTTGTAAAATCATTCTATTTGACATTGACATGACATTTGAAGAACTGGGCGTCAACGAGAATCTCCGCCGCGCCATCGAGGAACTGGGTTTTGAAACACCGATGCCTGTACAGGAGAAGGTGATACCCCATCTGCTGGGCGAGAATGCCGAGGGCGATGTAGTGGCTCTGGCGCAGACCGGCACCGGCAAGACAGCCGCCTTCGGACTGCCAGTGCTGCAGCGCATAGATCCGGAGCTTCGCAAGCCCCAGGCACTTATACTCTCCCCCACACGCGAGCTTTGCCTTCAGATCGGGTCGGATCTGGCCGACTTCTCTAAATACATGCCGCAGATCAAGGTGCTGCCCGTCTACGGCGGCTCATCCATCGAGAGCCAGATCAGAGCGCTGAAGGGGGGCGTGCAGATCATAGTGGCGACCCCCGGCCGCCTGATCGACCTGATCAACCGTGGCGTAGTGGATCTCAGCGGAGTGCATACGGTAGTGCTTGACGAAGCCGACGAGATGCTCAACATGGGATTTCTCGACTCTATCGACGAGATACTCGCATGCGTACCCTCCGACCGCAAGATGCTGATGTTCTCGGCCACGATGCCCGACGAGATAGCCCGCATAGCCCGCAAATACATGAAGGAACCTACGGAATTCGTCGTGGGCAACCGCAACGAAGGCGCCGCCAATGTGAAGCATATCTACTACATGGTCAACGCCAAGGACAAGTATCTCGCCCTCAAACGCATAGCCGACAATTCGCCCAACATCTACGCCATCATATTCTGCCGCACGCGCCGCGACACCCAGGAGATCGCCGACAAGCTTATAGCCGACGGCTACAACGCCGAGGCGCTCCACGGCGACCTCTCGCAGCAGCAGCGCGACATAGTGATGCGCAAGTTCCGCGATCGCGTGGTGTCGCTCCTCGTCGCCACCGACGTGGCCGCGCGCGGACTTGATGTCGACGATCTGACCCATGTGATCAACTACGGACTCCCCGACGACACGGCCGTCTACACCCACCGCTCGGGCCGCACCGGCCGCGCCGGAAAGACCGGTGTGTCGGTAGCCATCATCCATTCGCGCGAGAAAGGGAAGCTGCGCGAGATCGAGAAGAAGATAGGCAAGAAATTCGAGCGCAAGGAGGTGCCCACCCCCGAGCATATCATCGAGAAGCAGCTCTACAATCTGGCCGACCGCATAGAGAAAGTGAAGGTCGACGACGGGGAGATCGATAAATACATGCCCGGAGTGAGCCGCAAGCTGGGCTGGCTCTCGCAGGAGGATCTGCTCAAGCGCGTGCTGTCGCTTGAATTCAATCGTCTGCTCGAATACTACCGCGACGCCCCGGTAATCGACTTCATCGACGAGAAGCCTCACCGCGAGAAACAGGAACGGCCTAAAAACAACCAGGACAAGGATCGCCGCACCGCCGAGCGCGGTATGGCGCGGATATATGTCAACGCCGGAAAGGCCGACGGATTCTACGCCGGAAACCTGATCGACATGCTCAACCACACAGTGGAGGGTAAACGCGTCGACGTAGGCCGCATCGACCTCATGCCGGGCTACTCGCTTTTCGACGTCCCTAAGGCCGACGCTCGGCGCGTGGTAGGTGCTCTCTCGGGAGCCGAATACGGCGGCAAACGCATCTACAGCGAGATAGCCGATCCCGACAAAGACTACGCACGCGCTTCGGCTCGCAAGAAACGCGCGGCGCTTGCCGAAGAGAAGCCCGAGACCACTTATGAATATTTCCTCAAGAAAAACCGCGGAGGCACCAAAAAGCCGTCGCGCAAGAAAAAATAACCGATGAAAATCCTACGACATCTCGCCCTCGCGGCCGCCGTTGCCGGCGCATGCGTGGCAGCCGGCGCACAGACCCTTACGGCAGCAAAAGCTTTCGTGGACGCTCCGCGACAGGTCTTCCCTCTGCTCGACCGCAATGCACGGCTCGACATGGTCGACTATTTCACGAGCGGCATGAACAACACCACAGCCAACGCCATGAACGGCCAGTCAGCCATCACAAGTCTGGATCCGATGCGCATCAGCCTCAGAATGACCGGGTCATCCGACTATGAGATCGATCTTCTGCCAACCGCCAAGGGCGACACGCTGCTGATGCTTATCTCCACCGTGGCCACTCCGGCGCCCGACAGCAAGATGAGCATACACAGCTCCGACTGGCAGACCGACGTCACGGCGCCGGCCTTCACCAGGCCCACCCTGAAACAATGGCTGACCGACAAAGGACGTGAGAACATCGGCGAGGTAGAGGCGCTCGTGCCTTTTCTGCTCATAAGCTATACCTACGATCCGTCGACATCCGTGTTGAAACTGACCAACAATACACGCCAGTTCATGTCGGCCGACCTATATGAGATAGTGGCTCCATGCCTGCTGCCCGAACAGCATTATCAATGGGACGGCAAAAAATTCACCCTTAAGAAATGACCGCTCCGGCCTTCGCATCATCAGCGCCAGAAGAAAGCGCCATAAGCCTTGGCGCGCTCACAGCACGCATATCCGGACGGCTGTCGACGCCGGAGCTGCGCGACGTGTGGACCGTGGCCGAGGCCTCCGACATGCGCACGTCGGGCGGCCACTGCTATCTGGAGCTGATAGAGAAAAACGAAGCCACAGGGGCCGTCACAGCGCGCCTGAGAGCGATCATCTGGGCGTCGCAGCTCAGCGGCCTGCAATGCAAGTTTGCGGCTGTCACAGGGCAGCGCATGGCCACAGGGATGAAACTGCTTGTGCGCGGCAGCGTCAACTTTCACAGCGCTTACGGCATGTCGCTGGTGATAAGCGACGTGGATCCGTCGTATACGGTAGGCGACGTAGAGCGTCGGCGCCGGGAGATACTCCAGCGGCTGACGCGCGAAGGGATCGCCGAGATGAACAAGCGTATCCCATGGCCGGCTCCAGCGCTTAACATAGCCGTGATCTCCGCACGCGGCGCCGCCGGCTACGGCGATTTCCGTCATCAGCTGTATGCCAACACGCAGCGGTTCCGCTTCAGGGTGAAACTGTTTGAAGCCGTGATGCAGGGCGAACACACCGCCCGGTCAGTCATCGGCGCTCTCGAACGCATCGCCGCCGACGAACTGGAATGGGACTGCGTGGTGATAATCCGCGGCGGAGGCGCCACCAGCGACCTGATATCATTCGACAACTACGATCTGGCCGCCAACGTGGCGCAGTTCCCGCTTCCGGTGATCGTAGGCATAGGCCACGAGCGCGACGTTACAGTGCTCGACTACGTGGCGGCTATGCGCGTAAAGACCCCGACGGCTGCAGCCGAATGGCTCGTAGGACAGGCACAGGCGCTTCTCGACGCACTGCGCCGCACGGGAGCCGAAATACTGCAGAGCGTCACCGACCGTATCAGCGGCTGCCGCGCGCAGCTCGCATATATCGAGGGCCAGCTTCCGCATGCGCCCAAAGCGGCCATAGAGCGCGGCCTGTCGAGGCTCGCCTCACGCGCCCTGCAGCTCGCGGGCGCCGCGACCTCACGCACTGCCCCTGAGACGGCCCGGCTCGCGTCGAAAGGCGAAAAGATAGCCACCGCGGCTCGCAACGCCATCGACCGTTCGCGCCGGCAGATCGATGCTTCCGGCGCGCTGCTCGACGCCCTGTCGCCGATGGCCACACTGCGCCGCGGTTATTCGATAACCCGCATAGGGGGCCATGCTGTGAAATCAGTGGAAGAGATGCCTTCGGGAACCACAATAGAGACAATAGTGGCTGACGGACATGTAATGTCGACAGTCAAGTAACACAATCACATAATCAAATCGAACGCCTTACAATGGAAAACCAGCCTAAACCCGTCAACGAACTGACATATACCCAGGCAATAAACGAACTCGACTCCATATTGCGCACCATGCAGAGCGATTCGTGCGACATCGACCGCCTGACCGCCTACACGCGACGCGCCACAGAGCTGCTGCGCGAATGCCGCACACGCCTCACGGCCACCGATGAGGAGCTCCGCTCCATCCTCGAAGGGCTGGAAAGCAACTGACCGGCTCACGTCACGCTGACGCGCAACGAACCATCATGGCAACAGAGCCGTTGTAATTATCACAGGAACTCTCCATAAAACCCGACAGCCATAACTATGTACGACGAAAACCTATTGCAGATTTATGCCCGCAGCTTCCGCGACAACTGGGACCTGCCGGCTGTAAGCGACTACACTTCGGGCGACGCGCTCACTTACGGACAGCTTGCCGAACGCATAGCCAGCACTCACCTTTTCTTCCGCGACTGCGGAGTAAAGCCGGGCGACAAGATAGCGCTTCTCGGCAAAAACACCATATCATGGATCGTCACATATATGGCTACCGTCACATACGGGGCTGCGATCGTACCGATACTGCAGGATTTCAACGTTCAGGACGCGCAGCATATCATCAACCACAGCGACTCCGTGATGCTCTTCGTCAGCGATTCGATATGGGAGAATATCGAATTCGAGAAGCTCCACCGCATCAAAGTGGCCATGAGCCTCGACGACGCAAAAGTACTTGCCGAACACCCCGATAATTCCGGCCGCGCCATCAGAGCGATAGGCCGGCTGCGGAAGGAATTCGCCAACAGCTACCCCAAAGGGTTCGGCCGGAGCGATATCGACTATCCCGTAATGGCAAAGGAGTCGATCGCGGAGATAAACTATACTTCAGGCACCACCGGCTTCTCCAAAGGGGTGATGCTGACCCACAGCAACCTGGTGGGCAACGTGGTGTTCGGCATGCGCTCGAAGCTCCACTACCGGGAGTCGCGCTGCCTGTCGTTCCTCCCGCTGGCCCACGCCTACGGCTGCGCGTTCGACATGCTCGTGCCGCTCGCCGTCGGCACCCACATCACTCTTTTCGGCAAGCTTCCCTCGCCCAAGGCTCTTCTGAAAGCTCTCGGCGAAGTGAGGCCCAACCTTATCCTGTGCGTACCGCTCATTCTGGAGAAAATCTACCGCAACCAGATATTGCCCGTCATATCCAAGCCGTCGATGAAACGGCTTATGGCTCTGCCGCTCCTCAACCGCACGGTCTACTCCAAGATCCGCGCCAAGCTGACCGACGCATTCGGGGGCGCCTTCGAGGAGGTGATAGCCGGCGGCGCTCCGCTCAATCATGAGGTGGAGGAGTTTCTCCACCGTATAAAATTCCGTTTCACTGTGGGTTACGGCATGACGGAGTGCGGCCCCCTTATCAGCTATACTCCATGGCAGGATTTCATACCCGGCTCGTCGGGACGCATACTGCCCGTGATGGAGGTGAAGGTGACCAGCGACCGTCCGTCGGAAATCCCCGGCGAGATATGCGTCCGCGGCCAGAACGTCATGAAGGGATATTACAAGAATCCCGAGGCGACGGAGGCTGTGCTCGACAGCGAGGGATGGCTCCATACCGGCGACATGGGCACGGTCAGCTCCGACGGCACGATCTTCATCAAGGGACGCTACAAGACCATGATCCTATCGGCCAACGGACAGAACATCTACCCCGAAGAGATCGAAGCGAAGCTCAACAATATGCCTTTCGTGGCCGAAAGCCTCGTGGTGGAGCGCGGCAAGCGGCTGATAGCCCTCGTCTATCCCGATTACGAGGCGATGGACCGCCGCGGAGTGACGGCTGCGATGCTCCCCGAAATCATGGAGAAGGTGACCCAGCAGCTCAACCGCTTGGTGGCCCCCTACGAACGCATCGACCGCATACAGCTTATAGCCAACGAGTTCGAGAAGACCCCCAAGCGGTCGATCAAGCGATATCTTTACAACGCCTGATCAAGAGCCTGACGGAGATCGGCTATTATGTCGTCGGCATCCTCGATGCCTACCGACAGGCGTATCAGGTCGGGGCGCACTCCGGCCGCCTCAAGCTGCTCGTCGGAGAGCTGCCGGTGGGTATGGCTGGCAGGATGAAGCACACACGTGCGCGCATCGGCCACATGAGTGACGATGGCGATGAATTTCAGCGCATCCATGAAGCGGATGGCGGTCTCGCGGTCACCCTTGACGCCGAACGATATCACTCCGCACGTTCCGCCCGGCATATATTTTTCGGCCAGCGCGTGCTGCGGATTGGAAGGCAGATCGGCATAGTTGACCCACGCGATCCGCGGTTCCTGTTCGAGCCACGCGGCCACCTTTAGGGCGTTCTGGCAGTGGCGCGGCATGCGCAGATGTAGCGATTCAAGGCCGATGTTGAGCAGGAACGAGTTGTGGGGCGACGGCGTGGCGCCCAGATCACGCATCAGCTGGGCCGTCAGTTTGGTAAGATAGGCCATCGGTCCGAAAGTTTTCGTATATGTCAGGCCGTGATATGACTCGTCGGGAGTGGTCAGGCCGGGGAACTTGTCGGCATGCGCCTCCCAGTCGAAGCGTCCGCTGTCGACCACTGCCCCGCCCACGCTCGTGGCGTGTCCGTCCATGTATTTTGTGGTGGAATGGGTCACTATGTCGGCTCCCCATTCAAAGGGACGGCAGTTGACAGGTGTCGGGAATGTATTGTCGACAATCAGCGGCACGCCGTGGGCATGTGCTACACGGGCGAATTTCTCGATGTCGAGCACGTCGAGCGACGGATTCGACACCGTCTCGCCGAACATCATGCGGGTCTCCGGCCTGAATGCCGCCGCCAACTCCTCTTCCGAAGCTTTCGGATCGACGAATGTCACCTCGATACCCATCTTCTTCATCGTGACTGCGAAAAGATTGAACGTGCCGCCGTAGACTGCCGACGAGCTGACGATATGCGATCCGGCCTCGCATATATTGAATGCCGCGAAGAAGTTGGCCGCCTGGCCGCTCGAAGTCAGCACGGCTCCTACGCCACCTTCGAGCGCGGCAATCTTGGCCGCCACGGCATCGTTGGTGGGATTCTGCAGGCGCGTGTAGAAATATCCGGCGTCCTCCAGATCAAACAGCCGGGCCATCTGCTCGCTGTCGTCATATTTGAAAGTTGTGCTCTGGTAAACGGGCACTACGCGGGGCTCCCCTTTCGACGGTTTCCACCCCTCCTGCACGCACATCGTGCCGATATGTCGGCTCTCTTTTTCCATACTGCTAATTCGGTTTATGTTTTTAAGTCTGACCGGATCTTGCACTTATTCCGACTTAAATCTTACTCAATCCGGACGCACTTTTGTTCAAGCCGCAAATTTAACCATTATTTCAGTCACTGCCGATGAAATTTTTCGGATTTTTTGGCCAAGTGGCGAAACTTGCGTAACTTTGCCGACGGTTTCACAGCGCATATAAATGCGCGACACGACGCCCGGATGGCGGAATCGGTAGACGCGACGGTCTCAAACACCGTTGGAGCGATCCATCCCGGTTCGATCCCGGGTCCGGGTACAAATAATGACTGATAATCATCTAATTATCAGTCATTATTTCTTTTATAACGTGTACTAAACGTGTACTATCGGCGAAAATTGAGCCATTCCAAATGAATAGTTTAGCAATTTTTAGTAGCCGTTCATTTTATTTAATTCGATTCTTTTTCGCTCTTTTGCTGATAATTCAAGAGGTTAGATAGCCTTACATTGAGAATAAAGCACTAACTTTGTAATCGGATTGACAGCGGTCGGTCCGCTACATTTTGGAAAAATAAGAAGCGTTATGCTTATCTTGTAGTTTGAGAACGTAGGAAATTCAAAAACCGCACAAGGATAGCATAGTGGTTCTCACGCGCATAGCGTGGGCTGCTATTGTTACATCTGTGCAAATGGTTTCCTACGACCTTCAAACTACGACGTGGCATAGTTGGCTCACGTTTTCTTTTGTTACTACTCTCAAAGAGCCAATGAGACTTTATAAAATATGAAGAAAATACTTAGCTTTTTTTGTTTTCTCATCAGTTTGTTGGCTGTTCCTCTCGTAAAAGCAGAAACAAGCCCCGAAGATAGGTTGTATATTCTATCAACTGTTTGGCGAAATGTGCGTGATAACTTTGCGTTCCCACAACATTTTGAACAGGCTAATCCGGATAGTTTGTTTAAAACTTTCTTACCAAGGATAATGAACGCCAAAAGTGAACAAGATTTTTCACTACTGATGACCGAGTTTCTTGCTCAGTTCGGTGACGCTCACACTCGCTTTTTCGCAGAAGCTCCCTCCGCTACTGTTCCCATTCAATTTATCGGATTAGACAATCAGGTGTTTGTTAAGAATATTGGCAAACAATTTATCAAGAAGATTCCCATCGGTAGCCAACTTGTAAAAATTGATGATGTGTCAGTTGCAGATTTCCTTGAGGCTAACATATATCCCTATGTGTCAGCAGCTAACAATGAATGGAAATTTCGTAAATCGCTGGATATGTTCCTAAATGGGGATTTAGGCTCGGACGTAAAATTGGAATTCATCACGCCAAAACATAAAACTGAGACACTTACCCTTAAGCGCGTAGAGCCACAGGCGTTGGAATCCTATGAGTGGGGGAAGACACTCGATAAAAGAGTTGCTTATATAGAAAATCTGCCGGACAATATAGCCTATATGCGTATGGCTACTTTCACTAAACCGGATGATGTGAACAACGTGTTCAGCGAAAATCTGCCGTCATTCCGAAATTCAAGAGGAGTAATCTTTGACATCCGCGGTAACCGTGGCGGCACTGACGAGTGTTGGAATCCTGCAATTTTCGATTATATCGCTCCTGCGGATAAAGACCAAAACGCTGCACTTATTATAAGATGCCGAGTTGCTAACAGTGCTTTTCAAGAATATGGCAGTCAAATACCTCAACTAAAAGATTTTGCCACAGAAACAGCTATGGAAGTAGTCAGGACTGGTGGAAGTTATTTTAGTCAAATTCCAGATTCCTTAAAAATAAAATGTCCTGTAATAATACTTACAGATGGATATACAGGTTCTGCAGCAGAAGACTTTGCTGTCACTATGAAAAATCTCGGTTTGGCTAAAATAGTCGGTTCACACACTGTTGGGGTTATTTCACACCCACGCTACTTTGATTTGCCTGGCGGTTATAGTTATGGTTTGTCAACATGGGCGTATTTTAATCCAGACGGTTCAAGTATCATTGAAACAGGTATAATCCCCGATATAGTTGTTGAGTACACTATTGAAGATTTATTAAATAATACTGACTCACAACTTGATAAGGCGATAGGCCTATTGAAAAGATAACTATAAGGCGATTATAAGATTATAATAAGATTATAAAAGGGAGCCATAGACATAAAGCCTGTAGCTCCCTTTTTTTACATTAATTGATTCCGAATCCTCTCTTTACCGTCTGGGTAAGCCGTTGCCATTGGTCTTTGAGCCATTGGAATATCCGGGTGCCATTGACATGAAGATGAAATTTGTTGTCCGTGGGGTCTCGCTTGATTTGTACCTTTGCGCCCGAAGCGTCCACTTCTCTCCGCTGGAACGGATAATAGAGTGTCATGCCGGACTTTAAGACATATTCATTCATTGAGAGAAGCCCCTTTATGGAGTTGTCATTCAATCCCACGTCCTGACATTCCTCTATCGCCGGAAGCATGGCAACCGCATCGGGAAAGAACTTGACGAAGTTACCAATCTTCCATTCATAGCTGCGGACGGTATCTGCCTCATGTTCTTTCTGCCGTCTCAGGCTATCCGATAGATTGGATATTTCACGGTGTAAATCCCGCTCCCGCGCCTCTGCACGGTCTTTCATCTCGCGGATTTCATTATCCTTTCTGACAATCTCGGCTTCAAGCCTCTTGGTCTTGCTCCCGGTGAATATATTGGCGATGTTGCTGCCGAGTTCCTTGCGTTGTGCATCCCGCTCGGCTTTCGCCTCGTCGCGCTCACGGATGGCGTTTCGGGCTTCTTTTCTCGCCTCGTCAGTCTGTGCCTCGTATGCCATTTTCTCGGCGGTTAGTTTGTCGGTATCCTCTGCAAGTCCTTTCCGTTGCTCCGCAAGTCTGACGGATTCCTCCGACAGTCCTGCGTTGGTATCGGCAAGCGATTTGTTTTCGGCGACGAGAGAAGAATTAGCCTCGGTCAACCGGGTGTTTTCGGAATAGAGTTCATTGTTCTGCTGCCGTATTTCCTCGTTAACCTGCGTGAGCATTTTCTTCCGGGAGTCGAGGGCGGTTGTCCGACACTCAAGGCTCTCCACCTTGCTCTCAAGAGATTTTTTCTCTTTGTCGAGCTTTCTTTTCTCAATGGAGAGATTGCCGATGTCTTCTTCAAGACCTTTCTTCTTTACCATGCAGTCGCGGTAATATTCGTGCTGCCCGATGTGGCGCGCCTCGGAACCACGTATACCACGCTCCAGATCGTATTTCTCCATAGCCTCGGCATAGATGTCCTGATAGCGGCTCATCTTTCCACGCTCCATTATGTCGTCGGCGCACAGTCTCGGACGGTTGGCGGCTTTAGTGCGGTAACGCCTCTTTGCGGTCGCCTCCCTCGCTTTCTTCTTTCTCTCGGCGGTCACTATCGGAACGACGGCGATGTGAAGATGCGGAGTGCGCTCGTCCATGTGCAGTGCGGCACCGACAACATTGTCGCCGCCGAATGTGTCGCGCGCCCATTTTATGTTGTCGGCAATCCATTCGTCGAGCTTGCCGCTGTCGATGATTCTCTGCATCCCCTCGTTGTCGGAGGTCATAACCAGATTGAGGCACCGGACCTGTCTGTCGGAGATTTTTCGGGTAATCCCGGCATTGGCTATGCGGTGTTCGACAGCCGCCGCAAGCCCGGTTATCCCGTCGGGATATTCGACCAGATTGTAGCGGTTGAGATGCGTCCGCGCCGGGTCCGCGTTTTCGGGATGGGCGGTGCGCTCGATATGCTTGGCTATCGAGTTCAGTGACGAGTTCGCCTTGATGATGTGTAACACTGCGTAGCTCATAGGCGGACGAGTTTTTGTTGCGTAGCAATCGGGGTGTACGGCTTCATGTTAAGCCGTTCCGGGGATTGACCTACGGTCTTTCCCCGGCTGCACTCGGCATAGTCCGGGCAAGCCCGGCTCTGCCCTCGTTGGCGCGGGGATTCCAAAGGGGATGACCTCTTTGGCATATTGGGGATATTTTTAGCGTATCGGAACGATATGCGGCTCGAAAAATTCCCTAATATGCTAAGGAATTTCCCGCATGGCTGTAATTTCCGTGCGCGGCAGCACGGATGGGACTGCTCCCCAGATGAGGGTTGCAGAGCGGTAAACCACTGTAATAAGTATAGTGGTACACCGAGAAAAAACTCTGTTGTCATCATTTCAAATTCAGGGATAACCCCCGTGCATTCCTTGCACTCTTGCACGGTCGGGAGTGTGCAAAAGTGCAAGGTGTGCATGGGGTAAATTCAAAGTTTGGAATACGAGCCGTAGGCATCACGGGTGAAGAAAACGCCCCGTCTGTCGCGAAGGAATTTCTTGAACGTGCGTTCCGCCATTCCGCATTTCCCGGCAATGGCAACTCCCTCGGCGGTGGTGAACGTGGCGGGCAGTTCCGACATCACGGCAAGCTGCACATCGGTCAGCGCGTCCTCGCCGATGATGCCCTGCACCATCGTCGCCGTTACCCGGAAATACTCCGTAAGACGGATAGCCCTCTCGACAGTCGCCGCCTCTATCGTCTTTTTCTTTTTTGCCCCGCACGCCCAGTCGGAGAGGGCGAGCAGAAGGCAGAACCGCACGGCATAGATTTCGAGTTTGCTCGCAATCGCCGTGAGCGTGTCGCTCCCCTCGGCGTTGCACCGCTCGGTCGATTCGTTCTGCCAAGAATAGAGGCGTTGGAGTGCGTCCGGCGAGAACGGAACATCTTCGGGCAGTATGTCACCGCCGCTGTCAGTCGAAGGAACAATCCCGGTCAGTCTGCCGACAACCTCACGCCACGCCGAAACGATGTCGAATGATGGCGATTTTCTCTCGCTGTTCCATTTCGCCTTTGTCTGGTCGTCCGGCACCACATAGAGAAAACGCTCGGTGAAACCGTTTGAATTGCGGTTCCCTGCGGCAAGCTCGCCCAGCACTTTGGGCTGGATTGTGCCGATGACGCAGAGGAACGGATTGCGGATGAACACACCGCTCTGGCTGCTCTTGCGGTCGGACATGGCTACCTTGTGGTTGAACACCGACATCCAGAACTCCGATTCGGAGCCGTTGTTGTAGCGGTTGAAATTCTTGAACCACCCGGCAAGCTCGTCGGCATAGAGGCACAGCCCCCTCGGATTTTCCGAGAGTATGCGGTGTACTGCCTCCGGCGTGACATCCTGCATTGTGAAGCGGACGCGCCTCGGTTCGGTCGGGTTCGTTTCATAGCCGTTGGCGGCTCTCTCTTTCGGCGGCAGCTCCATCGCCGCGAGATAGCGTTTCATAGCCTCGGAGAAGATTGCCGACTGCTCCGCGTCGAAATCTATGAGCGGCTGCATGGCGAAGCTAAGCGGGTGGCTCTTGTTGGCTCCCGGACGACCTACGAGGGCGACGAAAAGAATACAGTATTCCTGCCACCCTGCCATGTGTTCGACGTTGTGTGTGTTTCCGACAGCGGCGGCAACCGCCGTCAGCATCGACATGGCGAGATAGTCTTTCGGAAATCCGAGGGTCGTGTTCGCCTCGTCTATGATTTCACGCATCTTTCTCGGAAGAACATCAAGGGGAAAGGAATTGCGGGAGGTCTTTTCTGCGGCTGTTTCTTCTTTTTTCATCGCCTCCCTCCTTTCCCTGTTGTGGCGGGTACGAGAACACCGACGGCGTTTCCGTCGATGAGGCGCGCCTCCGCCCACTGCAACAGCTCGGATTTTCTGAAATGCAGCTTGGAGCCGAATTTCTGGAACGGCACGGTTCCCGCGCTCGTTTCCTTGTAGAGCTGTCCTTTCTTTATCGGGTAGCCGTTGGAGTTGAGGAACTCCAAAGCTCCCTTCATGTCAAGAGATTCACATTCGTTGTTTGCCGTGGTAACGGCGCGTGCGGAAGCGTTGGCTTCCTTTTCGGCGAGATATTCCTCCACCGACCCCCTTACGAGAAGTTTGAGGACTTCCACCAAAGGGAGATGCAAAAAGTCAGTCATGTTGATTCGGATTGTGGATGTTTGAGTGGTCTGGGGATTGTTTAGCGCATTGGGCATGGGCTTTTAATGATTAAAAACGTTTGCGGTGTCATCATACAGATGTGGGGGTGTTGTCAATAGGGTTAATATGTGCCTTCCAGCCCATGACTACACCCGGAGGGATAAGGCCGGTCGGCGGTTAAACTAATATCGGACACTCGTCCGTGTGCTTGCAAAATGGCGAAAACCACTGAAATATCGGCTCTGATACCCGGCTTTTGCCACGGGATATAAGGCAATAACGGGGCTGCCTGTTATCGTGTGCGGATTTCTCCGCGTTGATAACGGTCTTGAATATGCCTGATTATATCGGCGATAATCACCTTTCACAAGGGTGCGGTCGGCAGAGGGGGAACACTGATGCCGCTGCAATCATCATAGCGGTTTTAATCATTGTGCCCGGCACGTCGGCTGCCATTGCTCCGTTACTTTCAACAAGGAGAAATCCGCGATGGTTCGCAGTGTCCGGCTTTGTCCGCGTTATTCCGCCATGCGTCCTGCTTTTTCTTTTCGGCGGTCATTTCTCCTTTTGGCGCAACGAAAGTACAATCCCGATACGGATTATCCAAATTTTCAGCACCTTGCGACTGCGCTTGACTGTCGCCGGACTGAAAATGACTGATACCCTTGTCGGATTGCTATATTAAGATACGAAAAATTTTGGAAACTTGCAAATAATATGTTAGCTTCGTATTATAAACCCTGATTTTAGCATTGCAAAAATAATTGTCTTATCCGTAGTTGATTTTTTGTAGATTGAGGATAAATGTTTGTCATTAAGACCTTTTCAATAAGCTGGCACATCTCATTCTTAAGGTTCAATTTGCAAGCTACGGAATCAGCAAAAAATTCTTCCTTATTCACATCCTTATTTTCTGCAAAAAAGTAAAGAATGTGACCAATCTCATGCGCAATCCCTGCATATATTTCATGTTCAGGTATCTTCAATGAATTTATCAAGTCGTCATTTATGACTATACCACAAATAGTTTCCTCAATAGCCCCTGTATTATTATATATAAAACACGAGAGTGGCTGCTTTTCAGGCTCTTTAATTTGAATAATATAATTTTCCTGTGCACTCTTATATTGTTGCATTGAGAATGTTTTGATACTTATCTTCTTTAAGATTGGGAAAAGCGATAATAATCTATCCCCAAATTGTTTCTCAAAGGAGTTAAATATTGGCAAATCGTTATATAACACGGTTTTTGCTATTAGAATTTCCAATTATATTCAGCTCTTAAACCGCATATTGCATAATATACCGCATCAATAGGAGTCATGCCAATTCGCGAAAATAACACATCCCCTTCTCTATTGGCAAAAAGCACTTTATAACTACGATAAGGATCGCCCCTTTCACACATGATTCTCATAGTATATTTTTCACATACAGCGTCTTGAATGTCAACGTTGGCATCAGTTACTTGACATAACTCCCACGGCAATAAGTTTATCAAAGCAGGCAAACTCCATGCATGAATACATTTATTTTTGCCATCTGACTTAGGGGTATTCTTATATTTTAAGAGGTTTCTTGATTCAGAAACTTCCCAATACATATCAGAACTCTGAACATCAATAAACTCACATAGCTTTTTACTTTGTTCTACGTCGGTTGCGTATTTAATTCGATTATTCATAAAAATGTATAACTACAAAAATACTAATATGGTTATTATGTCTCAATTAGCGTTTTTATGGAAAATTGATAAGGTCAAAATACATAGCCCTTGTGGTAGAGTGCTTGTCTTTCTCGGAAAGGAACATGAATCCGCATTTCTCATAGAAAGGAACGGCAGCAGCGTATGCATCAACCGTGATGAAGCGACAAGCACTCCGACGCATTGTGGCGAAAACGTGTTTCACCTGCAATAGAATCGCACGACCTATCTGCTTACCCGCGTAATCTTTGGATATGGCAAGACGACCGATTTTGACTGCCGGGTATTCCTTGCGCCGTTTTGAATTGGCTACATGGCGGTTAAGTCGGTTCCATAGCTTCTTCTCGTCAGGGTCGAACACAATCTTATCGTTGAGCAGGCTGTAATATGCAACTGTCTTATCCGCCTCGTTGTCTTCGAGCAGATAGGTCAACGCCATCATAGACTTGTAGTAATTGACGGCATCGGAAAATAAAAAGTCATTCAAATCGGCATCGCCGCAATCGAATGACTTTATTTGTGTATCGGCATCTATCTGCCGGAAGGTGAATTTGTCAAAGTCCATAATTACATAGGGAATGTGCTTATGGCTTTGAACGCCTCATACGCCTTTCTTGCCGCTTCCTTTTCAGACTTGCTGACAGGAGCGGGATTTGCCATTCTTCTGGCAAAATTTTCAGCGTCCTTGCCCCTTAACACTGGGGTTTCTTTGATAGGTCGTGCCATGTCTGTACTCCTTGTGTTTGTTATTAGATTACAAAGATACAACAAATTTCTGATATATAGAGTTGTAAAGACGATAAATCTTGCAATCTTGATTGCAAGTATGCTTCGGGATAGAAAAGGACACCGGGTATCCCTCCCGATGTCCGACCACTAAAATCCACAATCAAAATTATTTTGACTGCGATTCCGTATGCAAAGTTAAGCTTTTTAGCTCACATCTACAACCATATAACACTCAATCCCGTGGAAAGTTATTCGGGGCTTGCATAGCTGACACTGCCGAGGCTGTTTATAGCCTTCACCATAAGGTCGTCATTAGCTCGTGTGTATTTTTCCGTATGCCGTAAGCTGCTATGCCCTAAAAGGGTTGATACCGTCTTTATATTCGCTCCGCGATTAAGCAAATTAACCCCGAAACTATGTCGGGCGCAGTGCCATGTGATATGCTTACTAATGCCAGCTCTTTTAACCCATCTTTTCACAGCCTTTAGGCAAGCGGTATGAGAAGGTAGCGGAAATATTAGACTATCGCGTTCTTCCTCTGTCGCCGGGTATCCTACAAGAGATAGAATATCATCGTTAAGAGGGATTACCACACCACTCGCCGAACTGTGCCCGCGTGTTTTGTTCTGCTCAAAAATCAGAAGTTTGTTGGCGTAATCAATATTTCGGAAAGTTATATCGCTTACATCACACCAACGTAAACCGCAGAATAAGCTAAAGAGAAATGCTCGTTGTATAACAGGATTTTCATTGGCGTAATGTGTTGCCATCAATCTTTCTATCTCTTCGGGAGAAAGAATTTCTTTCTTCAAAGTCTTTTCGTCAACCTTGATGGTAATACCCATGCAAGGGTTCTTCGACAAGATTTCCTTTTCAACGGCATAAGCTATGACTTTCTTGAAACGCTGGAATACTGATTGTGGGCCTTCACCTTTGCCGTGAGCTTTCAGATACTCCACAAAGGAAAGCATCATTTCCTTAGTCAGTTGCTGAGGTCTTATAATTCGGTCATACATCATATATGCCGGAGTTTCGCTGAGAAAAGCACGGAAACGCCGATGTGCCATTTCAATCATGCGCTTGTCTGCTTTGGTGTATGTGTCTATGTATTCTTGAAAGAAGTCGTGGAAGTTGGCGATACGCTCTTTCTTCAATCGGTAGCCTTCCCGGTCCTCAAGCAAACGCTGTTCTCTCTCAAATCGGATTTTCTCGGCAAGAGCCAACGTATTCTTGTTCTGGATGCGCTCCTGTTGAGTACGGGGTGCAATCCAGATGTATAGGTTCAGATTTTCTTTTCGGCGGTCATGCTTGATTTTGTATTTTTGTTTGCCTTTCATCGCACCTTCGGTATAATACACCGGGTTGCCGTCATCATCAACGACGGGAGTTTCGGTTCGCCCGAGGTAAAACTCAAGATAAAGGCTGGCCCGTCCGTCGCTCAGTACGGACTGCTGTAGTTTAGGGTTTTGTTTGTTCTTTGTCTTGATATTTGCCATAAGTGTAAACTTTTCTTTTCCACAAATTTACACATTCAAAAGTAATTCGTAAATTTGCATTAAAGAGTCATTAACAGTTCTATAACAACTGTGGTGTACTAAAAGTGTACTACTTGGCAAAAAATATCGAAAACGGCTATAAATGAATAGAAGGCCAATCACATATAACTATCTGATAACCATTGCGAATGGTTCTATTCATTTTCATGCGTTTTCATATCAATATCCCGGGTCCGGGTACGGGCAGCAGCCGGTAATCTCCTTGATTATCGGCCGCTGTCTTACTTTATATGCTTATGTCTTGTCCCCGCCTTCCGGTCCTCCCCACATCGCCCGTTTCAGGAAAACGCAGTTTTTCGACGACCAGATTCATAGGAAAACGCAGTAAAATAGCCCCCGGATTTTATGGAAAACGTATTTGTTTCATCCTATAAGCCTAATTATCTGAGAGATGCATTTGATCGGCTGAACGGGGCGATAGCTATGGTAGCTATTTTAGGTATTATAGCATTGCGCCGGCGCGCACTAAAAGATCGGGGGCTCCGCCACCACGGCGAGGCCCCCGACACAAAAACAGGTAATGTTAATTTCCGATATCAGCGTACGCTTACCTTCACGGCCTTGCCGTCGGGAAGGCGTACGATGTAGATGCCGCGGCGCAGTCCGGTCAGACCGACGCGGCGACCCGTGATGTCGAATACCATCGAGCCTTCGGGCGCCACGATCGTATTGCCCTCAACGCTCACGCCTGCAGCGCTGTCGGCCGACAGGCTGCCGATACCGCTCACTTTGTAAGATTCCTCCTTGATTGCTCCCGGACGTTTGCCGTCCTCCTGGGCGAAAGCACGTATGGTGCCCTGGAGTTCGGTCTGGCTGTCGTTGGTTATGACTATCGGATCCTTATACTCCACGTAGGTCTTGCCGCCGTCGAGCGTATAGGATATCGTGCCGGGGCCGCTGATGGTGATGACGGTCTTGCCCGCCTCCTCCCTGACAGTGATGGTGACGTCGCCGCTCAGAGCCGGAGTGAATGCCACCGGCCACTCCTTGACGGCGCTCGCCACTGCCTCGGCGGCGTTTTCTATGAGTATGGCCTTGACCACTACGTCGGGGGCCGTCACTTCGATCGGCTTGCCGGCGTAGAGCGTCGACTCCTCGGTGGGCTCGCTGCCGTCGGTCGTATAGTAGATCCTGTAGCTGCCGGCTGCGGCGCCTTCGGCCGAGCTGCCGAGGGTCACCTTCGTCAGGCCGTCCGACTCCTCAAACGAGGCGGCGGGAGCGGCCGAGGTGTAGAGCAGCGTGAACGTGGCCGTAGCCTCGTCGCTGTTGTCAAGATACTCCTTCGTGGCGCGGGCTTTGAGCTCAGTGCTCTTGGTCAGGGATATCTCGCCGGCATACTGGATCCAGGTCTTGCCGCCATCGATGGAGTATTCTATCGTCAGGCTCTCGTCGGCGCAGCTGATGGTGGCTTTAGCGGGCTGGAGGCTCTTATCGGCGCTGAGCGTGATGACCGGCACTGTGGCTATTTTCGTGCGGCGTATCACTCCGTCGGGCCAGAACTCCAGACCTCCATCTGCGGCCGGCATCAGGTAGCCTGTCAGACGATACTTTGCCTCGGCGTTGTCGTCGAGCATCTGGTCGAGCGATATGCCGAGCACATTGTTCAGCTTCAGGCCGGCGGTGGCGTCACCTGATGTCACGACGCCTGTAACACTGAATCCGACCGTCTTATTGCCGGAGAGCTTCACGTCGGTAAATCCCAAGAGATGACCCTTATGGGCGTCGGCGCTTACAGCAGCCACATTCTCCACGGCGGGAGCCTTCACCGGCTCGGCGGGAGTCTCGATCACTATGCGCTGCAGATCATTGCCGGCCAGATCGAACGAATACGTATAGTCGGGATGCATCGCCGTGGATCCTTTCGCTACGGCGAAGTCGGCCAGATGGCTGCCGGCCGCGGGAAGCGCGGGGCTCTGTGCGTTCGTCTCCAGAGCGGCATGTATCGTACCGTCAGTCACGATTACGCGGTCGGCCCCTTTAGCGGTCACGAGCCAGGGCGAACGCACGTGGTATACGCCCTTGCCTCCCTCGGGCTGCGCGGCTACCACTTCGGCGATCTTGTTGACGTCGGTCGAGCCCTTCTTCACCTCAAACACGCGGGCCTTGATCGGGGCTTCGCCGGGGGTGCACGCTGTCAGGCGCACCCATACAGTGCGGTCGGCCCGTACGCCCTCGGCATTGTCGAGCAGCGTCTCGGCGCGGCTTTCAAGAGCCGCCGTGATAGCGGCAGCCTTGTCCTCGTCGGTGGCGTCCTCGCCAAGATCCTTTGTGGCTTCATCGGGGTCGACCATCGTGTAGTAGACGTGCGTGCCTTCCGGAGCCTCGTAGCCGAGCTTGCCTACGGAGTAGAACTCCGTGCGCTCCGGGTCGAAAGTCACCCCGTCGAATGTCAGTTCCAGACCCTCCTCGGTCTCTTTGTCGAAAGCGAGATTGTCGTAGGTCAGCACGTTGAGCGTGTAAGCCGAACCGTCATCGGCGCCGGCCAGCGTACCCATCAGTTTGACGGGCAGATTACCCTCCACGGCTTCCTTGGCCTGATTGTTCCAGCCGTCGGTCTTCGAGGCGAGACTGCTGAAATTGAGCTTCACTGGCTGGCGTGTCACCGTGGTGTAGCCGTCGGCTTCGGTGCCGGCAAGCTTCATTCCGGTCAGCTCCACTACTGTGCCTATCTGCTCGGGCGAGAGCTTCACGTCGTCGATATCCTGGTCATAATAGGTGGCATGATGCTCATGGTCACAGACTGCGAGCTTCTTGCCGAACACCGGGTCGAGGTCGAGCACCTCGATAAAGTGGCCGCCGTCGGCGTCGGCGCGCACCAGTCCGGTGAGGGTATAGGTGGCGTCATCGCCGATATTGTCGATGATGGTGTGGTCCACGGTCTTTTCGTCGGTCGACGGGAAGATGTTCCACTCCAGACGCACGTCCTTGGCCATCTTGGCCACGTAGGTCTTCTGTGCCGGCTCGTCGGCCAGCGCGGCGATGCCGCCGCCGTCACTCTGAGCCTCGGGCTGCGCGGCAGGGTCCTCCACGGCTGCGATCTTCACGCCCTCCACAGTCACAAGCCTGTCGAGTTGCTCAGCGGAAAGCACAGCTTCCTCGGCTTTCTGAAGATCTTCCATATGAGTAATCTTGCCGACATGCTTCTTGAACCAAGGCTCGCCGGGGCGAAGTTCCGGATTATAACCGAAATGCGTTTCGGCCGAAGCAGCGAAAGATTTGTAACGCGCGTCGAAATTAGTCAGGTCGCCGGTCAGGTTGCCGTTGGCATCAATCTTTACCTTGAAGGTCATCTCCTGGATATATTCGCCCGGACGGGGATATTTATAGTATTTCTCGACCGTATTGGAATATTGGAAAAAGCTCGACGAGAATTTTCCTATGCCCTGCTTGAACACCAGCGGGAGCGAGGGGATATCTGGATTCTCCTCACCGTTGACCAAAGGAGTAACATCCTTTACGATCAAGCAGTTCCAGTCCGATTCATTCGCCGAACGGTTATCCTTGACTGCCGCTACGGCCATATTCGGGCAAGTGAGCCGCACGTACAGGTTCATCGTTTCGCGATGCTCCTTGGCGTCCTGCAGCAGCTGCGCTATGGAGGTGTACACGTCGGCGCCGTCCACGGCATTGTAGACGTGGAGATGATACATCCTCACCGAGTAAAGCATCTTGTTTCCGGATCGATGGCCGATGTAGCGCCCTCTCCGTTCAGGTAAACCAAAAGTTTGAAAGGCTCATCAGCAGGGATCGTCGCGCCCTTCACTTCCATCGTTTGCTCTCCCTTGTTAGTAAGTATGTATTTATCAGTTACGGAAGAACCGCCCGGTATGTCAGCCTCCACACAATAATACTGATTGGTGCTGTTACTGCCTCCGAGCTTCAACCCGAACTGCGTGCCCGTCATCTCCAGATAGAGTTCACCGGCATTATCGCCATTAGGTCTGACATATTTGGTATATTTGGCATTATCGTCGTTCACCGGCTCAATAGTGAGTTCCGGCAACGCTTTGCCAATAAAGCGGGGCAACAGGAAATATGACTTTGTATTGTAGTCATATCCGACAAGTCCACAAAGGGTGTATTCGCCGTCGGCCGTCGGATTGCCAACCGTAGAATACGTATTGGTTACAGCCGTTGTAAATCCGCCTGCATCGCTCAACTGGCGCACATCAAGCACTTTCGGCTCGCCGCCTTGTCCGTCCGCTCCGGTATTGGTCACCGTAAATTTACCCGTCGAGGCATAAAACGTAACGTCGATATTGATCGCGCTGCCGAAGTCCTCAGGGGAGATATCTTTGCGGCGGTTGTGGATATAAGTGAACCGTACATAGTTCTTGCCGGCCGGTGCCACTTTGCCACCATCGTAATTGTCTGAATATTTCAAAGCATTTCCGTCATAGCAAAGGCTGAAGTTGTCGATACCTTTCGAGTCATCTCTCAGCACGATCACCGGACGTCCGTTTTCAAACTCCAGCGTGCCGAGCACCCCTCCCGCAGGCAGGAAGTTCTGATTAGCAATGTTTTGATCGGTTCCGGGCTGATAGCCATTGCCTGGCACAACCGTCGAGCCGCGGACCACGAGAGGCACCGACTTATATTCGGGATCGTGGGTCAGGATATAGAAATCATTGGTATTTGTCTTGAACTGACCCGATGCCAGGATCTGCAGCGGACAGTTGAGTCGTACGAGAGTCTTGGCTTCAAGTCCTTTGAGCGCGTCAGCATTGGCGACGTTGACTATATTTTCCAGTTTGTCAAAGGAGTAACTTACTACGCCCGACTCTCCATGCTCGGCCGACACGGCCTTGACATCAAGCACGCAGTCCCCGGTTATGGCTATCTTCCCTCCGGCAGGAACATCTTCGAACTCGCCATCACCGAAACGATATTTGAAAGCGATATCGGTATAAGTTTCTTTTGTGTTTTTGCCCACAGTCACATCGAAGTCGCCGAGTGTCTTATACTTGTGATCACCGGCAGGTTTGGCGTCACCGGGAATTGTTACGACCGGAGCCAACGGCGGTATCTCAGCCGCGTCTTTCGACACATAGCTTACGCGAATGCCATCGAAAGCCACGCACATTTCGTTGCCGTCGGCCAATGCAGCGTTTTCTGTGCCTGTGAAAATATCCTTCAGACCTGAAGTTTTAACGGTGTAAGTGGCATTGGCCGCCGTAATGAAATTATTGCGATCCTGTTTGGAGCTGACTATATTAGGCGCGGTTGCAGTCGCCGCGCCGGCAGGAAGAGTGAGATTGGCAGCCACGGTCTGATACCCGTTTGCAAAAGTCGGGGTCTTATAGTTGTAGAGGTATGCGACCTTATAGAACTGGTCGTCATCCGAGGTGGTCAGTTTCGTGAAGAAAGAGGTTCCGGCAGTCGCACCGATGAGACCTTTGGCCGGATCGATGATCACGGTGGCAGGCTTTGCCGGAGTGGGAGCGGTGAAAGTGGTCACAGTCTTGCCGAGGCGCACCAACACTTTGGCGCCGTCGATGGCTATTGGCGCAAAACCTTTAGCCGTAGTCCAGTCAGCCTCCGTCGGGTTCTCTACTTTGGTGTATTCTATCGGGGTGGCATAGTCAATACCGTAAGTCACTTCGTTTTCTTTGGGAAGCGTCCCGTCGTCGACAAAGTAAGTAACTTCGAAAGAATAGAATGTCAGGGAACTTTCTGTCACACCAGTACCGATGTCAAGAACAAGCGGTTTTGTGCTGCCATATGTCGGAGTCGCATTAATAACACATGATTCCAAATAGCCTGAATTCGTCTTATCTGAAGTGGAATCATATATATATTCAGTCGATTTAGAAGTGGATGTTAGCGACTCCCAAAACCGGAACCCAGTTGATGAATTACTCAAAGGGTTTGAATTTTTCACACCATACAATGGTTGACCAGCAAACTTAATTGATTTTATTCGTTTTCCTTCACCCAATGAGAAACTATAAGCATATGTTGGTGTTGCGCCGGAAGATCTTGAAATTTTAAAGTAGCACTTACCCGATTTTGTAGCACCAGCAATAGAATTATTTCGTTTAGCTTGTATTGTCATTTTTACTCCATCCGAAGATGTAAGGACCCGACTTGTTACTGTACTAGCATCATCGTAGGTAAAAGTAGCAGTCTTCGGGGTTTGCGCCTGGGCGGGGAGTGGCGGCCATAACATGAGGAGTGTCATCGCGATAAGGGCGATGATCGATTTATATATTTTCACTTTTATCCCTGTATAATTGTTAATAACTGATTGGAATGATCGGTTGCCGGAGAGAGGAGGTCGGCCTTACGTCGACGCACGCGCGGGAGGCATGCCCCGCGGCAAGGGATGCTCCGGGACGCTATACATGCGGCCGGCTTCCGATCCCGAAAGCAAAAGAGCCTCAACCGGGGCACAATCATCTGTTAATAAGGGCGTTATCGAATGGGGGGGGGTAGAAACTACCCTCTCAAAAGCTGCGTCTTGGGCTCGCTGTGCATCATAATCCCTGTAGAAATCCATTCGGTAAGCAATAATTTCGCGAAACGCAGTGATGAATAAATACGTTCGCGTTTAAGGTAGATTTTTTCGCTAAATTAAGAAACCGAGCACTACTCCGCAAGCATTTATCGCTATATTTAATTCTTTTTAACGTAAATATCGCTATTCGTCACCCGGCACATGCACATCTGTCTCCAGCCGTTCTACACCCACGCATCAACACATGCTACCCGGCATAAGCCTTCCGGTTGTCACGATCCTACAGGGGAAAAATGCCCGCGAATGATAAATAAGCGGCGATTTATGCGTAACTTTGCCGCCACTATATATCCGACTATGACAAGACGCAAAAAGAAGACCAGCCGCCGCAGCGCGCAGTGGCTCACTGTGATGATAGTGGCGATAGGCGCAATATGGTTCGCCTCGGCAATCAGAGCCCGCGACGAGGCCAACGCCACCCGCGAGGAGATCGGCGCCGAGCGCTCCGACCGACCGATCGCAACTGCGAGCGCCGAGGAGATGCTCGCTGTGGTGACCAATCCGCAGCTGCCTGGCGTCGATGTGGCCTATGAAGGTATGATCCTGTCGTTCAACCCGCGGATGCATGTGCCCAACTGGGTCAGCTGGGAGCTGACCGCCGACGAGACATCGGGCCACGCCGGACGTTATGACAAATTCATGGCCGACGAGAGCGTGGAAGGGTGCGCCGAGCCGTGGGACTACAGCTATTCGGGCTACGACCGCGGGCACATGGCCCCGGCCGGCGACATGAAATGGAGCGAGGAGGCGATGCGCCACACGTTCTATCTCACCAACATATGCCCGCAGATGAAGAGCCTCAACACCGGCGCCTGGAAACGCCTCGAAGAGAAGTGCCGACAGTGGGCCAGGGCCGACAGCGCGATACTGATAGTGTGCGGACCGGTGCTGACCGACTCGATCAGGGAATACATAGGCGACAGCCGTGTGGCCGTGCCGGAGCGCTTCTTCAAAGTAGTGCTATCGCCCTACACCGACCCGGTGAGAGGCATCGGCTTCATTATGGAAAACGGACGCGTCGAAGGGGGCATGCAGCGTGCGGCAGTCAGCATCGACGAGGTGGAGCGATTGACCGGACACGACTTTTTCGCATGGCTTCCCGACGAGATCGAGGAGAAAGCGGAAGCGGAATGCGACTTCCCCTACTGGAGCAATATCAGACCTAAAAAATGACTGAAAACGATACAATCTGCGCCATCTCCACTCCGGCAGGATGCGGAGGCATCGCGGTGGTGAGAGTGAGTGGTCCGCAGGCCGTGGAGGCCGTCGGGCAGATATGGAACGGCAAGGATCTCGCTAAAACGGCCGCGCGACAAGCCACGCTCGGCGACATCGTCGACCGGCAGAGCGGCGAGACGGTCGACACGGCCCTGGCCATGGTGATGCGCGGCCCGCACTCTTTCACCGGAGAAGACACGGTGGAGCTGTCGGTGCACGGCTCCACATGGATACAGCGCGAGACGCTGCGGCTGCTGATCGACGCCGGCTGCCGTCTGGCGCAACCGGGCGAATTCACTCGCCGGGCATTCGCCAACGGCAAAATGGATCTGGCCGAGGCCGAAGCCGTGGCCGACGTCATAGCCTCGACCACGCGCGAGAGCCACCGGATAGCCGCACAGCAGATGCGTGGCGACATTTCGCGGCGACTGGGCGAACTGCGGGCTCAGCTCGTGGATCTATCGGCGCTTCTCGAGCTGGAGCTCGATTTCTCGGAAGAGGACGTGGAGTTCGCATCGCGGGCGCGCCTGCTTGAGATCGCCGGCAACGTAAAAAGCGAAGTCGACCGGCTCGCGGCGTCGTTTACCACCGGCAAAGCCATCAAGGAGGGCGTTCCGGTAGCCATAGTAGGCAATCCCAACGCCGGAAAGTCGACACTCATCAATGCGCTCCTCGAAGAGGACCGCGCGATAGTCAGCGACATCCCCGGCACCACCCGCGATACGATTGAAGACACCATGCAGATCGGCGGCATAGAGTTCCGGCTCGTAGACACGGCCGGCATACGCGCCACCGACGACGCCATAGAGGCGCTCGGCATAGAGCGATCGGTCAAGGCGCTGCGACGCGCCCGGATAGCGATAGCCGTAGTCGACACTACTGCCCCGCTCGACCAGACGATCGCGATCATGCGCCGCATAGAGCATGAACGAGAGGCTGACACCGCGGTGATTGCCGCCCTCAACAAGAGCGACGCCAGCGCCCTGGGAGAGGGCGGAATTGCGGCTGACGCGGGGGGGGGCCATTGTAGGGCCGGATATAATGATTTCCGGTCGTTAGCATACACGGATGACGCGGGCGGAATGCAACCTTTGCCCGAAACTTCCGACGTAATTGCCGACGGCAAGACCATGCGCCATACATTTGCATCCGCGGACGCCGGAAATGGATTCAGTGCAATCGAAGCCCACCGCAAAGCCGTAGCCGAGATTACCCCCGAGGCATCCGTAGTGGAGATCAGCGCTCTGACCGGGACTGGTATTGACCTTCTGCGCCAGTGTCTGCTGGAGCTGACCGACATCCCCGCCGCCAACGACATAGTGGTCAGCAACGCACGCCACTACGAAGCCCTCGTGCAGGCCTCAGCATCAATTGACCGCATGATCGCCGGACTGACCGCCGACCTCCCCGGCGTACTCGTCGCCGAAGATCTCCGCCAGACCCTCCACCACCTCGGCGAAATCACCGGCCAGATCACCACCCCCGAAATCCTCTCCACCATCTTCTCCAGGTTTTGTATCGGGAAATGACTATATAGTTAGAAACGATTACAATTTAGCATAATCTGTTAGTATGGCACTCTTTACGGGGTGCCATTTTTGTTGTCGCATTACTCGGTTTTAACCGTTTCTGCTCGATTTTACGCCCATTTTTGTATCCCGATTGTATCTCGTGAGCCAATCGGGGCTATCACGTCAGCGAGGTAGTAGAGGATTTAGACACCCTTAGACTCCAATAGACGCGGTTAGACACTTTTAACAGAATATTAACAGAAATAACAGCGTAAAATGAGCAGCACAATCGAAATTACGAAGACCTGTGAATGGTGTGGCAGCACGTTCACAGCGAGAAAATGCACGACCCGCTATTGCTGTAAAAGATGCGCGGAACACGCCTACAAGGACGCGAAGCGCAAGGAGCATGTCGAGCGGGAACAAGCCAAGGCATCATCGCCACAAATGAGCGATGACAAACGCCTGTTCATCACTCCGGCACAATGCGCCAGACTCCTCGGTGTATGCCGGGCTTCAATCTACAATTATCTCGCCGCAAACTCTATCCCTTGTTTCCAGTTCAAGGGCAAAACACTTATCAGCAGGGAGAGCCTTAATGCTCTTTTCGATGGTTCGCACCTATACCAGTTGCGTCCGGCAAAAGAGAAACAGCCGATAACGGAGTTCTATACCACGAAAGAAGTGCTGGAGAAATTTGGCATCAGTAACTCATGGTTATTCAAGGCGGCGAAAGAAAACAACTTTCCGAAATTTATCCAGCGAGGCAAAACGCTCTGGAGCAAACCTCATATCGACCGATTCTTTGCCAAGTCAGCACCCAAAGAAGATATTTCCGATTGGTACACGGCAGCGGAGATACAGGAGCGTTATGGCATGACGCTCTCGGCAATCTATAGTCTCGTGTCAAAGGAGCGTATTCCCAAAAAGAAAGTCGGATGCGAGGCGAGATATTCAAAATGGCATTTCGACAAAGCCAAAGGTGTTGCCGTCAATGAGCCGGACACCTACACCATGCAGGAGGCAATGGCAAAATACAGCATGACCCGCGACCAACTTTACCATTATATCAAGACCTATTGCATAAGTAAGGTTAAGGTTGGCAGAATCATAAAAATATCCAAGCAAGAGCTTGATAATCTGTTTGCTCCACCCACGATATGATGCGGTGGATTTGTGGTGGACTATGGGTGGAAATGCCACAAAACCGGGTGTCTGAGTCCACTGTTTGAACACTTCCTACCTTCGCATCAAATCTTTTAATTCACAACGCACATGAATACATGCACCAAAGTTTTCCTTCGCAAGAAGGCTATATCGGGTGGACGCATCTCGCTCTATCTCGATTTCTATCCTGCCATCCGTAATCCCCATACCAACCAGATGAGCCGCCGTGAAACCCTCGGCATCTATATCTACGCCTCGCCCAAAAACGAGCGCGAAAAACAGTTCAACGCCTCTATGGAGGAAAAGGCAGAAGCTATCCGTTGTCGCCGCTTCGAGCAACTTCTCAACGAACAGTTTGACTTCCTCGACAAAGAGAAGCTGCGCATGGACTTCCTCGCCTACTTCAAGCAGAAGTGCCGTCAGAAATACCAGAAATGGGATTGCGTTCTGCGCCACTTCACTATCTATTGCAAGGGCAAATGCACTTTCGGCGATCTTACGGTGGATTTCTGCAATGGCTTCCGCACATATCTTCTCTCCGCCCAGCGTCAGCGCAACAATGGCAAAGGGCCAATATCCCACAATTCTGCTGCGGGCTACTGGTCAACATTCCGCGCTCTGCTGAAAATCACCTATCAGGAGAAATATATCCGCGAAAATCTCAATGACTTTCTGGAAAAAATTGAGTGGAAGGAGGTCAAGAAGGAGTTTCTTACACTCGCAGAAGTCAAGCAGCTTGTCGCCACTCCCTGCAAGATACCCGTACTCAAACAAGCTGTGCTGTTCAGTTGCATGACAGGGCTACGAATCAGCGACATCCTGCAACTCTCATGGAAACATATCCAGATGGGTCAGGACGGAGGCTATCTAATCCGTCTCTGCACCGAGAAAACGGAAGAAGAAACGAATCTCCCCATCAGTGATGAAACACTGGCTCTGTGCGGAGAGCGTTCAGAAGGCCTTGTTTTCAAAGGTCTGAAACGCCACATGGTCAACCATCCTCTGAAAGAGTGGATAAAGTCTGCCGGATTAACCCGACGCATCACTTTCCACACGATGCGCCACAGTTTCGCCACGCTCCTTGCAGCCAACGGTGTTGACATTCTCACTATTAGCCGAATGTGACCCATAAGAGCGTCAAGAATACCCAAATCTACGCAAAAGTCGTGGATGAGCGTGCGCGAGAGGCATCTCAGGTTATTTCGCTGAAATAGGATTAAAATGACTGATATTTTCAAGATTAGGCTTAACTTTGTACCATAAAACTTAAGCAAAATGGAAATCAGCCAACAGCAATATGAATCTGCTCTTGCTCGAATTGAGGAATTGTTGCCTCTTGTATCTGATGATACTCCATCAGATAGCCCAGACGCCGTTGAACTAATTAAAGTTTCCGAGATTGTAAGGAAATATGAGCTAAAACATTATCCCATCGGAGAATCCGAGCAATCATAATCTCCACAAATTTATTTTGAGTGCCATTTCATTGATTTTGAGTGGCACTTAATTTTCCCGGTGAACATCATTGGGGCTGTGTTCGTTATAAAAACTGATGAAATTTTTACAATAATTAAACCCTGAATGAAAAACGGACACCTCCCCGACCACTGGCAGATATGGCTTTGGATAGGCATAGCTGCCCTGATTCTCGCCGCAGTTGCCCGCCAATATGCAATCGACATCAGAGGAATGAGTGGCTTTAACGCCAATCTTATCTTTCTCGGTGTTTTTGTTGTATTCGCTCTGCTGTATCTCGCTTTCCAAGAGTTTATTTCCCGTACTCTTGGCACGGCATTAGTAAAATGTTTTGAAAAGCTGTTCAAATGGCTCGGTTTCAAACAACGTGAACCGGAAAAGATTGAACCTGTATCCATCCCGGAAGAAATCACTGACGCACCTCCGGCTCCGGTCCCGATTCAACAACCACAATCGCCTATCACACCCGAGACGGCACCACAGAACGGTATAGTCAAGATTGAGACTCCGACACCGAAGAAAATCGTCATAGACTACGAAGGCCGGCGCGAGGAAGCAAAGAAACGACAAGAGGACAGAGCCTATGAAAAAGAGGCGAATGTAATTCTCTATGTCGGTTATACGATGTCTCCATTCGTTGACAAGGATGTCGTGGAGAGAATTATCAATATCGTGACTGAGTTTATCCATACCTCCGGCGTACCTGATTTTTCAGAGGACATGGCAATTCAGCTCCCGGCTGAACTTACCACATCCGATATGATGCACTTTGGCTGGAATATAGCCAAGCCGTTCAATAAATATAATCTGCATACAGCACATTTTCTTAAACAGGCGTTCCCTTATACATTCAAGGATGTTGAAGTCTGCACCATCGAGAGAAAGCTGACCTGCAACGGGACGCAAGGCAGAATAAAAATTGATAAGAATATTGGCAGCTTCAAAATTCCTGATGAAAACGCTGAGGTGGAAACGCCCACCGAAGATGTTACCACAAAATCCGTTCCCCAAAAACAGCAGTCAAAGCCTAAAAAGGTATCTAAATCTCCCAAGAAACCCCAAAGGGCAATGAGCGCGATGGAAGCTGCTATGATGGATATGGGTCTTGATCCTTATAATCCTGGTGATGAAATAGTTGAAGAGCCTGACAGATATGGCTATGACACCGGGTGGTGATATGGTGGACTGACGGTGGGAATGGTACAGATTCCGGTGCTCAATTCCACCATTTAAACACTTCCGTACTTTGCTGGCGAATTCACATTAAAGTGGGTTCGCCAGCTTATATGTTGAACAATGTAATCACATTCGATGAACTGCCGGGTGCAGTGTCATCGCTGGTCAGCCTCGTAAGAGAACTGGCCGATGAGGTGAGGGAACTTCGCGCTCAACTCGCCTCCGAGAGAAACAACCCTAAGTCAAACGCAAAATTCATAAGCATCGAAAAAGCCTGTGAAATTCTCGGCAAGGCAAAGTCCACAATCTATCGCCTCGCCAAAGAAGGAAAACTGCCGGCCTACAAAGTTCCGGGCGAAAAAGAGTGGCGCTTCGTCGAAAGCGAACTCGTGACCCATGTAACGGAGAACAAGCGTCAGTCATCCGTCCTCTCCTTTGCCGAGATGGAAGCGGAGATCAGCCGTGGCACTCGTGGCAAATCAACTTATCGCCGTTAGCCTATGGAGAAATCTGTTGACCCGATGCTCGTACTCGGCAAGGCCGTTGATATGAGTGTAAAAGTCCGGGGCGGGGATTTTCCGCTTGGCGCATTGCCGATGAAAATTCAGAGAATCGTCAGGGAGGCTAACGACTGTTACGGATATCCGGTGGATTATCTTGCAGGGGCTATGCTTGTGGCTGTCGGTCTCGGTATCGGCAACACCCATTTCGCCCGGCTCAAAGGGAAATGGGATGAGAGCGCGATTCTGTTCATGGCTCTTGTCGGCAGACCGGGAGCGTGCAAGTCGCATCCGCTGAACTTTGCCATACGACCATTCTCCGAATTGGACGGTGCCGCGACCCGTGCCTACATCAAGGCGTGTGAGGAATACGAGCGTCAGCGCGAACTGCCCATGAAGGAACGCAGCGAGCCTCATCCCGTTGCACCGGTATGCAAACGGTTCCTGATTTCCGATGCCACTCCCGAAGCCATGCTGCTAATCCACTCACAGAATCTGAGAGGGATAGCCATGTGGAATGACGAACTTGCGGGCTGGTTCAAGAGCTTCAACCGATACAACAAAGGCTCCGATGAAGAATACTGGCTAAAGCTGTTCAATGCCAATCCGTCGTTTTCCGACCGCAAGGGGGTAAAGAACTCGGTCTATATCAGCCGCCCCTTTATCTCGGTGGTAGGAACTATCCAGAACGGCATACTCAACGAATTGGCACAGGGCAGCCGCTCATCAAACGGTTTTATCGACCGTCTGCTGTTCGTCATGCCCCATAATCAGGACAAACAGCCGTGGAGCGACAAGGAGCCGACTTTCGACATAGAAGCGGCATGGGCGGAGATAATAGAAAGGCTCGTCGCTATTCCATACGAAACAGATTCCGACGGCAATGTCATAGCCAATATCCTACCCTTTGCGCCGGACGCGAAAGCAAGGCTCTACGAATGGCAGCGTCAGAACACCGAGGAATGTAACCGCGAGGACTGTGATGCGCTGAAAGGCGTTTACAACAAGTTCGATTTCCATGCCATACGTTTCTGCCTGATATTGCAGATGGCTCGGTGGGCCTGCGGAGAAGCCGACAGAACGAACATAGACATCCTTTCCGTCGAGAACGCCATATCGCTTGTGGATTATTTCAAGGCGACCGCCAGAAAAGTGCATGGCATCATCAGCGAAATGTCGCTGACCGAGCAGCAGAGAGCCATAATCGCCGCTCTGCCCGACTGTTTCACGACCGAGGAAGGGATAGCCGTGGCAAAAGAGAACGGTATGCCGGGACGCACGTTTCAGGACTTTCTCAAACGGTCAGTCTCATTAGGCACCTATTTCCAGCGTGAGAAACATGGACATTATTCCAAACTCTGACACCTGCGCTTTCTGCATTTTCCGCATTTTGAACCGACAAAATGCGGGTTACGCAGAAAATGCAAGCAAAATCTTTGAGAATCTATGAACGCACACCGATTCATTCTCCAGCCCTATAAGGGAGTTGGAAGCCGATACTGTTGCCCTGCCTGTCATAAGAAGCGTTGCTTCAGCCGATATATCGACACTGAGAAACAAATCTCGTTTCCTGATGATGTTGGCAGATGCGACCATGAGCAGAGCTGCGGCTACCACCTGACACCGAAGGAATATTTTGAGCGTAATCCGGAGGCTAAGCCCTTGCACTCTGATTTCACAGCTCCGTCAGCATGGCGAGCCAAGCAGACCGAGCAGCGAAAGCCGACATCGTTCATCGCGGCAGAGACTGTTGCACAGACTCTGCACGGATATG
This sequence comes from uncultured Muribaculaceae bacterium, assembly GCA_947629175.1. Lineage (GTDB taxonomy): Bacteria > Bacteroidota > Bacteroidia > Bacteroidales > Muribaculaceae > Paramuribaculum. The sequence continues at coordinate 9,572 of CANRCT010000012.1, read as the reverse complement.
AGAAGAACAACCTCTATCTGTTCCTCCACTCCAAGTTCGGAGCCGAGGAAGCCCTTAGGCTGATGAAAGATTATCGCGTAGGTACATCGAAGCACTGGCCGGGGTCATGCGTATTCTGGCAGACCGACATCAATGGCAGTGTTCGTACCGGGAAAGTCATGCTCTATGATGCAGACAGCGGCAAACGTGTCAAGCACCCGTTCAACCATGTCACATGGGTTCATTCGCTGTTGAAGTTGCCCGAGTTCAATCTGCGTCAGTGCTTTTTCGGCGAACACCTGTTGCCGATGAACAGGGGCAAGCCGGTTGCCATTGTCGAGAGCGAAAAGACGGCACTTGTGGCAGCTTATTATCTGCCCGAATATGTTTGGCTCGCATCCGGCGGTAAAAACGGTTGCTTTAATTCCGACGCACTCTGTGTTCTCCGAGGCCGTCAGGTAATCCTGTATCCCGATATAGGCGCGACCGACCAATGGCGACAGAAACTGAGTTTGCTTTGCAATCTCGGTATCGAGGCAAGTATCTTCAACTACCTTGAAGAAGTTGCCACCGACGACGAGCGAAAAGCGGGACTTGACATAGCAGACTACCTCCTGCAAATCGAGCCTGACCAAGCCGTGCTGCAAACTATGATACGCCGTAACCCGATGTTGCAGAAACTAATTGATGACCTGCAACTCACCCTCGTGTCTGTTGAACGGTATAACCCGGATACTGATGCAATCAACAAAACCTCAACACCACCAAAACAATGAAAACCACAAAAACACCTTCAACCACCGCATCCAAGTCAACAGAGTTGACCGATGCACCCGAAATCCAAGTATCAACCTCTAACCCCCAAATTATTATGCAACCCGATAACTCTACCAACCTCAATCCCGCAGTAAACAGCGACAATGCTGTTAACAGCACCGCCACTGTCAACGCCGTTGCCAATGAAAATCTGTTCGGCAACGAGCAGACGGCAACCGAAGCAACATCCGTAATCGAAACGACCGAGCCGCCGAAGCAACAGCGCATCGGCAAGCAGCAGCGCAAATCGGACTTCGCCGAGTTCAAGGCTACATTCCTTACTCCGGCAAAGCTGGTGAACCGTCACCCGGTCAATATCGAGGACGACATCTGGGAGCAACTTGAACGCATCGCCCGCATCCTCGGCGAGCGTGGCACAACCGTCGCCAGCTACATCAACGCCGTCCTCGACGACCACCTGCGGGCATACTCCCCGGACATCGAAATCTGGCGCAAACTCTGAATGCGTGATTGCAACTATATACATACACATATTCATACACATGAATATTCACATGGAGATATTAACCTATTTGACCGCTAAATAGTCCTCGTAGTTTCGTGCATCTCGAAACTATCGATAGGGTTCGGAATTGGAGGGAGCGAGTTTATGTTTTCGTATTACAAGTAATCCTCAAACGACTCGCTCCCCTCCGCTCCCGATGGTCACAAACCTCAAACAGAATTTCCAATGAAGAAATCCAATTTACGTCCCGCTAAAGGACGTCCCAAACTCCCGGCTGATGAAAGAAAGTCCATCATGGTGCCGGTGAAATTCGACATCGACCAGTATCAGGTAATGATGGACAAAGCTCTCATGGCAGGGCTCAACCGCTCGGAATATATCCGGCAGTCGGCACTGCATTGCAAAGTCGTGGAAAGGCTCACGCCAAGAGATGTCAAGGCAATCCGCGACCTTCAGGGAATCGCCGAAAATCTCAACCGCACGGCAAAATTTGTTGGTGCCATTCTAAAAAGTGGTGCCTCGGATGACCAGATTGTCCGTACATACAGAGAGATAATTCAGTGCAAGGATTTTGTTCTTTCACTGATAAAAATCTATCGAAATACACCCGACAGCGTATGATGGGCAAGATAACAAAAGGCGGCAGTTTTGGTGGTTGCGTCGATTACGTCACCCGCAGAAAGAAGGACAATCCCGACGGTTCTCCATGCAAAGAATGGCGTCTTATCGACTATAAAGATGTATCTACTATTGAGGGGCGGAGTGGAATTATCGCTTCTTTTGAGGATAATCTCGCCTTGAATCCGGACTTGAAAAATCCGGTAGGACATATTTCCCTGAACTTCCATGCCAACGACAAGGATAAAGTTGATGACCGGATTATGGTAGAGATTGCCCAAAAATATATGAAGAAAATGGGCATCGTGGATACTCCATACATCATTGTCCGCCATCTCGACAAGGATTATCCACACTGTCATATCGTGTTCAGCCGAATAGATAACCACGCCGAAACCATTTCCGATAAAAATGATTTCAGCCGCAACAGGGCTGTCTGTCTTGACTTGACAAAGGAATACGGACTGCACATTTCCGAGGACAAGCGGCAGACTAATGTCAATAAACTGCGTGGCACGGAAAAGATACGATATGAGATTTTCAACGCCGTTGACTCGGTATGGAAGGATAAATCCGTCCATACTTTCGAGCAATTCGAGACCCGCTTAAAAGCGGCTGGAGTTGGCATAGAATACAAATATAAGCGCGGCACCGGCGAATTGCAGGGTCTATGGTACACCCGAAAAGGCAAACGTTTCGCCGCATCAAAGATTGACCGGCGATTCAGTCTGGGCAATATTTCCAAGCATCTTGCCAACAACAAACCGTTACATCCTCAGTCTCAATGGATGTATGCAGATGGCTCCATCGTGCCTATCGCATCATACAAAGGCGTGCGGTTTACGACACAACAGATTAATGATTATGTTGCGGGGAAAGCTGTCCGAGTTGACGGATGCCAGGGAGCTATGCCTACTGTGTGGATACAATTCAACCCACAGCGCATGACTCCGGGAGTCTATTCATCGAATCCGGACTTAGACGGGCAAACTGCATCCCAGTCGCAAAACTATGGCACTCGGTTATCCCAAGTTCCATCCTCAGGAGCCTCGCAGACGCAAGAAGGTTTTGCTAATGGAGGTGCTTTGCCTGATGATTTCAAACTGTGGCTGAGCCGCCATCCCGGACTTACCATAGAAGAGGCACTTCACCGCTATCGTGAAGAACAAAAAGCCAAACGCCGCCGACAAGGGCCCAAACTACACTAACCACAACGCCACCGAGGGAAACATACCTCGGCGGCGTTTTCACTTTTTACCTCTTCTAATCAGCTCTCAGCCTTATGTTTCTTAGCATATTCGATTGCTATCTCAGAAATAATCGCTAATTTTGCAATATAGTAACCTCAAAATTCTGAATATGACCGGAACGGTTTAACACCAAAGGCAGCGATGCCACCAAAACCAACCATTATTGAAGCTCCTAAGCAGTCGTTACAGGCTCGGTCAGCCCTCAGATAACTGCCCCGGAGTTTTATTATTTTTATATGAGCACTAAGTTCTTCAATAATACACCATCTAATACCCTATTCCTTAAATTAAAAGGTATAGCGTCAGAAATGGCTTCTTTTGACCGATTCCTTGCAGTAGTCGGATTCTTTCGGTCATCAGGTTACTTCAAACTTAGAGAAGAACTTGGCGATGTGCCAGAGATAAAAATACTGGTAGGCATCAACATTGATAATATCTTTAGGAAGCATAACAAGGCATTATTGATGTTGGAGAATGAGGATAAGGCTCGTGAAATATTTAGTACTGACTTTGCGGAAGATATTGTAAACGCCCATTATTTACCTGAGGTTGAAAGAGGTATATTGCAAATGTGCGAAGATCTTGTTTCCGGGCGACTGCAAATGAGGATTCATCCGTCAAAAAACCTCCATGCCAAGTTTTATCTGTGTTTGCCCCAAACACATACTCCCAACTCAGACGGTTGGGTGATTATGGGTTCGTCTAATATCTCGGAATCCGGATTAGGAATAACTGTCGCTCCACGGTACGAGTTGAACGTGGCAATGAAGGATTTCGATGATGTAAACTACTGCCATGAGCAATTTGATATGCTTTGGAATGAGGCAATAGCCATAACAGCCGATGATATAAGCGCATATAAAAAACAGACCTATCTCGGTTATCAACCGACACCATATGAATTGTATATCAAGGTTCTTATTGAGGCTTTCGGTGATCAAGTAGAAGATGATTTTACTATACAGCTTCCCGACGGAGTAAAAGAACTGAAATATCAGAAAGATGCGGTAATCCAAGGTTATCAAATGCTACTTCAGCATAACGGATTATTCCTTTCAGATGTCGTAGGTCTTGGCAAAACGATGATTGCCACAATGATTGCCAAAAGATTCATCGAAGCTAATGGTAAAAACACCAATATACTTGTTATTTACCCTCCGGCACTTGAAGAAAACTGGCGTAGTACATTCAAATTATTTGGCATCAGCAAGAAAGCCCAGTTCATAACGAATGGCAGCTTAAAGAAAATCCTGGAGGGCAAAGACCAATACAAAGACAAAGAGGAGTTTGACCTTATCATCGTTGATGAGGCTCACGGATTCCGGTCAGACCTCTCCGGAAAATATGATGAGCTGCAAAAAATATGTAAAGCACCTTGCTCTAATCAAGGATTGTTGAAATCATCACGTAAAAAAGTGATGCTTCTTTCTGCCACGCCCCTAAACAACAGACCGGAAGACCTCTTGAATCAGTTGCTTTTGTTTCAAGACAGTCAGCAATGTACTATTGATGGCGTTCCAAATCTGAAAGCATTCTTTGTTCCCAAAATATCGGATTACAAGAAGCTAATGAGGGAACGCGCCAGACGGGATGTTACTGCTGATGTTGAAAAGATATATGCGTCAATACGCGATGAGGTAATCGACAAGGTGACAATCCGTCGCACCCGCAATAATATCCTCAACGATCCGGATTATTGCCATGACCTTGAAGATCAAGGTATAATTTTCCCACATATACTTCCTCCGAATGAACTGACCTACCAATTAGGCGATTCTCTAAGTGAAAAATTCTATGCAACGCTGTCGGCACTTACTGATGAAGAGAATCTTGAGCATGTTGGCTATGCACGTTATCGAGCCATAGAATTTCTCAATCCGGAGTTTAGAGACCGTTATCCCCGAGCAAAACAAATAAGCCAGAGTCTTGCAGGTATATACAAGGTTCACATGGTAAAACGACTTGAGAGCAGTTTCCATGCTTTCAAGAAGTCGTTGGCTACTTTACTGCGCATCACATCTGACATGATAAAGATGTTTGAGCAGGATAAGGTCATCATTGCCCCGGAGCTAAACGTGAAAGCGTTACAGGCAAAGGATATGGAACTTGACGAGATTCTTGAACTTGCGATGGAAAAAGGATATAGCAAAGATGACATTCTCTATCATGCTTCCGATTTCCAGCCCGAGTTTATTGAAATGCTTAAGAAGGATAGGAACATACTCAAAAAACTCAACGATGAATGGTCACAAGTCTCCGATGACCCTAAACTGGAACTGTTTATCAATAGTCTGCAAAACACTCTCCTATCGTCAGACATAAACCCGACAGGGAAACTGGTGGTATTCTCCGAGAGTGTGGATACGATTAAATTCCTGTACGATTATCTTCATAATACTATGGGGAGAGACGATGTGTTGTTGATCACCGCATCAAACCGCAATAAAAAGAAAGGTCAGGTCAAAGCCAATTTCGACGCGAATGTGTCGGCGGAAGAGCAGAAGAATGATTTTAACATCATTCTTACTTCTGATGTTTTGGCTGAAGGCGTGAATCTACATCGTTCTAATGTGATTGTGAACTATGACTCTCCTTGGAATGCCTCTCGTCTGATGCAGCGTATTGGACGTGTAAACCGAATTGGATCTGTTGCTCCTAACATCTACAACTTCATGTTCTATCCATCTCAGCAGGGGGATAAGGAAATTCAGCTTTACAAGAACGCGCTGATTAAGCTACAGAGTTTTCACTCGGCTTATGGAGAGGATGCCCAGATTTATTCGAGGGAGGAGATTGTAAAAGAGTTCAAACTGTTTGACAGCAACGTGAGAGATAGCATTGACAAGAAAATCGCATTACTCCGTGAGCTGCGAGACTTATACAACAATGACCGTGACCTCTATCACAAAATCAAAGCGTTACCACTAAAAAGCCGCGTCGGTCATGATACCGGCAAACACCATGGTAAAACCATCGTGTTTGTATCCTCGGAGGTGAAAACCGAATTTTATCTTGTTGGTGCAGGGAATCCTGAGCCTATTGACTTCCTGACAGCAGTAGGTTATCTAAAGGCACGACCGGATGAGCAAGCGACTCCCATCCCAGAAGACGATTCGCATTACAGTCAGGTAAATCGAGCATTGGAAAAATACCGTCAGACTGTCATCGAGGTTCACGATGAGGCAAAGGTGGATGTCGCGACCCTCGACAAAACCGCTCAAGTGGCAGATAAATTCCTAAGAACGCTTTTACAGGTGTTTACCGACCCTATCATAACCGCTAATGTGAAAATTCTGCGTGGTTATCTTGGTCAGGGCACATATTCCCAGCTTCCGAGGGAGTTGAAAACAATATCGCAGGAATACAAAAATGACCGAATTAAAATCCGTGAATCTGAGTACAAGTTACAAAAGGCTATAAGTAAATTAGTTGATGAATATCACACTAATATAACAAGCGATTCCGTTAAAAAGGATGTAAGTGACCCTAAAATCATAATCTCCGAAACATTCATCTGACCCACATCATGGCATCATATAATAAGACAACGCTAAAGGAAATATTCAAATCGCCGTTCTCCGCTGAGACATGGCAGGAATTGCTGATTAATTTCTTCCACGCAAATCGTCTGCGAGTCAATCCTCAGCCGATTTCAGACCCGGAAGAAAAGTTGCAGGGATATTTTCTCGGTTCAATAGACACGCCTGATGGTTATTCAATTGGCTTGTTCAGATATGATGTACTTGATGGTAGTGTAACAAACCGTCGTGTGGGGTTGCGCAATCTCGTAAAGAAATTCATTAATGCGTCCTATGGAGAATTTGATGCCGCCCTTGTGGTATATGATGATTCCGAGAACTGGCGTCTTTCGTTTATTTGCGACATAAAGGATGCCGCAACAACACCGAAGCGCTATTCTTACGTTTTCGGAGACCCTACAATGCAATATCATACTCCCGCTGAACGATTCTTGACATTACAGACAAAAGGAATCGACTTTACAAACCTCCGGGATGCATTCTCGGTAGATGCACTGAGCAAACAATTCTTCGATGAATACCGCGAGCTTTATGCTGATTTTGTGCAGTACATCACAGGCAAACGGTATGTAAAGGAGAAAGGTAAATGGGTTGAGAAAAAGCAATCGGAGGAAAGCAAATTGTTTGTTGACACATTTAACTCCGATGAAAAACATGTACGTGACTATATCAAGAAGATGTTTGGCCGCATTGTGTTCCTCTACTTCCTCCAGCGTAAAGGTTGGATGGCCGGCAACAAGAACTATATGCACGACCTTTTCGTCAACTCCGATAAAAAAGATAATTTCCTTGATGGTGTTCTGGAGCCATTGTTTTTTGATTTGCTGAATACCAAGCCGGAGCTGCGTCCCTCCTCATCAAGAGATCTCCCTGGCAGCGAGAATATACCATATCTTAACGGTGGTCTTTTTGAAAAAGATGATGTTGACCCGGAGAGATGCGTTTTTCCTGCCTCGTATTTCGAAAAATTATTCGGCTTTCTCGATAGCTATAACTTCACTATCGATGAAAACGACACAGAAGACGCAGAAATCGGCATTGACCCTGAGATGCTGGGACGTATCTTTGAGAACCTTCTTGAAGACAATAAAGACAAAGGGGCATTCTATACTCCGAAAGAAATCGTTGATTATATGTGCCGCGAATCACTCATAGCCTATCTCAATAATGGCTACGAGAAGAAAGCACATCCCCTTATCCGAAAGTTTATCGAAACAATTGATCCTGAGATTCTGACTCCTGAACAAAGGATGAAACTGCTGCGCAAGCTTGTCGATGTTAAGATTTGTGACCCGGCCATTGGCTCTGGGGCATTCCCTATGGGTCTCGTCAATCTTCTTTCACGTATATTCATCGCGTTGAAACCCGACTCAGACCGTACGCTTATCAAACGTCATATCATGGAGAAGAGTATTTATGGCGTTGACATTGAGAAAGGTGCGGTTGATATTGCACGTCTTCGCTTCTGGCTGGCAATGGTGGTGGATGAGAAAGAGCCACAACCACTTCCTAACCTTCATTTCAAAATCATGCAGGGCAACTCGTTGTTGGAAAGCTATAATGGCATAACCCTTGCCGATATGACCAAAGTGAATTCACATGCGTCATTGTTTGACTCAGATGATCCGGATCGCGAGATTCTTGTGTCGGATTTAAAATCTTATTATGGAACATCCGATCATGCCAAACGCGCCCGACTATTCAACGATATAATCAATAATGTGCGTCGTCAGCTACTTGATAAAGAGATTATACTTCCCACAGGAACGGATCCATCGGAGAACTCGGATTTCTTCCTTTGGCACACATGGTTTACCGATGTATTTGAAAATGGGGGGTTCGACATTGTAATCGGTAATCCTCCTTACATTCAGCTTCAAGGCAATGGTGGCTCACTTGCGAAGCTCTATGAAGGGTGTAAGTTTGAATCATTTGCCCGCACCGGCGATATATATTGCCTATTCTATGAGCAAGGGTGGCGTATGCTGAAGAATGGAGGTCATCTGTGCTACATCACATCCAACAAATGGATGAGAGCCGGATATGGCAAAGACCTACGTCAGTTTCTTGCTAAGAAAACTAACCCCAAACTGTTGCTCGATTTCGGAGGCATCCAAGTGTTCGACAGCGCAACGGTCGACACCAATATACTACTATTCTCAAAGGATGGCAATCGTCACGAGACACAAGCAGTCTCCGGGAGTAAACAGCACAAAGATATCCTCAAAAATTTGAGCGATTTCGTGCGGCACAACGCCGTTGCCACCGATTTCGCCACCTCCGACTCGTGGGTAATCCTCTCGCCCATCGAGCAGAGCATCAAACGCAAAATCGAAGCCGTAGGTGTGCCTCTCAAGGATTGGGATATAAACATATATCGTGGTGTTCTTACAGGATACAATGAAGCGTTCATCATTTCCACCGAAAAAAGAGATGAGATCCTGAGTAAATGTCAAACATCGGAAGAACGGCAACGTACTGAGGAATTAATTCGACCCATTCTTCGTGGCCGTGACATCAAGCGTTACGGCTACGACTGGGCGAACCTATGGCTAATCGCCACTTTCCCGGCGAGAAATTACGACATCGAACAATATCCATCCGTCAAGTCCCATCTGCTCTCTTTTGCCGAGCCTATGCTCCGTGAAGCAGGTTTGGATTGGGTAGCCGACAATTATCTTGCTGATTACTGCTATCAAAAGCTTGCTCAGACGGGACAATTCATAGAAATAGCAGGCCATCGCATTCGCGTTGGAGCAGGTGACGAGAAAGCACGGAAAAAGACCTCTAACAAATGGTTTGAAACTCAGGATAGCATCAGCTATTGGGACGATTTCAATAAACCACAAATTGTCTGGTTGGAACTTACAGATGAACCAAAATTTTCCTATGTTGAGAATATGA